>SVIN01000040.1 GCA_015069495.1 Clostridiales bacterium
GTCTTATATCCTTTTCTTCTTTGGCTTACGTCCTTGTGAAATCGATGAAGAACTCAGGCGCGAAGGTGATTTCTTAATCGCAAGAAACCGTAAGCGTAAAAATGGTAAAATTGAATTTAAGAAGATTCCTATTCCGCAAGAAGCTAACACTTATATTGATTGGACGCAACCGCTAACTTTTGGCGTTACAGCTAAAATCTACTATGAGTGGTACAAAGAAATATTTAGAGATAAAACACCCTATTCCTTTAGACACACGTTCTGTACTGTTTGCCAAGAATTTGTACGTCAAGAAATCGTAGATATTTGGATGGGAGATTCCCCACAACGCTTAATCGGCATAGTTTATACTCATTTCTCTGATGAATTTTTGCGTAAAGAAATGGATAAAGTTTCTTTCCCTATTTAAAGCTTTTAAAAACTCAGTAAAATGATTGATTTGTCGCCAAATTTGTCGCCAAACCCTGCCAAAAACGCTGTTTTGAGTGAATATTTATGCAAAAACAGTACAAAAAAACCAACTTTTATGCATTTTTCTTACATAAAAGTCGGTTTTTGGAGCTACTAGGCGGATTTGTAAGGAGCTACGCGACGGAATAGCGAGCTTGCGAGCGTCACCCCGACCTCGTCCTTTTTTTATAATGCAGGAGGTCGGCGCAATAAAAAAAGGAACGCCAAAAGCGTTCCGTGTGACGCATGGACAAAAAAGATCCATAGGAAATTTAACACTAGGATTTGAACCAATTCTTATCAATTTCGTTTTATAATTTTTCCGCACTTTTTCACTATTCACTATTCGCTATTACTTATTTCTTTCAAAAATCGAAAAGCTTTTTAGTGAAAAGTGAAGAGTGAATAGGTAATAAGTAAAATCGACAAGCTTCTTGTCGAAACTTGTCGATTTTTGTGGCGCATGGATAAAAAAGATCCATACGAAATTAAACACTAGGATTTGAACTCCTTGTTAACTTTAATACTTCATAAGCCGATATTATAATATCAGGCTTTTTTACTTGTTTAATATAGCATAAATTTGATATAATCCTTCTTACTATATTTTTACAAGGAGACAAAATTATGAAACATTACTCACAAAAAGAAAAACTCGACATTGTAAGTAGCTATCTAAACGGCGAAACTATTTCAAGTATTTCTCTCAGAAAAGGTATATCGCGAACTACGATATATACTTGGATTAAAGAGCATAATCAAAGGCTCAAAAAAGGCAAATCTCCCAACTTTCGCTACCTACATGATTTGGAACAAACCGCACAAAGGCAAAAACAAATTATAGAAATACTTCAACGTTCCCCCTGTCCGCCTAGCGCTCCATTAAATCAAAAGTATGAAGCGATAAAACAGCTTTCAAAGGATTATACTGTCAATATTTTATGCGAAGCCTTACAAGTTGCTAAGGGTAGTTATTACAATCATATATTGCGAAATAAAAATGGAGCAACAAAATCAGCCCAAAGACACTCTGAAATGCAACCGATTATTGAGCAAATATTCCATGAGAATAATCAAGTTTTCGGAGCTAGTAAAATTTATGCAATATTAAAAGATCGCGGTTATGCTATTGCAGAAACAACCGTTGCAAAAATTATGCACGAAAACGGATTGTTTTCTATTCGTGGATACGCCAAGAAACTTTATAACCAACACCGAGAAAGAAAAAAGAATATTTTGCAGCAACAATTTAATGTTCCCGCCCCAAACGAAGTTTGGGTTAGCGACATCACTTATTTTAGTGTTTTTAATAGAATGTACTATATTTGTGCAATATTAGACTTATATGCAAGAAAAATAATTGCTTACAAAGTTTCCAAGCATAATAGCACGCAATTAACAAAAAGCACCTTTAAAATTGCTTATCAAAATAGACAACCAAGTAGTAACTTGTTATTTCATAGTGACCAGGGCAGCAATTATACGTCTAATGAATTTAGAAAGTACTTAAAATCTCTTAACATCACACAATCTTTTTCAAGACCAGGTACACCTTATGATAACTCTGTGATTGAATCGTTTTTTGGAAGCTTTAAAAGAGAAGGTTTATATCGTTATCGTTTCAAAAGTGAACGAGATTTTTTTGAAGCGATAGATGAATACATAAACTTTTATAACGAAAAGCGTCCCCATTCTATTTTGATGAACCAAACACCTAATGGTTTCGAATCTCGCTATTACAGTAAGCATAAGGAAAAGAGCGAAAATGACACTGAACATATATAGTTCGAAAATCGAAAGGCTATTTTGTTTTCATATTACAATTTTATTTTTCTACTAATTACTGTTCAATTTAAAATATAATGTACAACAAGATGTTTTCCCTTGAAACATCTATCTTTTTGCATGAAAAAAGACCTTGGAACTGAACATTTATAGTTCACGTTTCAAGGTCAATTCATATGGAGCTACTAACCGGATTTGAACCGGTGACCTCGTCCTTACCAAGGACGCGCTCTACCAACTGAGCCATAGCAGCGTATGCAATTTTTTAGACCGTTTTAGAACAACTATACAAGGGTAGGTTGCATCCTTACCAAGGACGCGCTCTACCAACTGAGCCATAGCAGCAATCAAAGATTACTATGATATTATAGTAAATCTTAATACAGTTGTCAACTATATAACGCCTATTTTTTGAAAAAAATTTAAAAAAGTTGCAAAAAATCCCTTTGCAACAACAAAGGGATTTTTCATGCTTATTTCGCGTATTCGACACCGCGGAATTCGCGGATGACGTTTACCTTGATTTGACCGGGATATTCCAATTCAGCTTCAATCTTCTTGGCAATATCCTTTGCAAGGAATAAAGCTTGTGCATCATCAACCTGTTCAGGCTTTACAATAACACGAACTTCTCTACCTGCCTGGATTGCATAGCTCTTTTCAACGCCATGGAAACCAGAAGCAATTTCTTCCAATCTTTCCAAACGTTTCACGTAGTTAGAACCCGTTTCACGTCTAGCACCAGGGCGCGCACCCGAAATTGCATCGGCTGCTTGAATCAACACAGCTTCGATCGTCTTAGGTTCTACGTCACCATGATGCGCCATAATAGCATTGACAATGTTAGCATTTTCTTTAAACTTCTTCGCCAAGTCCGCACCGATTTGAATATGCGTACCTTCCTGTTCTTGGTCAACCGCTTTACCAATATCGTGGAGCAACCCTGCGCGTTTTGCAAAGTTAACGTCCAAACCGAGTTCTGCTGCCATTTGACCAGCCAACATGGATACTTCCACCGAGTGTTTGTACACATTTTGACCATAGCTGGTTCTAAATTTCAAGCGCCCAATCAACTTGATCAATTCGGGGTGCAAGCCAAAAATACCTGCTTCAAAGACAGCGGCTTCGCCTGCTTCCTTGATTTGCATATCCATTTCACGGCTAACCTTTTCCACCGTTTCCTCAATACGAGCAGGATGAATACGTCCGTCGTTGATCAATTTTTCCAAGGACAATCTTGCGATTTCACGTCTTACGGGGTCAAAACCCGAAAGAATAACAACCTCAGGCGTGTCGTCAACAATCAATTCGATACCCGTTGCATTTTCAAGCGCGCGAATATTTCTACCTTCACGGCCGATAATACGCGCCTTCATATCATCGTTGGGCAGAGGAACAACGGAAACAGTGATTTCCGATGCCTGATCAGCCGCACATTTCTGAATGGCAAGCGCAATCAATTTCTTCGCATTGATATCCGCTTCATCCTTAGCTTGCTGTTCAAGGTTGCGAACCTGAATAGCAACGTCGTGACGGGTTTCGTCTAAAATTTCTTCCGTCAGCAGCTTCTTTGCTTCTTCGCGGGTAAGTTGTGCAACTTTTTCCAATTCCTGCACCATAAGCTCGTGCTGGGAATTTAATTTTTCCTGCAATTGCTCAACTTCTTCTTCTTTCTTGTGAAGATTTGCTTTTTGCTGTTCAAGTGCTTCCGACTTTTTGTCGATAGCGTCCTCTTTTTGGGTCAAACGCTGTTCCATACGCTGAATTTCAGCTTTCTTTTCCTTGGTTTCGCGTTCAAATTCGTTCCTTAATTTTAAGTCCTGTTCCTTTGCTTCAAGCAACGCTTCTTTCAATGCACGCTTACTTTCTTCTTTTCCTTGGGTCTTGATGCGCTCAGCTTCTTTTTCTGCGTCGCTGATAATTTTACCAACTCGTTCGTTTGCTGAACCGATTTTCTTTTCGGTATTATTCTTATAAACGAGCAAAGTAAATACCACACCTAAAACCAACGCAACCACTGCCGCTATGACAGCAATTACAATTGTTACCCCTACGTCAACGAGAAACAGGCTGCTCAAATTAAAGTTTTGCATTTCTTTGTGCCTCCTGTGTTAAAATTAAATTTGATAAAATGATTATGACAACGAATTTCCAAAAAATTCGCATTATAATTTTCTTTATCGCTACTATTGTACAATATATTTAGGCAAAAGTCAATGGTTTGACGAAAAATAGTTGGCTAATAAATGAATAATTTTTACAAAAAATGTAAAAAAAGCAAAACACACGAGGCATTTTGCTTTTTCTTGCATATACAATTTCTTATTCTTCGGCTTCGCCCAATCCTTTCCCATTTGCGACATCACGGATTTTTTGTTCAATTTCTGCCTTAATTTCAGGATTTTCACGCAAATATATACGCAATTTTTCACGCCCCTGCGCAATTTTCACCCCGTTGTAGCTGAAGAACGAACCACTCTTACCCAAGATATCATATTGCACGCCCATATCCATGATACAGCCTTCCTGTGAAATTCCTTCCCCGAATACAATGTCGAATTCCGCCTGACGGAACGGGGGCGCAAGTTTGTTTTTTACCACCTTTGCCTTGGTACGGTTCCCCATTACGCCGTCGGCATCTTTCAAAGTATCCGTCTTACGGATATCCAAACGCATACTTGCGTAGAATTTCAACGCTTTACCGCCAGGAGTCGTTTCGGGGTTGCCAAACATAACGCCAACCTTTTCACGAAGTTGGTTGATAAAGATAACACAAGTTTTTGATTTATTGACAATTGCCGTCAATTTTCTCAATGCCTGCGACATCAAACGCGCTTGCAGACCAACGTGTGTATCCCCCATATCCCCTTCAATTTCAGCCTTCGGTGTCAACGCCGCAACCGAGTCCACAACGATGATATCCACAGCGGAACTGCGCACCAATGCTTCCGTAATATCCAAAGCTTGTTCACCAGTATCAGGCTGTGAAACGTACAAATCATCCAAGTTTACGCCCAATTTCTTTGCGTAAACGGGGTCAAGTGCATGTTCCGCGTCAATAAACGCAGCTACACCGCCCATTTTTTGCGCTTCAGCAATCGCATGTAAAGCAACCGTCGTTTTACCAGAAGATTCAGGACCGTAAATTTCGATGATTCTTCCGCGCGGGAAGCCGCCGATACCCAAAGCCAAATCCAAGGTCAAGCACCCGCTGGGAATTACCTCAATTTCCGTTTGTCCTGCTTCTTCACCAAGACGCATAATAGAACCTTTCCCGTATTGTTTTTCAATCTGTAACAATACGGCGTCTAAAGCTTTCATTTTTTCCGTGTTTTTTTCGTTTGCCATTTATATATTCTCCTATCATTTTTTTCTATATCATATCTTTCAATTGCTTGTACGCCAAATACAAGGCATAATTGATTGCTTTTTCCGTAATCTCCTTGCGAGAGCCGTTTAAATTATATTGATACACGCGTATGCGCTCGCGCGAGCCTACGGCAATAAAACACAACCCTACGGGCAATCCTGAAGCGTCAGAATTTGGTCCTGCCAACCCCGTTGTGGCAATCACCATATCACAATCGCTTGTATTCAACAAGCCGACCGCCATTTCATACGCTGTCTGTTCGGAAACCGCACCTTTTGTTTTCAACGTTTCTGGATTGACGCCTAAGCGCCTAATTTTTGAAAGCTCATTGTAGGTGTTTAACCCTTCAAAATACACTTCGCTTGCCCCCGAAACGGACACAATTCGACGCGCCAAGCCTCCGCCCGTAAATGATTCGGCAACGCTTAAACGCCTACCTCGCAATTTCAACAAGGTTACAACTTGTTCTTCCAAAGTCACATCGTCTAAAGCATACAGCGAAACCTCCAACACTTCCACTGCGTACCGCATAATATCATCGACAAGCGATGTCGAGGTATTCACATCATAGTGAATTTGAATCACGTCTTCATCGTAATCGCGTACATGGTGGTGAGATATTCCCTTTTCGGCGCATTGTTCAAGCGTTGAAATTACTTTTTCCACACATGCATGGTTTGCACCCATCGTGCGCACGGTCAGTGTTTTCATCGATTAGTTATCCTTCAAAACTTGTTTATTCTTTACAACGTAAGAAATGCCCGATACAATTGTCAATATGGTTGCAAGCGCAAACAAAGCAAGTCCTACCCACGTGACGTAAAGCGCAAGCGTTTCGTTAAATTCCAACAAACCACCTGCAAAAATCAACACAAAAATTGCCACGTCTTGGCAAGCTGCTTTGTATTTACCAAGCTTTTCAGCCGCCATAATGACGTTGTTTGCCGCCGCAATTTGACGGAAGGCACTGATAATCAATTCTCTCGCCATAATCACGCAAGTACAAATCGCAGTTGCAATATAAATCCCTTCACACGCATCGCCAAGCACCGTAAAAAGGCTGTCTTTCATGGTCAATAACAAAAGCATTGCCGTGGAAACCAACACCTTATCCGCAATGGGATCAAGGAATTTACCAAGATTGGTTACCAAACCGCGCGAACGTGCAATTTTGCCGTCGATAAAATCCGTGCAAGCCGCAATGGCAAAAATGATTGCCGAAATCCCAAACGCGAAAGGCAGAATTCCATCCAAGAAAAATGCCGCAACGAACACGGGAATCATCAATATTCTTGTCAAAGAAATTTTATTGGGTAAATTCATAATTCTATTTCTCCTTCATAATCCTCGGTATGTCCGTACAAATCATAACAATCCGCGCGGTCTATCAAAACGGTATAGGTTTCGCCCTGCATGGCTTCCCCTGCGTAAAAATATACTTTCCCGTCAATATCCGGCGCACTGAAATATGCTCTGCCGACAAAACAACCTTTTTCATAATCGATACCGTCGCAAATAACCTCAAGTTCTTTTCCGACGAACCCCGACAAGATATTTGCAGAAACCTCTGCCTGCGCTTCGTATAAAGCGCGCACACGGCGTTTTTTCGTCGCATGGTGAATTTGCGGTTTTATACGGTATGCGCCCGTATCAGGTTCTTTCGAGTATGCAAAAAATCCGCAATTAAACAATTTCGCTTCACGTACAAATTGCAACATCCCTTCAAATTCCGCCTCCGTTTCCGTGGGAAATCCTGAGATAAAAGTAGAGCGAATGGCCATACCAGGTACGCGTTGACGCAATTTTTTGAAGAGTTGCAGATACCCTTCGCGAGTCCCTTTACGGTTCATCAATTTCAACACGCGGTTTTCCGAATGTTGCAAAGGAATGTCCATATATTTGATGATTTTAGGATTATTTGCAATCTCGTCAATTAACTCGTCCGTAATAACGTCGGGGTAACAATACAACAAACGGATTTTATGAATATTGCCCAACGCCGACAGTTTTTGCAAAAGTTCCACAAAAGAATTTTTACCGTATAAATCCTCACCGTAACGAGTCGTATCTTGCGCAACCAAAATTAGTTCTGCTGTATCCCCCAAGTTTTCTGCTTCTTTCAACAACTCTTCCATGGGGTAAGAACGATATTTTCCGCGGATTTTGGGAATTAGACAGTAGGTACAATGATTGTAACAACCATCTGCAATTTTGAGATAAGCAAAA
Source organism: Clostridiales bacterium (assembly GCA_015069495.1). Classification (GTDB taxonomy): domain Bacteria; phylum Bacillota; class Clostridia; order Christensenellales; family Borkfalkiaceae; genus Scatosoma. The sequence continues at coordinate 7,832 of SVIN01000040.1, forward strand.
TGTTCGGCCGTCGTCAAGACGCGACTGTGGATATAGCCATCCTTGCCTTTCCCTACGTAATTTTGTCGTTCATTGTCTTGGTAAGATTTCTCCAACGCCTCGAAAATTTTCTCGTAATCGTTGATACCCAAGAAAATATCCGCTTCCTGCAAGGGCTGGTAAAGTTCATCGATGAATTTCTGCGGTAGACAACCTGTCACCACTAGTTTTTCCAATTTCCCTTGTTTATACTCTGCACATTCAAAAACCGTTTCAATCGCTTCTTCGCGCGCCGATTGCAGGAAAGCGCAGGTATTGACAATGACGATTTGAGCCTTAGTCAAGTCATCTGTCAAGGTGTACCCTCTTTCCTTAATCAGCCCTAACAATTTTTCCGAATCCACACGGTTTTTATCACATCCGAGGGATATTACCCCGAATATCTTATTTGATAACATTTGTATTTCCTACTTTCTAATATTATAAAGGCCCGTATTTACTTTCAAATTCTTCTTTCGTAATCAAGACCTTTCTTGCTTTCGCACCGTCAAACGCGGAGATATACCCCATATCTTCCATCCATTCGATAATTTTGCCAGCGCGGTTATATCCCGCGGAACATTTACGCTGTATCATGGAAATAGATGCGCTGCCGCTTAAAATAACGTGACGCAAAGCTTCAATGCTCATCGGGTCAATTTCCGCTTTATCGCCTGAAGGGGAATCATCATCGCTCATACGCGTATTGTTGATGTATGCAGTTGCTTCTTCATCATAATAAGGCTCATTGTTTGCTTTAATAAAGTTAACCACCTTTTGCGAATCGCTTGGTGAAATGAACGCACTTTGCACACGCACAGGAGTATTGATACCAGGCATCGAATATAAGAAGTCCCCTTTACCGAGTAATTTCTGCGCCCCGGATTGGTCAAGAATAACGCGGGAGTCCACTTCCGAAGCAACCGCAAATGCAATACGCGTGGAGAGGTTGCTCTTAATAACGCCCGTAATGACGTCCGCCGAAGGGCGCTGCGTTGCAACAATCAAGTGAATACCTGCCGCGCGAGCTTTTTGGGTTAAGTTTTGGATTTTGTCTTCAATATCCTTTTTCGCAGCAAGCATTAAATCGGCAAGTTCGTCAATGATAATAACAATCTTAGGTAAACGCTGATTCTTTTCCAATTGTTCATTATATTGGTCAAGGTTTACCACGTATTTCCCTGAACGGCTCATTTGTTCAAACAAGGTATAGCGGCGATTCATTTCACCGATTGCCCAATTCAAACTCTGCACCGCTTTATTGACTTCTGTGATAATTTCATTGATCATCAAGTGCGGTAAGTTATTATACAAAACAAATTCCGTTTTCTTCGGGTCAATCAAAATCAACCGCAATTCTTCAGGCGAGTATTTATAAATCATACTGACGATTAACGCGCCGAGGAAAACACTCTTACCTGAGCCAGAAGAACCTGCAACAAGCAGGTGAATCATCTTGGAAATATCACCGTAAATCTTGGCGTTTGCAACGTTTTTACCCATGGCAAACATCAAAGAGCCCGCAGGCGCATTAACGAAGGTATTACCCGATAACATGCAGCCAAGCTGTACAAATTGTCTTTCCTTGTTAGGAACCTCGATGCTGACAACACCGTCTTCATAGTTGGGGTAAATATTCAACCCGCTAGAATGCAAACTGATTGCAATCGATTGATCCAATGCAACCACCTTTTTCGGTGAAGTACTTCTCGGTAATGCAACGTTGTATCTCGTAACGGTAGGTCCAAAGGTTACCGAGGCAATCGTTGCGCCCGTTACCTTGAAATCTTCCAAAGTTGCGATAATATCTTGTTTGGTCTGTTCCACCTCTACGTCGTTTGCGCAGGGCTCTACGTCACGGCAATCAAAATCATCCAACGGCACGCGCTTGTAAGGACGAATGATGCGAGGCTTGGCAGGCTTTGGCTGTTCGGGGGTTTTTATGGATTCACTCAAACTTGTGTCCCTATTCGTCAAGCCAAGATAGCTGGCAGGTTCTACCCTTGCACCGCGCTCAGTGATATCCATTTCCTCGATACGGCGCGCAGGCTCTTCTTCGCGCAACGTGTAAGGATTGTCGTCGGGTTCATCAAAAATATCCAACCCGCGAGAACTGCGTTCTTCAGGTTCTTCCTCATAATCACGAAGTCCGAATCGTTCACTCGGTTCTTCTCTCGTCGGCAATTCGTTTTCAAATAAACGAGGATTGGACGGTGAAAAATAGTCCATATACTCGTGTCTTTGATAAGGTTTTTCTTCCACTGTTTCAGGTTCGGCATCTCGACCGAAACCAAAGGAAGGTTCTGCCTGTGTTGCTTCCTCATAAGCAGGATAAGAAATCGGTTCCTGCGGAGTCGGTTCTTCTTCTGGCATATAAGGCATTGGCTGTAAATATTCTTCCCTATCGGGAATCTCAGGTTCTTGAACGAATGGAGATTGGGAAGGCTGTGTAAAGATAGCCGCAGGGCGATACCGTTCCTCATCGTTGTTAACGAAATTTTGATAGGAATCCGTATATGAAGGTACAAATTCACTAACGCGCGGATCAATCTCTATCGGACGTTGGTTTACCCCCGCATTAGGATCAAAAAGCAGATTCTTTTTATAATTTTCCGCAGGATTGCCACCGAATAAAATTTCACGGCTGTCCATAGGCATACGCTCTTGCTGGACGGGTTTTTGATTCATTTGTTCAACTTGTCCAAACGGAGAATATGCCCCCAATTTCTGTGGTTCGTCTGCCGTCTTTTCCCTCACCGTATTCATCGGCGTATAAGAAATAGGCGC
>SVIN01000010.1 GCA_015069495.1 Clostridiales bacterium
AAAAAATTAACGGAAATTACCTTTCATTTGCATTTTTGTCAAATAAAATCTCATTTCTTTCTTATTCCATTTTTAATCTTCTGAAACCGAACCACAGTTCGGGCTAGCCACTCCCGCGGCGACAGCTTGTATATCATACCACAAACCGTTTACCTTTGTCAAGCATTTTTTCACACTTTTTTAAAGTTTTTTTAATTTTTTTAAAATTCTTTATTTCTCAGTGCTTTTCGCTTGCTCGGTCGCGTTAGCTTGTATATATTACCACTTGCTTCTAACTTTGTCAACTATTTTTTTATGCTTTTTTAAAGTTTTTTGAAAAAAATTGAAAAAAGTTATTATTTCGACGTTCTAACCAAAGAAAGGGTCACTTTTTCGCCGTTTACATCCACTTCTTTGGTGATATCCGCGCCTTCAAGAGCACCTTCGGTCACAGCAACCGCCAATACGTCGTCCTTAAACATTGCCGTAGACAATACTTCCTTCGCTTTTCCTTCCGCAATATAATATATAGAAATACGGTCGGTAATCAAGAAGTCGGCTTCCTTACGCATTGCTTGCACCTTAGAAACGAGTTCACGTTCGATACCCTCAATGATAAGTTCTTCCGTCAACGCAGTATTGAGTGCAACCGTTACGCCTTTATCACTTGCAGAAATGAAACCCGACTTGCTTTCGGTAAAGATTTGCAAGTCTTCTTCCACCAAGATAACTTCCGCGTCGTTTTCCATCACGTACTGTCCGCCGTCTTTCACCGCATCCACGACAGCCTTTGCAGCTTTCGCATCGCAATTTTCCAAGAAGGACTTAATCATACCAAGTTTCTTACCGTACTTAGGACCAATTGTCTTCAATTGCGGTTTCAACTTGTACGAGATAAATTCGTTTGCATCTTCCGCGGATTTGTACGCTTTAATGTTCAGCTCATCCAAGGCAATTGCTTTTAAGCCTTCATCCAAATCCCCTGCTCTTGCCGTAACAACGTACATTTCGGAAAGAGGCTGACGGTTTTTCACGTTGCCCGCGTTACGAGCCGCACGGCCAAGGTTTACCACATCAAGCACTGTATCCATGCCCTTTTCCAAACGTTCGTCAACCATTGCCCCATCATATACAGGGAAATCGCAAAGGTGAACGGATTCGGGCGCATCCTTGAAGAATGCAGGGACGAGGTTCAAATACATTTGTTCCGCGATAAACGGTGTATAAGGCGCAGTCAATTTCGCAAAGGTTGTCAATACATACCAAAGCGTGGTATAAGCCGCCGCCTTGTCTTCCGTCATTTCACTGCCCCAGTATCTATCACGGCCGCGACGTACGTACCAGTTGGAAAGGATATCGGAGAAATCCTGCAACGCGCGCGCGCTGTCCGTAATATTATATACCGCAAGGTTTTTATCTACTGTATCAATAAGCGTATTGAGTTTGGACAAAATCCACTTATCCATCAAGGAAAGCTTACACGTCTTCAAATCATAATCCGCGGGGTTGTAGTTATCAATATCCGCGTACAAACAGAAGAACGCGTAGGTGTTCCACAAAGTACCCATATACTTTCTTTGCGCTTCGCTGACTGCTTCAGGGTAGAAACGCGAAGGCAACCAAGGTGCGGACGAAGTGTAGAAGTACCAACGTACAGCATCTGCGCCTTGCTTATCCAAAACTGTCCACGGGTCAACAACGTTGCCCTTATGTTTGGACATCTTGATACCGTTTTTATCATTTACGTGACCAAGCACGATACAGTTTTTAAACGGCGCCTTGTCAAACAGCAAGGTAGAAATTACAAGTAAGGTATAGAACCAACCGCGGGTTTGGTCAACCGCTTCGGAAATGAAGTCCGCAGGGAAGGTCTGTTCAAAGACTTCCTTATTTTCAAACGGGTAGTGATATTGCGCGAAAGGCATCGAACCGGAGTCAAACCAACAGTCAATAACTTCGGGTGTACGAGCCATTTTGCCACCACACTTACCGCACTTGCAGGTCAAGTTATCCAAGTAAGGACGGTGCAATTCGATATCTTTCGGCGCACCGCACTTTTCCGCCAATTCTGCCCGCGAACCGATTACGTCGATTTCACCGCAATCCTCGCAAACCCAAACGGGCAAAGGCGTACCCCAATAACGATCACGCGACAAGCCCCAGTCGATTACGTTTTCAAGGAAGTTACCCATACGGCCTTCCTTAATCGTGTCAGGCATCCAGTTTACCGAACGGTTGGTTTCAATCAATCTATCCTTGATTGCCGTAACCTTGATAAACCAGCTGGAACGTGCGTAATAGATGAGCGGAGTATCACAACGCCAACAGAAAGGATAGTTGTGCATAAATTCCATAGTCTTCAAAAGCAGACCGCGGGATTTTAATTCTTTTACAACCAACGGATCAGCCGCTTGCGCACCAACGCCAGTGAAGTCACCGCAACCTGCAGGGAATTTGCCTTCTTCGGTAATCAATTGCACCACGGGCAAGTTGTAACGCTTACCAACCTTATAGTCGTCTTCACCGAATGCAGGCGCAATGTGAACGACACCCGTACCGTCAGACAAAGTTACGTAGTTGTCGCAAGTAACGTAATGGGATTTTTCGCGGTAGTTGAATTTTTCCTTCCCGAAAGGATACAACGCTTCATATTCGGTGTATTCAAAATCGATACCTTTCTTCGTGGAAAGAACAGTGTAACCTTCCTCACCAAGTACGTTTTTCAACAAACCTTCCGCAAGGATATATTTTTCACCGCTTTCTTCCATTTGTACCGTCACGTAGTCGAACGCGGGGTTCATACAAAGCGCAACGTTGGAAGGCAACGTCCAAGGCGTAGTCGTCCAAGCAAGAATGTAGGTGTTTTCCTCTTTCTTCACCTTAAACTTCACAAATGCCGTCAACTGCTTCACGTCTTTATAACCCTGCGCAACTTCGTGCGAGGAGAGCGCCGTTCCGCAACGGGGGCAATAAGGAACGATTTTGTGACCTTTATAAAGCAAACCCTTCTTGTGGATTTCTTTAAGCGCCCACCATTCCGATTCGATATAATCATCATGATAGGTCACGTAAGGATTGTCCATATCGCACCAGTAACCAACGCGGTCGGACATTTTTTTCCATTCGTTGGAATACTGCCAAACGGATTCTTTACATTTTACAATAAAAGGTTCGATACCGTAATTTTCGATTTCGGATTTATTTTCCATGCCGAGCTTCTTTTCGACTTCGAGTTCTACGGGCAAGCCGTGGGTATCCCAACCAGCTTTTCTCAAAACGTGTTTTCCTTTCATCGTTTGGTAACGGGGCACGATATCCTTCATAACACGGGTCAAAATATGCCCGATGTGCGGTTTACCATTTGCCGTAGGAGGACCGTCGTAGAAGGAGAATTCCGCATTCCCTTCCGTAGCCTGCATACTCTTTTCAAATACTTTCTTTTCGTTCCAGTATTCAACAATCTCTTTTTCTCTTTCGACAAAGTTTAAAGAGGTGTCGACTTTCTTATACATAGACATATTTTTTTCTCCTCGTATGAGTTTTTATTGGTTATGTCACAGAGAATGGTTGATTTTAGCTGAAATTTCTTTTCAGCGAATTGACGAGAAAAATACAAGAAAGACAAGCGTTTTACGAGGGCGCATACCCCCAGCGGTCTGTAACCGAGTAAATCGCGAAGTATTTCACAGTATTTTACCGTCAAAAATCAACCAAGTGATGTGACAGAGCCTTTTAATTTAAAATAAATAAACCGTAGTGTCTTGGAAAAACACTACGGCTTTTTAACCACCAAAACAAACCATCATTTGTTGCACTTGATAACGGCATGCAAACCCGTATCCGATTACTCTCCCTATATATATTATAATAATGTAGGGGATTTGGTCGAATCAGCTGGCAAGGTGATATCTTTTACGCGCCCCTTTTTCCTCTCAGCAAAACGGAATTTCTCTGTGCGGGGTTTACGCAAAAGCGTTGTCCTTGATAAACGCTTTTTCATTCAGTTTTATTTATTATATCTTATTCCAAGATATTTGTAAAGCAATTTGCGGGGATTCTATTGTTTTTGTTAGCCAAAAATCCCTTTTCGCTTTTCAATCGAAAGCACGTTCATACCCGTACCCTCGAAGACTGATTTGATTTGCTCGTCCGTTACGTTTTCATTAGCGTCGATAAAAATCAAACCTTTTTTATAATTCCCCTTTGCCGCGCGCACCCCGTCGATGAGGGCAATTTTCACCGCCATCTGCTCGGCGCAACGCTGACAGCAAAGGTCGTCAACCGTGATTGTTTTCTTCATATATTCTGTAAATAACCGCTGTGAATGCGCGAGGCTGTCTATAAACATGAGCAATAAGACACCTTACTAGCTGCAAGATTATCTTGCCTGCGTCCAACGTCAGGTTGCCAGCGTTCCGCTGGACCTTGTCTAGAGTGTTATCACTCTTTCTTTATTTCACCTCACATATCACTGTGAATGCGCGAAGCTGTCTGCAAACACGAGCGAAAAGACACCTTACTGCGTCCAACGTCAGGTTGGTAAAGTGTATAGATGCGAGCAGTTCAAGGCGCAGGAGTATTTTCAAGTGAATGCGCGAAGCTGTCTGCAAACACGAGCGAAAAGACACCTTACTGCGTCCAACGTCAGGTTGGTTATGGAGAAACGCGGTTGATATCGCGAGGGAACATCGTCGCCTCACGCACGTTCTTCGCACCCAACAAGTGCATCGTCAAACGTTCCAACCCCAAGCCAAGACCGCCGTGAGGAGGCGCACCGTACTTATGCAACATAAGATAAGTCGCAAATTCTTCGGGGTTCATACCCAATTTTTCCATCTTTGCAACTTGTTCGTTGTAATCATGCACACGCTGACCGCCCGACGTGATTTCCAAACCACGGAACAACAAGTCAAACGACAAGGTGTATTCGGGATCTTCCGGGTCGTCCATCGTATAGAAAGGACGCTTCTTGGAAGGATAATGGGTAATGAAAATGAAGTCGGAGTTGAACTGCTTCTTTGCATATTTACCCAAAATTTGTTCTTCTTCAGGGTCAAAGTCCTTCATATCCGTAGGCTGATATTTAAACTTCTTCATGATAACTTCTTTCGCTTCCATGAACTTCAATACGGGGATTTCCGTGATTTCAGGGATATCGATGTGGAGAAGTTCCACTTCGTTTTTATATTCCGTCTTCAATAAGTTCATGATATATTTCAACACGCCCGTTTCCATCTGCATGATATCTTCAAAGCTGTCGATGAAGCCCATTTCAAAGTCCATGGAGATATATTCGTTCAAGTGTCTGCTGGTATCGTGGTGTTCCGCACGGAATACGGGTGCGATTTCGAACACTTTTTCATACACAGCAACCATCGCCTGCTTGTAAAGCTGAGGAGATTGCGCGAGATATACTTGTTTACCGAAATAGTCAAGTTTGAACACGTTGGTACCGCCCTCTGCCCCCGCAAAGTTAATCTTCGGCGAGTGAATTTCGGTAAAGCCCTGCTGGGACAAATATTCACGGAAACCGCGTTGAATACCTTCCTGCAATTTAAAAATCGCGCGTTCCTTGGGGTTACGCAAGGTAACGGGACGGTAGTCAAGCTTGGTCGAAAGATCGCAGTTTACCTGCTTCTTCGTGATAACCACGGGGGGAATTTCCGCGGGGTGGGACAAAAGTTCGATATTGTGGATTTGCAACTCGAAACGCTTGGAACCGTCCTTGGTTTCGCCCGCAACCACTTTACCCGTAATCTTCGCCGCACATTCTTCTTTTACGTCTTCACTCATGCGATAATCGGAGAAACTTTCCGCGTATACGCATTGAATGGTTTCGCGCGCCGTACGTACGATGACAAACGCAAAGTCGGACATCATACGGATATTGTGAATCGTACCCTTGATGGTCACGATTTCATTTTCATACTTTTCAAAATCCGCAAACGATACTACGTTGGATTTCGTTTCGCCTGTAATAAACATATTCTACCTCGTTTTGTAAAATTTTGTGTTTTTTTCTTACGATACCATTTTAATCCGATTGACAAAAAAAAGCAAGGGATTTATAATACAATTACAAATTTTCTTTTCAAAGGATAGTAAAAAAATGCGTATATTGGCCATCAACGACGTTTCCTGCGTAGGAAAATGCTCGCTAACCGCTGCTCTGCCCATCATTTCCGCATGCGGTGTAGAATGCAACGTATTACCAACGGCAATCCTTTCCACCCACACTGGCGGATTTTCAGGGTATACTTTTCGGGATTTAACCGATGAGATCGACGGTATTTTGGCACATTGGAAGAGCTTAGGGTTGAAGTTCGATTATATCCTCAGCGGATATCTTGGTTCCATCGAACAAATTGAATTGGTTGCCCGTATCAGGGAAGAATTTCTACAAGAAAACGGAATCTTCATCGTCGATCCCGTCATGGGAGACGATGGCAAGCTGTACGCAGGTTTCACCCCCGAATACGTGGAAAAAATGCGCGGGCTTTGCCGTGGGGCGCAATATATTTTACCCAATCTCACCGAAGCGTGTTTCCTCGCTGATATGCCGTTTCCCTTAACAAAAGACAACGTCTTGGACGGCTTAAAACGCCTGAATGAGCTTTGTCCCCAACCGATTGTAACAGGGTTGACGGACAACGGAAACGTCTCGGTATACTTCACAGACAAAGAAGGCAACGCTCAATCGCTTGACCACGAAAACGTGGAAGGATTTTTCTGCGGTGCGGGCGACGTATTTGCTTCGGCGTTCGTGGGATGCCTTGCGCGCGGTAAAAGTGAACGCGAAGCCATTCAACTGTCGGCAGATTTTGTTGCCGCATCCATTCGGCGCACAGCCGTTGAAGTACCCGATAAACGGTATGGTTTGAATTTTGAAATGGAAATTTTTCCCTTTTTGGAAAAATTAAACGGCGCGAAATAGTTGACAAGCTTCACGTGTATATTGTATAATTATCATAGATCTGCGGTGTTCGGAGTTCGGCGTATTTGCGGAATCCACATTATATATTCGGGAGCGGTCATTCGGGGCGATAGGCAAGGTCTGTTTTACGGAAAGTCCGATGCGTTCAGATGCGGCACCCACCTGCTAAAAGCGGGTTCACCCTTCGCCGAGGTGCGGCACAGGCGGATTTTTTTGAATATTTTCCCGATCTTCGGGCATAGAAAAGGACGGTCAACAGACCGTCCTTTCGTTTTATGTACATACTTTATGCACATTACCGTGTTTTGCGTGTAAATGATTTATTGTTGCGGTACCACTGCGTAGAAAATTAAATCCTCCTCGCCCTCGTTGATTAGACAATGTTCGCTCCCCTTGGGGCAATAATGACAATCCCCTGCGGATAAAAACTCCTCTTTCCCATCACAAACGGATTTTCCCTTCCCTGAAAGAATGAAAATAATCTCCGCGCTTGTTTCATGGGTATGCACCCCCACCGTAGAACCAACCGCTAGCCGACCGCGCAAAATTTTGTTTTGCCCATCGGCATAAAGTTTCGCGCACAGCGCACCCTCACCGCCATAAAAGTTTTTTAATTCCTTTTCTTCCATTTCGTTTAATTTTATAAGCATATTTCACCTTCTTTTAAGTTAAAGCCGTCGAAAAAGCCATTCCCTGTTTTTTCGACAATCGTATCCTATCACACAATAAAGCGGATTCGCTTTTATATCAATAAGGACGGCTCGCCACCGTCCTTATCAATCTTATTTCGTCAAAAAGTAAATCACCGCAGCAACCGCCGCAATCACCACAACCGCGCCAATCGCAATACCGCCGATGAGCGCTTTTTTCTTTACGCCCGCACGGTTTTGTTGCACTTCCGCTTCGTAATCTTCCATTTCGATGCGCTGTTCTTCCTGCATCTTCTTGATGCTCAACTCCGCCTGCGCCAACAAAACGTCCGTTTCCACGTCTTCGGTTACGCGTTTCAATTGTTGATACCCATCCGAAGTTTTATCCACCTCGATTGTAGTAATATCCACCGCTGACAGCGTGATGAAGAAATCCTTTTTCACGCGGGATTTCAACTTCGATTGCAACATGGAAGTAATCTTTTCCAATCTTCTTTCCAATTGCAATACGGGCAAGCCGTATTTTTCGGGAATAGCCACGATACATTCTTTCACGTAGCGCGCCACCGCGTTACGCAAACGCGTTTGAAATTCTTCCATACTTTCGCTGTTTTTTCCGTATTGGCGCAAGAACTTTTTATGGCTCTTCACCTTAAAACTGATTGAACCGCGCACCGCCACGGGCACGGCAAAGTTGGAAAAACGAGGGTCGAAAATATCAAAGTACGGCACCCCGAATTTAATTTGCATATTTTTCTGCTTCTTATTGTATTCCATACCGTTCACCTCGATACTTTACAGTAAAACCAGGGCAAGGACAACGCCCGCAACGATAACAGGCACAGCAATCGCAAGCCCGATAAGAGTCATTTTCTTCCTCTTAGGTTTTAAAATTTTTTCATCGTAAATTTTGTGAACACTGCGGAAGTCAGCACCATCGCCAAAACTCATCTTTGCCTTTTGATAGGCTTGATTCATTTTCACCTTCCATGCGCCCATCAAGGCAATTTTTGCCGTTTTTGTTTGACTTTCATACAAGACAGGGTCAAGGTTTGTAGACGCCAAAATCATAAACTCGCGGATATCTTCTTTTGTGTTGGGGATAGGGAAATTTTTAATCAAATTCACCTTTTTTTCCTCAATCGGTGACAGCTGACCTTCCCCAAACGCTTGATGTGCAAGCCAAGCTGAACCGCCCTTTTCTCCGTCCAATGCCTCCAACTTTTTCACAAATTCTTGTACGGATTCTGCTGTTTTCGTACCGCGGATTTCAAAACCGCAAGCCGAACAAACACTTTCAAATCCCTTCAAAATTTCCCCGCAGTTGGGACATTTATGTACTTCACCGTCAAAGGACACCTTGCGTTGATTGTCTTTTTTCTGCTCAGACACACCGACTGCCGCACCGCATCCGCTGCAAAATCCCGCATCATCCGTCAATTCTTTTCCGCATTTACTGCAAAAAGCCATTTTTAACCTCCTTACCCACGCGCACCGCGCGATTTTCTACATTATACTACACTTGTCGGATTTTGTCAATAGAAATTTTTTAATTCATATTTAAATAAGCAATGGCATTGCGGTAACAGATATCTTTTACCACTTCACCGACAAACGCTTCATCCGTCGTCATTTCACCTTTTTCCATCATCGCACCGAAATAATTACACAAGATACGACGGAAATAATGATGACGAGGGTAGGAAAGCAAGGAACGGCTGTCCGTCAGCATCCCGACAAACGCACCGATGTGCCCCGTCGCAGTTAAATCCTGCAAGTGCTTTTCCATACCGACTTTATTATCCAAGAACCACCATGCGGGGCCGTATTGCATTTTTCCTTTCGCCTCCGAACTTTGGAAACATCCAATCAAGGTCATAATTTCCGTATTCATCTTAGGATTGAGGTTAAATACAATCGTTTTCGGCAACGAATTTTCACTGTTCAATCTATCGAACAAGCGGGACATATACTTGATGGAATTGTCTTCCGCGATACTGTCATACCCCGTATCCAACCCCAATTTCGCCAACATTTGCGCGTTGTTGTTGCGCATTGCCCCCACGTGCAATTCGGTTGCAATATTGTATTTTGCGTAAAGCTTGAAAAGGAAATAGGTCAAATACCCTTTAAAGATTTCACTTTCGGCATCCGTAACGTTTTCACCCGCCCTGCGTTTATCAAAGACGCGCTCCGCATCCATTTTCTCCGCAATGGGATATACGCTTTGCAAGGCTACGTCCGCCGCCGTCGTACCCACCGCAATAAACGCCTGCAAGCGTTCCTCGATTTTTTCTTCCAATGCGGTCAAGTCGGCAACTTCGCCAAGCTTCGCGATGAAATCATTGTATTGCACCGCCTCGATATTCATGATTTTATCCGCACGGAATGCAGGGATTACCTTGAATTTATACCCTTTTTCCGCAATCTGCGGGAAAGTAGTCAAGTCGTCAAAAATCTCGTTGGTCGTGAATAGATGGGTCACGTTGGATTGTTCAATCAATTTCTGCGGCGTGATTTTATTCAGCGCGATGTAATCGTTGCACCACGACCAAATCAATTCCGCATTTTGCTCGTTGATTTCAATTTCGCAGTTGAAAAATTCTTTCAACTCCGCCTGCGACCAATGATACAAGGGATTACCGAACGCCGTACCCAAGGTCTTACAATAGGCAAGGAATTTTTCCTTGTGCGATTTATCTCCCGTGATATACGCTTCATCCACGCCAAAATTACGCATCAGGCGCCATTTGTAGTGGTCGCCCGCCAACCAAATTTCATACACGTCGTTAAACGTTTCGTTTGCCAAAATTTGTTTTTCGGGCAAATGGCAGTGATAATCGAAAATAGGCATATCCTTGGCATAGCCAAAATACAACCTTTCCGCCGTTTTATTCGTCAATAAAAAATTTTCTCTCAAATAGCTCATAATGTTACCCCCGTTTTATAAAATGCGATTTCGCGCACGTCCTCGCTCTTACATTTATATTCGCCATTGACCGTTTTCAAAATCAAATCAAACAAGCCATTCTCGTCCATGCCGTAAGCGTTGAAATCAATCCAACCCTGCTTCATCCCTGCCAAACGATCGTTGGTGGAAATTTTCATCGTCGGAACAAAAGTCGAGAACGGCGTGCCTCTGCCCGTGGTAAACAGCACGATTTGCGCCCCGCTTGCCGCCAAGGCAGTTGCCGCAATCAAATCATTACCAGGCGCATTCAACGCGTACACGCCCCCCTCGTTTTCGTTTTTACCAAGCATTTCGCCATACGCCAAAACGTCCACGATTTCACTTGAGCCCGCTTTCTCGATACAGCCCAAAGATTTTTCTTCCAAGGTGGTAATCCCACCCTTTTTATTACCGGGACTGGGGTTTTCATAGACGGGGAAACCTTGCGTGGTATAATACGCCTTGAAGTCCTCAATCATCTTTTTGTATTTTTCAAAGACTTCCGCGTTTTTACATTTATTCATGAGCAACTGTTCCGCGCCGAACATTTCGGGCACTTCGGTCAAAATTGCGCTGCCGCCTGCGCCCACGACGCGATCGGAAATTTTGCCTACCAAAGGATTGGCGGTCAACCCCGAATATCCGTCGCTGCCGCCGCATTTCAACCCAATGCAAAGCTCGGACAAGTCCACAGTTTCGCGTTTCAAATCCTTCGCCTTATCCGCAAAGTTTTTCAAAATCGACATACCATAGGCGTGCTCGTCTTCTACTTCTTGGCAGTTAAAGTACGCGATATTTTCTCTGCCATAGGGCGCGAGATACTCTTTCATGCCGTCCAAACCGTTGTTTTCACAACCCAACCCGACAATCAATACAAAACTTGCATTCGGGTTCAACGCAATCGCGCACAGCAATTTTTTAATATTTTCGTTATCCTCGCCAAGCTGTGAACAGCCGAACTGATGGGGCAATGCATAAATCCCATCGATACTTCCCTGCACGTAGCTTTGCGCTTCTTTTGCCAAACGGATACACACGTTGTTTACGCAACCGACCGTGGGGATAATATAGATTTCGTTGCGAATCCCCGCCCGCCCTTTTTCACGCTTATAACCTTGAAAAGTCAAAGCGGTTTTTTCGGGAATATTGGCGTTAAACTCGTACCTGTATGCCACGTTTTCATCTAAATGGGATTTCACGTTGTGCGTATGTACCCAATCCCCTTTGAGGATATTTTGGGTAGCTTTACCGATGATTTCACCGTATTTGATAACGTATTCACCCTCGGCAATATCCGTCAATGCGAACTTGTGACCTGCAGGGATTTTATCATCTCCGTCCAAGTTTACCCCGACGTTATCTTTCTCGTTAATAATGACCGTTTTCACAACAAACAAATTCCTTTTTTAATTTTTTCTACGTTTCCGAATACAGCGTCTGCAAACCCTGCGTAGGCGGTCAAATCCTCACCCCACACGTCTGCATTCGCCATAAAGTCTATAACCGAACCGCCGTTTGCAAAATATTCTAAATACGGCAAATCGTCTTTGAGTTCAATTTCACGGTTGGGCACTTGTACAATATACTTATCCCCCTTCTTTTCGATAGACGAATACAACGCCATGAGATAAGAAAAACCAATTGTCAAGCAGGGCGCCACTTCACCGTAACAATCGTAGTAATCCTTAAACGAGGGCAACACTCTTGCACGCCATTTGGAGATGGAATTGAGGGAAATGCTAACCAATTGATGGTTGAGGAAAGGGTTCATGAAACGATCTTTCACGCTGTCCGCAAACGCAGTCGTTGCCTGGATATCGTTCGACACAAACGGGATAATTTCCGCCTTCAAGGCATCTTCCACGAACGCCGAAAGCTTTTTATCCGTCATACAATCGTACACCGTCACCGCACCAAGCATCAACGCCGTGGGTACAAGATTGGTGTGACTGCCGTTCAAAACACGCACTTTACGTTTTTTGTAATACCCAATATCATTGGTCAATACCACCTCGATATTGTGCACGCCTTCCTTAATATATTTAGCGATATCCCCTTTCTTTTCCACCGCCCACAAACCGAACGGTTCGCCAATCGACACCAAATCGTCTTGTTTTCCAATCAACGCTTGCAAATGCGCCTTGGTTTCTTCGTCGCGGGGATACCCCGACACGATACGGTCAACCAGGGTATTACAGTAGAAGTTTTCCGCCTCGTTCCAAGCCTTGAACTCCGCAGGTAAATTCCACAATTCGATATACTTTTCCACGCAGGTTTTCAACGCATCTGCGTTGTTATCAATCAATTCAACGGGCAACAAATACACACCGTCCAACCCCGCGTTAAATCTTTCGTATAAAAATTTCGTCAATTTTGCAGGATAGGTAATGGTTTCAAATCCATCCATCTCATCACTGTCATGAAAACAAATCCCCGCTTCCGTTGTGTTGGAAACAATAATTTTCAAATCGGGGTCTTTCGCCAACGCGTAATACGCCGCGGGGTTCGTAAACGGGTCGATAACCTGCGCCAACGAATCAATGGCATATACGTTTTCCACCGCCTTTCCGTTTTCCATACCGCGCAATACAATATGGTACTTATTGGCTTGTTTTTCAAAGCGTTCCAAAGTGCCAAACGTGATAGGTTTTACAATGTTCACCTCGTACATGCCTGCCCCATTTTTATTTAAATCATCAAAATAGGCATCCACAAACGTACGTAAAAAATTCCCTTCGCCGTACTGTAAAATTTTCACCATAACCATTCTCCTATAAGTCGTTTTTATTATAAATTTCCGATGGCTTTATTCAAGCGCGCAAGCGTTTTTTCCTTACCTAAAATTTGCATAATCGTCCAAAGGTCGGGGGTATTTGCAAGACCCGTGGTCGCAATACGCAACATTTCCGCCACGTCCGAAACGTTACCGGGGAATGCCGTCGGGTCAGCCTTATACGCCTTCATATCGGTGGCAAATCCGTTTGCCGCCGCGACCGTTTTCACCTTATCAAACCATGCAGAACAATCGTCTGCATAATCGTATATTTCCGCAAAGCCGCCAAGCACCGTTTTCACCGTTGCCGCATCGAAACGATATTCACACGCGAAATTATCGTCAAAGAAATATGCAATCATTTCCATTGCTTGCTTTGCGGTGGTGAAGTCCTTTCTGCGTTTCTTACCGCCAATACCCATGCAAAGGGTCAAAATCTTCAAAAGATAATCCTTATCTGCAAAGTAGGATTTCTGCGTTTCCGTACCAAATTCATCCGCCCAAGCCTTGAGGAAATCATACATCTCCGTTTCGGACAGCTTCGCCAATTCATTTTTGCTGATATCGCTGAGCTTGTTCAAATCAAACAACGCACCGCTCTTACCCATTTTACCGATAGAGAATTTAAAATCTTCCAACGCGCCATCGGGATTTTTAAGGTACCATTCTTCAAAGTTGGAGTTAAGCAACGTCAACATGTACACCTTTACCGCGCGGGCATAGTAGCCTTCTTGACGGTAGAACTCCAACGAAAGTTCAGGGTCCTTTCTCTTGGAAAGTTTTCTGCGTGTCTCCCCGTCAATCTTCTGCAAGGAGCAATTGTGTCCATACTTAGGTCTGCGGAAACCGAGCAAGTCGAAGAGTTCAATGTGAATAGGCAGCGACGCCAACCATTCTTCACCGCGGATAACCAAGGTCGTACGCATGAAATGATCGTCGATTGCGTGCGCGAAATGGTAGGTAGGAATACCGTCTGATTTCAAAATAACTACGTCTTGGTCATTTTCGGTGACGGTGATATCCCCCTTGATTTCATCGCGGAAGGTGATTTTATTTTCCGCACTGCCTTGCGAGCGCAAGCGGATAACGTAAGGTTTGCCTTCCTTGAGATTTTCGTAAATTTCTTCCTCGGTCAAGTTACGGCACACCGCATATTCACCATAATAGCCCGTAATTTTCTTTTCTTCCGTCTGTTTTTCGCGAAGCGCGGTCAAGCTTTCTTCCGTACAGAAACAAGGATATGCCAACCCACGCTTAATCAATTCTTTTGCGTATGCATGGTAAAGTTCAGCGCGTTCGCGTTGATAATAAGGTCCGTATGCATTTTCTGCACCTTCAATTTCCGCGCCCTCATCAAAGCGGATATCAAAATAACGCAATGCGCTTTTTACCGCTTCTACCGCACCGTCCACTTTACGTTTCAAGTCGGTGTCTTCGATACGCAAATACATCAAGCCGCCGCTTTGATGCGCAATGCGTTCATTTGCGATTGCCACGAACAAGTTACCCAAATGGATAAAGCCCGTGGGGCTGGGCGCCAAACGAGTAACCTGCGCGCCTTTCGGCAGGTCGCGTTCGGGATATTGTGCCTCATAATAATCCAAGGGTTTTACGTTTTCGTCGGGAATAAGAGCTTCCGCAAGTTTGTTCCAATCCATAATCTATTTCCTCTTTTTATTTTTTTCAGTAAGCGATGTCACAGAGAATGGTTGATTTTAGCTGAAATTTATTTTAGCGAATTGACGAGAGAAATACAAGAAAGACAAGTGGTTTGCAAGGGCGCATACCCCTCAGCGGTCTGTAACCGAACAAAACACGCAGTATTTCACAGTATTTTTCCGTCAAAAATCAACCAAGCGATGCGACAGAGCCTTTCAGTATAATTGACCGTTTTCCCGCTGTGCGGTTAAACGAAAAAGTCCGTATTTTTGTAATCTATTTCGTACAAGCCGTTTTCAATACCGTGAACGATTTCCACCACTTGTTTGCAAAGCGGTGTTTCCACGCCTACGCGCGCGCCCTCTTTACATACCACACCGTTGATGAAATCAATTTCGCACTTTCTGCCTTTTTGTACGTCTTTCAGCATACCTGAAACCAATTTTTTGTGTTTTTTCATCGCAAAAGGCAATACCATGTACGCGATGAAACGTTGTATCAGGTTTTTTCCGCCTAACATTTTTTCCATGTCGTGCCCCTGCATAGGCGCAAGCGTTACCCCCGCCGCATTGGCAACAGACATACATTCTCTCAAAATCCCCAACGCCAATTTCCGCGTTTTGCTGCGTTTGGAAACTTCGCCAAAAGTCAAGCCCGTCACCACGGATAACCCCGAAAACGCCGAGTTAATCGCAAGTTTTGACCAACGCGCGCCTAACAAATTGTCCGATTGTTTGACAAAATTTTCATTGCCGCACGCTTTACCCGCATAGGACAATACATCTGCAATCAAATCTGATTTCGAATTGTCATTTTGATATCCGCCAAACTCTACACTCATCGCCTGCATCTTGGACGTCAACGCCATTTTGCCCCCGCCGATAAAGGTTGCACCGTAAGAAACCGCCGCGCCATAGGTTCGATTTTTACCCACGATATCCGCAACGCTTGGTTCGGGTAAACCGTTTTGCGTGGTACAAACAGCTCCGTCCTCTTTTAAATAAGGCAACAATGCCGTCAAAGTTTCCGCATTGAAACGCTGTTTGGTCATCAAAAAAATTAAATCGTATTGACCTTGCATATTCTGCGGAAGAATGGCGTTTACCCTTTCGTTCAGTTCCGTCCCATCCGCCTCGCAGACCACGGTTGCACCACGTTCGCACATGCCTCGTACGTGTTCCTCGTTGCGGGTAATCAAATCCACGTTGTTTAGCCCGCCTCTTTTTAGCATCACGCCAAGCACCGTACCCATCGCACCCGCGCCGTAAATGGCTATCCTTGCCTCTTGCACTTTCATTGTTGAATCGCCTCCGCCACTGCGTCCACCGATTGCAGGACGGTTTTACCGTCCAACTTCACCACGATATCCGCGTATTTTTCATATAAAGGCGTACGTTCCTCGTACAAATCGCGCAACGTAAACCCTTCTTTCAACGCCACCCCGCGGGCTTTTAAGTCCCCCAAACGGCGTTCAATGGTTTCATAGCTTAACTGCAAATAGACCAATTTTCCCATCGTTTTCAGTTTCTGCATAGCGTAATCTCTGTAAATCACACTGCCCCCAGTCGCGATTACGCAACGGTCTGCACAGAGTTCCGAGTTCACCTTTGCCTCGATATCCAAAAAGCCTTCTCTTCCAATCTGTTCGATGATTTCAGGCAAACGTTTTCCCTCGCGAGCCACGATAACACTGTCACTGTCCACGTATCCATAACCGAGCTTTTCAGACAATTCGGTACCGATGGTCGTTTTACCGCTGCCAGGCATACCTATCAAAATAATATTGCCCTTCCGCATACACACTCCTTTTATTCGTCTATCCCGCCAAACACACGTTTGATGCTTGCCAAAATATCCGCGTCCGCGGGCGCCCATTCTTCCTCTTTCAAGTCCGCAGGGGCAAACCAAGTATAACTCTCATGTTCTTTTAACACGAAGTCCGATTTCATTTCACATTCATACACGAACAAGGTAATGATGAAATCGGGATATTCGAAGGTGTGGCTAGCGTACAAACCGCCCACCGTCACTTCCATATCCAATTCTTCCTGCAATTCGCGTTTTACCGCGTCTTCACCGCGCTCGCCTTCCTCGATTTTTCCGCCTGGAAATTCGTATTTATGCGCCACGTAAGGGAAAGGAGAATCCCCACGCTTGGTGGCAAAAATTTTACCTTTGTCAAACAGCAGCGCAGCCGCCACTTTTACATGTTTTTTCATATTCAACGCGTACCTGCCTACCCTTAATCCTGTCTATCTCCGTTTCCATACACTTCACAGAAACGTGCCGCGAACGAGGGTTCTTCCCCGCCTGCGTACAAGTGTCCCACGTCGCCAAAACCGCAACAGCGGAACGATGCAATCCCCTTTCTGCGTTCCTCGGTATACAAGGTCGTCAACGAAGTCGGCAACGCCGCAAACTGATGGGTCAATACCACAGGGGAAATATTTAAGAGGTGGGAAAGCAAAATCATTTCCAACCCAAAATGACAGAAGAATGCCAAGGTTTTCGTATTGCCTTCTTCCGTGCGGTACAAATGTCCATCGCGCACGTAGCCGTGTTCCGCCAACAATGCATCCAACTTATCCGTCACCGCACGGTAGACATTTTCCATATTCGCATCGCGGTAAAAATCCTGTTCGAACCAATGCGCGCTGTCAAACATTTTTTCCTCACGCATCCAAAAATCGGGCAACATATCCCAAAGAATATAACGCTTTGTACCGTCAGGCCAAACCAAGGGCGAGCCAAATTCCTGCAGCCAATCATATACAATCACTTCGTCTTCCCTACCAAGCGCGCGGGCTGTATATGCACAAGTGTCTTTCGCTCTGCCCAATGGCGAGCAATAAATATGATCGATTTTTTCCTTGCAAAGTTTTTCCGAGAGCAATTTCGCTTCCCTATGCCCTTTCTCGGTCAAAGTATCGTGTTCATAATCGGGGTCACCATGGCGAACAATTAAAATCCTCATTCTGCTTCTTCCTCCATGAAATTCACCAAAATAGAGTTTTGCACGTACAAATACTCGTCCTTAATCCGTAAATTGCCGTCCACAAGGTCGAGATATTTCACCGTTTTTTTCAATGCGTTGGGAAAATCCTCCGCAATCGGATTGCCAAACGTTTCCTCATATCCTTTCATGGATAAACCGTTTGCGGTACGAAGCGCCAGCATAACGTATTCGAATTTTGCATCCTTTTCGTTGACGTCCTCGCTGGTCACCGCAGGATAGAACCCCGAAATGATACATTTCATATATTCATCCAAATCAAACGTGTTTGTAAAGCGTTTACCCATCATGAACGAGCTTGCCGATACCCCCACACCGATATATTCGCCACGTTTCCAATAATTGAGGTTGTGTCTGCTTTCAAATCCAGGTACGGCGAAGTTAGAAACTTCGTAACGCTTGTATCCCTTTTCTTCCAACAGTTTTCTGCCAAATTCGTACATATCCGCCACTTCGTCGCCGTCGGGGAGTTCACCATTCAAATAATCGGTAAAAATCGGCGTGCCGTCTTCCACCGTCAACGCGTACATGGATATATGTTTTGACCCGCAAGCGTGCGCAAGTTCGATGGTTTTTTGGATATCCGCCTTGGTTTGATTTTTCAAGCCGAGCATAATGTCCGTACTGAAATTTTGTCCTTCCAACAACTTGGTTGCGTATACGTAATCGCGCGCATTGTGAATTCTTCCAAGGTCAGCCAATTGTTCGTCGATGGCCGTTTGCAACCCAATGGAGAAGCGGTTGATACCCGCTTGTAAATAGGTTTTCACCTTCGCGTCACCAATGGTACCAGGGTTGAGTTCCAAGGTAATTTCCGCATTCTTGGTCAAGCGGAAGCACGCGCGAATTTGATTCATCGCCCCTAAAATCAATTTCGGGGGAATGTACGAGGGGGTACCCCCGCCGAAATAGACGGTATCGAACTCGTAATTCTTTAACTCCTCACCGCGCATTTTTAATTCTTTATAAAGACACGCCATGTAGGCTTCTGCGTAATCGATTTTGTCGGGATAGGACGTAAAATCGCAATACGAGCATTTATGTCTGCAAAAAGGTACGTGAATATAAATACCTGCCATAATCCACCTCGTTTAATCCTTGTTGGTTTTAAGGATTTCCATGAATACTTCGCTGGGAACTTCCACCGAGCCCATTTTACGCATACGCTTTTTACCTTCTTTCTGTTTTTCAAGCAACTTACGCTTACGCGTGATGTCACCGCCGTAGCATTTCGCAAGGACGTCTGTGCGCACCGCCTTAACCGTTTCGCGGGCGATTACTTTACCGCCGACCGCCGCCTGCACGGGGATTTCAAAAAGCTGTCTAGGAATCGCGTCTTTTAAGTTTTCGCACAGCGTTCTGCCGCGTTCGTATGCCCTGCCCTCGAATACGATAATCGACAGCGCGTCGCAAATTTCACCATTCAACAAGATATCCAAACGCACCAATTTCGAACGCTGATAACCCGCCAATTCGTAATCGAAACTTGCATAACCTTTCGTGCGCGATTTTAAACTATCAAAGAAATCGTACACAATTTCGTTCAAGGGTAAAGTATATTCCAGCTTCACACGGCGTTCGTCGATATAGGTCATATTTTTGAATACACCGCGTTTTTCCTTACACAAATCCATAACGGAGCCCATATAATCGGGCGGGGTGTACACTTCCGCTTTCACAATCGGTTCTTCCATGTACTCGATATCGGAAGGGTCGGGCAAGTGGGAAGGGTTATCCACGAAAAATTCTTCCCCGTCCGTTTTATGCACGTGATAGCTTACCGACGGAGCCGTCGTAATAATATCCAAATTAAACTCACGCTCGATACGTTCTTGGATAATTTCCATGTGCAACAAACCCAAGAACCCGCAACGGAACCCAAAGCCGAGCGCAACCGAGTTATCAGGTTCAAATATCAACGACGCGTCGTTTAATTGCAATTTCATAATCGCGTCTTTGAGGTCGTTAAATTTACTGCCGTCCAAAGGATAAATGCCGCAGAAAACTACGGGTTGCACTTTTTTATACCCAGGCAACGGCGCAGGGGCGGGATTGGTTGCCAACGTTACGGTGTCCCCCACCGCCACGTCTTGAATGGATTTAATCGACGCCGCGATGTAGCCAACTTCCCCTGCTTGCAATTTGTCTTTCGGGGTGGGGTTGGGCGCAAACGCACCGACTTCGGTAACGTCATATACCGCGTTGGAAAGGAACGTTTTGATTTTATCCCCTACGCACACACTGCCGTCCATCACGCGCACGAACAAAATAACCCCTTTGTAATTATCGTAATAACTGTCGAAAATCAATGCTTTCAAAGGTTCTTCCGTATCCCCTTGAGGCGCAGGGAAATATTGTGCAATCGCTTCCAATAAATCCTCAATATTCGTACCCTCTTTAGCGGAAACGCAAGGGATATCGCTTGCATCCAGCCCGATAACGTCCTCAATTTCCTGTTTTACCTCATCCACACGCGCGCTGGGCAAGTCAATTTTATTGATAACGGGTAAAATTTCAAGGTTATTTTCCAACGCGAGGTACACGTTGGCAAGCGTTTGCGCTTCCACCCCCTGCGTTGCATCTACAACCAAAATCGCCCCCTCGCATGCCGCCAACGAACGGCTTACCTCATAGGTAAAGTCCACGTGTCCGGGGGTATCGATGAGGTTGAATTCGTATTCCTGCCCATCCTTTGCAGTATAATACATACGCACGGGAGTCAACTTTATAGTGATACCGCGTTCGCGCTCGATGTCCATACTGTCGAGAAGCTGTTCTTCCATGTCGCGCTGAGACACCTGCCCTGTACGTTCCATCAAACGATCGGCAAGGGTACTCTTACCATGGTCAATGTGCGCAATAATACAAAAATTTCTTAAAAATTGATTCGGTTTAGCCATATATTTTCCTTACTTAGTGTTATTTTCAATTTCCTTTTTTCACAAACTCTAAAAAGCTATGCAATGCATACGATACGTGGGTATTTTTCGGTAAAAGCATCCCCACCGAACGCGTTGGCAAAGCAGGGTCGGTTTGCACCTCGTACAAGTCATCCGCATCCAACCCATCCATCGCGTATTCACGCGGAATAATACCAATCCCCATACCGCGAATCACCAAGCGTTTCATCAAATCCCAACTGCCTACCTCGATAGAGGGTTGCAAATCCACACCATGCGCGCCCAAGAAATTATCCAACGCCCTGCGCGCCACCGTGTGCTTGTCCATCATAATCAAAGGATATTTTTTCAAATCCGCCAACAGCACCGTATCGCCGTTTGCCAAATCCTTATATTTTTCCCCCGCAATGAATATATCGTTTAATCGCATGCAATTCCCTTGCAAACTCAACGCCTCGTCCACCTCGATAGGCAAATTGACAAACGCCACGTCGCAACGATTCGCCTTTAATTTTTCTATGGTATCGGGGGTAAAGTCCGCCATCAGCTCAATTTTCACCGACGGGAAACGCTCGTGAAAATCCACAATTTTATCCGCGAGGAAGTATTCGAAAATTGTATCGCTTGCCCCGATTCGAATCAAGCCTGATGCCGAGGTGCGCATTTCCGACATGCGGTTTTCCGCTGCATTCAACAATTCTAACGCTTGTTCCACCTCGTCAAAAATCAACTGACCGCCTTGCGCGGAGAGCTCCATCCCCTTATGCGTACGATTAAACAACCGCACCCCGAGCTGATTTTCAAGCTGTTTAATTGATTGCGAAACTGCGGGCTGTGAAATGTATAATTCTTCCGCCGCTTTGGTCAAGCTGCCGCATTTCGCCACCGTATAGAACACTCTGTATAATTCTAAATTAACCATAAAGCATCCTCGTAAAAAGTGAAGTTACGGCAAAGCCGTAGTGAAGTTGTGGCAGAGCCACAGTGAAATTACGGCATAGCCGTAGTGAAGTTTTTACTCTGTAAAAATTTGGTCTGTCATGGAAATATTCGCGACCTTACTTCCCTACGCAGAATTTCTCAAAAATCTCCTGAATAATCGCTTCCGTCGCCGTTTCCCCCGTGATTTCGCCCAAGGCATCCCACGCCTCTTTCACGTCAATACCAATCAAATCAAGGGGTTGGCTTTCACAGGCAACAATCGCCTTTTGTAAGCTGTCCAACGCGCGTTTCAACGCATCGAAATGCCGTTCCTCTATCAAGAACGCCGCATCTTCCGTGCGCGCGCCAAAACCTTTTTCATACATCAAACGTTTGAGTTTCGCAATCCCCTCGCCCGTCACTGCCGAAGTATACACGTCCGCATCCGTATCCGTTTCATCGCGGGTAATATCGATTTTATTGATTACCTTAATCAAGGGTTTGCCCTGCACCATTGCAAGCACACGCGCGTCTTCTTCATCCACACCGCCCTGCGCGGACATATCCGCCACAAACACCGCAACGTCCGCCGAACGAATGATGGCTTCCGCACGTTCGATACCGATATTTTCAATAAAATCCCCGCTCTCGCGTACGCCTGCCGTGTCATAAAGGTTGAATTTTCTGCCGTCGATTTCCAAAGTGCCTTCCACCGCATCGCGGGTCGTACCCGCTACGTTGGATACAATCGCCTTGTCATAACCAAGCAATCTGTTCAAAAGGGAGCTCTTCCCCGTGTTCGGTTTCCCGCAAATTGCCACGGTGACCCCCGATTTAATCTTTTTCCCGACCGCATAACTTTCCGTCAGGGTCTGAATATCACCTCTCAATTTTTTCAAGGCAACCGACAGCTCGGCAATGTGCTGTTCTTCAATATCTTCCTCGGGATAATCCACCGACACGTCAATACCCGCAAGCAAAGTTTTCAATTCCGATTGCAACGCGCGCACCTTATCCGTCAGCTTTTCACTGTAAAGCAAATATCCTGCCTTGACCTCGGCTTCCGATTCGCCATTGATCATATCGGCAACACCCTCGGCAGATGCTAAAGACAGCTTACCGTTTAAGAAAGCGCGTTTGGTGAATTCCCCTCTGCCCGCCGACTTCGCACCCAAGCGGAAGGTCTGTTTTAAAATCCCGCGGGCAACGCTTTCACCGCCGTGACATTGAAATTCTACGATGTCTTCCCCCGTATAGCTGGCAGGGCCTTTGAAGTAAACACACAAACCATAGTCCTCGAAATTACCGCCGTCGATACGACCGGGATACATGCGGTAAGGTTCAAAATCCTCCACCTTCGTTTTTCCCGCAGGGGTAAACATTTTCGCCGCAAGCGCAAGGGGGTCTCTCCCGCTGATACGGATAATCGCAACCCCGCCTTTCCCCGGGGGTGTTGCTATTGCGGCAATATTTTCTTCCATCATATCTTATTCTCCTTTTGCGGCTTTTCGTCTTCCGCGGGGCGGTAACTATATAATCTTTGATTATATATACGCTACTATTATAACACAGAGTTTCCCAAGTGTAAACCGTTTGGGCGCAACTTTTTATAAAAAAAGACGGAAAATATAACCGAAGCTTATTTTCCGCCTTAGCTTTATTAAATTTTAAGGGCTGTCTTTGAGGCTGATTTGAATTATATTGTTTTGGTTACTGAATAAAACACACCGTATTTCACAGGATTTCTCCATGAAAAATCAACCAAGCGAAATGATAGAGTTTCTTAACTGAAAAACTGATCCGTTTCCTCGTTCATCTCCGCAAACGGCTCGTCCGTCCCCGATTGCCCCGAAGAAAATTCCCCAAAGGGTTCCTCAGGTTTTTGCTGAGACTGTCCCCCCTGTCCATAGGGATTATACTGCCCGCCATAGGGATTTCCGTAAGGATTTCCATAGGGATTTCCGTAGGGATTGTGTTGGTTGTAATATTGTTGCTGTCTGCGCATATACGCTTCGTGGCGAGCGCGCATGTACGCATCATAATCAATGGGTTGACGATTGCGCAAGGCGAAAATTACAATGAAGCGGGCAACGGGTATAAACAACACCAAAATACCCAAAGTCATATAATTTTTCGGCGCGTACTTTTTACAAAGCGCCATCATCAACATAACGATGAAAATTTCAAAACAGAGTTGGAAAATCGACAAAATATATCCGCTAATTTCATGGAATTTTACCACGCCCTTTGCAAAAGCAGGCAACGCGTCACTCCACATAATCCCATACTGCGTTTCGACAATTTGCAAACCCCACGCCTCATGCACGATATACAAATACTGTTCAGACGCAATGGTTAAAAGACACAGCAATGTCGCCAAAATCTGCGCAATCATTGCATATACCCCCGTCCTCTTCATGCGTTGTCCGAAGAAATTACACTCACCCGCAAGTTTGCCGATAAATAAAATATTCACAAAAGGGATAAACGCCCAACTTCTATTTTTTAAGCCCGCCTTTTTCGCCATAACCCAGAGCCCCACGCCCTGTAAAACAAAAAATGCAACCCAAAGCAACAGAGCAATTACGTCGCTAATGACAAATAATTTTACGTAGTCTTGCGTAAAAAAACTAGTCCCTAACACCGCCGCTTGATAAAAATTATATATTTCCATTCTCTTTCCCTTACACGGTAAAATCCGTGTCATTTTTTACTATCTTATGTTTCATATTCCACGTTGAGTAACAACAATCCTTTCGCAGGCATCGTCTTCCCCAACAAGCTTCGCTCTCCCGTTTTATAGGCAGTTTGCAAGCTTTCTACCGTGTGTTTTCCCGATGCGAGGTCCAACAATTCCCCCGTCATCGTCCGCACCATATTATACAAAAATCCATTTCCCGTCACGAAAATTTTGATTTCGCGATAGCCAAAATTCTCTCGTTCTTCCACTTTCACCTCGTACACGGTACGCACAGTGGTCTTCACGGACGAACCAGACGCACAAAACGCCTTAAAATCATGTTCCCCTTCGAACAACTTTGCCGCCTTACGCAAATCGTCCAAAGCAGGCGCATTTTCCACACGAACCGCAAAGCGTTCCAACAGCGGCATTTCCCGATTGGAAACGTACAGCGAATAACAGTACGTCTTCCGTTTTGCGCTTCGATTGCTGTCAAAATTCACGTTTGCGCCCCAGCCGTCCACTATGCGGACGTCAGGCGGTAAAAAGCGGTTTAAACAATCAGGCATTCGTTCAGGCGGAATCGTCAAAGTGTCACTGTCAAAGTGGCAAACCTGCCCTGCGGCATGCACGCCTGCATCCGTACGTCCGCTGGCGGTCACTCTCACTTCAACGCCCAAGGCTTGCAAAATTGCGTTTTCCAACGCTTCCTGCACAGACATCGCATTTTTCTGACGCTGCCAACCCGCATACGAAGTACCATCGTATGCAATTTTCATCACGAATCGCATATTTCACCCCCGATTATATCAACGCCTGCGTATATATACGCAGCAGAATGACACCCGCAAACAATCCCGCGACCGCCAAAAGCACAAACACGTCGCGCCAACCAAAGGTCAATTTTTTATATTTGGTACGAACTTTACTACCCGAATAACAGCGAGCGTCCATCGCATCGCCAAGCTCATCCGCACGGCGGAACGCACTGATTAACAAGGGAATCAAAATAGGCACAATCGCCTTGACGCGTTGCATCAATCCACCCGTTTCAAAATCAGCCCCGCGCGCTTTTTGCGCGTTCATAATCCGCCCCGTTTCATCCGTCAAAATGGGGATAAAACGCAAAGCAATCGACATAATCAACGCCAATTCATGCACGGGAAAGCGAATAATTTTTAAAGGCGAAAGCAAACTCTCGATGCCATCCGCCAACGATACGGGCGTAGTCGTCAAGGTCAACAACGACGACCCCATTACCAATAAAAACAACCGCACCGCCAAGAAGATGGTATAATAGACCGCCTCTACGGTGATGAATTTCCATAAAACGGTTTCGCCCTCATAGAAAAATAGGTTAAGCACCGTCATGAATATCAACAAAAAGAGTACCGCTTTTACCGAGCGAAGAATCGCACCAAAGGGAACGCCTGAAAACATCACAACCACAAGGAACAACCCTGCGCACGCCCCTAGTGCATAGAAATTTTTCGCCAAGAATATCGCAACGATATACCCAATCAAAAACAAAATTTTGGCGCGGGGATCGCACTTGTGCACAAAGGAGTTTGCGGGATAATACTGCCCGAATGAAACTTCACGCATTTTCCCCTCCTTCAGAGGTTAAACGCGTACCTGCCCCCTTCATTTTTACATATTCCACCATTTTTTGCACAAAATTTTCCAAGGTGAAATCGCTGTTGATTACCACGCCTTTTCTCGCCAATGCAGTGGTAAGCTTTGCCGTAAACGGCACGTCCAACCCCTTTTCCGCTAACGCATTTTCATCCGCAAACAGCGTTTTAGGCTCTGCAACGGCAAGCACTTTACCATCCGAAAAGATAGCGGCGCGGGTACAATTTTGCGCAATTTCATCCATGTCGTGCGACACAATAATGACCGTCTTACACCAATCGCTGTGAATGTTATGAAGCAGGGTCATAATTTCCTCTTTCCCGCGCGGATCTAACCCAGCGGCAGGCTCATCCAAAACCAAAATTTCGGGTTTTGTTACAATTACCCCCGCAATCGCAACACGGCGTTTTTGCCCGCCCGACAACTCAAACGGCGAACGATCTTTCACCAACTCATAAGGCAACCCCACGGTTGTCAATGCATCGCACACCGCTTGCCGTACCTCGGCATCGCTTACGTCGGGTCGGAAGTTTTTCAACCCGAACGCTACGTCCTCAAACACCGTTTCAGCAAACAACTGATATTCGGGGTATTGGAAGACCATCCCTACCTTACTGCGCAATTCAGCAAAGTCTGTTGTTTTATCCGTCAAGTCATATCCATTGACCCGCAAAACCGTTTTCGGTGGAATGGGTTGACCTTTTTTTATTTTCTTTTCTTTATACTTTTTCTCTGCGGTAGGCACTTTCAACAAGGCGTTCAAGTGCTGTACAAAAGTCGATTTTCCGCTGCCCGTATGGCCGATAATCCCGAAAAATTCACCCGCACGAATCTCCAAATCCACACCCTTTAATGCATGGGTTGCAAAAGGAGATTTCACGTTGTAAACGTAGGCAAGATTTTCACAATACACCCGCCCATTTTCCGCGGTATTATCCACAGTAAAGCGCAATGAACGCGTACCTGCCCCCTGCATTTGAGGAATTTTTAAATTGGACGGCGTCACTTTTTCCATTGCGGAAAGGATATTGGAAGCCACCGTTTCCGCATCCATACTGTCCGCAACAGGTAACCCTGCCTGCGATAAATACCGACAAATGCCTATCGAATGGGGCATTGACAAGGCGTAACGTTTCAACTGTTCATTCTTTTGAAAAACCTCTTCGGGCCTACCCTGCATCACAATTTGACCTTGGTGCATCACCACTGCGCGGTCGGCAAGCAAGGCTTCCTCGGGGAAATGGGTAATCAAAATTACGGTGATATTCTCCTCACGGTTCAAACGCAAAACAACGTCCATCACCTCTCGCCTACCGCGAGGGTCTAACATCGCGGTCGACTCGTCCAAAATCATCACGCGGGGTTTCAAAGCCAACACCCCGGCAATCGCAATACGCTGTTTTTGACCGCCCGACAAACGCGCGGGTGTTGCGTGACGGAATTTCTCCATCCCTACCGCGCTCAATGCAAAATCAATACGTCTGCCGATTTCTTCGCGCTCCACCCCGATATTTTCAGGACCGAACGCAATATCATCCTCCACGATAGAGGCAACCGTTTGGTTGTCTGGATTTTGGAACACAATCCCCACTTGTTTGCGAATATCAAACAAGCGTTTTTCATCCGTCGCATCCATGCCAAACACGGTAATTTTACCCGAATTGGGTGAAAGCAACCCATTGGTAAGCCGCGCCAGCGTAGATTTACCGCTGCCGTTGTGCCCCAATATTGCGACAAACTCGCCCTCTTCCACTGTCAAATTTACACCGCGAAGCGCAAAATTGGCGTTGTTGGAAAACAGCGTATCCTCGCTTTCTTTTTCCTCGTCATCGTAGGAAAAATATACGTTGTCAAACTTAATTGCTTCCATTTTTACCTTGGAAAGAACTACGTTCTTTTGCATACTCCGTTTTATCTCTATTATATTATAGCAAATTTTTTTATAATTTACAATGAAAACGAGGTGAAAAAGTGTGTTATTCCGTAGAAATATTATTATTTTTTCATTTTTCGTTTGGACAATTCAAAAGGGATTTTCACCAAGAAAACCCCTTAAAATACATTTCATCTCGTACATGGCAGCCTTATTTAATCAAATTTACCCCAAATCCGTCTGTCGAATTAATTGTAATCATAACCGCCCCGTCTCGATCCGTGCGAAACGTCGTCACCTCAGCATCACGCAAACGCTCAAGCGTTTCCTCGGTTGGATGCCCATAAGGATTGCCCTTCCCGCAGGAAATCACAGCCACCTCAATATTGCAATATTCTAACAATGCAGAGGCCGTTGAATATTTACTGCCGTGATGCCCGACTTTCAAAATTTTTGTACGAGTCAAATCCACCCCAACGGGCAACATATTCAACTCGTCATCGCGAAGAAGTTCACCCTCACGCGCCATAGTAGCGTCCGCCATAAACAACGCGCCAACGCCCTTATATTCCAGCCACAATATAGAACATTCAGGCTCCTCGCCATTCAACATATTTGAATCTGTATCCAACGAATACGGATACAAACACGACAACTGATACGTTTTCTCTTTATCTTGCAAGAGCATCTCACGCGAGGTGTAAACAATTTCACACTCCTCAGCCAATACTTCTTGGTAAAATTGCAGATAGGTCGCGGTGGTATATTCGGGATTCACAAAGGGCAGGTATGCGTTGAGTACCGTTTTATACTGTAAAACAGCCGTCAAACCACCGCAATGATCGGCATCCGAATGCGTGACAAACAGATAATCAATCACATCGATATCCAAGGCATTCAAATACCGCAAAACCGCCTTTGAGGCTTGATCGGAAGTATCCCCGCCATCAATCAACGCTACTTTTCCATCGGGCAATTCAATCAAGGCAGAATCCCCTTGGCCGACGTCTATGAAATGAATACGCAATTCTCCATCCCCGCGTTCTGCAACGCTCGGTTTCGCCACGTAATATTTCCACGTTTTTGGCGGTACGAATACAGAAAACACGCACAAACCCAACACAATCACCAGCGCCACACACAAAGCGATGATACGGATCAGCCGTATTTTACTTTCTATTTTATTTTTCTCCGCTCGATACCCCATACATCTTCCGTAAAAACGCTATTTATTTTCTTTCCGCTTTTTCAATCTGTGTAAAAATTTCACTCAGCGCCGTGCTGTCATAATCTTCAATTCTGCCCGAATCCGCCAACTTTGCAATCGTGGGATCCAAAGGCATACGCGCAATTGCAGGGATGCCGTATTCGGCTGCAATCGCCTTGGCTTTACTACTGCCAAACACTTCGATTTCCTTACCGCAATCAGGGCAGGCAAGATAGCTCATATTTTCCACCAAACCAAGCACGGGAATATTCATAATCCGCGCCATATTGACCGCCTTTTCCACCACCATTTTTACCAAATCCTGCGGAGTGGTAACAATGACAATACCCGCGATGGGGATACTTTGGAACACCGTCAAAGGCACGTCGCCCGTCCCAGGGGGCATATCAATGAACAGCAAGTCCACGTCCTTCCAAACCACGTCCGTCCAGAACTGCATGACCGTACCCGAAATGACCATCCCACGCCAAATAACGGGGACGTTTCATCGTCGAGCAACAAGTTCATGGACATCAACTGCATACCCGAGGGAGAAAGCACGGTATCAATCCCCGCTTCGCTACCCGTAGCGTGATCGGTTACCCCGAACATTTTCGGAATGGAAGGACCCGTAATATCCGCGTCCATAATCCCTACCGACATACCTTTTTTCTGTGCGAACGAAGCAAGCAACGCGGTGGTAAGCGATTTACCGACCCCGCCTTTCCCGCTGACCACGCCGATTACTTTTTTAATCGACGAATTTTTGTGTGGTTCTTTTAAGAAACTTTCCTTTTTCCGAGATGCGCAATTGGAAGCGCAACTGGAACAATCATGCGTACAATTTTCAGACATAATATTTCTCCTTTATACTCTTTCGTATTATACCCCTTTTTATCGAAATTGTCAAGTATTACAAATGAAAAAGCCCGTCATCGCGCAATTTTGACAAAATCTTCTTCCCTCTTTCCGCAATGCATGTCAAAAATATAGGTAAAAATGGTTGCATTCGCGGTGAAAATAGTGTATAATAAATAGGCTGCGCGTAGGCGGGGAGTTAGCGGCACCCTATATCTGCAATCCGCTATAGCAGAGCTGAACGCCTTTCTAGACGCAATTTATGGAAGGTTTGCGCGCCGTAAGGAATGTTGATCGTAAGGTCTTATGCAACGTAATGCCGTGAACCGTGTCAGGACAGGAATGTAGCAGCACTAAGCGGATGTTTGCGTGTGCCATGAGGTAGCTTTGCAGTAGTCACCTGCGGCGTTTCCGCTTCGGTAAATTTCGGCGAAAAAGGATCGCGCAGTTTTTTTATTGTCATAAAGGGCCATCGAGAAACAATGGTTTTTCGATAGCCCTTTCTATTTACAAGCGAAAATAAAATCATTCCGCCGATATCTTCAGTATCGACGGAATTTTCTTTTTTTATTCAATATCCTCATTGGAAGATGTTTCCTCTTTCTTACCGCGGATATCCAGACCGCTTAACTTTTCATCTTGTAAAATCAACCCACGCTGTACGCTGGCGTAACCGTACTTATCGCGCAGTTTCGCAATCGCACTTTCCGCGCGCTCTTTTTTGTCGTAATTGGCTCTATCACCCGACAAAAATGCATCCAAACTCATTTGTTCCACATGATAATCAAAACCCGACACCGTAATCCCTAGCATTCGTACTCGCGTTCCAAACGGGAAATGTTTGCAAAATAAGTCAAACGCTGCCTTGGCGATATCCCCGCAAAGACTTGTCGGCAATACCTTTGTTTGGCAGGTTGTATCTTCCAACCGCTCGTTTCTCACTACGATATGCACGGTATTCGCCCGCCCTACGTCCGCCACGCGAAGCCGCCCCGCAACGCTTTCCGCAAGCGCGTAAAACCATCGCTTGATCTCCTCACGATCGGTGATATCATGGGGCAAAGTGGTCGAATTTCCAATCGACTTCAAATCCTCTTTTTTCTTTTCAAACTTAACTGGCTCCGTATCCTCACCACGCGCGTAAACGCGTAACTGCCTACCCCGTTTACCCAAAAAACGGTTCAAAAGCGCCTCGTCCGCCACCGCCAAATCCCCAATGGTATGCACCCCGATTTTTGCCAATGTTTCCGCTGTGGATTTCCCCACAAACAGAAGATCGCTAGCGGGTAACTTCCACACGATATCCTTGTAATTCTCTTCGCTGATTTCGGTTACCGCGTCAGGTTTTTTCAGTTCAGAGGCAAGCTTTGCGAATATCTTGTTGAAGCTAACCCCAATCGACACAGTCAAACCCAATTCCGCTTTAACTTCCGCGCGGATACGCTCGGCAATCTCCCGACCGTTGCCGAAAAGAAAAGTACTCTCCGTCATATCTAAGGCGCATTCATCGATACTGCACTCTTCAATTTTATCAGTATAACGCGCGTAGATTTCCACCACCTTACGCGAATATCGCTTATATTCGTGCATGTGCGCGCCTACCATTTGTAAGTTGGGACATTTTTTCAAAGCAGAATACACCGTTTCCGCCGTTTTAATGCCCAGCTTTTTCGCCTCTTCGTTTTTTGCAAGCACAATACCGTGCCGTTCCTTAGGATCCCCGCAAACAATCAACGGTTTCCCTGCCAATGCAGGATTACGCGCAATCTCCACAGAGGCGAAAAAATTATTCAAATCCGAATGTAAAATCACGCGTTTGCGCTCTTCCATAATTTCGCCTCCTAACAGAGTTTACTTCAAAAATTCACTAACCGAATGCGCGACAATATTTCCTTCCCCAATCGCCTTTGCGTATTGGTAAGGTCTGCCCGTACAATCGCCCGCGGCATAACAACCTGGGATATTGGTGGACATGTCCCGACCTACCGTAACGTGTCCGTTTTCCGTTTGCAAGCCGCCCATCAAAATCGCAGGCGAAACACTTTCACGCAACATAAACACCCCGTTTACAGGTAAAGCCGCGGGAATATCTTCAGCGGGCGGAGTCGAAAACACCAAGTTTTCAACCCGCATTTTTCCCTCGATTTTGGCAGGCATTTTGCGTATCACGGTGATATTTTCACGATGAATTTCCACGTTTTTATACATGGGAATCAGGTATACTTTTTCCGCGAAATCGGCAAGATATCCGATTTCATGCTCTAAGCGTTTGGTGGTGCAAACAACCGCAATCGTTTTCCCTTTATACAAGAATCCATCGCAGGTCGCACAATAGCTTACCCCGCGCCCGACAAAGTTTTCTTCTCCCTCGATTTGTTTAATACTTTCCACCCCGCAAGCAAGGATTACCGAGCGGCTTTCATACTGTGTACCATCCTGCGTCAAAATGGTAAAACCCTCTTTCAACGCGTATACGCCTGCCACCTTTTCCTCTTTCACCTCAATTTCCGCTTGCGATAACTGTGCTTGCAAAGCCTTGACAAAGGCTTGTCCTGACACGTCCGCAAGCCCTGGATAATTGTGAATTTTTTCCGCTTTTTCAATTTTCTCGCTTAAAGATTTTGAACCAAACATCAAAAAACTTTTTCGATTTGACTGTAAAGTCAACGCCGCTGAAATCCCCGCGACGCCGCTTCCTACAATAATGCAATCTATCATAACTTACTCCTATTGCATACAGTATAACACACATTCGCAAAATAATCAACCCCGAAAGAAAAATTTCTTTCGGGGGAATCGCTTTTTACTTAGAAAAATTCTTCTTCCAGCATTGCACACAAACAATGATATACAGGCAAATGCAGTTCCTGCACCTTAAAAGTTTCCTTTTCGGGAACAATCACCGCGCAATCGGCAAGGTCTTTCAACATACCGCCCGTACCGCCTAACAGCGCCGCAACTTGCATATTCTTCGCCTTTGCAACCGTCGCCGCATAGATGCAATTTTTCGAGTTCCCCGAAGTGGAAAGGGTCAGCAACACGTCCCCAGCTTGTCCCCAAACGTTGACCTGCTGAGCAAATACAAACATCGGGTCGCGATCGTTTTGGAAAGCCGTGGAAAATGCCGCATGTCCACACAAAGACACCGCAGGGAGCCCGCATTCCAACTGTTCAATCAATACCTGCCCCCGCTCTCCTTGCATTTTTAAGGCTTCCGCATACCCGCCTTGAACAGGTCTGCACTTTTTAAAACTTTTCAAAAGTTCCCCTGCAATATGCTCGCAGTCCGACGCGCTTCCACCATTCCCACACAAATATAAGCGATGCCCGCTTGCAAAGCAGTTGTATAAGGTTTGATACGTTGACAGAATATCCTCCTCACATCCCGCCAAAGCAGGATATCTTTCCAAAGTTTCCGTCAAAATTTGTTTGGTTGTTCCTTTCATTGTCATACTCCTTTTGCGATTGCAAGCGCCGCAATATCACCGATATGTTCACTGAGCTGTGCAGGTACAATTTCGCATACTTCCGCACTGATTCCAAGCGCTTCTTTTTCAATTTCCTTTTTCATCGCAGGCACAAGTAACGCATGCGAGCGCATGAATACCCCGCCGAGAACAATTTTTTCAGGGTTTAAAATATCAATCATGATACTCAAGCCGCGCCCTAACATTTGACCGCTTTTTGCAAAAACACGTTTTGCAAACGAGTCGCCGTCAAATGCCGCTTCCGCCAACTTTTTGGTCGTAATCGCAGACATGCCCCCCATCTTTTCCACGCAAGCGGGCATTTTTTTACAGCGCATCGCCATTTCCTGCGCCAAGCGAGTAATCCCGCCCCCACTGCAGAACCCCTCGAATGAGCCATATTTTCCATACCCAATCGGGCCTTTTTTTGCAAGACGGAGATGTCCCGCTTCACCCGCGTTGTCATTCGTACCTGCGTACAATTTGCCATCCAAAATCAGCCCTGCGCCAAGCCCCGTACCAAAGGTGAAAAATATCATATTTTTCGTACCGCGTCCCGCTCCGAACATCCATTCCGCCACAGCGCAAGCGTTCGCATCATTTTGCAAACGCGCGGTTAAACCAAAGTTTTCTTTTACGTATTCGACAATAGGGAAGTTATACCACCCATCCGCTAAGTTGGGCGGATTGACAATGATTCCCGTTTTGCTGTTTAACGGACCGCCGCAGCTAATCCCTGCCTGCGTTGCCCCCGATTGCGCCTTATATTCTTCCACAAAGGGCTGCAATGCCATCAGCGTTTCCGTTGCCGAGGGCAAAGTTTTCACTTCGTTTCTCGCGAGAATTTCTATTTTATCGCCTGTGATTTTACCAAGCGAAGCGGCACACTTCGTACCGCCGATATCCAAACCAATATAATACATACTTATCCTCCGCGTATCTATTGTATCAAGATTGTATAAATTTGTCAATAGTTCAACGCTAAAAACTCCCCCGCGCGCAAAAAAATTCGCCGCCCGACGCATAGTCGGGCGGTCGATTTACCGTTTATTTTTTAACGTAATAATCGTAAAGTTCTTCCTGCGCAAAGTGCAATTTAGTCAAATAATTTTGCGCCGTTTTCAAGAACATGAAGTACGTCGTGTTCGACGTTGCAATGTCAAACGCATCACCGCGCCCCAAGAAATCATACTCGATATGCACGGAATACATGGACGAAACAGGTTTATTGAGGTTGAACGGCTGACCGTCCACCGTACCTGTGAAAGTAAAACCGTTTTCATCATGCACCACGTGCGCCTCACCCGCGTTGACAAAGCCAACCTTGGTGGAATAGTAATCTTCCACACGCACGTCATCTTCGAAATGGTATATACCCGCTTGCACCTCTTTACGTACTTCTTCACGTTCCCATCTATACCAATCGGGAATATGGGAGAAACCCGCCTCGGTATTGACACCGTGTAAACGGCTGAGCGTGTCCATTTCCCAAGCCGCATTGCAATTTCCGCACCACAGCTTCGTACCTTCGGTATTCATCATAAATTCTTTACCGCATGCGGGGCACTTGTACAAGATACGGTGCAACCCTTCCGCACGGGTTTTGCATTTGATGTGATAACCCTTCTCCACCTGCCAACGGTACTCATCGCGTTCAAACGCCTTTTCAATGCGCGCCTGCACTTCATCCGCTGTCAAAGCCTTCAACTCGTCCACGGTCAATAAAACGCTCATTTCCGATTCCTGACGGATACGCTTATACGGGCGTTTTTGCC
This sequence comes from Clostridiales bacterium, assembly GCA_015069495.1. GTDB lineage: Bacteria > Bacillota > Clostridia > Christensenellales > Borkfalkiaceae > Scatosoma. The sequence continues at coordinate 35,275 of SVIN01000010.1, forward strand.
ATTGGGGCGAGTTCAAGAAGTTGCCGTTCGCCTTAAACAACACCACAGGCACCTTCAAATGTTTACAAAGCTTACCAAGCGCATCGTCCAAACGTTCGTTAATACCCGCCAACGAGAATCTCGCCTCGGGGAAAATCGTACAGGTATGTTTCTGCTGTTTGATATAACGCATCACGTGTTTCACCGTCACGATATCGTGTGTGAATTTACGTTTTGGCATCCCGCCAATACCGTACATCAGCCAGTTACCGCGACGCATTTCTTCAACCGACATAACCCAACCCGTCGTCTTGGGCATAAGACCGCAAACAATCTGCGCAAAATCCATAAACGATGCGTGCGAAGCCAAAATCAAATAAGGACCTTTCAGTTTTTTAACTTCTTTGTCAACCTTTACGTGTCCGTTGTTAAACAACATATAAAAAGGCGCGCCAACGAATTCGACAATTTTTAAATACCATTTTGGTTTATTCGCCTTGCGGTACATGTCAAATCTTTCTGGTTGCTTTTTCATTTTCATCCTCAATCGTGTTTTATTTTACTCCTGTATTATATCATATATTTTTTCTTTTTACAAGCGTTTTGTTAAATTCTTCCCCCTAAAAAAGTTACACTTGAAAACTTTTTACACATTTTTCCACATTTGTGGCAAAAATCGAACATATTTCACCTTGATTTTTGAGTAAATTATTACACTTTTTTCCTCAAGTGTAGAGAAGTAAATATGTGCAAATAAACATGAACTTTTATACGTAAATGAAATTCATATAAAAAACGAAGAGTTTTCACTCCTCGTTTCTTGTCTTTATTTACGCCATGCAACCATGTTGCCAAAGGTTTTTACCTTGTCGAAATAATGGGCTTTATTGGGGAAAATCTCGAGGCGGCAATTATCTTTTGCACCCTCTCTTTCGTAAATTTTCTCAATGACCGAATACACCTCTTTCGAACCTTCCAAAGGGAAAATGTGGTCAATTTCACCCACGGAAACCAGGAGCTTACGAGGTGCAATCAACGTAGCCAACTCACCCATATCAAAATATTTTGCGCTTTGGGGCACGTAGTTACACGAACAATGCCACATATCCCCAATGCTATCCTTGTACGAACAAACCGCACAAGTCGGCGCAGCCATCTTAATACGCTGGTCATAGCAAGCCGCGTAATAGGTTGCCGTGCCACCGCCAGAGTTCCCCACAATCGAGATATCGTCAAGATCCAATCTATCCGCGAAATACTCCAAGCTGTCAATCGCTTTGGATATATCCCAAACACGTTCGCCGATCAAGGTTCTACCCAATATCAATGCCGTCATGGCAGTAAAATAGCACCCGCACTCAAGCGCAGGTCCGCGTTTTTGTTGTAAAGTGGTACGTTCGCCCATACCGCGCTGTTCAATCGCCAACGCCGCGTAGCCGTGCTTCACCGCATCCAACGCAAACGTATGCGTCGCCATGAGGTTTTCGTCTTGCGCGTGCTTTGTTACCCCGATGGAAACGTGGAAGCCAGTCGAATGCCCCTGCATGCAAATACAAACGGGGAATTTCTCCTGCGCCGTCTTGGGGAGCAAAAGATAACAAGGCACGTAACAGCCCTTTTCACTTTCAAAGATGTAGCGATAGCGAGTGTATTCGTCTGTTTCTACGATTTCCTCGACCTCCACCTTGATATCGCAGGCGTTCTTCGCGATAGAATCCAACCCAAGCAATTCTATGTATTTTGCGCGAATCTGCTCTTTCCAAGTTTCATAATCGTTGTTTTCGTCGTATGCCAAAATCGGTTTTTCACGCAATAAATTTTCGTGAATGATATCGTTGTCAATCAGTTTCATTGTTTTATCTCCTGCTCCTTAATATTGGTAAAGTTTTACTTACCAGCAACTGTAATTTATTATAACACAATTTTGTAAGAATGTCTATACTTTTTTAGAAAAAAGGTATTTTTTGAGAATAAGCATATTAATTTTTAACACAGACATGGTGATTGTATAAAAAAAACAAGTACGCCATTTTCAGCGTACTTGCTTTTTATTGTTTGACTTATGCTAAATTATTTAGCCAAATAAACTTCGATAAGGAACATCAAGTTATCCCAAGTCATCAAGCCCTTGCCAATTGCAATTTTATAATATTTAAAAGGCAAAGCATTGAAAACTTCTTCCGTAAGGCAATCAGCAAAATCTTCATACGTATACAAGCCATACGTTTCGATATCAGCCTGCATCTGCGCTTCGTCATACATCATGTTTTCGTCAAATTCGAAGTAGTTCACTTGCCCCGTTGCATAGGTCTCGGGGAAGGAAGGAACATTCAATAACCCATTTGCGAAATAGTTTACATGATCAGCCGTTGCAATACTGTAAATTGTCGTAACTTCTTGCGTGTTATTATATCCCGTCAACGTTACAGTCTGTCCATTCTCACCATTGCTGTAATAGAATTCGTGTCCAATAAATTCGTCAATGTTTTGAGCCGAAATCATTACGTATTCATTCAAGGTAAGATCATACAAGCCATGGATATCTACTATCTTCAGGATTTCACCGTTAGAGAATTGAGCATTTGTAACTTCGTACAATGCAGCAGACAATTCTGCGTGCGCGTTGATTACAACAGGGCTTACGTCGTATTTACCCGTATAGTGATTGAATACCAACAATTCATCGCCAGCAACAACGTTTTCTACCGCTTTCAGCGTGCCATCAGCAAGCGTAATCATCGTACCAGCCGTAATACAGCCACCACTGCTTGCAGTTTTAAGGTTACCATTAACGAAATCACTGTACGAGTACTGCGTGCCATTTTTATAATCAGCATAGTTGAATTGCCACGTCTTGCTAAACGTTAACGTACCACCATTAGAATCCGTAAATTCGTAAGAAATCGTCACCGTTCTGGATGCAGTGCTTGTACTTACGTAACCATTGGTACTGGAAATCGTGAAGTACATCTTGTTTCCGCCATTATTAACAACAACGGGCATACCGTATATAGACTTCGTATCGTGAATAACACCGCAGGTTACCTTTAAGGTATAGTTGCCGTTTGCATCCGAATATTGCCAATAGTTATTGGTACCATTTTGTTTACCCGTCGTAGTAGGCGTCAACGAGGAAAGTGCGAGAGTTTCGTATGCTTTATTTGTTTTATTATAATACTTAATTTGCGTACCTTCCAATGCGGGGATTGCGCAAGACCAGTCGCTATTTTTGGATTTTACAACCAACAAAGCCGAACCGCCAGGTTCTGCAACCTTCTCAGGCGCAGCAATACTTGTTTTGGTAGAAGATACGGTTAAGTTATACTCATATACCACTTCAGACGATAGATTACCTTGCGCATCATAAGCATAATCCGAAATCAACAACACATAGTTTTTGGTCATTGTGTCATTAAACGTAACAAACTTATTCGCATCGACATCCGCGCCAGTATCTCGATTCTTCACCGTATACGACAAGGGACGCCCATCTTTCGTTGCCGTGATATCGCTAAAGTAAAAATCAAAACTACCAAGTGTATCGAGGTCAAAGGTAAGCTTCATATTCCAACCAAGACCATTCGTATAACCAGAAGTACATACGATGCCATCTTCCATTGCAGTAAAGTTTACCGTAGGCAATACCGTCTCTTGCGATTGTGCAGGCACGTAGGTAGGTCTCGTTTTAAACGAAGCCACTGTACCACTCGAATTTTTGTAGGAATATACATATGCATCGTACAAACCAACTGTGAGATTTGTAAGACCATAAGGAATTGCCGAATTCGATTTTCTATTGTCAACAATATTGTTAGGTTGCACCGCATTACCTTCGGGGTTTATAAATGCAATACCTAAGTTAACACTGTCACGAGCCCCAACGCCTGAATACTCAATTGAGTGTATGTAATCCGTTTGCTTTAAGACGGTATCCACCACACTGCTCGAATTCTTAGGCACGTAGGATTTATACCCCTCGTGAGCCCAAGCATATTGGGTAAGTTCGCCCTCCAAAGTAACCGAAGGGGCTTTATAATTATCACTTATTGCAAGAACACTAAAGCCCATAACGATCTTAGAGGTATCATGTACGGTAGCTTGTTTGGGTTCTTGAATTAACGTTGCATCTCTCAATAACAACGAAGACGAAGTCCCTACATAAATATTTGCCACCGCCCCGCCTTCCACGGTAGAGTTAATCACCTGCAACGCACCACTAGCAGATTCGATTGCTGCTCGTCCGCCTGAAATGTAGGAATTTACAATTTTAACAGTATCATCCATGGGCGTATCAATTAAGACAGCGCTTCTTACGTTCCCATAGTGTTGAGAATTTGAGTCATATGTCTGCTGATTGGTAGAATCCTTAACCTGATCATTGTACAATACCGCATAGGAAGGGTTAGGGCAAATAATTTGAACGTTATCCAACGTACCGCCAGGATATTTCTCGCTGCTAGTCTTATCACCACCGATTGTAACGAATCCACAACCGAATTGATAATAACGCACGTCGTTTGGAGCCGTCATCTTGAAGCCGTTGCCATACAACGTCCAGCCATTGCGAACGGATAAGGTGCTGAACGTAACGTCGTTCAACAATACTACGTTATTCGAAGTTGCGCTGGTTGCAACGGTTGCATTGACAGCGTTCACCACTTCAAACAACATTTCCGTCGTGCTTGCACTATTGTCACCTCTCGTATAAACGTCGGGGTTCGTTACGGTAAGTTTTACAACACCCGTACCGCTGAATTGCAACGTTGCACTTGCAGCGTCCGTCCCCGAGATTTCACAAGAAGCGTTACCCGCCTTCGTTTCCACCTTAAGGTAGCTATCCATGCTATCTGCAAAATCCGTTACATTCTTGCCTGCAACAAGCGAGGTGTCAAACAAAGAAGAGATTGCCACTGTATTGCCGTTACCTACACGATAAAGATATGCATCTTTATTTACAAATTTCTTATCCACATTTACCAACTTCGTGGGCAAGAAATTGTTCAATTGTGCAAGCAAATCACCTTGATAACCAGCGGTTGCACCTACAGTTTCCTTCGTGTCTACGTCGTCAATCTTTGCACGCAATGCAACGTAAGAAACCGAACGCGTGTTGTTGGTATTTTCCGTATAATAGGTCGTCCCATTTTCACCAACACAATAACCACGGAAGGTAAAATTGTTTTCGTAGCTCTTTTCGGGGATATTATAAATGTAAGCGGTTGCTTCATAATAATATGTATTGCCCGATTGTTCAAATTCCCAAACACATTCGCTACCCGTAACGTTTGCAGCTTTTGCACCGCTTGCATATTTGTTTGTTGCGCCATCAAGCGTCAATTCTTCCCCAGTGGAAAGTTTGTTGGAAGGGATAAGCAAAATACCCGACGTCAAGCCAAGGAATTCATCCTTGCTGTACGTTCTGTCTAAAGTAACTTGACCGCTTGCATTCGATTTTACCTGAACGTGGAAACGGATACCGCTTTTACCATCGTTGGCAATACGAACACTTGCGCCCGCACACGTGATGTTTTTCGTCGTTGTAATCGTTTCCGCTGCACTTGCAGTGAACAGAGAACTAACCGACAAACACAATGCGAGGGTCACACAGAAAAGAGCTGAGAACAAAGATACAAAAATACGTTTCATCGTTTTCGTGAATTTCATAATCTTATTCCCCCCAACCTAAATCATCGTCTTCATAATCGACGCCGCCAAGACTCGCAGTCACAATATCGTCCACTTCGAACAAGACGATATCAATGTATAAGTCATTGTAATTTCGCATGTTTTTATACCTGCCTTTACATAGTTTTTTTTACTTTTATGAAAATTGTTCACAACTTAAGTGAGCAATCCTCAAAAAAAACGCCAATAATGTTTGTGACGTGCACTTCCGGGCACGTCACAAGGCTTTTCATTGATTAGAACGTATATTCAACGGTCGAAACAGGAATGCGTTCGCCAGTGGTAGGGTTCGTCAAACGAAGTTCAACGGTCAACGTAATACCCTTGCAAGCATTCTTCTTGTCGAATGCACCGCAGTCGAAAGATTGAACCTTTCTTACAACGTCTGCATACGTCCAAGGACAACCATCCATGCTTGCCAACATACCGATTTCCTCATTTGCTGCGATATCAACAGGGTTATAGAATGCAACCCAGTTACCTTCATCCCAAGCTTCATAACGACCAGCCAAGCCAAGGGTATTAGCCTTAATATCTGCGTTGGTCCACACGTAGAAATCTGCATGCCAATCAGCATAATCACCTTTAAGTACTTCCGTAAGGGATTCTACTGCAGTGTAGGTGTATGCAACTTCCAACGTTGCAAATTCCTGCGTAGCTTGATCAGCAACCGATTCAGGATCTTCGGTGGGGTGGAAACCATCAGAAATATCATAAATTCTAACGCCTTCGTTGTTGAATGCTTTCAATTCAGCGATGGTTGCTTTGTGGATAACCGCTTGACCATCTTTACCATTACCAGCGATGATGTCTTCTTCTGCGCTGTTTTCGGATGCGCTGATTTCATCGCTTACGATACCAGCGTTGGAAAGACCATTACCACCGCTTACGCCGCCTTGTACGCCACCGCTAGCGTCACAACCAGTAGCAGCCATAGCCAACGTGCAACAGGATACCAATGCCAACAACAAACTAATCTTCTTGCTCATTTTAAATGAACCTCCAAAAAATATATTTATCAAATGTACACAAACGATTATAACGGCGCTTTCCCACGCATACATAACCATTCTATGTTATATTATACACCTAATCACAATAATGTCAAGCGTTTTAAACGACTTTTTCAAAAAAATATTTTTTTATTACTCACAATCATCCAAAAAATGGAATTTTCAGATTTTATGTAGATATTTTTTACTATTATATAATAATGTAGTGATTAGACAACGTGTTCATGACGTTATCACAGAGTGAAAAAGATAGAAATGTCTTTCTTGAATCTTTCAACCTCAACTAGTGTATCACATTTTCTCATTGGGATACTTGTCAATCTTTTGCCTGGAGCGAATATATTGACGGCGAGCCGTCAAAGCGTCGTCTGCAAGGAAAAATTACACTCTTTTTTCCAAGCTTTCACGTTTGCTTCCTTGCCCGCCACCCGAAGGTCAGGCGACTCCCCCTTCGAAACAGCACGAAAAAAGATATTTTTAAGTGTTTTCGTATTGACTTGAACTCATGCGCCACATCACGCCGCAGGCGTGCATATCATCAAAACGAAGTTTTGTATATCACCAAGGCGAAAGCCTTGTATATCATCATTGCGAAAGAGGATACAGCCTGCGGCTGATGATATACACCTTCGGTGATGAGATACACGCTAAAGCGTGATGATATGCCATTGCTTTCGCAATGGATAAAAAAATTCGACAAGTCGAAACTTGTCGAATTTTTTGGCTGGGGCGAAGTGATTCGAACACCCGAATGACGGAGTCAGAGTCCGTTGCCTTACCGCTTGGCGACGCCCCAATATGTAGAAACTGCCGTTCCATTTACTTGCGTTATTTTATCAAACTTTTTTTCTTTTGGCAAGCGTTTTTATATACTTTTCTAAACTTTTTTCAAAATTCGCTAAAAAAAGTGCATTCCCGCTTTTTTTCTACCACTCTTCCGCTTTATGATAATAGCCAAAAAGGAGTTTTTATGAAGTTAAGTCAATTATCCGAGAAAAATATCTACGCCAACAAAACATTGAAAGGGGTGTGCCGTGGAGTCGCCATCTCCTTAAAATCCCACGCTGTCCGTTATCTGTTATGCGCAAGCACCCCTACGCAATCCGTCAGCGATTATGCGGTAGGAATTGGCGCGGTTGCGGAAATCCAAGATACCATCACTCTTTCCCGCTTACGCCCCGCCTGCCCCAAAGGTTGCGCAAAAATCGCCATCGGCTTACCCGTTTATTCGTTTGAAGGGGGATACCTTGGCACAGTGACCGATTTGGATATCCGTGATTTTGTCGCAACAAAACTCTACACCGACCGCGGTGAAAGTTTCCCAATCCTCTCCGTATTCGCTTGTTCCGATGCGGTTATTTTACGCAAAGAACAACCTTTTCCGCTCGGTCAACGCATACCTACCCCCCTTCTTCCCACTCTAACCCAAAAAAACGACGGGGTTGTTACCAAGCCGATTTTACGCACTGCGATATCCAAAGGCGTACTCATTCGCCTAACGCTTTCCCTTCCGCCATTCCAATTAGAATGTAAATCTCCCCGCTCAAACGGCATATTTCGCTGACAGTTTCAACAAAAACGCACACGTATCGTTAAGCGCGCAAATCTCACGCGCCGTCCAATTTTCCTTACCTTTATACAAGGTCAACATCCGCCCGATTTCCTCGGTTTGCAAGCGTTCGCCAACCGTCAAAGGGGCGGATTGTACTTTCACAAGCAACTCCCGCGCGTGCCCCAAACGTATCGTCCGCTGTCCGCAAGACTCATCCGCACAAGGCGATTGCAATGCCGTATTCAATCGATCGCGCACGTAAGTGTTTTCCCTTTGCGGTAAAGTATACCGCGCGCGGTTTGCGAGTTCCGCCCGCCGTTTTTTACGTTCCAACCGCAGACGGCACAAGGTAAATACACAAAAAAAGAAAAGATACGCAACCCCGCTAAAAACCGCAAAGACTGCCACCGCCAAACACGCTGTTTCCAAGCCCGATTCACTATGCAATACCCCGCCAAACAGCACCCCGCCAAGTGCCGCTGAAAGCGCGGCGTATACACTTGCCGAGCGCATAACAAACGCCAATATAGCCGAGAAAATCAACGCTCCGCAAACCAACGCAAGCAAGGTGGAACTCGTCCCCATTTCATTTATCCATGTCATAAAAAATCCTCCGAAAGGGATATGCCCCAATCGAAGGATTTCTTTTTCACTATTTATAATTTTTTTTATCCTATCTTGTCGAAATCAATCCAAGTTTACTTGAAAACCTTGGCAAATATTGACAATCGAACAGCGAATGCGACTTTCGTCCGTACGCAAAATTTTCGCAACCGCCTTACGATAAAGGTAAAGCTGCGTTTGGTAACGTTCCGTCAAATACTCTGCACTGCCCTTTGAATATTTATAATCGATAATCTGCACGTCACCGTCCTCACCAACAGCCAAAAGGTCGATGGCGCCTTGGAAAATAATTTGTTCACCCTCAATCCCCGCAAGCCCAACGTAGGTCTCGTCCGCAGGCAGATTCACCAAGAATTTCTGTTCCTTGTAAAGCCGTTTTCCGCGCAAATCACGGAAAACCGAATTGGACAAAATTTCCGTCAGTTTCTCCACAGAAAGCAAGTTCAACCCGACCATGCCCCCCTCGTTTTGCTTTTCCAGCCACGCGGAAACCACGTCTGCAATGCGAGTTTTTTCAAGACAATCCCCCTGCTCGTCATACAAAAGCGAAAAGTCAAAGCGCTCCAAAAAGGCATGATACGCAACGCCGATTTCCCTGCCTGTATTCGCTTTTTTATCAAACGAACCGCCATCATACCAAGGTGTTTCCGTTTCTTCCGCGGACATTAAATCGGTTGCAGAACTCTTTACGGGTAAATTTTCACATCCCGTGTGCGGGTATTGCCAAAGGAAGGCTTCCATAATTTCCCGCGCCAAAGTTTCGTCAGGTCGGAAGACAAGAGGAGTGCGTTCTTGCTTCGGCACGTCGAAGATGGTATCTTCCACCACGTATTGTTTCCACACGGAAAAGTCGGTAAATTCCGCAAAGGATCGTGCATATTTCACGTCCGCCATCACCGTCGATTTTTCGAATATCATGTGCAAGCCATACTTCGCGCGGGTCAACGCAACGTAATACAAATTCAAATCATCGGCAATCGAACTCTCCGCTTCCGCAATCTCGTGCAGACGGCGAAGAACCGTACCCCGCTTGACCATATTCACCGAATCAAACGCGCGGGGCGCAAGCCCGTAGCGTTCTTCCACAAAAACCTCATCCGCATCCATTTTACGGAAGGGCGTGCTGAGGTTGTCCAAAATAACGATGGGATATTCTAACCCCTTCGACGAGTGCATGGTCAGCACTTTCACCGAATCTTCCCCGCCATTTTCGCTGTATTCAATTTTATAATCCAAATCCCGCAAGCGGTCCAAAAATTCGTGTACGCAAAGCGGGTCTGGATTGGACGCTTCCTCGATGAATCGATGCATACGGCGCAACGCTGCAACGCCGTTCACACGAGCCAACAAAGTCGCCTCCATGCGGGTTTCGGTGATAATCCTCGTCAGCAATTCCCCCGCATCCAACACGCGTGAAAGGGTGCGCACTTGTTCAAAATAGGCAAAGAACTTTGCCAACTTTACCGCCAAAGCATCCTGCATTTCGTTTGCATAGCGACGGCACGCCGCGCGGAAGAATGTTTCCTCGCGATACGCCAATCGAATCGCGGTCAAGTCATCCGCTGTCAAGCCCCCCACGGGCGATAACAACACACTGCAAAGAGGGATATCCTGTGCCTCGTTGTCGATCAAAGAGAGCAAATCCATCAGCATTTTCACCTCGGAAAAATCGCAAACGTTGATTGCCGCCGCCGCGGTAACGGGCACCCCTTCCGCAGAGAGCGACTCGACCGTGCGCGCGATTTGTCCTTGCTTTTTGCGTGACAAAACGGCAATATCCGAATAACGCACTTCGCGATATTCCCCCTTATCGGGATCGTAAAATTGACTGCGCCGTTCTTCCTCAATAATCGAACGAATGAGCTTAGCAATCGTACTTTCTTCCTGCATTTCGCGGTTCGCTTGCTGTTTTACCGAGTAAATTCCACGCTCCAAAACAGGCTCTTTTTCCTCTTTCCCAAGGAAGTGCACGCACACCTTACCGCTGTTCAACGCATACCTGCCCCCCTTCTCCATGCGAGAATCACGCGCATAGTCCACTGAACACACCTGCGGAGTCATGGCAAGAGAGAATTGCAAATTGACCGCATCCAACACCTGATCCGAGCTTCGGAAATTGCGTGTCATGAATAAATTCGACCCGCCGTTTTTCTCAAACTCGTTTTGTTTTTCCACGAAGAATCGGGACTTACTGCCGCGGAAACCATAGATAGCCTGCTTGACGTCCCCGACAAGGAAAAGATTTTCGCCGCTCAAACGGCTAATCAACGCTTCTTGCACGGGGTTTACGTCTTGATATTCGTCTACGAACACGTAGCGGTACTTTTCCTGCATCTCTTTCGCTACGTCCTCGTTTCCCAATAAACCCAACGCCTTGTGTTCCAAATCGTTGTAATCAACCACACAGCGTTCAGCCTTTAAACGTTCGTATTTTTCATCAAACCGAAGTAAGTATTCCGCCAAAATACCCGCAGTTTTCCCCGATTGTAAAAAGTTTTCCAGTTCCTCTTTTCTCGACAGCGTTTTACCAAGTTCATCCTCGACGATTTTGGTGATACGATCCTTCAAGAAACCCAATCGTTCGCGGTGAAGCAACGTTTCCTCACTGTCATTTTTCGATTTACGATTGATGGAGAATTTGGGTTTCACCACCGCGCACGACGCGAAATAATCCTCAGCATAAATCAAATCATCCAACAGGGATAATAACTCGTTACACAGCGCAAACGCCGCATTTTTTTCATCAAACATAAAATACGCGCGTTCGTTTTCCACCAAATCGTAATAATATCTGCACTTTTCATCCAGCTTTTTTTTCAAATCCGCGCAGATGGCATTGAAAGTCTCTTCGGTATACGCTTTCGTGTTTTCCAAATACGCGCGGTAATCGGCGCGGTTGCGCAGTTCTTCGTATACCTTGGTGAAAATTTCCCGCAAACCGCGGTCGCTTTTTTTACGCCAATACAAGGACAAAAGGTAGGCAAAATTCTCCTCTTTCTGCTCATACCCCTCTTCTAACAGCTCATCCAAAGCCGCGTTTTTCAACGCGGTACCTTCCGCATCGTCACCGCCAATCACGCGAAACGCACTGTCCACGCCCGCAAGGTAAAAATGGGAGCGGAGCAACTTTGCGCAAAAGGAGTGAATGGTGGAAATATCTGCGCCGGGCACTTCGGACAGTTGCTTTTTCATGCGTTCCCGACGCGCGCTGTCTGTGCTGTCACGGTTGATTTCCTCAATCAATTCCTTACACAGCTTTTCCTTCATTTGCGCCGCCGCTTTCTTGGTAAAAGTCACCGCGAGGATTTCTCCAACGCCTGCGCCATCCTTGATTAAGCGGATAATTTTTTCAATCATGACCGTGGTTTTCCCACTGCCTGCGGAAGCGGAAACAATGGTCTTGCCTTGCGCTTCAATCGCGCGCATTTGTTCCTGCGTAAAATTCGCCATACCTTATTCCCCCTCCCTAAATCTTTTCGCAATCTTCGCAATCGCAGTCGAATCGATGGACGGTTCCTTTCTTGCCGTCGCGCAATCCTTATTAAAACCGCACATACCGCCGTATTTGCAATATTTACACGCATCCCCATATGGCGATGGTGCAATATACCCTTCCTTCAATTCCTTACAACCCTGCCTTGCCACGTATACCGAATAATCAAGGAAATCACGGAAGGTTTCCTCGTCCATAACCCGCTTGGCTTGCGTACCGTTGACAAGCGCGGCGGGGAAGTATTCACTCTTGACTTTTTCACCCGCTTTCGCCAGGTCTTTATCCCCCGAGCGCAAGGCTTCCTCACTGCCGTTCAAGAACCCGCGCATGCGGAAACGCCCTTCGTCATCCGTAGCGTATTGCACGGACGCGGGGAAGTAAAACACCCCCGCAGGCACACGTTCGCCTTTCAGTTCGGACATGTAAAGCTGTAACTGAATTTTCTGTCCTGTATAATAGGACAAGAAGGAATCGTCAATCGACCCCGTTTTATAATCGACGATACGCACGTATTTTTCCGTACCGTCCATACGGTCGACTTTCCCATGGAAAAATTCCGCATTCACCGAAGTTTCCGTCTTTTCCACTGCAAAGTCGGAATTTTTAATCTGCCGATATGCAGCCGCCGCAACGTCCACCCCTTCTTCCAACAATTTCTCGGTGAAAATTTCCCCCGCCGCGCGGTCTTGCTGCATGGCGTAAACGGACGTTTGCAACAGCTTCGCGCCCTCTTCCTTTGCATATATGCGCAATTCTTCTTCCGTATGGATTTCCGCCGCCTTTTGCGCGGTCAACTGTAACAGCTCGTGGATAAAGTTCCCCGTATCCACCGCCAAAACGGTCGCTTCTTCGCGTTCCTTCAGCCTTAAACCGCGTTCTGCAAAATTCCGAAACGGGCACGCAAAGTAATTTTCCAAACCCGTGGGGGATACTTTACCATTGCGGAAAAACAGCTCTTCCCCGCGTTCAACGCATACCTGCCCCCCATGTACAGCCAAATAATCATCCTTTTCCGTTACGCTAAGCTTATCCAAAGCGGTAAACAAAGACGAGTATTGCAAACGGGTATCTTCACGCTTGCTTTCATATTCTGTCTTTTCAATCAATAACTGTCGAATGGCAGGCGCAAGCGCACTGCAACGGTAAGCAAAATCCGCCTCTCCCATCTTTTTTAAACGGGGCAGTTTACCCCCTTTATAATCACAGAACAATCGATCCACATAGCGAAATACGTCACTGAGCGCAGGCTCACTGCCATCCGCAGCCAAAGGGTAGCTGATATGCAAGTCTTCGCTAAACGCGCAAAGATTCAAACAAACGCTTTCCCGCGCGCGGAGATTGACCTCGGCAACAGTGGGTTCCATCATCGCTTTCACCTCGGCAAGACGTGCAATTTCTTTATCCGATACAATCGCGGTATCCGCAGAAGCGCGAGGCACGGCGTCCGTCATCCCCATCGCAAACAATACCTTGGATTGTTCGATACGGCTGTCGGTGATATCCCCGACAAACACAGCGTCCGTCTTTACGGGAATCAAGGAAATTTCCGTTGCATCCAAGCCGTCTTGTAAAATGGCTTCAAATTCCGCCACCGACATTTCCTTATTACCCGTAAGCATTTCCGCCTCGGCAAGCACCCTTTCCAACGTAGAGTAAATCTGCGCGAGATATCCTTTCTGCGCCACGTCGTCAATGCTGTTTTCCAAATTTTTCAAAGCGTTTTCCACGTCAAAATCCACAAGGATTTTTCGCACCGCCGTACAATAACCTCGACCATGCCCCCTTGCTTTGATACCGTCAGTTGCCAAAAGCAAACGTGCGCGCGCGTTTTCTAACATCTCTTTATTATACACCGAAACCGCTTCACCCTCTTTTATGGGGCGTTTTGCTCCGCCTCGGTAGTTGGCAAATTTTAACAAATAATTACGGTATTCGTCACTGTCTCCAAATAAGAAATTTTGAGTCAGCGATTGTACGGACGAGGGAGAAAAACGCTCTTTCACCACACGGAAACAATCGAGCAAAAACCGACTGACGGGGTGGCGTTTTAAGGATTTTTTCTCGTCGATGAAATAGGGAATTCCATATTCCCCAAACGCCTTTTTTAATGGTAAGGAGTATGCCGCGACGTCGGAAATTAACACGGAAAAATCTCGGAAACGCATCCCCTCGTTTTCCGCCATTGCTCGGCGGATTTTCGCCGCGACGTATTCCGTTTCCGCCGTCTTATCCTCGGCTTCAAATAAATGAATTTTATCCGTTTGCACGCGGACGTTGGCTTTGATGGGGTTGAATAACCCTTTACGCAAAACCTCGGCTTCCCCCTTCAACGGCGTACCGATAGCGCGGATTTGCAATTTACCAAACTCGCGGCATACGCTTGCAAAACCTTCCGCCGCGCGGTTTGCGTACATTTCTTCCTCGCCGCTGCAAAAAATCCCGATGACGTTGTCCGTAGTTTCCAGCACCGCCCGAATGGTTTCACGCGCTTGCGCTGTAAACGAAGTATACCCCAAGAAAAACACGTTCACCCCGCGCAAAATCTGCTCCTTGCGAATTTTACCAGGTAACAAAGAAAGATATTGACTCTCATCCACGAACCCCGATTCCCGCAAAAACTGTGTATAGCGGTCGTAAATCAACGCAAGATCGGACACCTTCTTTTTTAACATATCATCGGGAAGCAAACCCACGCTTTCCTGCAAGACTTCGGGGGTGATTTCCGAGGCGGATAACTGCGCCAAAGTTTCATAAATACTGCGCGCGTTGTTACCAATCCCCGTCACGGAAGTAAAACATTGCAACGCGCCCGCGCGTTGTAAATCGGTCATCACTTCCCCCACCGCCATAACCGAACCTTGCTTGGTCAGCATTTTTTCTTCCGATTTTAAAAAGCGAGCAAAGGTGGACACGTGCGAACGGAACGTCCCGCCCAATCGCGCAAGCAAAGCGCGTTCAGCAATCAACGTTAACCTATCCTCACAAAAAATGAGATTGGTCGCGCCGCGCTGTTCATACGCCGCCGCGTATTCCGCCATACTTTCCATGCATTGTGATAACGTATTGGCCTTCAAAATCGCATTCATACCCTTCGCTCCTTTTGCTCTTTTCTCTATTATAACACATTTGACGGCAAATTTTCAGCTTTTTTTCACAAGAAATTTGCAGAAAAGTGAATTTTGTTTTTACAAATCCAAAATAATATGCTATAATAATAAGGCATACGTTTTTAAAAGGTTGACTTTTATGCGTATTTAGGAGAATATTTTATGAAGATGAAAAAACTTGGCATTATTTTGGCTGGACTGATGAGCATTTCCGCATTCGCGGGCTGTACCAACGTCGACCAAAAAGTTATGTTTGAACCCTATTGGAATGATAACGTTAGTTCGGGCGCCGTTGCAATCGATGAAACCCTGACCTATAACGTTACGTATGATAATGAAAACGTCTCACAGCTTGTGAATTATACCTTGGATTACAGCAACGGTGTTTACACCACGCATTTGGTGGGTGCAGAGAGCGCTGATGGCTTTATTTACACCTACACAACCGAATTGAATATCACGGTGAAGTTTACCTTAGGAAACGAATCCAAAGAATTTACCGACACCATGACTTCGGAAGTAAAATTTAAATCCGCAGGCTTACAGCCGATTTCCTCGAAAAAGGAATTTAAGAGCCATTCCCCCAACAACAGTCAATCCATGAGCCTGGAGGATTGTTACGATTTCTATCATTACACAGTAGAAACGAACTACCTTGATGATTGCGCCAACGGAACGTCGGTAATAAAAAGTCTCGACCCCGAAAAACTTGGCACCAATGAGTATTCCTTTGAAATCGATCAGGCGAAGTTTACCTATTTGGATAACGAGCAATTATTGTTTGCCCTTCGCGGTATAAGACCTACGACTACTTCGGCAAAAGTCAACGTATACAGCCCCTTTGTCAACGCTATTCAAAGGGTTGCCATCAGTTTTACAGCAGAGGAAACGCGCGAGATGAAATTCTCCCGAAACGGTGCAGAGGCAAAAACAGAAACCTTGACCGTTCGCCCCGCATCCATTGTATTGGACGAACGCAACCCCGGTGCAACGCAAAAGGTTTTGGTCGCAAAATACTCTGAGGCAGAAAGTGGCAATAAAAACCACAACGTTTTGATGCATTGGGAAACCCCTCTTTCCTATAATTTAGGCACGTTGAAATATGACTTACAAGATATGACTTATATAAAAAAATAACGATAAATATGGTGAAGCGCCCCAAAAGTTTTTTCAACTTTTGGGGCGCTGTTTTATTAAAGTGCTTTGTATATTTTCTCTACAATTTCAAGATGTTTACCCGTGAAAACAAACGGCCACTCTCGTATATGCATACCAATAAATACAGCCAACTCCTTATGAGGGTCAATCATAACGTACGAC
Source organism: Clostridiales bacterium (assembly GCA_015069495.1). Classification (GTDB taxonomy): domain Bacteria; phylum Bacillota; class Clostridia; order Christensenellales; family Borkfalkiaceae; genus Scatosoma. Next base: position 52,048 of record SVIN01000010.1, read on the forward strand.
CCCGCGGCACCATCCCATCCAAACTCACCTTCTTCCAATCCCCACGCCGTGGGTTTTTGCCGAACTCTTACCCCCAAGCCGTAGTTGTAATCATCACCCTGAACACAAGTGAATCCATTATTTACAGAAAGCCCCGTGATTTGCTTAGAGGTCAATAATTGTAAAGTTTCCTCTTTGACAAGCCGATAACCGTTTTTTGCCATCCCTTTACAAGCAAGCGCATCCGCAAAACGCAGGTAATCTTCCACGGTAGACACAAGCCCCCCACCGCCGCTTTCATACGCCCTTGTGGGCAACAAAATTTTCCCCTCGTCAATTTTTTTAATCGCTCCGTTTTCATACGCCATATAAATGTCTTCCACTTGGGGGTCACTGTTATCAAAATAAGAATGTTCCATCCCCAACGGTTCAAAAATCACTTCTTTGACGTATTGAGAAAATTTCTTACCCGTAACCACTTCTATCACCGCAGCCAAAACGTCGTGGCAAATACTGTATTGAAAACGCGAGCCCGGCTTAAATGAAAGCGGAGTCTCCACAAATTTCGCAATAAAATCGCGTAAAACCGCTTTTCCGCCACTCTCCTTCGCCAACGCAAGAATCGGGGGCGCTTGCAAATCATAGGTAAATCCTGCGGTCATGGTAAACAAATGTTGTATGGTCATTTGTTCACCAACACACTCTTTCTCGCCCTCTTCATTGACAAAAAACGCGCTTTCAATTTCGGGAAGATAGTCGCAAACCTTATCGTCAAGCGATAATTTCCCCATTTCCACAAGGCGCAATGCCGCAATCGCCGTAATCACTTTGCTACAGGAATACATGTATAACTGCTCCTTTCCCGTTGCGTGATCCCCTGCGATATACCGAAATATCACTTCGTGATTTTTACAGCAAACTACGTCGATATAAGGGATTCCTATCGAGTCTTTTAATTGTTTAATATACTCTTCAACCTTTACAAATTTTTCGTTCATTTTTTCACCTTATAATACACCGACCGTCGAGCTTTCCTTGTATGAATTCCAACCAGATAAACCATATTCGCATTCATCCATGGAAATCAACGGTTCATCCAATGCCTCAATGCGGTCAATTTTACCGCAAAAACGCCCACACGTTGAGAAATGTTTCAAACCCGAAGGTGTAGAAACAAGCGTTTGCGCCAAGCGATAGCAGGGCAAAACCTACAATCCCCAAGGCGAGACCGCCCCCGAATGTCAATAGCACTTCCCATATCTTCATCTGTCGAATTTCCTTACCCGACATCCCCGAATAGACGTAGAGATTAAATTCTTCCTTGCGCGCGCGGTAACTTTCGTATAAATTATCCACGATACCTACACAGGCAAAAAACGCAACAATCAACAAAAAGATAAGCCCCAAGTTTAAACAAATCCTCGTGGTTGCAAATTTTTCTTCAAACAAGTCCTCCACTGTAAGTACCACGGCAAGTTCCAACGCTGTCTTGTCCGTCAATTCTTGTAACAGTGCACCCTTTGAAACGTTTTCCGCGCCTTGCACCACCATGATATTGTAAGGAATTCCAAAATACTCACAATCGAATAACACGAACGGAACCGCAGAGGATACGACCTCTATAATCACAAAATCCAAACGCCGTCCGTCAATCGTTCGGGTGAAATTATCCCCAACTTTTAACGAACGCATTTTCGCCTCACCCGAACCAATCACTGCTTGATTTCCTTGGGGAAGCTGGGTAATGGCAATTTCCTGCGACAGACCTTCCAAGCTCTCCGCCGATACTATACGAGTTCCGCTATGGTCGCTGAAATAGACTCGCACCGAATTTTCCACAGACACGCATTGCGTAACTTTATCTTGACAACTCTCCGTCGCATTCATCAATAAGTAATCCCCATTGAAGAAGGCTTTCGTGCTTTTCACGTTCCCAAACGCTGAAACAACCAGCAAGCACGCGGTCAGCACGATTGCGCTCAATACCGCCACCAAACGGGAAATGTTGTGTAAAATTTTCACCGAAAAAATATTTTTCACCGCATAGCGTAAAGCGGTTTTTCTTAAACGGTATTCTTTCGAAAAACGTTGTTCAAAGGACGCATTCCACTTCGTCGCCAACCATTTGATTAAAACGGGCGTGACCACAAACGCACAGAAACACAGAGACAACGCCAACACAATATACAGTTCAAATCGGATATCCATGGGTGTGATGAACGAAGAAACAGTCAATGCTAAAGCACACAAAACGGTAAAGAAAACCGCTCTGTTTTCTGCATGCGTTTCGGGTTTGTTTTTTCGTTTCGTTTTCTGCACCCCAATAAACATCGTAACCGTTGCCAAGGATACAAACAACAATAATCCTGCACCAAATGCCATCTGTAACGGTCGCACCGCTGCGCTTGCATAGCGAAATCCCGCCAGCGCAAACAATAGCTTTGTCATGGGCGCAGTCAGCAAACAACCAAGCACCGTCGAGACTATCCAATACAAAATAATTTCCGCATATTGCAAACCATTCAGCATCCAAGGTTTTGCACCCGACAAGGTAAAGGCATAATTTTCTTCCGTGCGCTCCGACCCAATAATGTAAAAACAGCAAAAGGTAACACTTGCCGAAAGCAGCGCCGCCAATACCGCGGAAACGTCAATAATTCTCCCAAGCGAATTTACGTTGGATTGTCTGTACATTGCGCGGGAAACATCCTCGATTGTCTTATCCGCAAAACGTTCGTCCGCCTGCAATGTATGAATCATATTCTCCACGGCATCCGCACCGTTCACCCGCACGAAAATGGTACTGCTCGGTTTGAAGCCGTCCCCCAAAGCCGACAGCAATGGCGAGTCATCCGTAATCAAACGAATTACCCCCGTAATATCCACCATCATCGAATATTCGCCAAGGAATGCTTTACGTGAAATACCGCTCACCTTGTAGCTTTTTTCCGCGCCAAAGACCCGCACAGTAAAATCATCGCCTAACTTCAAGTCGTTTTCACTTGCAAACGCTTGGGTTACAAATGCCGAATACCCTACCGTTGACGGGGTTACTTCACCGTATTCAATAAAGGTGAAATCAAAAATTCCCCCAATTTCCCTAAAATCCACCGCAACGCCAAAAAAAGTCTTTTGTTCTTTTCCAACGGTTACGGGTAATTCAAACGTCCCCACCGCCGTACAGTCATCGCCCAGCAAATTTTCCACGTCTTCCGCGAACATGAATCGTGAAGCCGCGTCGCCGCTTAACCCGATGCTGATTTGCGCGTTGCCGTATTTCGCCGCTTGCCCGTTTACAATTTCCTCGTCCAACGCCGCGCGCATGGAAAAGGAAAAGATGGATACGGCGATTGCCAAGGTCAGCGTTAAGACGAGGATAATCGGCTGTAACGGTTTTTTGGCGATACTTTTCGCCAAATGTTTAAAAAACAGTTTCATCCGTAATTTCTCCGTCCTTTAAATATACAATTCTGTTGCCGTACTCCGCCACCTTTTTGCTGTGCGTAACCTGCACAATGGCGGTACCATGTACGCGATTAACGCGTGAAAGCAGGTTCATAACCCGTTCTTCCATACGGCTGTCAAGCGCGCCCGTCGGCTCGTCCAAAATCACAAACGAGGGCTTGTAGGCAAGCGCACGAATGATGGCGACGCGTTGGCATTGACCGCCCGAAAGCTGGGTCGGATATTTATTCAACAAGCCTTCCAAGTGCAATTCTTCGACCAATCCCGCAACGTATTCGCGGGTTTCTTTCGACATCCTTTTCCCAAGCGTAGCGGGCAAAAATAAATTATCTTGTACGGTCAAAGTCGGGATTAAGCGGAAGGATTGAAAAACAAACCCCACCTCGGTACTGCGTAAAGTCGCCAATCGGGTTTCATTAAAGGTAGAAATATCCTCTCCCCACCAAGTCACTTCACCGCTATCCGGCGTGAGAAAACCGCCAAGGATGGACAACAGCGTGCTCTTACCGCTGCCGCTTTCCCCCATGATAGAAACGAATTCCCCCTGGCCAATCTCCAAGGAAACCCCTTTCAAAACCTTTTCATCGTTGTAACTTTTCTCAACACCCTGTACCTTAATCATTGTTTTCTCCGTAAGCAATTGCGGGGAAAATCCCTGCAATATATCCTTGTAATACCTCGTCAAAATTCTCTTGACCGACCGCATCGCGCAAATCCGCCATGGTGTATGCGGTCAAGTTTTCTTTATATTGCAAATACGCTTCGCCGTAGGTTTCTACCGCCAACGTATCATATTGTTCAAGTTCAAAATTTTGCGTTGCCATCCTTTCAAACAAAATCCAATCCGCTTCGTCAAAGCGTTCAAACGCCAAACGTATCATGGCGGAAATATCCCCTGCCCGCAACAGTGCGGCGTCCGTTTCCGTCCATCGATTGATGGAATTGGAAAGCAACTTCACAGCGCATTCCAACACCTTTGCCCCCTCTGTCAAATCATGTTCTTTGACTGCATTTAACAATTTCAACGCGTACATGCCTCTATCGTCGGGCACCGCGCGGGAGAAAACCAACTGCCAGCCCGCCTCGGTCATTGACAGCGAGGATAAATCCAATCCTTGCACAAACGTCAAAATTTCCGTGTCTGTAAAAGTGTTAAATTGTTCGGAGTTCATCCCGTCGCCAAAGAATAAATCCGCAAAGGCAAACCCGCTTTTTAATACCGTAATAAAATTTTCTTTTCCTATACCGCTTTCCAACGTTTGTTTGTCCGCTTGGTATTTTTCAGCATCCAGCTTTAAATAATTATATCCGTATTTATTATATTTTTCTATATTCTGCTCGTATTGATATTGGAGAAAATATACGCCAATATCATACAATACACTGCCAACGTACTCCACCCCCACCATAGAGGAAAGGTCAAGGTACATGGATTTCGTCGCGGTCAAGCCATTTTTCCCCTTTGAAGCCAGCTCGTCTATCACCGCTCCCCCGTCCGTTTCCAGCTTCTCTATCAACGCAAGGTAAAGTTCCTCATGAATCGGCGTATTTGCCATAACCGCTTGCACGTCCTTGGCAATCTTTCGCAATTTTTCATACACCTTATCCGATTGAAGCACGGACGCGTGTTGGAGCATGGAAAAAATAACGGACTCAGCTTTCGCCGCCGTCGTTTTTGAATGGGGCTGTTCCTGCGAAATCACGATTCCGCTGTACGAATCCTCATCCCCCTCATTATTGCAACCGCAAAACGCACACACGCATGCAGCAGCAAGTAATAAAGCTGTCCATTTACAAAAATTTACTCTCATAGTGATTACTGTTAAAATCGGACAAAGCCGACTGTTTCCAGTCGGCTTTGCCTTCTGTTATATAAGTTTATACAACTTAATTTTAGAGATTAGAAACCCCAAACGGTAATACCGCCTGCGAAATCAATTGCGTTATCGTCCATATCAATCGTGTAGTCAGCGCCGATATAGAATTGACCGTCTACAAACGTAAACGTATAGCTCATATCCATACCTACTACACCGTCAACTTCTTCATAAACGATGAATTCGAAACCGTTTTCAATCATCTTGATTTCGCACAAAGCATTTTCATTGCCTTCTTCCGTGGTAACTTCATACTTAAATCCATCAGCCGAAAGGGTAACTTCGATTTCGGACATAACATACGTACTGCCGAAGCCGCCTTCGCCTACGGGCGTAAACTTGAAGTTCGCAACGCCTTCTGCCAACGAATAGGTAATGTCATAGCCATGCGTATCGGTCGTTTCATAACTTTCTCTCGTACCGTCAACTTCTACCCATTCATAAGTATCTTCATTGTAATATTCAATCCACTTTTCACCATCTTCTGTAACGGTCGTACGGATTTCCCATTTACCGCCGTTTTCAGTTGCCGTATAGTTGAAGTTGACTGTTTCTTGACCGTCATATTCGCGACACGCATTATATTCAACACCGTCTTCATAATAGATATCCGACGCATAATGACCTTCGTAAAGCGAATTTTCCGTATATGCGAAAGATATGATTTCGTCGTCTTTCACGCCCAACGTAATATCATACATATCCATTTCCAGGATATCGCTGTATACGTTTGCCGAATAAATCGTCGTGCCTTCTACCGTTTCATAACCAACGTTTGCTTCGCCAAGTTTTTCCTTTACGCCTTCCGAAATATCAAATACTTCAGCCGTCAACTTAGCGCTGGTTTCCGTCTTTTCATTGTAAATTTCGATAAGACCGCCGTTTTCAATATTAAACGTTGCCGTGATGTCGCCGTTGTCATTCAAATACGTGATTTGCGCAACAACGCCAAAGGTTTCAACGTATTCATCGCCAATCCAATTATCCTCTTCGTCGTATTGAGCTTCCCATTCACCCGTCAAAGCTTGGATGGTAGCGTTTGCCGAAACAAGCGTACCTTCCGACAACGTACCGGAAACGTCGATTTCAAGCAGTTTCTTGATTTCTTCTTCAGCGTCAAGGGCATAACCTTGAACCTCTTCTTCCGTAGTATTATCACCAGGATATGTTTCATCATTGTCGGTGTTGGCGTTCGTGTAAAGAACAAGTTCCGACGTAAGCAAATCATTTTCGATTTCGAACATGAAATCAAGGTAATCGTTGCCGGCAATCGTCAAGTCTGCTTCACAGCCGTTTTCAGTAACGAGGAATTCGAGATTAGCAAGTTCGTATTCTTCTTGCGTTGCATTGAAGGAAATACCGCTTTCGCTAAGAACCAAAGTTGCATTGATACCGTTTATTTCTGCTGCAAGCGAAACAGCCGTTTCTTCCACAACAATGGCGATACCAGACCAAGGCGTTGCGACGCTTGCTTCAAGCAAGTTACCTTCCGCGTCAAACTTGATATTTGCATAGAAGAGATCACCCAACGAATCTACCAAAGCTTCAAGCATTTCGGTAAGGCTTTCTTCATCGCCCGTAATCATGGTATATGCAGCGTCGATGTTCAAAGCAGAAATCATTTCAAGGGTATCCGAAATGGTCGTCGTCATCTCTTCAATTGTGATATCTTCGCCATCGTTTGCTTCAAGAATCAAACCGCCAAGGGTCTTGTCGTAATTCTTTTCAATTTCAGCCTGAATATCAAAATCTTCAGCGCCCATTTGGACTGCGAACAAGTTTACAAGGTAGTAAACGTTTTCAACGCTGATATTATACATTTCACCAAGAGCGATTGCGCTGTTTACAACTTCTCTGACGGTCATAGCGGGCAAACCAACCGCGAAGTCGGTGAGAGCTTTCATCGAACCTGCGCCGTAGATTTTATCAATATACGAAGCAACCGTTTCACCCTTCACTTCGTCCAAGAAATGACCAACCGCAGAAAGGTTGAGCGTGTAAACACTGTTTTCGCCTTCCTTGCTTTCCTCGATGATATCTTGACCGAATGCCTGGAACATAGTCTTCAACCCTGCAATATATTCTTCCGTGATTGTGGGTCTTTCCTTATCAATCAATTCTACAAGTTCAGGGAGATAGCCTGCCAAACTACTTACCGCATATACGGTGCCAACAGCTTCGTCATAAGTCGCATTTATTGCTTGTGCAATCGCTTCAAATACAACTTCGCTAAGAACGAAACTTTCTTCCTGCGCTGTGCCGTCGACAACCGCCTCAAGCGAAATGGCATCACCGTTTACGTATACAGTTACCTCTGTGGTGGAAGTTTCAGAGGAAATTTCTTCCCCGTTTTCATAAGAAACGTTGGTCGTGCTCATCTTCGCATTCAAATAAGCCGACAAAACGCCTTCCTTCGTTTCCACTGCCGTTTCAAATTTTTCAATCGCGATTGTCATCGAATCGGTAATTTCACCGTACTCATCCTTATTTGACGTCGTCATCGTGGTATTTTCGTCAAATTCGACGCCCGCATCTATCGAGCCAATCAAATTCACCAATACTTCTGCAACCGCGGGCATGGAAACGGTCAACGCTTCGATGTCTTCCGTCGTGGTTTCGCCGCAGGTTTCGCAGGTAAGGGTTTTGCTACCCTTTTCCTTTGCCGTAGGGTATTTATCCACCTTAACTTTATAATTGTGACCCAATGCAGCTACAGGCGTATCTACGTAGGTGTCACCACATTCACACTTGTGCGTGGTGTAACCGTCAAGCGTACAGGTCGGTGCCGTGATTGTGTCTGTGTATGCGTGAGTATGATCATCCTTACAAGACGTAACTGCAAGCGCAGTTGTTGCCGTACAAGCAATCACCAACGCCGATACAAGCAATTTTTGTTTTCTCATTATCTTACTCTCCTTTTATTTTTGCCATGCCTAACTTTTGTTAAAATATGCGACATGGTATAAATTTTGTAATTATTATATCACCATTGGGTAAATTTGTCAATACCCCTACAAAAAAAAGTTGTAATAAATATATATGACATGCGCGTGCGTATATGCAGAAGAACGCCGCAAAATGCGGCGTTCTTCTGTATGGTATCACTTAAGCGCTTTGATTTTTGCGGTGTTCATAATCACCACAAGCTGCATATCTTTGTCCAATTGCGCCATTGGGTCTATACTGATTTGCAAACGATCGGCTTGACGGATTGCAATGACGTTGAGTCCGTATTTTTTACGCAAATTTAAATCCATCAGCGTTTTGCCAACCCATTCGGATTTCACGTCCAATTCAATCAACGCCACGTCGTTGGAAAGTTCCACCATATCCACAAACCCCGAACTTACCAAATTTTTCGCAAGACGCGTCCCCGATTCATATTCAGGAAAAACCACTTTATCCGCGCCCACTTTACTCAAAATTTTTCTGTGCGTTTCATTGGCACATTTTGCAATGACCGTTTTCACCCCAACTTCTTTGCACAGCATCACCGCCATGACGCTCGCTTCCAAGTTGTTCGCCATTGCAATAATGACCGTATCTATATTGGCGATACCCAATTGTTTCACCACTTCCGCATCCGTGATATCCGCACATTTACAAAAAGGAATATCATTGATGACGGAATTAACGATATTTTCGTCCGCATCCACTGCCAAAACTTCCGCACCGTTGTTGACAAGTTCTTTCGCTACCGCTAAACCGTATCTGCCAAGTCCAAACACGGCGTATGATTTACTGATACTCATAACCTCTCCTCACCCTACGCTGATTTCTTCCGTAGGATTTTTAATATTGTTAGTGATTTCCTTTTTAGATTGGAATGCAATTGCCAAAGAAATCGGTCCGATTCGTCCCAAATACATAGTCGCGATGATGACAATTTTCCCCCACAGCGTTAACAACGGAGTAAGGTTTCTCGTCAAGCCGACCGTTGCCGTTGCGCTGACCGTTTCGTAGAGAATATCCAATGCCGACGCGTCCGTGAACGCAGAAAGCAATACAGTCGATACAAACACGATTAAAAAGGACATACAAGTAACCGCAACCGCCTTTCGCACCGCTTGTCTTGATAAATTTCTGCCAAACAGCGAGGTTTCGTTTTGGTTGCGTATCGTTGCGTAAGCCGTAGCCAGCAGGACAACGATCGTCACCGTTTTGATACCCCCTGCCGTTCCCACAGGCGAACCGCCTATGAACATAAGAAGCAGACAAAGAATTGCAGTCGAATCGGTCAAATTCTCCTGAGGAATGGTGGAAAACCCCGCGGTTCTTGTTGTGACGGATTGGAAAAATGCGATTTGCATTTTGTCAAACAAGGAATAACCTTGCAACGTCAACGGGTTGTTGTATTCCAATGCAAAAATGGCAATCGCCCCGCCAAAAATTAAAACCGCTGTTGCCGAGAGGACGATTTTACTGTGTAACGTCAACTTTTGGAAACATTTCCACTTGCGTTTTTTTACCTCTTTTAACACGCGCAAAATATCCCACCATACAATATAGCCAAGCCCGCCAAGGATAATCAGCGCGCTCGTTACCCCGTTCACCCATGGATTGGTCACATAGGCACACAAGCTGTTTTCCGCAATGATATCAATCCCTGCATTACAAAACGCCGAAACAGAATTAAATATGGAAATCCAAATCCCCTTTACCCCAAATTCAGGGAGAAATACCGGCAGATACAGCAACGCACCAATACCTTCCACAATCAAAGTACCTAAAATCACCTTTTTAATGAAATTACTTAACCCCGACCGCGAATTGATATTGAATGCATCTACAATCAATTGGCTATCTTTCAAGCCGATTTTGCGGTGCAATGCCAACATAAGCCCCGCCATCACGGTGATAATGCCAAGCCCGCCGACTTGAATCAACAGCAAAATGACCGCTTGACCGAAGACATTCCAAGTCGTTACAGTCGGAAGGGTCACCAATCCCGTCACGCAAGTCGCTGTCGTTGCCGTAAACAAAGCGTCGATATAGGAAACCGACTGTCCCGTGTTCGTACTAATGGGCAACGCAAGCAATCCGCTGCCAATGAAGATGGCGCAGAGGAAACTTAATATAATGATATGCGTTGTGGATAAACCGCGTTTTTTTATTTTTTTCATATCTTTTTCCTAACGTTGCGATGTATTCGCGAGATGATTATAACATATTTTAGAGAAAATTTCAAGAGTTTTAAAAATATATAAGATAAAAGTTGTAAAAATTTTTAACATACGCCCCCGAAAAGTTGTCCAAACTTTTCGGGGGCGCATTCACCGTAACACGGATTTTATGAGGTTGAAATTTCACTTATCTACGATCGCCTCACAATTACGCCATGAGGTTTTTTTCTAAAGCATTTCAAGCGACCTAAGCAGGGCGTACGCATGATTGATACACTGATATGAACAAGGTATTGCTTACCCCGCAACACCCTTTCTCTGTGTAAGCATCAAATCATTTTCAAAATGGAATCCACGTCGGAAATTTCCGCCCCGTACGTATCTTTCAAATACTTAATACCATAATGATAATCTTCTTCCGTGAAAGAATCCGTCGCATCTTTCGCTACGACAATATCATAACCATATTGATAAGCATCTGCGGATGTATGGCGAACGCACATGTGTGCGTGAAGCCCCGTCATAATCACCGTATTTACCCCGAGTTCACGAAGAAGCAAATCCAAATCCGTTTGGAAGAAACCGCTGTAACGACGTTTCAGGACAACGTAATCCCTTTCGCAAAGGTCAAGTTCGGGGATTACTTCTGCCCCTTTTGTCCCCGCAATCGCGTGATCACCCCAGAATTTAAGTTCGTGGCCAATCCCCTCTCGATATTAACCGAAGGTGTACATATACACACAATCACCATCGCGGACGATGAGGCGTTTGCTCGCATAAAGGAACAATTAACCAGCTTGAATATTTTAATTAAAACTACTTAGTAAATATCCACGGCGCGCGCGCCCCATGGAATCACATGACGGAAACACACAGCAAAAAGAGGAGAGTTGATACTCTTCTCTTTTTGCTGTGTATCCTCTTAACCATCCTAAATCGAACTTTTTCGCAGGAATCTCCGCCCCCTCGGGGGGTGTCAGTGATAAAGCGCCTTAGCTACGCCAAATAGCAAGCTGAACGCGCGAACCCATATAACAAACCACTGAAAACCTTTATTTTAAAGGAATTCAAAGTTCTGCTCCACGAATATTATTCATTAAAATCGTAATGTTTATAACACTATACCCCGCTATAAGCAGAAAAACCGCCGTCTACGGGGATAACCGTACCCGTAACAAAACCACTTGCGCTATCGTCCGCAAGCCACATCAACGTACCGATAAGGTCAGAAATTTCGCCAAACTTCTTCATAGGCGTCGCCGCAAGGATTTTACCCGTTCTTGCCGTCGGCGTTCCGTCTTCATTGAACAAAAGGCTTCTATTTTGATTCGTTACAAAGAACCCAGGCGCAATCGCATTACAACGGATATTGCAGGGGGCAAAATGCACCGCAAGCCATTGCGTAAAATTAGAAATACCTGCTTTTGCTGCGCTATACGCAGGGATTTTCGTCAAAGGACGATAAGCGTTCATAGAAGAAATATTGATAATATTTCCGCCCGTTTTTATCATATCTTGCGCAAACACTTGCGTTACCAAAAACGCGCTCGTGATATTGAGGTCAAATACAAATTTCAACCCGCTTTCTTCAAGCGCGAAGAAATCCTTTACACCTTCCAAATCAGGCGTCATCGTTTCGTTATCGGTGCTAGCCCTGGGATTGTTACCGCCTGCGCCATTGATAAGGAAGTTTACGGCGCCAAAGCTTTCGTTGATTTCCTTTTTCGCCTGAATAATACTTTCTTTATCCAAACAGTTACAACGAATAGCAATGGCATTATCCCCAATTTCGTCAGCATATTGTTTTGCCGCATCGTAGTTAATATCAAGAAGCGCAACCTTTGCGCCTTCTTCCGCTAACGCCTTTGCAAACGCACTGCAAATAATACCGCCTGCGCCCGTAATGGCAATTACTTTATTTTCAAGTTTCATATTTTTATCTCCTTTCC
>SVIN01000011.1 GCA_015069495.1 Clostridiales bacterium
TCGCAAGGTGCATACCGTAGCCAAACTCTGCATTATCTTCAAACAAGGAGTTTGCCCATGCCGGACCCTTGCCTTCGTGATTTTTACTATAAGGGCAAGTCGGTGCCGAGCCACCATAGATGGATGAACATCCTGTCGCGTTGGCAATCAGCATATTTTCACCAAACAACTGTGTCAGCACCTTGATATAGGGTGTTTCCCCGCACCCCGCGCAAGCGTAGGAGAATTCGAATAAAGGGGGATAAAATTGATTTCCCTTGACAGTGTTTCGCTTAAACGGCGTATTTACATGGGGTAAAGTTTCTGCAAACTGCCAATTCTCCTCTTCCGCGTCAAATAACTCTAAAGCAGGGCGCATGACAAGCGCTTTCTCTTTTGCAGGGCAAGTTTCTGCGCACACACCGCAGCCCATACAATGTCGCGGTACGATTTGTATGCGGAAACGCATATTGGGCATTCCTATGGCAGGGAGAGTCTCAAACGCCGTTGGCACTTCTTGGTCAGTCAAAAAAGAGCGAATCGTAGCGTGCGGACAAACGAACGCACATTGATTGCACTGTATGCAATTTTTCGCTATCCATTTCGGCAGAGTTAAGGCAAGACCCTTATCCTCGTATTGCGTGGTGGCGGTGGGGACAGTCCCATCTGCTTGGAATGCGGACACGGGCAATGCATCGCCTTTCAGCTGTAGAATCGGCTGAATAAATTTTTCCGCATAATCGCTTTCACAATGGATAGGGGAGGGGGAATCAAACGTGTTTTTCCATTCAGCGGGGTAGGAAATTTCCTGCAATGCTTCGCTTGTCTTATCGATGGCAAGATGGTTCATCTCGACCATGGTATCTCCTTTTTTAGAAAAACGACGAGAAATATCCTCTTTTAGATAGCGAACTGCCTCGGTATAGGGGATGAGGTTTTCGTGTAAAATAAAAAACGCCGCCTGCATAATGGTGCTGGTTTTCCCTTTCAAACCAACTTCGCGCGCGATACTTGTGGCGTCAATGACGTAAAAACGCAATGCCTTTTCCGCGATGCTGTGTTTGACGTGTTCAGGTAAAAATTTATCCAAGGTGTCCAAGTCGGTGTGGGGACAATTCAACAAGAAAACTCCGCCCGCTTTCACGTGACTCAACATGTCGTATCGAGTCAAATAGGACGGATTGTGGCAAGCAAGAAAATCCGCTTTATCAATCAAGTAGGGTGCATGAATGGGTGTTTTGCCAAACCGCAAATGGGAAATCGTAGCACCGCCCGACTTTTTTGAATCATAGACAAAATAACCTTGTGCGTGCAAATTGGCATAGTTACCAAGGATACGGATACTGTTCTTGTTCGCGCCGACTGTTCCATCTGACCCTAAGCCATAAAAAAGACAGGAGGTACAATCATGCGTAAGTTGAAACTTCGTATCAATGGGTAACGAAGTGTGGGTGATATCATCTTCAATTCCCACCGTAAAATGATTTTTTGGGATAGGCGCGCGTAAGTTTTCAAAAACCGCGTGACACATGGCGGGGGTAAATTCTTTCGATGCTAATCCATACCGCCCGCCGACAGCGATGACGTCTTGCCTGTCAAACTCACGCAAGGCGGCGCATACGTCCAAATACAGCGGTTCACCCAAGCATCCCGCCTCTTTCGTGCGATCGAGTATAGCGATTTTTTGGCAGGTTTTCGGTAAACAATTACAAAATTTTTCCCCGTCAAATGGTCTGTATAACCGTACGATAATCACCCCGACGTTTTCTCCGTTTTCATTCAATAGATCAACCGTTTCACGTGCGGTTTGCGCACTGCTTCCCATCAACACGATAACGCGAGTTGCGGTGCTTACTCCGTAATAATCAAAGACATGGTATGCCCGTTTGGTTAAAACGGCAACTTTGTCCATGATATTTTGTACTATATCTGGTGCAGATAAATACCGTTCGTTTGCCCGTTCTCGGTTTTGAAAATATACGTCACCGTTTTGCGTTGTTCCGCGTGCAGTCGGCGTATCGGGGGTTAAAGCGCGTGCGCGAAATTTCTCAATATCCGCAGAATCTACCAAACTTTTTATATGGTCGTAGGATATGGTTTCGATGGTGGAAAGTTCGTGCGAGGTGCGGAAACCATCAAAAAAATGTAAAAATGGAATGCTCGTTTTTAAAGTGGCAAGATGCGCAACCAACGCCAAGTCCATACATTCCTGTACGGATGAAGAGGCTATCATTGCAAAGCCCGTTTGCCGACATGCCATGACGTCTTGGTGGTCGCCGAAGATACTGAGGGCGTGCGTGGATAATGCCCGCGCGCTTACGTGGAAAACGCAGGGCAACAATTCTCCCGCAATTTTAAACATATTCGGTTGCATCAACAACAATCCTTGACTGCAGGTATAGGTGGTTGCTAAAGCGCCGCAAGTCAACGCACCGTGCAAAGCCCCTGCAACGCCGCTCTCCGATTGCATTTGTACCACTTTGGGGACTTGATTGAAGAGGTTTTCTTTATCGACAGCTTGCCATTCGTCGGCAAGTTCCGCCATTGGTGAGGATGGAGTGATAGGGTAAATGAGCATTAGCTCGGAAAACGCATAGGAAACGTAGCTCGCCGCTGTATTTCCGTCCATAATCTGTCTATTCATAAACGCAGTATGGACATTTTTGTAAAAAATAAAACACCGCCGAAAGCAAAAACTTTCGAGGGTGTTGATAAATTCAATGGGTATATGTGCGAGGTTACTGATTATTTTCCATCGCTTTTGCCGCTTTATATTCAGCAATTGCCTTGGACAATTGGTCGGGGCAAGAGGTGTTGCCTTTGCAACGAATCCCAGCCAACAATTTTTCAATTGCATCGATATCCTGACCTTCTACAAGGCGTGCAATTCCTTGCAAGTTGCCGCCGCAACCACCGATAAAACGAACGTCGTGCATCTTGTTATCTGCATCTACGTTGAAAAGAATTTGTCTGGAGCAAGTACCTTTTGTCGAATAAGTAAACATAATAAAAACCTTCCTTATAAGTAATATTTCCGCTTGTTAATCTACAAGCGTTTCATAGATAGCCGAATACAAATCGGACGCTTTACATTCCCAATTCTTGTAAATACGCTGAGCGGTTTTCTTGTCGGGTACGACAAACTTCAACTCTAACATGGGTTGTACAGGGGCGAGAATTTTCAAATATACGGTATAGGTACCATCTGCGTTTTGAAAATAATCCGACTTACATTCTTGGCGATTTCTTAATTTTCCGCTGTTGTTTTTGACGAACGCAGTGATTTCATCTCGGATGCTTTTAGGGATTTGAATGTAGAAGCTGTTCAGGCTTTCTCTGCCTTCACCCGTGATGACGAAAAGGGGTTCTTCCTCGGAGGAAGAAATACGGCAAATGAACCCGTCGTCAAGCAGACGGGGGAGAAGTTCTTTACAGTCCATATAATTCAACCAGTTGTTGACAGAGGAACACATATCTAAAACAGTGTGTTCGGACAATGCTGTTTCCATCTTATCGAAGACAAACAGCACGATTAACTTGTTGACGGACGTTTCTCCTTGGATTTGCATACGCAACCTCTTCTTAGGTTCTCTAAACTAAAACGATATAGGTTTTACTATTATACATAAAAATCTTATAAAAATCAAGACTTTTGCAAAAATTTATTGCTATTTTCTATTTTTTTGTGATATAATGATAAAAAAGAGAAGGATTGTTGTGGATATTGCCCACAAATGGTGAAGGAAAGCATGGATTATATCGAGAAGACAGTCAAAAAGAATTATATTTATCAAGGCAAAATTCTCACCTTGCGTTGCGATGACGCATTGTTACCCGATGGTCAGCCCTGCAAGCGGGAGATTATTGAACACAGCGGCGGTGCGTGTGTATTGTATGTGGAAGACGGTAAAGTTCTGCTCGTCCGCCAATATCGCTACGCATACGGGGAAAGTATTTACGAAATCCCCGCGGGTAAATTGGATAAAGGGGAAGACCCTATTCTTGCCGCCGCGCGTGAATTAGAGGAAGAAGCGGGGGTGAAAGCAGGACGGCTTGAACTCTTGTTTGTCAATTATCCAACGCCTGGTTACACCAATGAGAAAATTTATATTTATCGTGCCTACGATGGGCAAAAAGTCGCGGCACACTTGGATGAGGATGAGTTTTTAGACGTAGAATATATCCCCTTAGAACAAGTCAAACAGATGTTGAAAAACGGTGAAATTTGCGATGGAAAAACCATCATTGCCCTGCAAGCTTATTTCCTTTCGGAAAAGGAATAATTTTTACATAGATAGGGGGCATGTACGCGTTGAAATGAAAAACCGAGGCCGAATCATCGACCTCGGTTCCGTTTATACAGCCGTTAAGGAAAAGGAGAAAAGATGAAAAAGAGCAAACTCAACGGCAGCAACAACCGCAACTGCAAGGAGGGGTAAGCAACGCGGAGAGCGTTCCGTTTTTGTAAAGGCAGAACAATAAAGCAATGACGATGGGCAGGCCGCAACCGTTAAAAATACCCGAGCAGAATGCGCCGTCTTTCGAACCGAGGACAAGCAAAGCGATAAGGATCCAAAGGGTTACGTTACCCTGTGAGCAACAATTCATAGAAACCTCCTGTGTCTTGCCGCAGGACGTATGTATTTTGGAAATTGCTACCGCCGCGTGAACGGCAGAGCTCCTGCGGTTTTGTCTTTCTATTATATATTATTCTATCTTTTCGTATTGTGTGTATGAAAAAAAAGGGGAATCCGTGAAAAAAAGCAGGTTTTCTACATTTTTTTGCTTTTATTTTGTTGCTTAAAATAAAAAAAAGCGGTATAATGGTATTATCTTGAAGTGTACCTTGGCAAATACGCAGACGCGGTTTGACCGTAAAGAGGCATGCGGAAAGAAATACATATTTTTTTCTACGGGTATCCTTGTGAACTCGATGGAGGTTTTTATGAAGCGCAACGTTTCGCATACGGTTGCATTTATTGGTGTTATGACCGCATTGATGGCGGTCGTGTTGACTTTGGAAACTTATGTTTTCATTTACTTTATCAAGCCGTCCCCGGCGTTTTTGTCCATACCTTTGTTTATTTCGTTAAGCATGTATGCGGATTGGAAACGCAGTTTTATCGGCGGTACAATTTTCGGGTGTTGTTCCTTTCTCCTTTCCTTTGTGGTGGGGTATGAAGTTTTTTACAATCCTTTGATATCGATATTACCGCGTACTTTGGCGGGCGTTGCAGGGTATTTTATTTTGCATGGCTTGATGGTTGTAAGTAAAGGTAAAAATAAAGATATTATGCGTGCGATTGCCGCTGGCGTTACCGTATTGCTCCACACGATACTCGTGTTGGGGTTTATGGAAATTTTCTATGCAGGCGGCGCGTTTATGGATACCGTTTGGGGTGTTATCATCGGTGTGAATTTCCTGTCGGAATTAGCGTGCGCGATTCTGCTTTCTCCCGTACTCATTCGCGTGATGAAAAAATATACGAAAACCCCTGAGATTCTTCCGTTAAAAGGTAAGGTATAAAATATGATTATTTGTATTGACGTTGGTAATACCAATATTAAATATGCAATTTTCGATAAAGACGAACTCCGTTTTTCCTTCCGTGTTGCAACCGATTTAAAAAAGACTTCGGATGAATACGGCGCGCAATTGACGGGGATGCTTTCTGCCAATGGCGTTAAAGTGCAGGAAATTGAGGGCGGCATCATTTCTTCCGTAGTGCCTTCGTTGGATTACACGGTAGATAAAATGTGCGATTTGTATTTGCATATTACCCCTTTGCATATCGCTCCAGGGTTAAAGAGCGGTTTGAATATTCGTTGCGACGATGCGCGTGAAGTAGGCGCGGATCGTATCGTGAACTGCGTATCCGCCATTGTGGGGTATGGTGACGGTAATCCTATGATTGTTATTGACTTTGGTACGGCGACGACCTTCAACATCATCAATGCGAACAATGAATTTATCGGCGGTGTCATTTCACCTGGCATCAAGGGTTCGCTTGATTCCCTTGTCAATGGCACGGCAAAATTGCCTCGCGTAGAAATCGAGGCTCCGGCAAGCGTTATTGCGAAAAATACCGTGACCAATATGCAGGCGGGGATTGTCTTTGGCTTTGCGGGATTGGTAGAATATATCGTAAAGCGCATTAAGAAAGAATTAAAGTGCCCCAACGTAAAGACGATTGCAACGGGCGGTTTCAGCAACGTCATTTCCAAGGAAATCGAATGCATCGACGTTGTGGATAAACTATTGACCTTAAAGGGGTTAAAGTACCTGTATGATTTGAACTCGTAATGCAAAACGAGGTAGGCATGTACGCGTTGAACGCGAAAAATAGGAAACGAGCTGATAGGAGGCTATGGATATGAAAAAGAGAGTGGGCGTTGCCATTTTAGGCTTAGGCGTTGTTGGCGGAGGTACGTACAAGACGTTGGTAAGCCATAGGGATTTTTACTTAAAAACGCAAAACGTAGATATCGTTGTAGAAAGTGTTTTGGATAAAAACAGAGAAAGATTGCAAGAACTTGGCGTGCCTGAAGAATGCATTGCAAACAGCATTGCCGAAGTTGTTACCAACCCTGCCATTGATATTGTTATCGAAACGATTGGCGGTGTAGGTATCGCGAAAGAGTTTGTCATGGCGGCGTTAAAAGAAGGGAAATCCGTCGTAACTGCGAACAAGGAAATGATTAGCAAATGCTCGCACGAATTAGAACGTATCGCGAAGCGCAATTGTTGCGGGTTATATTATGAAGCAAGCTGCGTCGGCGGCGTGCCGATTATCCGTACCTTGTTGGACGGCGTACAAGCAAACCATATCACGGAAATGATGGGGATTGTCAATGGTACGACCAACTATATTTTGACCAAAATGGCGCAGGAAGGTAAGGATTACGCAGAAGCATTGAAAGAAGCGCAATCGCTTGGCTATGCCGAATTTGACCCTACCAACGACGTGGAAGGGTTTGACTCGACGTATAAGCTTTCCATTCTTTCCTCCATGGCGTTTCATACCAAAGTGCCTTATACCAAAGTATCCCGCGAGGGGATTTCGACCATCAGTGCGCAGGATATCGCAAACGGACAAGACCTTGGTTATACCATGAAATTGCTTGCCATTGCAAAAAATTCAGAGGCGGGTGTGGAAGTTCGCGTGCATCCTACGTTTATTCCGTCCGAACACCCCCTTGCAGGTGTAAACGACGCATACAATGCGGTATATCTCCGCGGTGACGCTTTGGATGATATCATGTTGTATGGTAAAGGCGCGGGTGCGTTCCCGACGGCGAGCGCGGTGGTCAGCGACGTTATTTACGCGGCAACTCATTCTGAAATTAAATATTCTACATATAAAAATACGGCGGCAGCGGAAGGCGACGTGAAGTTTATTTCCAATTTCTCCAGCGCGTATTACATGCGTTTGTTCGTAGAGGATAAAACGGGTGTGCTTGCAAAAATTTGCGGTATCTTCAGCAAGTTCGGTATTTCCATTGTGAAAATTATGCAAAAGGGAAATACGCGTAATGAAAACGGCAGATTGCCCGTCATTATTATTACCCATAAGACGAATGAAAACAGCGTGAAAAACGCAACGGCAAAAATCAACGCGTCGGGTTTGGGGACTGTGGAAGCGGTTATCCGTGTAGAAGCGTAAACCAAGTGGCTTTCGGGGCGTGTTCTTACGCCCCGTTTTTTCATCGGGGAGGGAAATATATGCGTGGATTGGTGATTATCAACGGATATCCAAACGCGGAAAAATTTATACGGCAAGGCGAACGTATTCGCTCGGCATTGCAAGCAGAGGGGATTGAAACCGAACTTATGAAAAACGGTGAAGTTTCCGCCTGCATCAACGCAGACGGAAGGATTGACGGTGCAATTCTGACCCGATATAATTTTGCTATCTATTTGGACAAAGATAAATACTTGGGCAGGATGCTGGAGAGTGCAGGCTTGCGCTTGTTCAACAGTGCGGCGGCAGTGGAAAACTGCGACGATAAACTGTTGACATATCTCGCGTTGGGCGCTTGCGGATTGCGATTGGCGAAATCCATTCCCGCGCCTCTTTGTTATACAAAAAATGCAACGCCTAATTCCGCATTTTTAGAGAACACGGCAAAAAGTTTGGGCTTTCC
The DNA here is from genome assembly GCA_015069495.1 of Clostridiales bacterium. Lineage (GTDB taxonomy): Bacteria > Bacillota > Clostridia > Christensenellales > Borkfalkiaceae > Scatosoma. The sequence goes on from SVIN01000011.1 coordinate 8,125, forward strand.
GTTGGTTGCAAAAAAGAGCTTCGGTTCCTTCGGCGCAGGCGTTCGTCTCGTACACGGTATGCCCGAATTGTTAAAAACGGAAGAGGAGTGGTTGCACGAACCACACTTTTATCAGCAATATGAATATGTTTCCTGCGGGAAGGATTACCGCATTATTGTGATTGGCGGTAAAGCGGTCGGGTGCATGCAACGGATTGCGCAAGCAGGAGAGTTTCGTTCCAATATCGAACTTGGCGGGGTAGGGCGAAAGGCTGCGCCTGACGAGCGGTATTTGCGCGCGGCGGAGCTAGCGGCGCAAACGCTTGGGCTGGATTATTGCGGAGTGGACTTATTGGAAACGGAAGACGGTCCCGTATTATGTGAGGTGAATTCTAACGCCTTTTTTGATGGTTTTGAGCAAGTAACGGGGTTGGACGTGGCGGCTTTATATGCAAAGTACGTTGCGAGAGTTATGAAAAATTAAGGATGTAACTATGATTACGGAAGAACAATTTGACCTTTACACGCGAATACTTAAAGAAGAATTGGTGCCTGCGATGGGTTGTACCGAACCGATTGCGATTGCCTATGCTACGGCAAAGGCGCGCTCAATTTTAGGTGATACACCCGTTTCCGCGAAAGTGGAAGTCAGCGGGAATATCGTTAAAAACGCCAAGAGTGTTACCGTACCTCATACGGGTGGAATGCGCGGGATTAAATCGGCATTTATCGCAGGTTTGGTGGCGGGGGATGCGGAAACGGAATTGGAGGTTATTTCCAAGGTTACCCCTGACCAAATATCGGAAATGAAAAGGGTGGTGGAAACGTTTGACGTGGAAATTACCACGCCCGCAGAAGCACGTGTTTTTGATATCGGTATTACTTTGCATTCGGTGGAACACACTTCGTACGTGCGAATTTGCGATGCACACACCAATATCGTGATGATTTGTAAGGATGGAGAAACGCTGTACGAAAACCCGCCGAAAGATATTGAGCGCGCAGATAAAAGCAGTTTGACTGTGGAAAACATTCTCGCCTACGCGGACGGAGTGGACGTTGCGGAAATTAAGGACACGCTTGACCGTCAAATTGATTACAATATGGCAATTGCGGAAGAGGGGTTAAAAAATTCTTACGGTGCAAATATCGGTAAAGTTTTGCTTCGCTCCTATCAACCCGATATCAAAATTACGGCAAAAGCGTACGCAGCGGCGGCAAGCGACGCGCGTATGAACGGTTGCGAACTGCCCGTGGTTATCAATTCGGGCAGCGGGAATCAAGGGATTACAGCGTCCGTTCCTGTGATTGTTTACGCTCGGGGTATGCACGTATCCAAGGAGAAATTATACCGTGCACTGTGTGTATCCAATCTAATTACCATTCACTTGAAAAGCGGTATCGGTGCACTGTCGGCATATTGCGGTGTGGTTTCCGCGGGTGCGGGTGCGGCATGTGGGGTTGCCTATTTGTTGGGCGGGCGCGTGGCGGAAATTTCTCATGCGCTGGTCAATGCGCTTGCAATCGATTCGGGGATAATCTGCGACGGAGCAAAAGCAAGTTGCGCGGCAAAGATAGCAACGGCGGTGGAGAGCGGTTTGTTGGGGTTGAACATGTACTACAACGGCAACGAATTTTTCGCAGGCGAAGGCATTGTCAAGGCGGGGGTTGAAAACACGATTAAGAGTGTTTCTCGTTTGGCGTATAAAGGTATGCGTGAAACGGACAAGGAAATTATCCGTATCATGTTGGAAAACAATTAAATACATAAACAAACGGGGCGTTTCCATTGAGAAACGCCCCTGATTTTTAAACTTTTTCTTTGATTAAACGTTGCTTGATGATTTTGTATAATTCCTCGGTCGCAAACCGTGCTTTTACAACGATATTTTCTTGTTTCGGGAAACAGTAATACAACCGTTTCATGTCCCCAATCCCAATCACGTCTCCGATTTCATACCAGAAGAAGTCGGAATTTAAACTGTAAGAAGACAAAGGGGACTGTTGATAGGAGAAATCACCGTCTGCTCCTTGTAAAATAAACCCGTTTTCATCGTGGGAAAGTTTCCCTTCGCCAACCATATAAAGCGCTTTGTAATCGGCGACGATTCCAATATCCACGTCCAAATCCAATCGGTATTCCCCGCGTTCAATTTCTTTCTTCACGCATTCCCGTTCCCAAGCGGTCCAATCGGGGATATGAGGGAATTCGGTGTTGCCATCCATTGCGGACAAAACGCCGTATTCATCCATTTGATAGGTTTTTCCGCAATGCTTACAGGATAAGGTAATGCCCTCGCTTTGCATTTGCCCTTCCGTTTGGCAGGCGGGACAGCGGTAGAGGATGCGGTGTAAACCTTCCGCGCGGTTTGGATCGGTGATTTTTACCGAGTTCAAAGCCTGCGTTTTGAAGTTATCAAAAGCGAAAAGATTTTCTAAAATTCCGTCGATTTCATCTGCGGATTTGCTTGCAATTTCTTCCTTAGTCAATAGACATTGCACGTGCGCGGAAACTTTATTTTTGCGCATACGTAAATTGTTATATAAAGGTTGGTGTAAAAAGGCTCCGTCTGTGATAACGGATACGATGGGCACTTCTAATTTCTTGATAAAACCGCCTAAATTTTTGGGTAAAACCGTGGACTTGCCATCAAACGAATATCCTGCTTCAGGGAAGAGTAAAACGCTGGTTTTCTTATCGTGTAAGGCGCGTTGTATATCCCGCATCAAGGCAACGTCAGCAACGAATTTGCGGGTGGGAATACAACCGATTTGGCGCATCAGCCAATGCTTACCGATAAACCCGTCCATTGTACTGACGATATGGTAAGGCCGTTTGAAAAAGATTTTCGAGGCAATCTTTAAATCGATGAAGCTCGAATGGTTCATCAAAATCAAGCAAGGCTCATTTTGTATTTTTTCCATACCGCTTTGCGTATAGGTAAATTTTGTGGCGCGCAGTTCACCGACGGATAACACGCGGATCAGCAGTTTGAACAATCGGCTGGGTCGGGTTAAACGCCCTCGTTTGAGGGGGGATAGATTTTTGATAAACTCGTAGGAAACGCGTTTGGTTTTTATTTTCACAAAACACCTCGCTAAGTAAATGAATTTATACCAATATTATAATCCCAATATATTAAAAATGTCAAGTACCTAATCAAAATTTCTTTATGAAAAAATATCCATTGTAATTTTAAGGGTGAAAACGCAAAAAACTGCACAAAAAAATCAGCTTTTCCCTTTAAAATCCTTGATTTTTTACGGTGAAAGTGATAAAATGGAATTTAATCAATATTTTTGATAAAAAACCATGCTTATTCAATTTTTCTGTTTGATTGGCGTGGCGATTAGCGAGGTGAAATTATGGAAAGAGTTTACAATTTTTCAGCGGGACCTTCGATGATGCCTGAGGCAGTGCTTGCAAAGGCTGCGTCAGAAATGCTGAATTACGAAAACAGCGGTATGTCGGTGATGGAGATGAGCCATCGTTCGCCCGTCTATGAAAAAATTATCACGGATGCAGAAGCTTTACTTCGTAAGGTTATGGAAATTCCTGATAATTACAAAATATTGTTTTTACAGGGCGGGGCGTCTACGCAATTTGCGGCGGTGCCTTTGAATTTGATGGTCAATGGTAAAGCCGACTACGTATTGTCGGGGCAATTTTCCACCAAAGCGTATCAAGAAGCCCTTAAATACGGTGACGCTTGCGCGGTTGCAAGCAGCAAGGATATCAATTTCTCCGCTGTGCCTGCGGTAACGAAAGCGGATTTCCGCGCAGATGCGGATTACGTTCATATCTGCTTGAACAATACCATTTACGGTACGAAATTTCCTTATATTCCCGATACGGGTGACGTGCCTTTGGTTGCGGACTTGTCTTCGTGTATCTTAAGCGAACCTGTGGACGTATCGAAATTTGGCGTAATCTATGCAGGGGCACAAAAGAATATGGCGCCTGCGGGGTTGACTGTGGTGATTATCCGTGAGGATTTGCTTGGCAAAGCAAGAAAGGAAACCCCGACCATGCTCGATTATAAGGTGATGGCGGATAACGCTTCTATGTACAACACACCGCCTTGTTATTGTATCTATATGGCAAAACTTGTATACGAGTGGATTTTGGAACTCGGCGGTTTGCAGGCAATGAAAGCGCGTAATGAGAAGAAGGCGGCGCTCTTGTATGGATATTTGGACGGTCAAAATTATTACACCGCGCCCGTGGCAAAGGACAGCCGCTCGATGATGAACGTAACCTTCGTAACGGGGGATGCGGATTTGGATAAGAAATTCTGTTCGGAGGCGGCAAAGGCGGGCTTGGTGAACTTGAAAGGCCACCGCTCGGTTGGCGGTATGCGCGCATCGATTTACAACGCAATGCCTTACGAGGGTGTGGAAAAGTTGGTTGCATTTATGGAAGAATTTGCAAGAAATAACCCCAAAAAGTAAAAGTTTTTATTATAATAAAAAAAGAGGCAGTTAGGTCTTGACATTACTATGAAAATGTGTATAATAATACAATGGAGAGAGTGATATGTTTAAAGTAAAGTTGATGAATAAAATTGCGAAAGTAGGTACGGACGTTTTATCTCCCATTCGTTACGAAATAGGGGATACGATAGAGGCAGAGGACGCAGTGATGGTGCGTTCGGCCAATTTACACGAAATGCCCTTTTCACCGAATTTACGCGCGATTGCCCGCTGCGGTGCAGGGGTAAACAATATCCCTGTAGAAAAATGCACGCAGGACGGGATTGTCGTTTTCAATACTCCAGGTGCAAATGCGAACGCTGTAAAAGAATTGGTGATTGCGGCGTTGGTACTTGCATCCCGCGACGTAATCGGCGGTGTGAAATGGGTGGAAACCCTTGCAGGGCAGACGGATATCGCGAAGACGGTTGAAAAAGGAAAGGGCGCGTTTGTCGGACACGAACTTGCGGGAAAAACGCTTGGCGTTGTCGGCTTGGGCGCAATCGGCGGTATGGTTGCGAACGCGGCAATTTCCTTGGGGATGAACGTTATGGGTTACGACCCTTATATTACTGCAAAAGCGGCGTGGAGTCTTGCGCCTTCCGTTCGTCAAGCGTCCGACTACGAGGACATTTTCAAACATTGTGATTACATCAGCTTGCACGTACCGGCAACACCGCAGACGAAAAATATGATTTGTGAAAAGAGCTTGGCACAGATGAAGGACGGGGTGCGTATTTTGAACCTTGCGCGTGCGGATTTGGTCAACGCAAACGATTTAAAGTCGGCTTTGGAAAGCGGTAAAGTGGCTTCGTACGTAACCGACTTCCCCACGGAAGAAACGGTAGGGGTAAAGGGGATTACTGCAATCCCGCACTTGGGGGCTTCTACCATTGAATCGGAAGACCATTGTGCGGTTATGGCGGCACAACAGTTGGATGAATTTTTGACATGCGGTAACATTCGCAACAGTGTTAACTTCCCGACGGTGGGTATTCCTTTGTCGGAAAAACCGCGCGTTTGCATTATGAATAAAAATATTCCTAATATGTTGTCGCAAATCACCTCGGCATTCTCGTCGCAAAATATCAACATTGAAAACATGGCGAATGGTTCGAAAGGTGAAATCGCATATACGATCGTTGAAACGAACGTAGCGGCGGATGGTAAAATTTTGGATAGATTAAGAAATATCGAAGGCGTGTTCGGGGTGCGGACGTTTGCCTAAAAGGAGACGGTATGTCTGAAAATATTTTACGCAAAGAGGAAAAAATAGCGTTTGAATTGCGTGCGTTGTATCAAAAGTACGGTTATTTGCCTTATAAAATGAGTAAGTTTGAAACCTATGATTTATACGCTCGCAACAAAGAATTTTTGGAAGGGGCGCGCATCGTCACGTTTAACGATACGGACGGGAAATTGATGGCGTTGAAACCTGACATTACCTTGTCCATTGTGAAAAACGATACGGACGGGGAAGCAAAACGCAAGGTATATTACAACGAAAACGTATACCGCGCGTCCAAAAAGACGGACGGTTTTAAGGAACTGCATCAAGTGGGTATCGAATGCATCGGTGATTTGGATTTGTACGACGTATACGAAACGATATGTTTGGCGGCGGAAAGTTTGAAAAAAATCAGCGATAGATTTGTTTTGGATATTTCCCACGTTGGCATTTTAACAGCGGTGTTGCAGACTTTGAATTGCGGAAAAGAATTTGAAAAAGCGGCGAAACGCTGTCTTTCTGAAAAGAACTTACACGAGTTGCAAACTCTTTGCGATACGTATGGAGTATCATCGGAAAAATTGACCGCGTTTGTTGGCGCGTACGGTGCGCCTAAGACAACTTTGGCAAAGATAGAACCTCTTTGTGAGGGGGCAGACGAAGAGACTGCGTTTGCGGAATTGAAAGCATTGTGCGCATTGTTGGAAAAGACTCCTTACGCCGATTCTATCCGTTTGGATTTTTCGGTGACGGGCGGTGGAAATTACTACGACAACGTTGTGTTTAAAGGCTTTATCGACGGTATTGGCGAAAGCGTACTGTCGGGCGGAAGATACGATCGCTTGCTTGCGCGGATGGGTAAAAAATCGGGTGCCATCGGGTTTGCCGTATATTTGGATTTATTGGCGAACTGGGCGCGCGAATACCGCGAAACGGACGTAGACGTCGTGGTGCTGTATGACGAGAACGTGTGCGTGGAAACGTTGACCACCGCGGTCAACACATTGATTGCAGAAGGCAATTCGGTTAGCGCGCAAAAGGCGCAGGGCGAGTTGCGTTGCAAACGCTTGGTGGATTTAAGGGGGGCTAAGACATGTTAAATATTGCGCTTCCCAAAGGTCGTTTGGGTGAAAAAGTATACGCGATGTTCGAACAAGCGGGTTACGAATGTCCGTCTATCAAGGAAAACAATAGAAAACTGATTTTTGAAAATGCGGAAAAGGGTGTGCGTTATTTTTGGGTGAAGCCTTCGGACGTGTCTATCTACGTAGAACGCGGTGCGGCGGACGTAGGGGTTTGCGGTAAAGATATTCTTGCTGAATACGACCCTGACGTGTACGAGTTGCTTGACTTCAAAACGGGCGTGTGTCGTATGGCGGTCGCAGGACCGAAGAATTTTCACGACGATGGTCAACACACCTTAAAGGTTGCGACCAAGTTTGAAAACTGCGCCAAAGCATTTTATGCGAAGAAGGGTCGTGATATTGATATTATCAAGCTCAACGGCTCGATTGAAATTGCACCCATCTTGGGGTTGTCGGACGTTATCGTGGACATCGTGGAAACGGGTACGACGCTCAAGGAAAATAATTTGGACGTCATTGAAACGGTATTTCCGATTAGCGCGCGCTTGATTGTCAATAAAGCCAGCTTCAAATTCAAAACCGCGGCGGTGGAGGATTTGACGGCAAAACTTCGTACCATGTTGGAAGAAAAAGAGAGAGAATAATGATTAAGATTTACAAATTTGGTGAAGTTCCTTCCGAGGAGATATTTGCGCGTTTCAGCCCTACGGCAAGCGTTGAAGGCGTGGTGGCGGATATCATTGCGGAAGTTATTAAAAATAAAGACGCGGCGTTAAAAGCGTACGCGCAGAAATTTGACGGTGTTACTTTGGATACGTTGGAAGTGTCGCAGGCGGAGATTGACGCGGCGTATGAAAACGCGGATAAAACGTTTGTGGCGGTTTTGGAAGAGGCGGCGGAAAATATCCGTCAATTCCACTCAAAACAAGTCCGTGACGGCTTTGAAATTCACCGTGAAGACGGCGTAGTGATTGGACAAAAAGTGACTCCCATCGAAAAGGTTGGTCTGTACGTACCAGGCGGTACGGCGGCGTATCCGTCTACGGTATTGATGGATTCTATTCCTGCGAAAATTGCAGGTTGTAAGGAAATCGTGATGGTGACTCCGCCTGCGAAGGACGGCAGTGTGAACCCCGATATTTTGACCGCGGCGAAGGTAGCGGGCGTGACCCGTATTTTCAAGGTGGGCGGCGCGCAAGCAGTGGCGGCGTTGGCTTACGGTACGGAAAGCGTACCCAAGGTGGATAAGATTGTCGGCCCTGGTAACGCATACGTAGCCGAAGCGAAAAAGCAGGTATTCGGTAAAGTATCTATCGACATGATTGCAGGGCCCAGTGAAATTCTTGTGGTTGCGGATGATACCAACGATGCGGCGCACGTGGCGGCGGATTTGCTTTCACAGGCAGAACACGATAAGATGGCAAGCGCGGTGCTCGTTACTGACAGTCAAGCGTTTGCAGAAAAAGTCTCTGCGGAATTGGAAAAGCAAATTCCTTTATTGCCCCGCTGTGAAATTGCGCGTAAGTCGATTGACGATAACGGGAAAATCATCGTGGCGGACAACCTTTTGCAAGCGATTGAAATTGCAAACGAAATCGCGCCCGAACATTTGGAATTGTGCGTAGATAACCCGTTTGATTACTTGGATAAGGTAGAACATGCGGGCTCGATATTCATGGGAAAATATTGCCCCGAAGCGTTGGGGGATTATTTTGCTGGTCCTAACCATACCTTGCCCACCAGCGGTACGGCGAAATTCTCTTCCCCCTTGTCCGTGGATGATTTTGTGAAGAAGACGCAGTATAGCTATTATACCGAAACTGCATTGGATAAGGTTGCGGATAAAGTAGCGTTATTTGCCAATAAAGAGGGATTGCATGCGCATGCAAAGAGTGCGGTAATCCGTAAAAAATGAGAGAGAGTATGAGTAAGTTTTTTAGTGAAAAGTTTTCCAGCTTGACCCCGTATACTCCAGGGGAACAGCCTAAGGAAAGAAAGTACGTAAAACTGAACACGAACGAATTGCCCTTTGCTCCGCATCCGTCCGTATTGGCGGCGGTGCAAGGCGAAGCGGGGAAGCTGCAATTATATTCCGACCCTGAAAACAGCCGTTTGATTGAGATGGCGGCAAAGACTTGGGGGGTGAAGAAAACGCAGCTTGTAGCAACGAACGGCTCGGATGAAATTTTACAATTCGCATTCATGGCGTTTTGCGATAAGGATCATCCGATTGTTTTCCCTGATATCTCGTATGGTTTTTACGAGGTGTTCGCGCAATTGCATGGAATTCCCTATGAAAAAATCCCCTTGAGGGAGGATTTTTCGGTGGATTACCGTGATTACGTAGGGGTAGGGAAAAACGTTGTGATAGCCAATCCCAATGCGCCGACGGGGCTTTGTCTGTCGGTTGCCGAGGTTGAGGAGATTGTAAAATCTAACCCCGACAACGTGGTCGTGATTGACGAAGCGTACGTGGATTTCGGCGGGGAAAGCTGTGTGCCTTTGATTGACAAATACGACAATCTTTTGGTAACGCAGACCTTTTCCAAATCCCGCGGACTTGCAGGGGCAAGATTGGGTTTGGGGTTTGCTTGTGAAGCTTTGATTGCGGATATACAAACGATTCGCTATTCCACCAATCCCTACAACGTAAACCGCATGACCGAGGCGGCGGGGGTTGCGGCGTTGGAAGAAAGCGATTATTTTGTAAACAACGTAAAATCCATTATGGAGACCCGTGCGTACGTTAAGGAAACATTGGAAAGTTGGGGTTTTACCGTGTTGGATTCAAAGACCAATTTCCTTTTTGCGAAAACGGACGAAATCGACGGCGGAGAATTGTACCTGAAATTGAAAGAACGCGGGGTATTGGTGCGCCATTTTACAGGCGAACGAATTAAGCAATTTAACCGCATCACCATTGGGTCGAAAGAGGAGATGGATATCTTTTTAACGGCGGTTAAGGATATTTTAAAGGAGAAGAAGTCATGAGAAGCAGCGCAGTAAAGCGTAAAACGGCGGAAACGGATATTTCGCTGGAACTTAATTTAGACGGCGCGGGAAAGAGCGTGATTGCTAGCGGTTCGGGTTTTCTCGATCACATGCTGACCTTGTTTGCCAAACACGCGGGATATGATTTGACGGTGTCTTGTAAAGGCGACGTAGAGGTGGATTATCACCACACCGCGGAAGATATCGGCATTGCGCTTGGTAAGGCGTTTTACGATGCGCTTGGCGATAAACGCGGGATTGCGCGTTACGGCGATATCATTTTACCGATGGATGAAACCTTGATTATGGCGGCGGTGGATATCTCAGGACGTGATTACGCGGCGATCGGGTTGGATATCCCTACGGCGAAAGTGGGGGATTTCGATACCGAACTTTGCGAAGAGTTTTGGCTTGCGTTCGTTCGCGAAGCGAAATTGACTTTGCACGTACGTCAGTTGGCGGGGAAAAATTCTCACCACATCATCGAAGGCACGTTTAAGGCTGTGGCGCGTGCGCTTGGGAAAGCGACGTCGGTGGATGAAAAGCGCAAGGACGAAATTCCGTCCACGAAAGGGGTGCTTTGATGATTGCGGTGATTGATTACGGGGTGGGAAATTTGTTCTCCATCAAATCCTCGTTTGCGCGTATCGGCGCGGATGCAGTGGTTACCTCGGATAAAAAAATTATACAAAATGCGGACAGAATTTTGTTGCCAGGCGTGGGCGCGTTTGAGGATGCGGCAAGAAAACTCCGTGAATCGGGCATGGCGGATTTACTTTGCGAAGAAGTAAAAAAAGGGAAATATCTCATGGGGATTTGCCTTGGCATGCAGTTGTTGTTTGAAAAGAGTTTTGAATACGGTGAGCATGAGGGATTGGGCTTTTTAAAGGGTGAAGTCGTACCCATGAAAGGGTATGTAGATAACAATCTGAAAGTGCCTCAGATTGGTTGGAATGGTTTGCACATGGAGCGCGACAGTGTGTTGCTGAAAGATTGTAAAGAGGGCGATTGCGTGTATTTTGTGCATTCATACTTTGCAACAAAATGTAAAGACAGTGTGATTGCGACGACGGAATACAGCCGTCCGATTACTGCGGCGGTGGAAAAGGACAACGTGTTCGGGTGTCAATTCCACCCTGAAAAAAGCGGAGAAGTGGGCTTGAAAATCATGCGTGCTTTTTGTCAAGCGAAATAAGGAAAAGAGGAAGAAAGAATATGAATATTTTTCCCGCAATCGATTTATACGATGGGAAAGCGGTACGCTTATTAAAAGGGGATTACGCGCAAATGACGATTTACGGCAACGACCCCGTGGCGATCGCGAAAGAATTTGAAAAGCAAGGCGCGAAATATATCCACGTGGTGGATTTAGAGGGCGCGAAAAAGGGTTCGCCCGCACATTTGCACGTGGTGAAAGGGATTGCGCAAAATACCGATTTGTTTATTGAAACGGGCGGCGGTATTCGTGATATGGCGACGGTGGATTTGTACTTACAAAACGGTGCAAACCGCGTGATTTTAGGTACGGCGGCGGTGACGGATGAAGAGTTTTTACGTTCGGCTATTGCGAAGTACGGTGAAAAAATTGCGGTCGGCGCAGATATTGCAGACGGCAAAATCGCCATCAAGGGTTGGTTGGAAAAATCCGATTATACCGTGGACGCGTTCTTTGCAAAAATGCAAGAACTTGGCGTAAAGACGATTATTTGTACAGATATTTCCAAGGACGGTGCGATGCGCGGTACAAACCTTGCGCTGTATAAAGAACTGAGTGAAAAGTACGCGGTGGATATCATTGCTTCGGGCGGGGTTTCTACCATGGAAGACGTGCAGGCGCTTGCCCAGATGCAGGTGTATGGTGCGATTATCGGTAAGGCATATTATATCGGCGCAATCGACCTTGCAAAAGCGATTGAGGTGGCAAGATGATTACGAAACGTATTATCCCTTGCTTGGACGTAAAAGACGGAAAAGTGGTAAAAGGGGTTAACTTTCAAGGCTTACGCGACGTGGATTCGCCTGTGAAATTGGCGCAAGCGTATTCCATTGGCGGTGCGGATGAATTGGTGTTTTACGATATTACCGCATCAGCCGAAGGCAGAGCCTTGTTCACGGATATCTTGTGTGAAGTCGCGAAAACGGTTTTTATCCCTTTGACGGTTGGGGGCGGTATTCGCTCTACTGCGGATTTTGAAAGAGTGCTCTCCTGCGGTGCGGATAAGGTCAGCATAAATTCGGGCGCGATTCAAAACCCTGCGATTGTAGGTGAGGCAGCAAAAAAGTACGGCGACCAGTGTGTAGTGATTTCCGCGGATATTCGCCGTGTGAACGGCGCATTTCACGTCTTTGCAAAAGGCGGCAGAGAGGATACGGGTTTGGAAGCCATCGAGTGGATTAAACGTTGCGTGGGCGAAGGCGCGGGCGAAGTTGTGGTCAACTCCATGGATACGGACGGTGTAAAAAAAGGTTTTGATATCGAGCTGTTGAAAAAAGTTTGCGAGGTTGTAAACGTACCCGTGATTGCTTCGGGCGGCGCGGGCTGTCAGCAGGACTTTATCGATTTATTTAAGGAAATTCCCGATATCGACGCGGGGTTGGCGGCGTCGGTGTTCCACTTTGGTGAAATCAAAATCGCTGACTTAAAACAGACGTTGCATGCAAATGGTATCAACGTGAGAAGATGAGAGGTGTTATATGATTAACGTGAATGAATTGAAATTTGATGCGAACGGTTTAATCCCTGCAATTGTCGTGGATGCAAAATCGAAAGAGGTTTTGACCGTTGCATATATGAACGAAGAAAGCTTAAACATTACTTTACAGGAAAAGAAAACTTGTTTCTTCAGCCGCAGTAGACAAACTTTGTGGCGCAAAGGAGAAACTAGCGGTAATTTCCAACACGTAGTATCGATTACGGCGGATTGCGATAAGGACGCTTTGGTGGTGAAAGTGGACAAGGAAGGTCCTGCTTGCCATACGGGCGCGGAAAGCTGTTTCTTTAACCCGTTGTTTATCAATGAAGAACGCCACGAGTTTAGTTTGCGCGGTTTGTACCAATTGTTACAGCAACGCAATATCGAACGGCCTGAAGGTTCTTACACCACCTATCTTTTTGAAAAAGGTTTGGATAAAATCTTGAAAAAGGTAGGCGAAGAATGTACCGAAGTCATCATTGGCGGTAAAGCGGGAGACAAAAAGGAAACGATTTATGAAATTGCCGATCTTGCTTACCACGTGATGGTATTGATGGTGCAGATGGGTATTACGGTGGAAGACGTGCAAGACGAACTTGCTTCCCGCCATATTATCGACCATAAAGTAAAACAGGAAAAAATGACGAAATAAACAGCAAAAATTATCAACACTCGTTTCAAGGCGAAATCCTTAAAACGAGTGTTTTTTTGTTGTAAACTCACATTTTTTGACTGTTTATCAACATTATCAATCGATTTTATCGATTTTTTGCCAGTTAAAAAATTATCGTATAAATTATATTTTATTTATATATATAGAGGAAGAATGGTTGACAAATTGATTTTTTTTATGATAAAATGATAAATGTGTTATAAGCAGAATTGGGTCTTAATGCCAAAAAGTGGAAAGAATGCTTGATTTTGCATAAATGAAAAAGAAAAAACAGAGGAATATTCAATGGCTAAAAAATTGAAAAAAACGCTGATTGTTCTGTTGTTGGCGCTGTGCGCGTTGTTTGTATTTGCGGGCTGCGAGCTTGGTGTAACCAAGGAAGACGCATTAAACTTACGTGAGGTAAGCGCCCAAGTCACCTATTATGCAAACGGCGGTAGATTTGAGAAAAATAACCAAAAAAAGAAAACGGACTTTTACTTTAAAGCAGGTGCAACCGCCTATGATTACGGTGCGCCGGGCGTTATTCTTTTAAGCGGTAAAGCGGAAATCGATCGCACAAATTTCGAATTTATGGGTTGGTACTTTGTAGAAGAAGTGACCGATGAGGAAAACGGGATTTGTGTTTTGGGTGAAAAGGTGGATTTTAACGTTCCTTTACAGGAAGGCGACCATTGGTTGGTTGCGGCAAAATGGAAAGCGTTGGTTGGTTTGCAGGTCGTTTTGGTAACGGATGACGGTGCGTCTATCAACGTAGAGCTGAACGATAAAGACAAGACCCCCGCAACCTATGAAAACGGTGCAACGATTGGGGAAGTGGAATACGATTATACCACTGACCAAGTAGCAAGTGCACCCAAAGAATTCTTTAAGGTAACAGGTAAAACGCATACCTTCTATACTTATTACAATGATCCCGAATGTACGCAGAAAACGCAATTCCCTATCAAACGCGGTGAAGAATCGCAGATGATTTATGCAAAATATCTCCAAGGGGATTGGACGGTCGTGTCGAAGGCAAGCGACGTGAGAACTATGTTCTCCAGCTTGCAATCGGGTGGTAACAAGCGTTATATCTTCTTAAATGATATCGATTGCGCTAAGTTGTCCGAAATCACTGCAATTCAGACCATGAACGGTGAAATTAAGGGGAATGGTTACACCTTGAAAAATTTAAAGGTTGTTGGAGATTTGAGCGGTAAGAATAACGCATTTGCGTTGTTCGGTTCGATTGGCAAGTCGGCAAAGATTACGGATTTGACCATTGAAAACGTTTCCATGAATGCAAAATTCTCTACCCCTGACTTCCATGCAAACGTCTATTTCTTATTTACTGCAAAGGATGCTGCTGCAACGATATCCAACGTAAAGGTTTCGGGTGCGTTAAAGATTACCGGCCCTCGCAGCTGTGTTGCGGATAACGTTATGAAAGAAGATGGTAACGTATTTACCAATTGTTTGTACGGCGGTTATACGGCGGATGCTGAATACGTAACGGCATCGCAGGGTAAAGAATTTGTTGTCGATGGCAACGCGGAAAATATGATTACAATTGAATTACAATGAGGAAAAATAAACGGAGGAAAAATATATGAATAAACAGGTAAAGAAATTTGGTTGTCTTGTTTTGGCTATGTTGACGGCATGTTCGACGTTCGCAGGCTGTAAAGGCGATGATTCGTCCAGCAGCAGCGGCGATTCTACTAATACGGGTGTAAAAAAGTACGATACTGAAAACCGTGCGGTTGTATTTGCAACGGATGCATTGGACGGCAACTTTAACCCTTTCTTTGCGACGTCTGCAACGGATACTACGATTGCGGCAATGACGCAGGTAGGGATGTTGACGACGGACTCGAAGGGGAATCCTAAGTGCGGCAACGACGTGCCTACGGTTGTTTACAATTATAATGAAACCATGTTGGATGCGGATGGGAATGAAACGAATGATCCCATGGTTGCGCAAGACGGCGGTTCGACCGAATATGAATTCATCATCAAAAACGGTATGAAATTCAGCGACGGCGTGCCTTTGACGATTAGGGACGTATTGTTCAACCTTTACGTATACCTTGACCCTCAATATATGGGTTCGGCAACCATTTATTCGACGGATATCAAAGGGTTGAAAGCATATCGTATGCAAGATCCCTATGCAGGTGATTCGGCTGAGGAATCGGGGGATATGTTCACGACGAAAGCAATGCAAAGAGTGACCAACCTTTTGAACTATCTTGATCCCGAGGGCGCAAGACCTGCCAAAACGGAAGAAATCGAAAAGGATATTGCTAAGGTAGAAGAATTGTTCTTGGAAGAAGTTACCAGCGATTGGAATGAAGTTGCGGGTACTTTGGAAAGCTATAAGGAAGAATACAACTTTACCGAAGATTGGGAAATCTACTACTTCAACGAAGGTCTTGTAAGCGTACAATATACGCAGGGTAAACCTGAAAAAGTAGACGGCAAGTATGTCACCAGCTTGGATAAGGAAGACAATATGCTTGCAGAATACATTGAAGAAGCAAGAAACGACGAATCTCGTTTGGCTGCAATCATGTCGGAAAAAGGCTGTTCTAAAGAGGAAGCAAAAGAATACGCCGTACAAGAATTTGCGATTGAAACCGTATACGAAACGTACATGCTTGCGGAAAGCACTATGGCAGACGTCGTTCGTTATTGGGAAACCGGTTCGAACCTTTTGGCTGAAATCGCAGCGGAAGAAAGAAGCGAATATTATGAAAATAAAAAGAACGACGACGGTTCGTTGTTGGTAGACAGCATCAGCGGTATCACCACGTACAAAACGTCGAGCGACTTTGACGGTAAGGATTTGGGTGCAGAACACGACGTTTTGAAAATTGTTATCAACGGCATCGACCCGAAGGCAATTTGGAACTTCGCGTTCTCCGTATCGCCCATGCACTACTACTCCAATGCCGATACGATTGCAAAAACTCCTTTCGGCGTAGACTTCGGTAATATCGATTTCTTCAACAACGTATTGCAAGACCCTGAAAAGAACGGTGTTCCTGTGGGCGCAGGCGTTTATAAGGCAAGCAATGAAAACGGTTCCAGCAACGTAAACAAAAATAATTTCTATAGAAATAACTGGGTTTACTTTGAACGCAACGAATATTTCCATACGATGGGTGACGAAACCGTACACAATGCAAAGATTAAGTATTTGAATTACCGTGTGGTTGGTTCGGATAAGTTGTTGCAGGCATTGGAATCGGGTGAAATTGATTTCGGTTCTCCTCAGGCTACGACGAAGAATATCGAAAAAATCGGTAAAACCAACCACTTGTATTATAAGGATTATATGACTAACGGTTACGGTTACGTAGGTATCAATCCTAAATACGTACCCGATATCGAAGTGCGCCGTGCAATCATGATGGCATTGGATACTTCTTCGATTGTGGCAAACTACTACACGACGGCACTTGCACAGGTTGCGTATAGATCCATGTCCGCGCTTTCTTGGGCGTATCCCGAAGACGTGGAAGAATATTATGAATACACCACGAATAAAGAAACGATTCGTGATATGGTAGAAGACGCTGGTTGGAGCCTTGGTTCCGACGGTATCTACGCAAAAGACGGTAAAAAGTTGGAAATCACCTTCACCATCGCAGGTGAATCGAAGGATCACCCTGCATACCAAATGTTCATCGATGCAAGAGATTTCTTGAACGAATGCGGTTTCGACATTACCATTTCGACGGACGCTACGGCACTTAGAAAGTTGGCAACGGGCGGTTTGGCTGTATGGGCAGCTGCTTGGTCTTCGACGGTTGACCCTGACCTTTACCAGGTATACCACAAAGACAGTAAGGCAACCAGTATCAAAAACTGGGGCTATGAAACGATTATGGCAGACAACACGACCCAATTTACCTATGAAAAGGGTATCATCAATGATTTGAGCAACAAGATCGAAGAAGCGCGTGAAACGTTGGATAAGTCTGAACGTAAAGAGGTTTACGCAGAAGCGCTTGATTTGATTATGGAACTTGCGGTAGAACTTCCTACCTATCAAAGAAAAGACCTTGTTGTTTACAACAAAGACGTTATCAATCCTTTGACGCTTAACCAAAACGCTAACGCATACGAAGGTGTATACGATCGTCTTTGGGAAGTAGATTACAACTAATATTCCTCAAAATCTTTTTCTAAAAAATAAACGAAAAGTGAAGAAAAACTGATGGTAAAATACGTAATAAAACGCTTACTGCTTTCCATATTTATCCTGCTGGGTGTATCCATCATATTGTATACCTTGGTACGCATTATGCCGGTAGACTTTTTGCGGGATAAAGCAGTGGCTATTGTCGGCAGTTCCGGTGCGGACCCCGACGAATTATATCAAAAGCTGTGCGAGGCGTACGGCTTGACCGATAAAACCTTTGCAGGGCTTTGCAAAGGATATTGGAGTTGGCTGAAAAACTTTATCAGCGGGGATTTTGGCGATTCGTGGAAATACAATCAACCCGTAAAGGAAGCCATCTTCAAAAATATGCCTATTTCCTTTGGTATTTCCTTTGTATCCTTGATTTTGCAATTGTTGATTGCAATTCCTTTGGGTATCAAATGCGCATGCAACCAATATGGGAAATTGGACTATTTTGCGACCGTACTTACAATGATCGGTATCTCTTTCCCGACCTTCTTCCTTGGCAGTCTTTTGATTAAATTTTTTGCCATTGACTTGGGTTGGTTTGAAATCGGCGGTTTAATTTCCAGCTTGCCGAAAGATGCAACCACGTTTACAAAAATTGTAAACGTTGCATGGCACTTGGTGTTGCCTATGTTCTTGCTGACGGTGCTTTCCATCGGCGCGTGGTTGCGTTATACCCGTACCAACACGTTGGAAGTATTGAATGCAGACTATATCCGTACGGCGCGCGCAAAAGGGTTGTCGGAGAATTCGGTTGTTTATAAACACGTGTTTAGAAACACCTTGATTCCTTTGGTGACCTTGCTTGCAGGTACGTTGCCCAGTTTGTTCAGCGGGGCGATGATTACGGAAACGATTTTCGACCTTCCCGGCGTCGGGAATATGGCGTATCAAGCCATGTTGGTAGGGGATATTCCGTTTATTATGACCTACAATATGTTCATTGCAGTTTTGACCGTTATCGGTATTTTGTTGACCGACGTTATGTACGCGGTGGTTGACCCTCGCGTGAAACTTGGCGATTAAGGAGGTGCGTTATGGAAGAAAATAAAAACTTTGAAGACGTCTCCGAAGAAGTCGTTGCAACAGAAGATGATTTGCATGGTGAAAATTTGAACGATCGCGTGCGCGTACTTTCACCCGGTATGATGGTTGCGAAACGCTTTTTCCGTTCGAAGCTTTCCATGCTTGGCTTGATTATGTTGGCGGTCTTGTTCATCTTCTCGTTTGTGGGTCCTATCTTTTCGCCTTGGTCGAGCGGTGGCAATCCCGTGAAAGATGAAACGCCCGGTTTACCGATTTTGTCCATCAAAACTTTTGCGTATATTGATGAGTTGGGCAATGAAATTATCGCGTATGAAATCAACGAAACCATTCCCAACAGCAATCAGTTTGCTGAACTTTCCCTTCAGCACTTGCTCGGTACGGATAACAATGGGTACGACTTGTTTACCAACTTGATGTTGGGCGGTAGAATTTCTTTGACGATTGGTTTTGTCGTTATCATTTTGGAAACGCTCATTGGTGTTGTATTGGGTGGTTTTGCAGGTTATTTCGGCGGTTGGGTCGATAACCTAATCATGCGTATCGTTGATGTTATCAGCTGTGTGCCGACGTTGCCGATTATGTTGATTTTGTCGACGACTTTCACGTCGTTGAAAATTGTAGATATACGGCGTTTGTACTATTTAATGGGCGTTTTGACCTTGATAGGCTGGGGCGGTATCGCCCGTCTTGTGCGCGGTCAAATTTTGTCCTTGCGCGAACAGGATTTCATGTTGGCTGCAAAATGTTCGGGACTTTCCACTTCGAGAAAGATTTTCCGTCACTTGTTGCCTAATGTTATGCCGCAATTGATTGTTTCCATGACCATGGGTTTGGGTAGTATTATTCTAATGGAAGCAACGCTTGGCTTCCTTGATTTGGGTGCACCTTTGGGTACGCCTACTTGGGGTGCGATGATTAACGCAGCGGCGAATATGACCTATCTTTCGGGGTATCCTAATTTCTGGATTCCGCCCGGAATTTGTATCACGCTTGCAATCCTTGCGTTCAACTTTGTCGGCGACGGCTTACGTGACGCGTTTGACCCGAAAATGAAGAGGTAACAACTATGGCGGAAGAACAGAAAAAATCTCATTATATATCCGGCAAAGAATCTCGTGAAATCGCGCGGGCGAATGCGAAAATTACCAAGGAATTTGAGAAAAGAAAGAAAAGAAAAAACGTCGAATCAGAATATTTGACGGAGATGAAAGACCCTAAAAACATCGTTGAATTTGACAACTTGCACACCTATTTCTATACGGATGCAGGCGTTGTGAAAGCTGTAAACGGGGTAACGTTCTCTATTCCTGAAGGTTCGACTGTGGGTGTTGTAGGCGAATCAGGATGCGGGAAGAGTGTTACTTCCCTCTCCTTGATGCAGCTTGTACAAGGCCCCAGCGGTCAAATTGTAGACGGTTCCATTCGTTTCCGTACCAATGCTTTTCGCCGTGATGCAAAGGGGAAGAAAATTCCCGTTTATGAAACGGAAGAAGTAAACGGCGAAACGGTAATGAAGACCAACGAAAAAGGTAAGCCGATTCATAAGAAAAATGAATTGGGCGGAAACCTTTACGAAATGGATGAAAAGGTTTATGACATTGCAAAGATGCCGTTGGAAGGGATGCGTTCTATCCGCGGCAGAGAAATTGCGATGATTTTCCAAGAACCGATGACTTCGCTCAACCCCGTATTTACCATCGGAAATCAGTTGGACGAAGTAGCGTTTTTGCACATTGAAGGCATTTCGAAAGCAGATGCGAAAAAGCGCAGTGTTGAAATGTTGCAGTTGGTTGGGATAGCCGACCCTGAGGGTGTTTACAATAAATACCCGCACGAATTGTCGGGCGGTATGCGTCAGCGTGTCATGATTGCAATGTCTTTGCTTTGCAACCCTCGTTTGATTATCGCAGACGAACCGACGACTGCGTTGGACGTAACCATTCAGGCGCAAATTTTGGATTTGCTCCGTGATATCAAAGATAAAATCAGCGGTTCGATTATGTTGATTACGCATGACTTGGGCGTGGTTGCCGAAATGGCGGACTACGTTGTGGTTATGTATGCGGGCAAAATCATTGAAATGGGTACGGTGGAAGATATTTTCGACAATCCTTTGCACCCTTACACGATTGGCTTGCAGAAGAGTAAACCGAGTGTTGATGGTGAAGTGGAATCGCTGTACTGTATCCCTGGTTTCGTACCGAACCCCGTGGATATGCCCAATTATTGCTATTTCCGCGACAGATGCGAAAGCTGTACAAAGGAATGCGCGGGTGAATATCCCGAACTGATACAGGTAACGCCTACGCACAGCGTATCTTGTTATTTGTATCATGGTATGAAAAATGCGTCGGTTGATATTGAACAGACGAGCAATAAGGTTACTCCCGCAACGGAGATTGAAAAATAGGAGGTCGTTACGCTGTGAATACACGTGAAGTGGCAGAACAAGCTGAAGAAGAACAAAAACTTGTTGAGAAAACAAGTGAAGACGTACAAAGCACAATAGAAGAAAGCTCGGATCCCGTCACGTTGTCCATGGAGGAACCGTCCGCGGTAAGCGATAACAACGTTGATACGGCAGACGAGGGACTTGTAGACGCAGAACCTGATGCGGTGTCGGAAGAAGTCTTGGGAACCGAAGCAAAAACGGAATCTGAACAAGCCACGGAAGAAAAAGGCTCGGCCGAAACAACGGAAAAGGCAGATAAACGCGTGGCAAAAGAAGCTGCAAAGGCAGAGAAACACGCGAAGAAGGAAGCCGCAAAAGCTGAAAAACGCGCAAAAGAGGAAGCTGCAAAAGCTGAAAAACGCGCAAAAAAGGAAGCCGCAAAGGCAGAGAAACGCGCAAAAAAGGAAGCGGTGAAGACTGAAAAATCTGCAACGCAAGAAACCGCAGAGGTTGAAGAAGTTATTGCGGTGGACGTCAAAGACGTTGATGCGCAGGAAGCTGTAATGGCGGAAGAGGTTATTGCGGTGGACGTCGAAGACGTTGATGCGCAGGAAGCTGTAATGGCGGAAGAGGTTGTCGCGGTGGACGTCGAAGACGTTGATGCGCAGGAAGCTGTAATGGCGGAAGAGGTTGTCGCGGTGGACGTGGAAGACACTGAAACGGAGGAAGCGGAAGAACTTGTATTGGTGGACGTCCCCGAAACGGAAACTTTGGACACGAAAAAGGTGTTGAAGGCAGAAGCTTTGGCAACAAAAGAAGCAGAGAAAAAAGCTGCTGAGGCTGAAAAGCTTGCAAAAAAACAAGCGAAGAAAGAAGAAAAGCGTGAAGCAAAACAATTGCAAAAAGAAGAAAAACTTGCAAGGAAAGAAGCGAAAAAAGAGGAACAGCGTTTAGCGAAACAAGCGGAGCTTGAGGCTCAACAAGCCCTCGCGAAGCAAAAACTTGCAGAAGAAGCAGAACGTGCGCGTATCCAAGCGGCGAAAGCAAGAATCAACCCTACCACGTGGCAGATGTTCGGTCTTGGCGATTTGGTGGATTGTGACGTGAATATTGTTTCGACGGACGAAAACTTTGCCATGGGTTTAAAACAAGCATTTTATGAGGCAGGAGCAAACAATGTTGAATCAAATGAAAAATGAGAACTCTGAGATGGACCAAGAAGTTGAAATCGGGGTTGCAGAAGAATCTGTACAACAGGGGAGCAATCCTGCGCAAAATGCCAATCCGCCCGCGGAAGACGTTTTATTAGAACTTCGCAACTTAAAAAAATATTTTGTAGTTGGTACTAATTTTTTTGGAAAACCCAATCGTTTCTTGCATGCGGTGGACAACGTTTCATTGTCCTTGAAAAGAGGGAAAACGTTGGGGATCGTAGGGGAATCAGGTTGCGGTAAAACTACGATGGGCCGTACAATTTTACGTTTGCATGAAGCTAGCGGCGGCGAAATTTGGTTTAATGGACAAGAAGTTTCTAAAATTTCCGAATCGGAATTTAATAAACTTCGACCCAATATGCAAATGATTTTCCAAGACCCGTACGCAAGTCTTTCTCCTCGTTTGACGGTTGGCGCAATCATTGGTGAAGCGGCATTGCAACATGGCTTGATTACGAAAGAAAATTATCGAGAATACGTGTTGGACGTGATGAAAATGTGCGGTTTACAACCTCATTATTACGAACGTTACCCTCACGAATTTTCAGGCGGTCAGCGTCAACGTATTTGTATAGCGCGTGCACTTGCCTTGAAACCGCAGTTGGTCGTTTGCGACGAACCCGTATCGGCACTTGACGTATCCATCCAGGCGCAGATTATTAACATGTTGCGCGACTTGCAAAAGGAATTGGGGTTGACCTACGTCTTCATTTCTCATGACTTGTCCGTTGTAAAGCATATCTCTGACGAGGTCGGCGTTATGTACTTGGGAAGCATGGTCGAATACGGTTCTAAGAAGAGAATCTTCGAAAACACGTTGCACCCTTATACGAAAGCGTTGTTTTCCGCGGTACCCGTGCCTAATCCGCACGTGAAGATGAACCGCGTGATTTTGAAAGGGGATATTCCTTCTCCAGTTAACCCGCCGAAGGGATGTAAATTCCACACGCGTTGCGATCAATGTATGGAAATTTGTAAGCGTGCGACGCCGAAGTATCGTGAAGTAGAAGAAGGACATTTCTGCGCTTGCCACTTGTATGCATCCGCCTCTGAAATTGCGGAAATGGAAGCGGAACTTGCACGTGAAGACGCAATGGCGCAGGAAACGCAAGCTTAAAATACAGTTATGGCAAAAAAAGAAAAACGAAAAAAACGCGATGACTTGGATATGGAAACCACCATTGCGGATATGAACGTAGAAGGGTTTAGCTGGTACGATCCAAACCGTAAAAACGGAAAATCGTCCGCCCCCCAACTCACAAAAAAAGAACAGCGCGCCTTAATGCGCGGTGCATTTCGTGCAATGCTTCCTATGATAATGTGTATCATTACGGGGATGTTGTTGGTATTCTTGTTGGCATTTTTATGGTTAAGTTGAATACAATAAAAAGAGAGCGTAAATCGGTTGTGTAAGCCGAAATGCTCTCTTTTTTTGGCGTAAAGTTCCTCGTTTGCGTTGCAAACATATCGCACGCGAAGTGTATATCGTGTTGCATGGCAATATATCGTAAATTTCTTGAAATTTATATCGTTGCGTAAGCTACATGGTGCGCTTGGCTAAAATTTTACCCGTCTGCGCATTGATTAAAAAGGCGTGTACCATGCCGTTTCGTTCAATAATCCCTACGTAGTAATATGGCGAATCTTCATAAATCAAGCGTATGTAAATTTCACCGCTGAACCCGTATTTATCCGTCATGGCGGTAAAGAGTTCGTGTTCTTCCGACTTCAAAACGGATAAAATATCTTTCGAATAAAGGGTATTTTCACCGCGGACGGAGCGTGCTGTCATTTCTATCGTCTGTTCACCGTATTCAATACGGCATGGTAACTCGGTTGCAGTGCTTACGTCTAAGGTGCACGAATAGAAATATTCTGCCTTGACGTTATCAAAAGACATTTCACCGTGAAAATGTTCCTCTTGAAAAGTGAAAGCAATCTGGCACTGTTTATTTCCTTCGGGTGCGTGTAAGTACGCTTCCAACCGCGCGGTGCATTCGCGAGGGATTCCGTCCGCTTGATAGGGGATTTCTTTTTCAACAGCGTAAATCCGCAAGGTCAAACCTTCCGCTTCAGCGATAAAAATATTGCTCCGCAATTCTGATACGTACGGCGCGTAGTCCATCGCGGATTTGCACCCAGCAAATAGGCAAACGGTCAAGGCGAAAAATACCAGACAAAATTGTTGGAAAATTTTTCTCAAACGCTGTAAAAATAGGGTTTTATATAAAAATCGAATGGTCATACTCCATTATATTAAAAAAAAGTCGAAAACATGCCCAATAATTTTTGTTCATACAGTTGATTTTTTAATTGGAATGTGTTAAAATGATATAAATATAATGGGAGGGGAAGTACATGCGCATTGACAAAGTTATTATCAAAGCATTTTTGAGTACTTTATCGGCAATCGTTTTGCTGTTCGTCTTCATGTTTGGCGTATTGATTGCAGCTTTTCCCTCGACCATGATGAACCTTGCCTACGATTTCGGTCAAGACGAATCGAGTATCCGCTACGCAGAACGCGCGTATAGTTGGTTTAAAGATACTTCGTACATGGCACACGCTATGGAAGTGGCAATCGGCATTGACGATAATGAAAAAATTGAAACCTGTGGTTTGATTGTTGTGAAAGATGAAGAATATTTCACCCAATACTGCGCGGAAAAAGACGCGATACTGTCGGGTACGATTGCGATGGAGTATGCGCAATACGTGCATGGTAAAATTGCTTCGGCAAAATATGCGCAAGGGGATAAAGAAGGCGCGGTTGCATATGCCTTTGATTCGTTGCAGGGCGGATTTCCGCAGAGTAACGCGGTCGTTACGGTTTTCTTTGAAGCATACTATCAAGACGATCAAGCAACCAAAGATATGATTAGGGAAAAAATGAATAATCTGCAAGCAGACGGCTTTAACGAAGAAGATAAAGCCTACTTTGTCAGCGTGCTTGTCAGTGTAATGGGAAATTAAATGGATGATAACCTGCCTAAGGCGGGGTTCGTCCATTTCGTTTATATACGATATTTTTTTGCAAGGAGATATACAAATGAGCAGCAAAATCATTAAAGAAGGTTTGACATTTGACGACGTGCTTTTGATTCCGCAAGCGTCGAACGTTTTGCCTGCGGACGTAGAGTTGAAAACGCAACTCAGCGACAAAATCAAGTTGAATCTTCCCTTAATTAGTGCGGCTATGGACACTGTAACGGAAAGTCGTATGGCAATCGCTATGGCAAGAGAAGGTGGTATTGGTATCATTCATAAAAATATGTCGATTGAAGAACAGGCGTCGCACGTAGATAAAGTAAAACGCAGCGAGCATGGTGTTATCACCGATCCGTTCTTCCTTGCCCCCGACAACCTTGTTAAAGATGCACTTGCTCTTATGGAAAGATATCGCATCAGCGGTGTGCCTATTACGAAAGATGGGAAGTTGGTCGGGATTTTGACCAACCGCGATTTGCGTTTTGAAAACAATTACGATCAACCTATTTCCAATATCATGACAAAAGAAGGTTTGGTGACGGCACCCGAAGGGACTTCCTTGGATGACGCGCAAAAAATTCTTGGTAAGCACCGCATTGAAAAATTGCCCATCGTGGATAAAGATGGTTATTTGAAAGGGCTTATCACCATCAAAGATATTGAAAAATCTATTCAGTACCCCAACTCGGCAAGGGACGAAAACGGCCGTTTGTTGGTCGGTGCGGCAGTTGGTACGGCGGCAAATACGATGGATCGTATCGCTGCGCTTGTCGAGGCGCGCGCAGATGTAATCGCCATCGATACGGCGCACGGTCATTCCGCAGGCGTATTGAAAAAAGTCGAAGAAATTAAATCGAAGTTCCCCAATATTACTTTGATTGCGGGTAACGTAGCGACGGCAGCCGCAACGGAAGCCTTGATTAAATCGGGCGCAGACGTTGTAAAGGTTGGCATCGGGCCTGGGTCTATTTGTACAACCCGTATCGTTGCAGGTATCGGTGTACCTCAGTTGACGGCGGTTATGGATTGCGCAGAAATGGCGGATACTCTTGGCAAGCGTGTCATTGCAGACGGCGGCGTGAAATACAGCGGCGACATCGTGAAGGCATTGGCTGCAGGCGGCAGCGCGGTTATGGTTGGTTCGTTGCTTGCAGGTACATTGGAAAGCCCTGGCGAAGTGGAACTTTACCAAGGCAGAAGTTACAAAGTGTACAGAGGTATGGGTTCACTTGGCGCGATGGCGGCAGGCAGTAACGATAGATACTTCCAAGAAGGTCAAAAGAAGTTCGTACCCGAAGGGGTGGAAGGCCGTGTGCCTTACCGCGGAAGCGTAGCGGACGTGATTTACCAGATGAAAGGCGGTTTGCGCGCAGGTATGGGTTATTGCGGCAAGCGTACGGTGGAAGAATTACGTACAAGCTCCGAATTTGTCCGCATTACCAATGCAAGCTTGATTGAAAGCCATCCTCATGATATTTCGATCAGTAAAGAAGCGCCTAACTATTCGCAACACTAAGCAGGAGGAAAAATATATGGAAAATAACGTACGTCCTGAAACGATGGCTCGTATTAACACGAAAGAATTAGCTGACGCATTTATCGCGGAACAAGTAGCTGAAGTGCGCGCACAGGTAGGCGACAAAAAAGTATTGTTGGCACTTTCGGGCGGGGTGGATTCGTCCGTTGTAGCGGCGCTTTTGATTAAAGCTGTGGGCAAGCAACTTGTTTGCGTACACGTAAACCACGGTTTGATGCGTAAAGGTGAAAGTGAACAAGTTGTCGAAGTCTTCCAAAAACAGTTGGATGCAAACTTGATTTACGTAGACGCAACCGATCGTTTCTTGGGGTTATTGGAAGGGGTTGAAGAACCTGAAAAGAAACGTAAAATCATCGGTGGAGAATTTATCAAAGTCTTTGATGAAGAAGCAAGCAAATTGGAAGGGATTTCCTTCCTTGCGCAGGGTACGATTTACCCCGATATTCTTGAAAGTGACGGCGTAAAAGCACATCATAACGTAGGCGGTTTGCCCGAAGATATGCAATTTGAGTTGGTTGAACCTTTGAAATTCCTTTACAAAGATGAAGTTCGTATGGTAGGCAGTGCGCTTGGATTGCCCGACAATATGGTATATCGTCAACCCTTCCCCGGTCCTGGTCTTGGGGTTCGTTGCTTGGGTGCGATTACCCGCGAACGTTTGGAAGCTGTTCGCGAATCGGATGCAATCTTGCGCGAAGAATTTGAAAAAGCAGGATTGGATACCAAGGTATGGCAGTATTTTACGGCTGTGCCTGAATTTAGATCGGTAGGGGTAAAAAATGGCAAGCGTACGTATGCGTACCCCGTTATCATCCGCGCGGTAAATACTGTGGACGCGATGACTGCAACGATTGAAGAAATTCCTTATGAAATCTTGTATAAAATTACTGACCGCATTACGACTGAAGTAGAAAACGTAAACCGCGTGTTGTACGATTTGACACCGAAACCCTGCGGAACGATTGAATGGGAATAATAAATAGACATATTTTTGACTTCACTGTTTTATAGCAGTGAAGTCAAACTTTTTTTAAAAAAATTATAAAAAAATACTTGACAAAAATGATACTTCGTGATATGATGTATTACGTGAGGGGCAGTATTCTATGGATATTCAATTAAAACGAGGATTGCTAGATGTCTGCGTGTTGGCGGCAATTCAAAATGAAGATTCGTACGGTTATAAAATTATCAAAGATATGAAACCGTATATTGAAATGTCAGAATCGACTTTATATACGATATTAAAACGTTTGGAAATGGCGGATATGCTGACGGTGCGTACGTCCGAACACGATGGACGCTTGCGGAAATATTACCATATTACCAAATTGGGGCAGTTGCGTATAGAATCTTTTAAGGAAGAATGGCGCGAAGTAATGTCCATTTATCAATTTGTTATGGGAGGTTCAAAACTTGACTAAGTATAGCTTTCTTGAAAAGTTGCAGGGAAAATTACAGGATTTACCGAAACGAGAGGTAGAAGAGCGTATCAATTTTTACAGTGAAATGATAGACGATCGCATGGAAGAGGGGCTTTCGGAAGAGGAAGCTGTTACGGCGGTCGGAACGGTGGAAGAAATTGCATTTCAAATCTCGGAAGAACTTCGCCTTGGCAATTCTCCGAAAATGAAAAAGGCGAAACGAAAATTGCGGGCGTGGGAAATCGTTCTCTTGGTTCTCGGTTCTCCGCTTTGGGTAGCACTTTTACTTGCGGTGTTTGCCGTGGTGATTAGTCTTTACGCGGTACTGTGGTCGGTAAACCTTTGTCTGTGGGCGGTGGAATTGCCGTTTATGCTTTTCTCGTTGATATCCAAAGGTTTGTTGTTTGGCTGTACAAACCTCACCCAAGGCTCTTGGTATTTGACCAAAAACGGTTGTTCATTGATAAAAAGATTTTTTTCGGGGAAGGAGATGAAATATGAAAACGAGGAAATTTAAAAATATTACACTTGGTTGTGTGACGTGTTTTTGCTTTGGATTGTCCCTTGTAGGATTTAGCTCTTGCAAAGAATCGTTTACGATGCGGGAAGATTTGGTTGCTGATGCCTTTGAAAATATTACCATCGATACCAAAACCGTGGATATTGATTTTATGCTTGCCACGGACGGCGAATGCAGGGTAATCACGCCCGAAAGAGCGGGTTTGCAATATACCGTGATCGTACAAGATGGAACTTTACGGGTAAAACTGAACGATACGCGCAAGTGGTACCAATATATACGTTTCAAATTTGAAACACCAAGCGTGACGGTGTATTTACCTGATGCGGTTTATAAAAATCTTACAATTGATAGCACTACAGGGGATATAAATATTCCGCAGGGTTTATCTTTTGAAAACGTTGCGATTGATATATCCACGGGTGACGTTGAATGCGACGCCACCGTCACTGGAAATATGAAGATTGAAACTTCTACAGGTGATATTGAGGTTGGAAACGCGATGGCAAAATCGGTGGAAGTTTCTACAACGACAGGGGATATCGAAATTGAAAACACGCAAGCGGGCGACATGGTTATCAACGTAACAACGGGCGATGTAGAGTTAGATAACGTTACTTGTACCAGTCTAACAACCGAAGGCGATACGGGCGATTTTACTGCAGACAACGTGAAAACCGCGGAAATGTTTTATGTGAAACGTACAACGGGTAAGGTTATCATACAGAAGATAACGGCGGGGGCATTGACGGTTGACAAGACAACTGGGAAAATGGATATTTCGACCGCTGTTTGCGGGGACGTGCAATTGTCTGTAACGACAGGCTCTGCGCAGATAGCGGATATGACGTGCGCCAACTTCACTTCCACGGGCAGTACGGGGGATTTGACCATGGATAATGTGGTGGCTTCGGGGAAATTCACCATGGATAGAAATACGGGGGATATTACCTTTAACGGTTGCGACGCAGGGGAAATCGAGGTGGAAACTACCACGGGGAGCGTAACAGGTACCTTATTAAGCGAAAAAATATTCATCGCGCGCAGTACCTCTGGACGCGTTGACACACCTGAAACCTTGACGGGCGGTAAATGTAAAATTACGACAACTTCAGGGAAAATTAAGATTGAAATAAAATCCAACTAACACGCACCAATTTATACGCGCGCACATATAGTATAATATGAGGTTTCCTCAAATACACAAGAAGGAATGAAAATACTATGTGCAACGTTTGTAATATGGGTATCGGCAATCGCAGCGGCTGTGCTAGCACCTTCCAAACCGCGGGCAATCAATGTTCGTGCGGGTGTTGGAACGGAACTTGGCAACGGGTATGCCGTGATGGATGCGGAAACTTGATTGTACGCAATGCTGTGGCTCGCAATTCGTGTGGTTGCGGATGCAGTTGTGGTTGCGGTTGTGGTTGCGGTTGTGGTTGTTGTCATCATCATTCGTGTTGTTGTCCGTGCGGCGGCGCAGGGAGTAATCCCCCCACGACTGGCAACAACGGCAGTACGGGTACGAATACCAACGGAGTATTTCGTTGTGTGACGTTCTGCGGGTATGGTGTCGGTCAAGCGAACGCCAGCCAAGGAACGGTAACTCAAGCAGACACGCCTTTTGGGTGTAATTGCGCGGCTGCGTATTATGCGCGTCAATATGGTTTGACTTGTGACGACAATGCAGAATGCTCGTATAACTTTACCAATGATTAAAATGAGAGCGGCGGGGAAAACCGTCGCTTTTCCTTTGTTTGAAATGGTGAAAATTGGGCATACTTATACAATGGAAAAATTGCGCGGGCTTTACCGCTATTTGCGGGAAAAATACAATTTGTTATCGGTGAAGAAATACACAACCTTGGCGGGTACGTTGGTGTTTTTCTTGATTATGTCCATCGTGCCTTTATCCTTTTGGCTGAGTTTGCTGATAGGGCGATTGCCCATTCAAACCGAACAAGTCTTGGCATTGCCCGTTTTTGAATCGGTGAAAGATATTTTACTTTACGTACAAAAGGAAGCTGCAAATGCAACCGCGGGCGCGTCGGTGGTGTTGATTGTGACCACTTTGTATTCGTCTACCAATCTATTTTATCAGATGCGCCGAAGCGGGGAATTGATTTACGATTACCACCCCGAACATCAAGGTCTAAAAATTCGTTTGGGTGCGTTGGTACTGTTGATTATCGTGGTGGCGACTGTTGCTGTATTTTCCTTGGCGTTTGCTTTCGGCAGTCTTATTTTTTCGCGCTTATTATCACAGGCATGGGAACGGGTGGCGGATTACGCCTTGTTGGGGGCGGTATCTTTTTTTCTGGTGTGGTTGCTCAATATGTATATTTGTCCGTTTAAGGCAAAGATGCGTTGGTTCATTCCAGGTACCATTATCACCCTTATGGCGTGGACGGTGGCAGTCATCGGTTTTTCCGTGTATCTCAAGATTAGCAACGTGACTCGTTTGTACGGCGCGCTTAGCACCATCATCGTCTTTTTGCTGTGGTTATATTTGTTGATGGTGGGGTTTATTGTCGGGGTAATATTCAACAGTGAAAAAATTTCCAAAATACAGAAAAAACAAAAACGGCGCAAGAAAAAGGAAAAAGAACACATACTGTTTTCATGAAAAAAAGAATAAACAGTCCATTGTTGGTAGGCATATTATCTTTATTGGCACTCTTTTCGGGGGCGAACTTAGGGGAATTGAAAGAAATCACCAAACCCCATTTGGGGGTGTATGAGTGCACGGAAGCGCGTTTGGCGGAGCAAAACTTTTTAGACCGCTTTGACAAAATTGAGTTGGAATTAAATGCAGATGAAACTTTCACCCTATATTATTGTGAAAAGGGCGGGAGGATGCGCAAGGAAAACGGTCGATACCAATACGACCGAGAAAAGGAAACGCTCACCCTTATGGGGGGACCGTTACGTAAAGAATTTCCCTTAAAACAAGGCATGCTGACTTTATATTTTACCATGGGGAAAGAGCCGTTGATGCTTATTTTTAAACAAAAATCATAAAAATCGGGGTAAAATAACCCCGATAAATTTTTTAAAAGAAATATGAACAAATGTTCGCAAAATGCTTGCAATTTAAAAAAGAGTGTGATATAATATGAATAATCATGGAAGTAGCATTAACCGCCGACCAAGAACGCGCGCAAAATTTAATCATTGAATGGTATACCAATACCGATGACCAAGTGTTCGTTTTATCAGGTTATGCGGGCACGGGTAAAACCTTCTTGATAGATTACCTTATCAATAAGGTGTTACGCTTAAAGGTTGGTACGGAGGCGGTGTTCGTGTCCCCGACGGGGAAAGCGGCGGCGAACCTTGTGAAAAACGGTACGCTGGCGGGGACTGTGCACAGTTTGATATACATACGAAACGAGGACGACTTTGACGTGGATGAAAACGGGGAAATTCTCGAACGTGAGGAACTGTCCTTTATCAAGAAAGAAAAGATTGACGAGAAAATCAAACTGATTATCATTGACGAAGCCTCGATGATCAACGAAACGGTACTAAATGATTTGCTTAGTTTTGGGGTGAAATGTTTATTCAGCGGTGACGGGGCGCAATTACCGCCCGTCAACGGAACTTGTCCGTTGCTTGCCAATCCCCACTATACCATGAAAGAAATTGTGCGCCAAGCGGCGGACAATCCCATCATCCGCGTGGCGACTATGGCAAGGCAGGGGCAACTCATTCCTTATGGAAACTATGGCGATCGCGTATGCGTGATACGTAAAGAGGCGCTGTCGCGTGCGGAACGCAAACGCCTATTTCTAAAGGCGGATCAAATTATCTGCGGTCGAAATTTTACTCGCAACAAACTGAACAGTGAGGTTCGCGGATATAAAGGAATTAAAGATTCCGCGCTGTTGCCCACTGAGGGGGAAAAATTGATCTGCACCCTCAACGATTGGGAAAAGACTTTGGACACGGGTAAAAAATTCCATTTGGTTAATGGGATTATTGGTACGGCTACGGATATAAAGGAACAGCAAGACGATTTGGCAACCATGGAGTTTCAAGCGGATTTCTTGGATTATGGGGTGAAAGTGCCTTTCGATGCGGGGATTTTCTTGTATGGAAAATTCAAACACGCCTACGGACAGCGGGCAGTGCATTTGGTAGACGGTACGGTGGTACACGAATATAATTACGAATTGCTTAGGCGTTTGAAAGCTGTCGCAGAAGAGCCCATTTGCCGTTTTGAATTTGCGTATGCGGTGACTTGTCATAAAGCGCAGGGATCAGAATTTGACTTTGTCATCGTCTTTGACGAGTCATGGGCATTTGGCGAGGAGCGGGATAGATGGTTGTATACAGCGATTACCCGCGCGAAAGAAAAATTGCTAATTATCCGATAATACTTGACGAACACCCGCTGAATTTGTTATAATGCAAAAAAACTCGGAAGGTGTACAAATGCCGAAAACGTTGGAAACATACCAAGAAATCGAACGGTCGATTATCACGACTTACCGCAAAACAATTTGGTCGCCCTTTGTTTTGGCGGTCAAAAAATATCATTTGATTGAGGCGGGGGATAAAATTGCCGTGTGTATTTCGGGCGGTAAAGACAGCATGCTGCTTGCCAAACTGATGCAGGAATTGCACCGCCACACCGACGTTCCGTTTGAAATGGTATTCTTGGTGATGGATCCAGGGTATAACCCTGAAAATCGTCAGCGTATCGAGGATAATGCGAAACTTCTCAACGTGCCGATTACGGTGTTTGAAAGCGACGTATTCGCCGCGGCGGAAAATGCCAATGCGGAATCGCCTTGTTATCTGTGTGCGCGTATGCGCCGCGGACATTTGTATGCGAAAGCCAAGGAGTTGGGATGCAACAAAATCGCATTAGGGCATCATAAAAGCGACGTGATTGAAACGACCTTGATGGGAATGTTGTACGGCGGCCAAATTCAAGGTATGCTGCCTCGCTTGAAAAGTACCAACTTCGAGGGGATGGAACTCATCCGTCCGATGTATTGCGTTTTGGAAAACGACGTGTTGCGTTGGCAAGAATATAACCATTTAAAATTCATTGCCTGCGCATGTCGGTTTACGAAAAATGTAACGGGCGGGGATGAGGACACTTTCTCCGCAAGGCGAAGGATAAAGGAATTGATTGCCGAACTTAAAAAGGAAAACGATAACGTGGAAAACAATATTTTCCAAAGTATACACAACGTGCAGTTGGATACGTTGGTCGAATATAAACAGGACGGCAAAAAACATTCGTTTTTAGAAAAATTAGATTCGTAATTGGTGTAACTTAGTCATAAATCCGAGTTTTCCGCATAAGATAAAGCATGCAGGAAAATAAACATTCGGTTTTGCTTGAACAAAAGAAAAATTTAACCATCAACGGCGTGGAAAGCGTCGTATCGTTTTCGGACGTGAAAATCGTTTTGGCGTTGCTCGGCGGAGAACGGATGCAGGTGCTTGGCTCAGGGTTAAAAATTACGGGTTTCTCCAAAACCAGCGGAACGTTTACCGCGGAAGGAGAATTTATAGGGATATCTTACGGCGGAAAGAGCTTTGTCGCCAAGATATTTAAGTAAATGGATTCGAGGGGACAGCTCGTCTGCTTTCTTCTATCCTTGGCGGTAGGGTTTGTCGGGGGCTTGGCGTATGAGGCGGTGTATATACTTCGTTTTCTCTTTTCCTGCGACAAGGGGAAATGGAAAGGGATGGGCGTTGTGATAGATATATTCGGATGTCTGTGCTTCGCATTTTGGTGTATGCTGGCTTCGTTTTGTTTACAATTTCCCGATTTTCGGGGATATATTTGCCTTGCTTGGGTGCTCGGTTGCATAATTTATTTAAAAATTTTGCACAGAATACTTGCATTTTTGATAAAAGTATGCTATAATGTACTCGTCAGAATGCTAAACAAGGCAAAGAATAAGATAAAAACTCTTAAAGAAGAGAGGAAAGATATATGACACAAGAAAAAATGAGAAAAGTCATTTCGGCGTGCGTTTCCGCAGCGACCGTCTTATTCGTTTTGCTTTTAAGCTATTTGATTTATCAATGGGCAACCATCAGCGTGTTGAAGAAACGCATTGCAGCCGCGGAAGCGGAAGTTGCTTATTGGCAGGAAATTGTGGATAAAGGTATCGAAGATGAAAGATATTTCGGTTCGGAAGAATACTTAAAACAAGCCATCATTGAGTTGCAAATGCTTCAGGAGAAAAATAAATGAGAAAATTTGCCGTAATAGACATCGGCTCGAATTCCGTTCGCCTCATGTTCGTGGCGGACGGAAAAGTTTTATATAAGAGCTTAAACACTACCCGTCTTGGCGAAGGGCTTGCAGACCAGCCATTATTAAAACCCGAGGCAATCGAACGCTCTGTAAAGGCGGTTTGCGATTTTTACCTGAAAGCCAAAACTGAGGGTGCGGAAAGGGTGTTTGCCTTTGCAACAGCGGCGGTACGCTCGGCGGAAAACCGTCAGTTGTTTTTGGATAAAGCGGAAAAGGATTGCGGGTTGCATATTGAGGTGATTTCGGGCGAGGAAGAAGCGGAAATCGGTATTTTGGGCGCGCTTGGCAATGCCGACGGCGGAGTGATTGACATAGGCGGTGCAAGCACGGAAATCGTGGTGAAACAATCGGGCGCGTTGATTTACAAAAAGAGTGTCAATATCGGCGTGGTGCGTTTAAAAGACCGTTGCGCTCGGGACCGCGACCGTTTGTATGAGGTTGCGGAAAGCGCCGCAAACGAATATGGAGTTGTTCCCATGGTAGATATGTATGGCATTGGCGGTACGGCTACCACCTTGGCTGCGTTACAGTTGGGTTTGGAAACCTATTCCTCTGAGGCGGTGACGGGTGCGGTGATTACCGCAGAACAAATGCAAGCGCTCGCAGACAAGCTCCTCTCGATGACTGTAGAAGAGATTGCTTCGCTCCCGTGTATGCCAAAGGGCAGGGCGGACGTATTGACGGGCGGTGCGGTGTTGTTCACTGTCTTAATGAAAAAGCTGGGCATTGCTCGTTTGATTGTCAGCGACCGCGATAACTTGGAAGGTTATGCAATAAAAAAAGGATATATGGATTAACAATGAAAAGAAACTTTGCAACAATTTATGCCGTCTTTTGCGCGCTGCTTTTGACAGCGGGTTTTGTGGCGGTGTTTTTGTTTGCTTGGCAAAGCGGGATTCCCGCTATCATTCAATGTTTAATCGGGTTGTTTATAAGTTGTGTGTTTTCGCCCATTGTCCATGAACTCGGACACGTTGTCTTCGCTTCGGCTGTGAAAATGGACTGCGTGTATATGAAGGCATTCTGTTTTAAAATTTACCTTAAAAACGGTAAAAAGCGTTTTGGATTTGCTTCACCATTTGCACCAGACCAAACACAAGTGTTGCCAAAATCGGGCGGAAATATGGCAAGGCGCACCTGGATATACGCAATTGGCGGGTTGGCGTTCAGTTTTATTTTTATGACGGCAATTCTCATAACTGCCCTTCTCATTTCACATTACATGCTTTGGGGGCTTTTGCCTTATACGGCATATCTCTTCTTTATGAATGTTTTACCCTTAGAATATCCCAATGGTAAAACGGATATCGGTGTGTGCGTCGGCATTCAAAAAGGGTACGACGCCGAGAAAAATATGCTGTCTGCGATGGAAATTCAAGGACAGCTTGCTGAGGGAAAAACGTTTTCTGAAATCGATGAACAGTGGTATACGAACGTTCCGCAACTTTGCGAAGATGAACCGATGTTCGCGATGATGCTTGATTTGCGCTATCGTTACTATTTGGATAAACAGGATATGGACAACGCGGCGGCGTGTTTAAACCGCTTGGTGGGGATTATGGATTATTTACCCCTCAGCGAATGCGGAAAGATTGCCGCAGAGTTGGTGTATATGAACGCTTTACGCGGTGAAATGCCCCAAGCGGAAGAAAATGCCAAGGCTTGCCAATCCTTCTTGAGAGGGAATACCGTTACGGCAAAACGCGTGTTGGCGGCATGGTCGGCGGCGAGCGGGCACCTGGAACATGCGAAAGCTTTGAAAGAACAAGGGGAGGCTTGTTTGCAATTTGAACGCATTGCAGGCGTGGTAAAATTTGAAAAAAACCTACTTGCACGTATTGAATTGTAAAAATTGGGAACACTTATACCAAAGAGAGAGAAAAATATGAAAAAGAAAGCTGGTATTTTAATGCCCGTATCCTCATTGCCGTCTACACAAGGGATTGGCACTTTGGGGAAAGGGGCGTATGCATTTGTGGATTGGTTGGAAAGCGCGGGGATGCAGATTTGGCAAGTGTTGCCTTTGTTGCCCACGGGGTTTGGGGACAGTCCTTATCAATCGTGCGCGTCGGATGCGCTTAACCATTATTTCATCGATTTTGATTTACTCAAAGCCGACGGACTGTTAGAGGAAGACGATTATACCGATATTGTATGGAGTGAGGACGAACGCCGTGTGGATTACGGTAAGCAATTTGCTTGCAAAATCCATGTTCTGCGTAAAGCTTTTGCGCGTTTTGACCGTCAAACCGCCGATTGGTTGGCGTTTTTACAGGAAGGAAAATATGCGGACTACGCGCTGTTTATGACCTTGAAAACGGAGTTCTCCTATGCGCCTTGGACGGATTGGGCAGAACCTTATAGAGATTGCGAAGGGAAGGGATTAGAGGGGTATATTGCCGAACGTAAAGATGATATTGACTTTTGGCAATTTACACAATATATCTTCTTAAAGCAATGGAACGCGTTGCGTGATTATGCGCATGGAAAAGGGATTTTGATTATGGGTGACATGCCCATTTACGTGGCATCCGACAGCGTAGAAACTTGGAAATACCGCCGTGATTTGTTTATCTTGGACGGTGAGGGGAATCTTGCTTTAAAAGCGGGCGTGCCCCCTGATGCATTCTCCGAGGACGGACAATTGTGGGGTAACCCCATTTATGATTGGGACAAAATGCAGGCGAACGACTATGCTTGGTGGAAGGAACGTATCGATTACAATTTCCGTTTATACGATATCGTGCGTATCGACCATTTCCGCGCGTTTGACCGTTATTTTGCGATTCCTGCGGATGCGGAAACTGCGAAAGAGGGGGAATGGATGGACGGGCCTAAGGCGGAACTTTTCAAAAATTGGGGTGATCGCGCAATCGTTGCGGAAGACTTAGGGGTTATTGACGATGGTGTGCGTACACTCTTGAAAGAAACGGGATATCCCGGCATGAAAGTGTTCGTGTTTGCGTTTGACGGCGATCCTGACAATGATTATCTGCCGTCCAATATCACGGATGAAAATTGTGTCGCATACACGGGTACGCATGACAATGATACCTTACGCTCGTTTATTGAGAAAATGGACGAAGCGGAACGCAAGGATTTTGAAACGGAACTGGAAAACCAATGTCTGCTCGCGGACGTTCCCTATATCACGGAAACGATTGAGGATGAATGTAAAACAATTATCGCGTTGTTGATGTCTACAAAGGCGAATACCGTTATCATACCCATGCACGATGTCTTGTGTTTGGGAGAGGAAGCTCGCTTAAACGCACCTTCTACCGTATCGGGAAATAACTGGACGTTCCGCTTTGTGGGAAGCGATTTTGGTAAAAGAAAGGCTGCTTGGTTAAAAACTCTAACAGAAGAATATCAAAGAAATAAATAAGTGGAAAACTCTCTCGATAAATTCGTGAGAGTTTTTCTCTTTCTCGTATAAAAACCCGCAGAAACAGAAACACTAAAGGAAAAGGACGTCCGAGGTCGGGCGAAGGAGGAGAGATGAAAAATAGTGTAAAAGCGGTCTGCGGTGTATTGGCACTCGTCAGCGCGTTTGGTTTTACAGGTTGTAAAGTCGGTGGCAATAGCGGTGCAATTAAATTGACGGTATGGGTGTCGGAAGCGGATAAGGCGTTTGCAACTTCCGTTGCAGAAGCGTTCAAAACGCAACACCCAGATAAGCAATACGACATTGTCATTGATATTCAAGGGGAAAACGACGTAGCAACCCGCGTGTTGAACGACGTGGAAAACGCGGCGGACGTGTATTCGTGTTTAAGTGACCAAATGTCCAAATTGATTAACGGTGATGCGTTGACTCGCATTGCGGGTGAGCGTTTGACAAGAGTATCGCAAGCCAATTCAAAGGACTCGATGGATTCGGTTACGGTGTCGGTGAAAGGAGAGGATGGGGTGTACGGAATGCCGTATACGGACAATACCTTTTTCCTTTATTACAATAAATCCGTATTGACGGAAACGGACGTAAAAACTTTGGATGGTATTTTAAGCAAATGTTCCGCTAATAAACAATTCGCATATCCCATGGCGGACGGTTGGTATTCCAGCGCATTTTATTTTGGTAAGGGTTTGGGATACAAAGTAACCTACGATGATAATTTAGCGGAAACTTCTATCGAGTGTGATTTTGACAATACGACGGGGGAGTTGGTTACGGACGCGATGTGGCAATACGTGAAGGACAGCCGATTTAAGGCGGATGCAAACGATTCGAAGATTACCGCAGGGTTTAATGACGGCAGTATCGTTGCGGCGGCTTCGGGGATTTGGAACCGAACGACCATTGAACAATATCTCGGGGAAAATTTCGCGGCGGCGAAGTTGCCCACTTATACCTTGAACAAAGGCAAATCGAATGAGGAACAAGTGCAATTGACGGCATTTGCAGGGTATAAGCTGATGGGGGTAAACAATTATTCCAAAAACAAAACGGACGCTTTGGATTTTGCCGAATTTTACACGAATAAGGAAAACCAAGTCAAACATTTTGAAGCGCGCGGTTTTGTGCCTACGGACGAAGAAGCCCGCGCGGATGCAAAGGTGCAGGCTGACGTTTGCGCGAGGGCGATTACTGCGCAGTTAAGTCACAGTAAAACGCAAAAAGGGGTGCCTACGACCTTATGGATTCCTATGGAGGGTTTAGGTACAGCGATGATTACGGGGAAGCAGAGCGGTAATTTCAATCTCGCGTCGCAGTTAAAAGCGTGCGTAGATGCGATAGAAAAGACGGCGAAATAATGACGAAGTAAGGGAGGATGGTTCGTGGAAGAAAATACGCTGAAAAAACCGAAGGGGAGAAACGTGATTCAGCATTTGTATTATGCTTTGCGGTACGGTTCGTATAAAACGCGGCTATCCTTTCTGGTGATGGGCTTTGGGCAAATAGCGGAAGGGCAAATAGGGAAAGGCTTGCTGTACCTATTGACGCAGATCGCGGGGCTATTGTTCACTCTGTTGTTTGGCGGTCGGTATATCCTGCATCTGTTTTCGGGGGATTTGGGCAGCAAACTTTCGGGTGAGCGTTGGAATGAAGAATTGCAGATGTTCGAGAAAATCAAAGGGGATAACAGCTTTTTGATTTTGCTTTACGGCGTGGTAAGCATTGTATTGTTGTTGCTTTTCACCGTGGTATGGGTCATGAATATCAAGGGAAGCTATGACAACGATAGACGTTTAATCGAGGGGCGAGACCTTACCACCTTTCGTGAGGATATGCAAACACTTATCAACGAGCGTTTTCATATACCGCTGTTAAGCATTCCATTTGTCGGTTTATTGATTTTTACCGTAATGCCGTTGATTTTTATGGTATTGATTGCGTTTACCAACTACGATTACGCGCATACGCCCCCAGGAAAATTGTTTGATTGGGTGGGCTTTGAAAATTTCAAAACGATGTTTTCCCTGTCAGCGGGCAGTTCAGGTTTTGCGGTGGTATTTCTGCGGGTTTTATTGTGGACGTTTGTATGGGCGTTTTTCGCAACGTTTACCAATTATTTTTTAGGGTTAATCATTGCGTTGCTTATTCATAAAAAAGGAATAAAATTTAAGGCGCTGTGGCGCACGCTGTTTGTGGTGGCAATCGCCGTTCCGCAGTTTGTGACTTTACTGCTGATGCAAAAGATATTAGATACGGACGGTATATTAAACGCAATACTGGGTACGCGCATTTTATGGCTGACTGACCAACGGTATTTTTCCCTCTTGCCAAGAGTGATGATTATATTGGTCAATATTTGGATTGGGGTGCCGTATACGTTGTTGATGTGTTCGGGGATATTGATGAATATTCCCGCGGATTATTACGAGGCGGCGCGAATTGACGGAGCGGGTGCTTCGAGGATATTCTTCGATATCACTTTACCGTATATGATGCATATTACTGCACCCTATTTGATTACGCAATTCGTGGGTAATATCAACAATTTTAACGTGATATGGCTGTTGACGGGCGGCGGACCTGTAAACAACGTGTATTATGGTGGGGGGACGCAAGCGCAATCGACTGACCTTTTGGTAACTTGGCTGTATCGATTGACTACCGACCAAAACCCAAAATACAACGTTGCTTCCGTGATTGGTATCGTGATTTTTGTTATCAGCGCGGTGCTGTCGCTGATTACCTACAATCGCAGTGCAACGGTGAAGAGCGAAGGAGAGTTTCAATGAGAAGTTATGCAAAATTGGGACGGGGTTTATCTAACTTCTCCGTGTATGCCATTTTGGCGGTGTTGGGTGTTGCTTGGGTGTTGCCGATTGGCTATTTGATATATACGGCGTTTCGTGTAACACCGTCTACGGGGATTATCAATCAACTTTTCCCCAAGGGGTTGCGATTGGGGTTTGACAACTTTACAAGGCTGTTTCAGGAAACGATGTTTACGCGGTGGTTGCTGAATACCTTGATTGTGGCAACTTGTTCGTGCGCTTTGACAACGGTGTTTATTCTCATGGTTAGTTACGCTCTTTCAAGGCTGCGCTTTCGTTTACGAAAACCGATTATGAACGTGTTGCTTGTATTGGGTATGTTTCCAGGGTTTATGAGTATGATTGCCGTATACTTTATCTTAAAAGCCATGGGGTTGACCAATTCGTTGGTTGCGCTTGTAATGGTATACTCAGGCGGGGCGGCGTTGTCCTATTACGTTTGTAAAGGATTTTTCGATACTGTACCGAAAGCGATGGAAGAAGCGGCGATTTTGGATGGGGCAAGCCAACCGATGATTTTTATGAAAATTATTTTACCGCTTGCCAAACCGATGATTGTTTACACGGTTTTAACGTCGTTTATTTCTCCGTGGTGTGATTTCATTTTTGTCAATACCATCATCAGCGATCGGGAAAAATACACCGTATCATTGGGTTTGTATAAAATGATCAATGCGGAAAAGAACAGTTTCAACGACAACTTCACCGTATTCTGCGCGGGGGCATTTGTGGTGGGCGGTATTATCGTAACACTGTTTATGAGTATGCAAAGATATTATGTGGAAGGCATCACAAGCGGTGCCGTCAAAGGGTAAAAGAAAGACGCTTCTCATTACGGGAAGCGTCATGTTGTTATTTTCTATTTTTAATGACCAACCGTTCCAGTAAAGCAACGGCGGCGTACATAATTGCGGCGAGAATGCAAAGGATGAATACGGCACTCATGACTAAATCCAACTTAAACACTTGACCGCCGTATACAATGAGGTAGCCAATCCCTGCTTTGGAAACGATATATTCACCCATGATTGAGCCAATCCATGCCATACCTACGTTGATTTTTAACATCGAGATAAAGTTAGGTAAGGAGGATGGTATCACCAGCTTGGTTAAAATTTGCCATTTGCTGGCGCCCATGGATTTCATGAGTAATAATTTGTTTTCATCCGTCGCCATAAAACCGTTTAACATGTTTAATATGGCAACGATTAAACCGATTAAGACGGTCATAAATACAATGGCTTTACTGCCCGTGCCGCACCAAATAATGATTAAGGGGCCTAAGGCGATTTTGGGTAAAGCATTCAAAACGACAAAGTAGGGTTCGGATACACGGCGGAATGCTTCACTCCACCACAAGAGCAACGCAATCGAATACCCAAGAAGAACGGCGATGGAAAAACCAGCCAACGTTTCCCAAAGGGTTGTGCCTACGTGGTAAAATAAATTTCCGTTCGTGTACAAATCGGCAATGGTTTTAAAAATCCGAGAAGGAGAACTTGTGATAAAGGGATTGATCCAAACCAATTGGGCTGATAATTCCCAAAGCCCTAAAAAGCTCAATAAAATGGCGATGCGTACAACGTTAATCCACACGCTTTTCTTTTGTAAACCGCGTAAGTATAAAAGATGTTCGCGGGAATAATTTTTCTCGTGTTTCATGTGTTTAACTCCTTCCAAAGTATTTCAAACCAATGCGCGAACAATTTATTCTCCCGTCGTTTTAACGGTTCGCTTTCGGGGAAAGAGAGTGCATGCTCCGCAACGATACGTGCAGGGCGGCGGGACAAGACAAAAATCTTATCCGCAACGGAGATGGCTTCGCTGATATCGTGTGTAATCAACAGAGCGGTTTTCTTTTCCGCGCGGATAATTTTATACACGTCATCGCAAACGGACAAGCGGGTCTGATAATCCAGGGCGGAAAAAGGTTCGTCTAACAACAATACGTCGGGGTTTACGGATAGGGTGCGTATCAGGGCGGCGCGTTGCCTCATGCCGCCCGATAACGCCGCGGGGTAATTTTTCAAAAACTGCGCCAATCCGTATTTTTCAGCGAGTGCAAGGGCGCGCGCTTGATTTTCCGCCGTATTGGCACGTTTGATTTCTAAGGGTAAAAATATATTTTTTTCGATTGTTCGCCAAGGGAACAGTTCGTCTTTTTGTAACATATACCCAAACGAACCGCCGTCGGTAATCACTTTACCTTTTGTGGGTGTCAATAACCCTGCCGCTAAGGACAATAGGGTGGTTTTGCCACAGCCTGACGGACCGATGATGGCGACGAACTCACCTTCGTTTACGGAAAAGTTTACCGCCTGCAACGCTACGGTTTCCCCTTGTTTGCTATGATAGTGCATTGAAACGTTGTCAAATCGTAAAACTTCTTTCATTTGCGTATATTCCTTTTGTGTTACTTAGTGTATACCTCTTTATATACTTTTGTTGCGAACGAGTTGTTGGTCAATTCATTCAAGGTTGCCCGACGGGTCAGTTCGCCTGCATTTTCAATGATATCTTGCAAACGGTTGAAACTATCTTCCGTCATGGTCAACTCTGTTCTCCATGCGTCGATGGCACGGTATCGTTCTACCGATGCGCTAAGCGCGTCTACGGAAATTCCTTCAAAATAAGCGGTTAAATAGGGGGCAACTGTATCGGACGGAGTTTCGTTGATATATTTCACGGCTTTGGTGACGGCGCGTAAAAATCCTTCCGCTACGCTTTCGTTTTTCTCCAGCCAAGAACTTTTTGCGATAAAGCAGGTGTAAGGTACTTCGCCCGAAGCTTCGCCCACCGAAGCAACGACGTATCCTTTCCCTGCGGCTTCGTATTCGTAGGCGGTAGGGTCGAACATTGTACAGTAATCGGCTGTGCCCGCTTCAAATGCGCTAACCATCAGGTTGAATGCTACGTCGTAATTCAAGGTTAAATCTACGCCGTCTTTCAGTTGATGATTGTTTAATACGTATTCGAAGGTCATCGCTGGTACGCCGCCTTTTCTGCCGGCAAGGATTTCTTTTCCTTTGAGATCTTCCCATTTGAAATTGGGTTCGGGGTGACGCGATACCAAAAACGAACCGTCGCGCTTGGTTAATTGTCCAATGACGGTAGGAACGTCGGTAGAACCGCCGACTAATACGTACAA
Source organism: Clostridiales bacterium (assembly GCA_015069495.1). Classification (GTDB taxonomy): domain Bacteria; phylum Bacillota; class Clostridia; order Christensenellales; family Borkfalkiaceae; genus Scatosoma. Next base: position 52,211 of record SVIN01000011.1, read on the forward strand.
CGCCGCTTCAGGTCCGCAGAATCCGATATCCGAATCCCCTGATAATACCGATGCCATGACGTTATCTGCGCCACCGCCGTTGGTTAACTCGATTTCAATTTTTTCTTCAGCGAAATACCCCAACGAATCGGCAAGATATAACGGCGCGTAAAATACTGAATGGGTTACTTCGTTTAAACGCACGGTGGTAACGTCATCATCCTTTTTACAGGACGAGAGGGGGAGTAAGGTGAAACAAACGGCGATTGCCGCACAGATAAATTGGGTAATTTTCTTCATATCCTCTCCGAATAAAAAATTTTTAGAATAATATATTATATGAATGGTCATTTATAATTGACAATTTATTTTTCTTGTATTATAATTGATTGGCTACGGTCTTGCCGTAACGATTGTTTCGAAAGAGAATAAACCTGAGAAAGGGGCTGATATAAACTATGGACATGCAAAAGACGTACAATCCAAAAGACTTTGAAGACAGAATTTATGCTGACTGGGAACAGGCAGGGTATTTCCGCGCGGAAGTAGATGAAAATAAAATTCCGTTCACGATTATGATGCCGCCCCCTAACATTACGGGACAACTCCACATGGGCCACGCAATGGACGCAACGATGCAAGACGCTCTGATTCGTTTTAAACGTATGCAGGGTTATTCGGCGTTGTGGTTGCCTGGTTGCGACCATGCTTCGATTGCAACGGAAGTAAAAATCGTTGAAAAAATGAAAGCGGAAGGGGTTACCAAGGCGGATATCGGCCGTGATGGTTTCTTGGTTCGCGCTTGGGATTGGAAGGAACAGTACGGCAACCGTATCATGTTGCAACAACGCAAAATGGGTACGTCTTGCGACTGGTCTCGCCAAGCGTTCACAATGGATGAAAAGTGCTCCAACGCAGTTCGCGAAGTATTCGTAAACCTTTACAATAAGGGGTTGATTTATCAAGGCGACCGTATTATCAATTGGTGTCCTTGCTGTAAAACTGCACTCTCGGATGCAGAGGTTGAATATGCGGAAGAAGGCGGACATTTCTGGCATCTTCGCTATCCTGCAACGGATGGCAGTGCAGAAATCGTGGTGGCTACCACCCGTCCCGAAACGATGCTTGGGGATACGGCGGTTGCAGTTCATCCCGATGATGAACGTTATAAAAACTTGGTTGGTAAAACCTTAACATTGCCTTTGGTGAATAGAGAAATTCCCGTTGTCGCAGACGCTTACGTTGACCCTTCTTTCGGTACGGGTTGCGTAAAGATTACCCCCGCGCACGATCCCAACGACTTTGAAGTTGGTAAACGTCACAATTTGCCTGTTATCCGCGTGATGAACGACGATGGTTCGATGAACGAGCTTGCAGGTGAATATCAGGGCTTAGATAGATACGATGCAAGAAAGAAGATTGTTGCGGATTTGGAAGCAAAGGGTAACCTTGTGAAGATTGAAGCGCACACGCACAACGTTGGCCATTGTTATCGTTGTCATTCCACTGTTGAACCGATTGTTTCCAAGCAATGGTTCGTCAAGATGGAGCCTCTTGCAAAACCCGCAATTCAAGCGGTTATGAAAAATAAAGTAAGATTCGTTCCCGAACGTTTCTCCAAGATTTATTACAACTGGATGGAAAACGTGCGTGACTGGTGTATTTCCCGTCAGCTTTGGTGGGGACACCGTATTCCCGTATGGTATTGTAAGGATTGCGGTGAAGTAATTTGCGTTAAGGAAGATCCTACGGTATGTCCTAAGTGCGGCAGCACGCATATCCACCAAGATGAAGACGTTTTGGATACTTGGTTTTCGTCTGCGCTTTGGCCTTTCTCTACGCTTGGCTATCCCGAAATGACGGAAGATTATAAATATTTCTATCCCACAGACGTATTGGTTACGGGTTACGATATTATCTTCTTCTGGGTAGCGCGTATGATTTTCTCGGGTATCGAGCATACGGGCAAAGTGCCTTTCCACGACGTATTGATTCATGGTATCGTTCGTGACGAACAAGGCAGAAAGATGAGTAAATCTTTGGGCAACGGTATCGATCCTTTGGAAGTTATTGAAAACTACGGCGCAGACTCCTTGCGTTTGTCCTTGGTAACGGGCGTTGCGCCTGGTAACGATACTCGTTATTCGGATGCAAAGGTGGAATCCTGCCGTAACTTTATCAATAAATTGTGGAACGCGGCTCGTTTCGTATTGATGAATACGGAAGGGAAGAAAATTCCTTCCATCGAAAACGTGAAACTTGCGCCCGCGGATAAGTGGATTATTTCCAAATTGCAAACGTGTATCCGCGAAGTAACGACCAATATGAACAAGTATGAATTGGGCGTTGCAAGCGATTTGGCTACCAGTTTTGTATGGGATGATTTCTGCGATTGGTATATCGAGCTTTCCAAACCTGCATTATACGGTGAAGACGAAATGAAGAAAACGGACGCATTGGCTGTGCTTTGCTACGTCCTTGACAACGCGCTGAAATTGTTGCATCCTTTCATTCCTTTCGTGACGGAAGAAATTTATGCAAACTTGCCCAACTCGCAGGGTAGCATTATGATGTCGACCTTCCCTAGATATAATGCGAAGATGGCTTACAAGAAGGAAGCAAAGGCATTTGAAGGGGTTATGGAAATCATTAAGGCAGTGCGCGCAATGAAGAAAGATGCGGATTGCCCCCCTTCGAAGAAGGTAGAATTGAACGTTGTGACCGAAAGCAAACGTTTGATTCAACTCAATAAAGATTGTATTATTAAATTGTCGGGCGCAAGCGCGTTGAATTTTGTAGAAAGTGCGGCAAGCGTAGACGGTAAGACGGTGTCGACCGTAACGGAAATTGCACAGATTTACGTGCCTTTGGGTGAATTGGTAGACATCGAAAAAGAAAAAGCTCGTTTGACTGCGGAAATTGAACGTATCGATGCGGAAATTGCACGTGCAGAGGGGAAACTGAACAATGAAAGCTTCGTTTCTAAAGCGCCTGCAAAGCTTGTGGATGCTGAACGCGAAAAGGTGAAGAAGTATCAAGACATGAAAGCAAAGTGCGTTGCACAGCTTGAAAGCTTGTAATATTAGGTGAAATTCCTGCGTAATCTTATGGTTGCGCAGGGTTTTTCCTTAAATTTTATAAAAAATCAAAAAAAGTGCCTTCAAACATTTGACAAACTTGATTTTTGATGTTAAAATGTTATCGTTGTGTTTTGGGCGTACTATGCCCTCAAGAAGGCAAATCTCAGCAAAAGAAAGGGGTTTGGGACAAGCGCAACCACTCAATTCGATTTCTTTGAAATTGCGATAAGGGTAATTTCGAGGAGATATATTCCAAAATTTTTACAAGGAGGTCAAATACATGCCTACTATTAACCAGCTCATCAAAAAGGGTAGAGAACGTATCACGTACAAGTCCAAGAGTCCTATTCTTGACAACTGCCCTCAGAAGCGCGGCGTTTGTTTGTCCGTAACCACGACTTCTCCTAAGAAGCCCAACTCCGCTATGCGTAAGATTGCTCGTGTACGTCTTACCAACAAGCAGGAAGGTACGGTTTACATTCCCGGTGAAGGTCACAACCTTCAAGAACACAGCTCTGTTTTGATCAGAGGCGGCCGTGTTAAGGACTTGCCCGGTGTACGTTATCACATCATCCGTGGCGCACTTGACACCGCAGGTGTTGCTAAGCGTAAGCAGTCCCGTTCGAAGTACGGTGCAAAGCGTCCTAAAAACTAAGGGATAACGCCAAGTAACAAACTGAAAAGTATTTACTTTTCACGAGTGTCGGTCACTCGTTAATCTACCGAAAGTCGGTTGCGTTTTAAGACTATGAAACCAAAACGCAAAAGACCTACTTGCAATCGGAATATCGCTCGAAAAGCCCCGAATAAAAGTAGGCAGTATGCAACGCAAGTTGCAGAAGATTCGCACTCCGCATAGTTCGGAAGCGCGATAGCTGTACTGAAGGGTAAAACCCTTATCAAAAATTATCAAAGGAGGATTAATATTATGCCTAGAAGAGGTAATGTACCTAAAAGAGAAGTTCTGCCCGATCCTATGTATAACAGCAAGGTTGTTACGAAGTTAATCAACCAAATCATGCTCGACGGTAAAAAAGGCACGGCGCAGGCAATCGTTTACGAAGCATTCCAGATCATGGGTGACAAACTTGGTATGGACCCCATGGAAATTTTCAAGCAGGCAATGGAAAACGTTATGCCTGTTGTAGAAGTAAAAGCTCGCCGTGTAGGTGGTGCTAACTATCAGGTGCCTATCGAAATCAGACCTGAAAGACGTCAAACTCTTGCTATCCGTTGGCTTGTTATCAACACGAGAAAGCGTAGCGAAAGAGAAATGGCAAAGAGACTTGCTGCGGAACTTATGGACGCGTACAACAATACCGGTGGTTCCGTAAAGAAGAAAGAAGATACGCATAGAATGGCTGAAGCTAACAAGGCATTCGCGCACTTCAGATTCTAAGAGAGGTAAAATATGGCTAGAGAATACGATTTGCTTCATACCAGAAACTTTGGTATTATGGCGCACATCGACGCAGGTAAGACGACGACGACCGAACGTATCCTTTTCTACACGGGTAAAACCCACAAGATCGGTGATACGCACGAAGGTACGGCAGTCATGGACTGGATGGCACAGGAACAAGAACGTGGTATCACGATTACTTCCGCTGCTACCACCTGTGTTTGGAAAAACCATCGTTTCAACATCATCGATACCCCGGGTCACGTTGACTTCACGGTAGAAGTTGAACGTTCCCTTCGTGTATTGGACGGTGCTGTTGCAACGTTCTGTGCAAAGGGTGGTGTTGAACCTCAGTCCGAAACCGTTTGGAGACAGGCTGACAACTATGGTGTTCCTCGTATCGCATACGTAAACAAGATGGATATCAATGGTGCGGACTACTTCCGTGTTGAAAATATGATCCGCGAAAGATTGGGCGCAAACCCTGTCCCCATCGAACTTCCCATCGGTAAAGAAGAAACCTTCAAGGGTATCATCGACCTTATCCGCATGGAAGCAGAAGTTTACTATGACGACCTTGGTAAGGATTTCCGTAAGGAACCTATCCCTGCCGACATGTTGGACATCGCAAACGAATACAGAGCAAAATTGGTTGAAGAAGCTGCATCTGCAAGCGACGAACTTATGGAAAAATTCTTTGAAGAAGGGGATTTGTCCGAAGAAGATATTATTGCTGGTCTTCGTACCCGCTGTCTTAGAATGGAAGCGATCCCTATGCTTTGCGGTTCTTCCTACAAGAACAAGGGTGTACAATTCTTGCTTGACGCAGTTATCAGCTTCTTGCCTAGTCCTTTGGACGTAGACAACGTTAAGGGTGTTAACCCCGATACGGATGCTGAAGAAATCAGAGAAACTTCTGACGATGCACCTTTCGCAGGTCTTGCATTCAAAATTGCAACCGACCCCTTCGTTGGTTCGCTTGCATATTTCCGTGCATATTCTGGTACGCTTCCCGCAGGTTCCTACGTGTATAACTCCACGAAGGAAAAGAAAGAACGTGTAGGCCGTTTGGTACAAATGCACGCTAACGAAAGAAAGGATATCCCCGAAATTTGTGCTGGTGATATCTGCGCTATGGTTGGTTTGAAGTATACCACGACGGGTGACACGCTTTGCGATGAAAAGCACCCCATCATCCTTGAAAAGATGGTATTCCCTGAACCCGTTATTCAGCTTTCCCTTGAACCTAAGACCAAAGCTGGTCAGGAAAAGATGACGATGGCTCTTATCAAACTTGCAGAAGAAGACCCTACGTTCAAGACGTATACCGATCAAGAAACGGGTCAAACAATCATCGCAGGTATGGGTGAGTTGCACCTCGACATCATCGTTGACCGTTTGCTCCGCGAATTCAAGGTAGAAGCAAACGTTGGCGCTCCTCAGGTTGCATACAGAGAAACCTTCCGCCGTGAAGTGGAAGCTGAAGGTATGTACAAGCGTCAATCGGGTGGTAAAGGTCAATACGGTCATTGTAAACTTCGCCTTATTCCTCAGGAACCCGGCGCAGGCTATGCGTTCGAAGATGCAACGGTCGGCGGTTCGATTCCTAAAGAATATATCCCTGCAATCGACAAGGGTATTCAAGAAGCAGCGAAAAACGGTTTCCTTGCTGGCTACGAAATGGTAGACTTCAAGGTTGTCGTATACGATGGTTCGTACCACGAAGTCGACTCGTCTGAAATGGCGTTCAAGATTGCAGGTTCCATGGGCTTCAAGAACGGTATGGAAAAAGCTCAACCCGTTCTCCTCGAACCCATCATGAAGGTTCAAATCATCACCCCTGAAGATTACTTCGGTGACCTTATGGGTAACGTATCTGGTCGTCGTGGTACGATTCTTGGTACGGATGACAGAAACGGTGCGAAGATTATCGACGCAGAAATTCCTCTTTCCGAAATGTTCGGTTACGCAACGGAACTCCGTTCGAGAACGCAAGGCCGTGGTCAATTCACGATGCAGTTCGATCATTACAACGAAGTACCTTCCAGCATTTCCAAAGAAATCGTTGAAAAGCGCGGTAAGAAAGACTAAAATAAGCTTCTCCGCCTGAAAAATGGCGGAGAAAGTTAAAATTTATCAAAAAGTTTTGAAAAATCACTTTCAAACGGTTGATAATTTAAAGAAATTAGGATATAATAGATTTATCCAATGCTGGATGGTCGGTTATATCGATTAAATCATTTGTTAAAAATGATAGGTAGCTGCGTCCGAGTCAACGGATAGGTTATCATTTTTGAAATAAAAAAAATATTATAAGAAAATCGGAGGATTTTAAAATGGCAAAAGCTAAATTTGACAGAAGCAAACCCCACGTTAACATTGGTACGATTGGCCACGTTGACCACGGTAAAACGACTTTGACCGCAGCTATCACGATGGTAATGGCAGCTCGCGGCGGCGCAGAAAAGATGAGATACGATCAGATCGACAAAGCTCCCGAAGAAAGAGCACGTGGTATCACAATTAACACTGCACACGTTGAATATCAGACGGAATCTCGTCACTATGCACACGTTGACTGCCCTGGCCACGCTGACTATGTTAAAAACATGATCACCGGTGCTGCTCAGATGGACGGTGCTATCCTTGTATGTGCTGCTACTGATGGTCCCATGCCTCAGACTCGTGAACACATCCTTCTTGCTCGTCAGGTAGGCGTTCCTTACATCGTAGTATTCATGAACAAGACTGACCTTGTTGATGACGCTGAACTTCTTGACTTCGTTGAAATGGACATCAGAGACTTGTTGTCCTCCTACGACTTCCCCGGCGACGATATTCCCGTTATCCGTGGTTCCGCTTTGAAGGCATTGGAAGCAGCTTCTTCCGACAGACCTGCTGACGTTATCATCGCTGATCCCGCAGTAGCTCCTGTACTTGAACTCATGGCAGCAGTAGACAGCTATATCCCTACCCCTGCACGTGAAGATTCCAAGCCTTTCCTTCTTCCTGTAGAAGACGTATTCACGATTTCTGGTCGTGGTACCGTTGCTACTGGTCGTATCGAACGTGGTGTTGCTCACGTTGGTGAACCCGCTGAAATTATCGGTCTTATCGAAAAGCCCATGACGACGACCATCACCGGTCTCGAAATGTTCCACAAGCTCCTTGACGAAGCTCAAGCTGGTGACAACGTTGGTGCATTGCTTCGTGGTATCAACAGAACGGATATCCAAAAGGGTCAAGTTATCGCTAAACCCGGTTCGGTTGCTACTGGTACCGAATTCATGGCTCAGGTTTACGTTCTTAAGAAGGAAGAAGGTGGCCGTCATACCGCATTCTTCAACCACTACAGACCTCAATTCTTCGTTCGTACGACGGACGTTACCGGTATGATCGAACTTCCTGAAGGCGTAGAAATGGTTATGCCTGGCGACAACATCGAAATGAAAGTTGTTCTTATTAAGCCCGTAGCACTCGAAGAAGGTCTTCGTTTCGCTATCCGTGAAGGCGGTAGAACGGTTGGTTCCGGTGTTATCACGAAAATCGTTAAATAATTTCGGTTAAAACCTAAAAAAGAAACAGCTTATCCATTTGGATAAGCTGTTTTTTCTTGCAAAAATATAGGGGATATGATATAATAATCTCAAAGAAAAGTGAACTTTGAGGTGAAATAGTGGCAGAAAAGGACACAAAAAAGAGTCTTCAAAATATCATAGAAATCGTCGTGATTCTGCTGTTTTGTGGGCTCACATTGTTGTTTGATTATGTAAAAATTGACTATGTGGAACACGAACTTAGAAATAAATATATTTCCAAGATTATTCAACAAGGTTGTGGCGCAATTGCGGGGATTTTATTGATGATTCGTTTGAATATACGATTATTTGGAAAACCGCAACATTTCTTGTTTATGATTCCTTGTTTGATTATTGCAGTTGATAACTTCCAATTTTCATCATATTTCAATGGTAGATTCGAGTTGCTACATGGCGAGCCCTTAGACATTATGCTATTCGCATTGTATTGTTTATCGGTGGGTGTGTTTGAAGAATGTATTTTCCGCGGTATAATCCTTTCCGTGCTTGCTGGGATTTTCTCAAGGGATAGAAAGGGCTTTTTCCTGACGTATGTGGCTTCGTCTGTGGTATTTGGCTTGGCACATATCTTCAATGGAAACTTATTGCAGGTTGGTTATACCATTTTAACAGGTGGATTATTTGCATTTGCTGTTATAAAAACAAAGAATATTTTCTGTGCTGCATTGGTTCATGCCGTATACAATTTCTGTGGGCTATTCTTTGAAACGGCGGACCGATTTGGTCTTGGCAACGGCGGTGGAAATTATGGTATGATTGACGCTGGAACAGCGATTACCATGTTGATTGTCTGCTTGGCGGTAGGGGCATTTGTGTTGTATTTCGTGTGGAAATATCCCGAAGAAGAACAGCGTGAGTTGTATAAAAAATTGGGTGTGCCCATGAAAAAGAAGGATTGATATAAGGAAAAATCTCCGCAAAAAGCGGAGATTTTGTGTTATTTAATATTGTTCCACATACGATTTGCACGTTCATTTTCGTCGGGGTCAAAATATTCCATAACCACCAAACGATTTTTTGTTACCTCATCGGGGTATTGTGCAAACAATTGTCTGCGGGATTGCGACTCATCGATTAGCAATGGATCAAATTCCGAACCGAAAAAATAACTCAAATCATAAGTGGCCGTACCTTCTTCATCGCCATAGGTATAATCGACGTAATCATACACTTGCGTACCTGCAATACAGCTAGTATAACCAATATAATACATGTTACGAATTACATTTTCAGGTCGGGAAATATAATTGACAAATGCCGTTGCCGCTTTGGTATTGGCATTATTCATCATCACCCAACCGTCAAACCAGAGGTTCGATGCGGATTTAGGAATACTGTATTCCAACATTAAGTCGTTTTCTTCTGCCGTATCCATGATATATACGGCGTCGCCACTCCATTGGTAAGAGGCATCCAAACGCCCCGCCGCGACGTCCGTTTTTCCTTCGTCCGTTTCCAATCCGTAGAGATTTTTGCGTGCTTTTTCAAGTAAAGCTTTGACTTTCGGCATGGTTTCCTTGCTGACGTCGTTCATTTTACTTGAAAGAATTTTGGCATAATCCTCGGTGTTGGGGTTCAGTGCAAGTAACTCTTTTTCATAGTACATACCTAAGCCCATGAAGTACGAATCACGTACGTTGTCTTTTGCGGTAATCTTACGTTCGCAGGCAGGATTGCTTAAGCAATACCAGCTGCTCATGATTTCGCGAGCTTCATCTTCGCTAGCACCAATCTTTTGTGGGTTGTAAACAAAACCCGTCGACCCCCACATGTAACCAGCGATATATTCTGACAAGCCGTTGCTTGAGAAAATATCTTTGGTGTATGCAGAAACGTTTTTCGCGTAGTAGTTTTCCTCGATTGTAGTATCGAAGAATTCTTGCGAATAGGGCTGCAGTAAATTTTCTGATTTTAACTTCATTGCCATATACTCGGAAGGACACAGCAAATCGTATTCATCGCCCATCTTGATTTTATTGTACATCGTTTCATTGTCTTGCAAGGGAATATACTCTACAATGATGGGGGAATCAGGATTCTCCTTGTTGTACCAATCTTGAAATTCTTCATAGATAGGTCGGGCATTTTTTAAATCAATTCCCGTTAAGTCTTTATACCAATCGATAAAATCAAGTAAATCAGGGTCGTCTTCTTCATAGACTGTGCCGCCCATATCGATATATTCGTCCCAACTCGCGATACGCAAAACGTTTTCGCCTTTCGGTTTTATGGGTGAATTGCTGTTACAAGCCGTCGAACTTAACAACATACAACACGTAAGGATAAAAGTTAATTGTTTTCTCATTTCTTTTTACTCCTTGCGTTTTTATAAGTTACCACGTTTGCTACAATAACGACAGCAACGATGATAAAGAAAATAATGGCTGTGAAAGCCCAATACGCCGCTTTTATTTGCGGACCGATGACATTGTTTTTGTCAAGTCCATAAATGTGGGTACTGATGGTTTTGAATGAATCGGGTTTTGTGTACGCTGTAATAACGTAATCATCCAGCGAAAGGGTAATCGACAGTAAGAATCCTGCAATAATACCAGGTAAAATTTGAGGAATAATAACAGTAAACAAGGCTTTTGTAGGCGTTGCGCCAAGATCCAAAGCCGCTTCATAAAGATTGTTATCCATTTGACGGAGTTTGGGGATAACCGACAACACCACGAACGGCGTGCAGAGAATCATTTGCCCGACAATCAAAGGGATAAAGGTAGATTTATCAATACTGAAAAATGATACGAAGAGTGCGAAGGAAATCGCGGTGACCACTTCCGCATTGATAACAGGGATACGATTTATCGCAGACAAAGCGCCGTTGACACGTTTTTTCGAATAGTAGATTCCAATTGCGCCAATTGTACCGAGAATGGTGGATAAGAGCGCTACCACAATTGCCAATATAATCGTTTGTGTAACCACGCGCAAGGGTTCGTTGTCAGGGTTGAAAAAATATTCGTAATGCGTCCAGCTAAAGCCTTGCCATCCGCCTTGAATCATGTCGCTTTCATTGAAGCTGTTGATGGTCAGGAAGATAATGGGGAAGTAGATGAACAGTAGAATCAAAGCGATGAACGCCCATTTTAAGATGCTTTTTACTCTTACCATAACGACGTACCTCTCTCACCG
>SVIN01000041.1 GCA_015069495.1 Clostridiales bacterium
GGTTTTCTACCAAGGAAACGGATTCCCGCGCGGCATCGTCTGGCAAGCATAAAAATACCACGTCTGCTTGGTTAATCATCTCTTTACGCGCGTCGGGGTCTTTGCGTTTGTCGTCGGATAAGGTTAAAATTTCCACGTCCTCACGGCAAGATAAGCGTTCGTAAATACGAAGCCCCGTCGTCCCCGCGCTGCCGTCTATAAATACTTTTTTCATAAGCTTTCCTTTATCGCTTGGATTTGGTCGCGCACCGATTGAGGGGATGCCCCGCCCTTACTCAAACGCTTGTTTACGCAGGTTTCCAAGGAAATTTCCGCGTACAAGTCCTCGGTAAACAAATCGCTGTGTTTTTGATAATCGGTCAAAGGTAAGTTATCCAATACGCAATCCTTGTCGATACATTCGGCAACGATTGTCCCGACGATTTTATAAGCTGCGCGGAAGGGCATGCCCTTTTTCACCAAATAATCGGCAAGGTCGGTTGCATTGATGAACCCTTTCTGCGCCGCACGATAGGTATTTTTACCATTCACCTTCATCGTCGCAAGCATGGGCGCAAGCACCTCTAAACACATTTTTACGGTATCAAGCGAATCAAAAACCGCTTCCTTGTCTTCCTGCATATCCTTGTTGTAAGCAAGAGGCAAGCCTTTCAAAGTAGTCAAAAGTCCCATCAAGTTACCATAGACTCTGCCCGTTTTCCCGCGGATAAGTTCCGCCATGTCGGGATTTTTCTTTTGGGGCATAATGGACGAACCCGTGGTGTAGGAATCGTCCAAATCGATGAACTTAAATTCCCAGCTCGACCACAAAATCAATTCCTCGCTCAAACGGGAAAGATGCATCATGAGGATGGAGAACGCGCTCATCAATTCCACACAGAAATCACGGTCGGAAACCCCGTCGATACTGTTAAGGGAAACACCGTCAAAATCTAACAATTCCGCCGTCATATCGCGGTTGATGGGATAGGTCGTCCCCGCCAAAGCGCAACTGCCCAAAGGGCATTCGGCATTCATACGCGCCACCGCATCGCGGATTCTACCCATATCGCGGCGCAGCATCATGGCATACGCCAACAGCTGATGCGCAAAAGAGATGGGTTGCGCGCGTTGCAAGTGGGTGTATCCAGGCGCAATCACGTCTGCGTTTTCTTCCGCTTGGTCAAGCAATGCCGACAACACGTCTTTGATGAGCGCAATCACGTTTTCCGCTTCATCGCGAAGGTATAAACGGATATCCACCGCCACCTGGTCGTTACGGCTGCGCGAAGTGTGCAAACGCTTGCCCGCATCCCCGATACGCTTGGTCAGTTCCGCTTCGACAAACATATGGATATCTTCCGCTTCGTTGTCAAAGGTCAAAACTCCTTGTTCGATATCGGACAAAATCCCTTTCAACCCATTGATGATAAGGTCTTTATCTTCTTTCGACAAAATCCCCACACTTTCCAGCATCGTTGCATGCGCAATCGACCCGCGGATATCCTGCGCGTACATTCTGCAATCGAATCGCAAGGACGAGTTAAAATCGTCTGCTTTTTTATCCAGCGCTTTTTGGAAGCGCCCTGCCCACATTTTTTCCATAGTTTTATAAAACGCGTATCGCCGTAACGTAAAAACGCCACGGCAGATACTTTTTCCTTTCTTTGTTAGTGAATTGACCAGCGTTCCGCTGGACCTTGTATAGAGTGTTATCACTCTTTCTGTATATTACTTCGCATATCACGGTGAATAAACGAAGTTCATACGATACAGCACGCCACCCGTCATAAACGCATAGATACAAGTAGTTCAAGGCGTGGCGAGTATGCCGACAGGCGCGCAACACTCATACGATACAGTACGTAACCTACCGTAAATGCGGAGATGCGAGTGAGACAAGGCGCGCGAGGCTTTTCGCAGGGAGCGTCCCCCATTTCCACGATTCAGTACGAGACGTAAACGCATAGATACAAGTAGTTCAAGGCGTGGCGAGTATGCCGACAGGAGCGTACATAGACGTACGTGACTGAGGCACACGGAGCCACAACGATGAAATACGCCGTATATATGTGTTTACTTATTATTCTTCGCGTTGACTTCGGCTTGCACCTTAATGGGCAACCCAAACAAATTGATAAAGCCCGTTGCATCCGCTTGGTTGTAAACGTGGTCTTCACCGAAGGTTGCGATTTCTTCCGAATACAAGGAATAATCACTCCATGCGCCCGCTTTGATGATGTTGCCTTTGTAGAGTTTCAAACGCACTTTACCAGTCACGTTTTCCTGCGTCTTTTCCACAAACGCGGACAAAGCTTCACGCAAGGGAGTAAACCACTGTCCGTTGTAAACAAGTTCCGCAAAGCATACGGAAAGTTCCTGTTTCTTGTGCGCGGTATACTTATCCAAGCAAAGGGTTTCAAGATAGCTGTGCGCCGCGTACAAAATATCCCCGCCGGGGGTTTCGTATACACCGCGGCACTTCATACCAACCAAACGGTTTTCCACGATATCCAACAAACCGATACCATTTTCACCGCCTACTTTGTTGAGGGCAAGAATGATTTCTTTCGCGCTCATCTTCTTACCGTCCAAAGCAACGGGTCTGCCCTTTTCAAATTCTAAGGTGATATAGGTAGGTTTATCGGGCGCTTGCAAAGGGGATACGCCCATTTCCAAGAATCCTTCCTTTTCATACAAAGGCTCGTTGCCTGCGTCTTCCAAATCCAAACCTTCGTGGCTCAAATGCCAAAGGTTTTTATCCTTGGAATAGTTGGTTTCACGGTTAATCTTCAAAGGCACATTGTGCGCTTCTGCATATTCGATTTCTTCCTCACGGGATTTAATCGACCATTCACGCCAAGGTGCGATGATGGTCATATCGGGTGCGAATGCCTTGATGGTCAATTCGAAACGAACTTGGTCGTTCCCCTTACCCGTACAGCCGTGGCAGATTGCATCCGCCCCTTCTTTCTTCGCAATTTCCACCATGCGCTTTGCGATAACTGGACGAGCAAACGAAGTACCCAACAAATATTCTTCATACTTTGCGCCTGCCATCATGGTGGGGATAACGTAATCGTCTACAAATTCATCCGTCAAATCTTCAATGTAAATTTTAGACGCGCCCGTCTTGATTGCTTTTTCTTCCAAGCCTTCCAATTCGTCCGCTTGACCTACGTTTCCGCTTACCGCAATAACTTCACAGTTGTTATAATTTTCCTTCAACCAAGGAATGATAATCGAGGTATCCAAACCGCCCGAATAGGCAAGCACTACTTTTTTAATATCTTTCTTTTCCATAACAATAACTCCTTTGTTTTTGCATTTATATTCACTTTATGCAGTTATTATACACCTGCAAATCCCCTTTGTCAAACGCTTTTACGCCTTTATTTTTCAAGTTTTTTGAATATTTTTTGTATAAATCGTATAAATGTATAAATTATTGAATATTTACACATTTTTTGCATAAAAGCTTTCCACCAAACGCACCGCGCCCATGCCGTCTTTGGCATATCCGTCTGCGCCGATTTTTTCCGCATACTCCTGCGTCAGCACCGCACCGCCGACCATAATCTTGACCTGCGGGGCTTTTTCTTTCAAGATTGCCACCGTGTCCGCCATAGACGGTAAAGTGGTCGTCATCAACGCCGACAATCCGACAATGGGGGCGTTTTCTTGCAAGACCGCATTGACGACTTCTTCAGGGGAAATATCTCTGCCAAGGTCTATCACGGTAAAGCCATAATTTTCCAACAGCGTACCGACGATATTTTTACCGATATCGTGAATATCCCCTTTGACGGTTGCAAGGATGATTTTACATTTTTTCGCAGACGAACCGCCCGTTTGCAAAAGGCGGATTTTGATTTGTTCAAATGCCGATTTCGCCGCTTCCGCGCTCATTAAAAGTTGCGGTAAATACGCGCGCTTTTCTTCATACGCTTGCCCTACCCTATCTAACGCAGGAACGATTTCCCGCTCTACAATTTCTTGTGCGGAATGGGTTTGCAGCAAGGCTTTACACTCGATACCCGCTTCCGTTTTTAACCCGCGCACAATGGCGTTTTGTAAAGAGCTTTGCCCAAGCGTTACCCCCGTTTGTACTGCAGTCTGCGTATTTTCCGTATAGGTCGGCAACACTTCGGTAGCGAAGCGAATATACTCGGTAAAATTCTCATCCCACCCACGCAACGCGCAAAAGGCGTGATAGGTCTTTTGCATTTCCGCAGAATTGGGGTTCATGATTGCCGCCGACAGCCCGTTTTCCAACGCCAAGGCGAAAAAGCTTGCGTTGACGACCTCTCGTGCAGGCAAACCAAAGGACACGTTGGAAACGCCCAATGAAACGTGTACCCCCAACCGCTGACGGATTTGTTTGACCGCGGTCAAAGTCACCGCCGCCGCATCCGCGTCCGCACTGATTGCCATGGCAAGCGGATCGATGAGGATATCTTTTTTCGAAATGCCGTACTTCTCCGCTTCGGCAATGATTTTCTCCGCGATGGCAACTCTGCCTTCCGCTGTGGCAGGAATTCCGTTTTCATCCAAAGTCAACCCCACAGCTACACCGCCGTATTTCTTCACTAGCGGAAATACCGCATCCATGCTTTCTTGTTTACCATTGACTGAATTGACCAACGGTTTGCCGTTATACAACCGCATTGACCTTTCCATCGCAACGGTATCGGACGTATCAATTTGTAAAGGCAGGTCAATGACCGCCTGCAATTCCTGGATATACCGCGGGAGTTCGATTTTTTCATCGATATCGGGCGCTCCAACGTTGACGTCTAAGATATGCGCTCCCTTTTCCTGCTGTGTAAACCCTTCTTGTAAAATATACCCGACGTCTTTTTCCGCCAATGCTTGACGGAACCGCTTTTTCCCTGTCGGGTTGATACGTTCGCCGATGAGTATCGGCTTGTCAAAATCCACCGCATGCGTATACGACGACACGCAGGTATGATTTTTATCTGTCAAGGGCAGCGGTTGCATCCCCTTGGTTTTTTCCACTGTTTTGGCGATGTATAAAGGCGTTGTACCGCAACAACCGCCCACAAGCCTTGCCCCCTGCTTGACAAAGTTTGCCATTTCTTCCGCAAACCCTTCCTCGTCAATATCATAGCGCGCGCCATCGCTTTCCGCTATAGGCAACCCCGCGTTAGGTTTTACCAGTACGGGAATGGAAGCAACCCGCAATAACCGTTCGACGGTATCTTGCATTTGCTTCGGACCGAGTGAACAGTTGATACCAACCCCGTCCGCACCCATTCCTTCCGCCAAAGCAACCATGGCTTCGGGAGACGCGCCCGTCATCAATTTGCCGTCCGCCCCATACGCACAGGACACAAGCACGGGTAAATCACAATTCTCTTTCACCGCCAAAAGCGCCGCTTTCGTTTCGTAGGAATCCCCCATCGTTTCAATCAACACAAGGTCAATGCCATACTTCACGCCAAGCCGCACGGTCTTCGCAAACGTTTCTACCGCTTCTTCAAAATCAAAATCACCGTAGGGTTTTAACAATTTTCCCGTCGGACCGATATCGAGGGCGATAAATTTTTGCTGTCCGCCCTTACTTTCCCGCTTTGCCGTGCGCACGTTTTCGATTGCCGAACGGATAATTTCTTCCAGCTCGTTTTCACTAAATTTCAAACAGTTCGCGCCAAAGGTATTGGTTGCAACCACGTGACTGCCTGCGTCAAAATAGGCGGTGTGAATGGCTTGTACTTCCCCCGCATGGGTCAAGTTCCAGCGTTCGGGCAATTCCCCCAAGGGCAAACCCGCCTTTTGCAACAGAGTACCCATTCCGCCGTCCAAATACACCGTATTTTGTTGTAAAAATTGTCTAAATTCCATATCTTTATTCTGCCCTTTTCAATCCCACAACCGCCGTCACCGATTTGGTCGGCGACATCAAAAGACTGTCCGTCAAAGTCAACCCTATTTTCCGCGCGCAGTCAAGCGCCTCAAAAATCCGTTGTTGCGCCGTCAAGGGAAAATCCCCATAACCCGCACTAAATCTGCTTCCCGCGGTATACCCCCGCGCCTTCGCTTGTTTGTCAAGTTCCACGCAAAACGTTTCGCATAAGCTTTCGATACGCTCTGCGCCAATCGCTTGCAAGAAAACCGATTTACTGAGCGCAACGCTTGCATACTTAGCAATCAATCGGTCGATTTCCAACCCAACCGTACCTGCAAAAATCACCGCATAATCACACCCGTCCAAATGCGCGTTCAGCGTTTGGCTTTCACAGCCGAATACTTCAAAGCACCGCTTTGCCGTCCATACGGTATAACAAACGCGGTAGGAAAATGCATCCGCGCAAATATGCAGACACTCGTCCAAGGCACCGCTGATTTCTTCCGTTTCCAAACGGCAACCCGCATACCGTAAAATTTCTCTGCGGTCAAAGGATTGCGGGGGATAGGTTTTGGCGTATACTCCGTTAAGCATTTTTACCCACGATATCCGACAGGTTGGCTTGGATTGCCCTCGCCACGTCGGGTTTATTCATCGAATACACGTGCACGTTGGTCACGCCGTTGGCAAACAAATCGATGATTTGGTCGGTTGCATACGCAATCCCCGCCTGCTTCATCGCCTGCGGGTCATGCCCGAATTTATCCACAATCGTTTTGAAGCGTTGGGGCATAAACGAACCCGACAGCTTCACCGCACGTTCCACTTGCTTGGCATTGGTGATTGGCATAACCCCTGCCACCACGGGTACCGAAATCCCTTCCTGACGGATTTTATAGAGAAAATTGTATAAAAGGTTGTTGTCGAAAAACATTTGCGTAGTTAAAAAATCACACCCCGCGTCCACCTTGGCTTTCAAATATCCAATATCCTCTTTTTGGTTTGCGCTTTCAGGGTGCACCTCAGGATAACACGCCCCGCCGATGCAAAAATCCGCACCGCTTGCCTTGATATCCGCAATCAAATCCACCGCATGGCGGTAACACCAATCCGTGCGGTCGGCATTTTCCAAGTCCTTAGGAATATCCCCGCGCAACGCCATGACGTTTTCAATGCCCGCCGTCTGGAAATCTGCAATCCGCGCCCGCACCGTTTCACGCGTCGAGGATACGCAGGTCAAATGCGCCAAAGACGGCACGCCGTATGCGCTCTTGATGTTTTTCGCAATGTCCAGCGTGTATTGGCTCGTCCCCCCGCCCGCGCCGTAAGTCACACTCATGAACGCAGGGGAAAGGCGCGCGATTTCTTCCGTCGCGCTTTTTACACTGTCGTAAACGTCGCTGGTTTTAGGCGGGAATACCTCGAAAGACAGCGAGTAACGATTTTGAGCAAAAATTTCCGTCAGTTTCATTTTTTTAATACACTCCTTTCCCTCGTGAGAAAAATGTTATAACATTTTGGCTATGTCACAGAGAATGGTTGATTTTAGCTTTTTAGCGATTGGCGCGAAAAATACAAGAAAGACAAGTATCACGCAAGGGCGCATACCCTCAGTGGTATGTAACCGCGTGCGATACGAAGTATTTCACAGTATTTTGCCGTCAAAAATCAACCAAGCGATGTAACGAGCCAACATTTTAATTATAATACAATCTTGTAAAAATTTCAACACTTTTCGTGCCCTCGTCATGCTTTTTATCAAAATATCCGCTTGACAAGGAAAAAAATCAAAGGTATAATGGAACCATGATGAAAGATTCGTTTATTGTACAACCGATTGCCTATATCCATACCGATTTCAAGGAAAAATTCGGTATCCCCCGCCAAAGCGGGCGCGCGCCGTCTTTGACCGCGAAAATCGTTTTTACGCCACAGTTTCGAAACGCGGAAGCCTTGCGGGAAATTGAGGGATTTTCCCATCTTTGGCTGTTGTTTGATTTCTCGTTGGCGCATAAAAAGGAATGGTCGCCCACCGTTCGCCCGCCCCGCCTTGGGGGCAACAAGCGGGTCGGCGTGTTCGCCAGCCGTTCCCCCTTCCGCCCTAACCCCATCGGGTTGTCCTGCGTAAAGCTTATCTCTGTGGAAGCCACCCCCGACGAGGGCGCAGTGTTGATGGTCTCGGGGGCGGATTTGTTGGACGGAACCCCCATTTTGGACATCAAACCCTACCTGCCTTTTGCCGATTGTATCGCAGACGCGACGGCAGGCTATGCAGGCGAACACCAACACGATGGAGTGGAAGTCGTTTTCCCTGCGGAGCTCTTAGAAAAAATCCCGTCTGAAAAGCGAGCGGGATTGCTGGATTGTTTAAAGGACGATCCCCGCCCCTCCTATCAAGACGAGGGGAGAATTTACGGAATGCGTTTCGCCGATTTCAACGTAAAATTCACCGTCGAGAACGGCGTACTGACAGTTACCGAAGTCACCGAAACGATATTGTAAAATTCAAAACCGAGTGTGGAAAAACTCCACACTCGGTTTTATTATGCCCTAACGGGTCAATACGTTAAACTTTTTAATCCGCTCCGCTTGAAAGGATAACTTCACCGTATACGTGCCGTTTTGACAAGTCAACTCCATCCGAGGCAAGCCTATCAAATCGAAATACTCGTTAAATTTTTCCGCAAAGTCCTGCAATACCAACGCTTTACACGCGTCGCTCATCACCGATTTATCCGATTGCAATACGTTGTTTACACGCGTAAATTCTCTCCTATCCGTCCTCATAATTTTCGTTTTAATACTCTCCTTATATTCCCGATAAAACCACTGTATTTTTTCGTCACGTCGTACAATTTTCTCCGCCACGTCATCAGGTTGTTTGCCAAGATACGAAAGGCGGGATGTATCTCGGTCAAATCTCCGTCATAAATGTCGTATTCTTCAGGCAATAACCCGCATACGGGGGTTTTCAACAATTCTTCCACCTCTTTCGGGGTCAAGCAATCCCCCGACGTCAACAAATCCCCCCGTACCTTATTCAACACCACACCCAAGGCATTTAGGCGGTAACTTTTTAACACGGTAATCACCTTATCCGCATCCCGCAAAGCCGAGATATGCGGTGTGGTTACCAACAACGCTTCGTCCGCAGTCGCCACCGCGCGGTGAAATCCGTCGTCCAACCCCGCAGGACAATCAATCAAGATAAAATCAAACTGCGGGGAAAGGTTGTCTAACACCAACTTAATCGATTGCGGGGAAACGTACCGTTCGGGCGCGGAATGACTGCTGGTCAAAATATAAAGATTGGGATAATTGGGGTGCCTGACCAACGCTTGTTTGGCACGGCATCTCCCCTCGATTACGTCCACGATATCGTAGGTAACCAAATGCTCCACACCCGCACAAACGTCTACGTTATTCAACCCAAAATCCGCGTCGCAAAGAATCACTCTTTGCCCTTTTTTCGACAACTGCGCGGCAAGGTTGACCGCCACCGTCGTCTTACCAACCCCGCCTTTACCGCTTGTAACCACAATTTTTCTCGCCATAACGCCATCCCCTTTTTGTATCTCCACAAGGATAACGTATTTGTAAAATAACATTCTGTCGAAATTTAATGAGTTTTGTCTATTTTATGAAAAAGACTCTGTCACATCACTTGGTTGATTTTTGACGGAAAAATACTGTGAAATACTGCGTGTGTTTGCTCGGTTACAAAAGCTTGACAAAGGTTAAACCGAACAAGCCTTAAACAAATCTTGTTTGCATCTTCTGCCATACTTACGCTTGGCGTATGCTATACGCGGTCGCGCCATTATG
>SVIN01000042.1 GCA_015069495.1 Clostridiales bacterium
GTCCTTTATCTTTTTGTTGGCAGTGGCTATATCAGGGGCAACGAAAGGGTATGAAACGCAGGATTGGTATTTATATGCCAGCTTCCTCATCAGTCCCGCTTCCTTTGCCTTGGTGGTTTGGTATATTTTTCGTTGGTCGAAAATCTCGTTGAAAACGGAAATCAAGGCGCAAATCTGTCCCGTACGGTATTTTATTATCGCAATCGTTTTGCAATGCGGGCTGTTGTGTTTATCCCAATTGAACAGTATATTTTTAGATTGGCTGACCATTTTTGGGTATGAAGATACCCCCATCAATCTACCGTCTATGGATGGTTTTGGTTTTGTGGGGGTGTTGGTTGCGGTGGCGTTGTTGCCCGCAATTTTTGAAGAACTTATCTTCCGCGGTTTGCTGTTGAAGGGAATGCGTTCGTTTGGTACGGTAGGGGCGGTGCTTCTCAATGGCGCGTTGTTTTCGCTTTATCACCAAAACCCCGCTCAAACCTTGTATCAATTTTGCTGTGGAACAGCGTTTGCCTTGATGGCGATTCGTGCGGGCAGTATTTTACCGACGGTATTGTCGCATTTTATCAACAATGCGTTGATTTTGATTTTGACCAAATATAACCTGGATACCTTTTCACCGACGGTGAGTGCGGTGGTGTTTACCGTGTCCGCGCTCTGTTTGGCAGTATCCTTGGTTTGGCTGTTGTTTGTGGATCGAAAAAATGATTATCCTCGTCCAAAGGAAAAGCAAACGGCAACGGCTCAAAAGGAATTTTTTGTGTGCGCGTCGGTGGGGATAATCTTTTGCCTGTTGACGTGGTTGATGACCTTTGTATCGGGGGTGTAATATGCAGAAAATTTATTTTGTAGTCGTTGGGAAAATTAAGGAAAGCTTTTACCGTGAAGCGGTTGCCGAATACGTAAAACGTCTTTCCCGCTTTGCAAAGGTGGAAATTAAGGAGTTGGCTGAGGGAGTAAATCCCGAAGCGGAAGCGGATGAAATTTTACGTGCGTGCAAAGGCTACGTGGTGGCGTTGGCTGTGGAAGGTGAAAAACAATCCAGCGAACAGCTTGCTAAACGCCTTGCCCGTTTGACGGACGAGGGGAAGGACGTCAGCTTTGTCATCGGGTCTTCTTGCGGTCTTGCGGATAAAGTGAAGCAAGCCGCTGATTACAAGCTTTCCTTTTCGGATATGACCTTTCCTCATCAGTTGATGCGGGTGATTCTTGCCGAGCAGGTTTACCGCGCGTTTATGATTAACGCAGGGTCTACTTATCACAAATAAAACATACCGCGCATAAGATATGGCGTGGATACTTATGAAAGAACAACCGAGTTTTTCAACTCGATCAAAACCGAGAAAACAATTCTTGGAAAAACTCTGTTTGGGCGTAGCATGTACGCGGTGAAGGTGGGGGAAGGCTCACCCGTAGGGCTTGTGCAATATGCCATGCACGGACGAGAATTTATCACCGCGCGCTTAGCATTTCATCATTACAAAATAGGGGTGGCGAGGGGTAGCTGTTGGTTGATTCCGCTTATCAATCCCGACGGTGCGTTGCTCTCCGAACGTGGGATTGAAAGCGCGCCGAATGCTCATCGTCAAACATTGTTGGATATGAATGTCGGGGAAGATTTTTCCTTGTGGAAAGCGAATGGGCGCGGGGTGGATTTAAACGTGAATTTCCCTGCCCGTTGGGGCAAGGGTATGAAAAATACGCGGATGACGGGTGCGGAAAATTATATTGGTAAGAGTCCGTTCTCCGAACCTGAAACACGCGCGTTGAGAAATTTTACCTTAAAAATACGCCCCGATTATACAATCAGTTACCATACCAAAGGGGAAGAAATTTATTGGTATTTTTATCAATCAACGCGTACCTGCCCCCGCGATATGAGTTTGGCGAGTGTGCTTTCGCAGGCAACGGGTTATCCTTTGGCGCAGGCGAAAGGCAGTGCGGGCGGATATAAAGATTGGTGCATTCAACGTCTGGGGATTCCCGCTTTTACCATCGAAGCGGGGTCGAATGATTTTGACCATCCATTGGGGGAAAATGCATTAGAAGATATCATAGAAAAAAACGGTACGGCGATTTACGCGCTGTCGAGGGAAATGCAGGACAAATGAAACGATTGACGAGAGAAGAAAAATTTATGCGTGAGGCGATTAAGTCTGCAAAACGCGGTCAAGCCGAAGGGGAAGTGCCTATCGGCGCGGTTGTGGTATACGAGGGGAAAGTGGTTTCCCGCGGGTATAACCGCCGTGCGAAATTTCAGCTTGCTTCCGCGCACGCTGAAATGATGGCGATTGACAAAGCGTGTAAAAAATTCGGCTCGTGGCGGTTGCCTGAGGGGTGTGAACTTTACGTTACCTTAGAGCCTTGTCCTATGTGTATGGGGGCAAGTTTAAACGCCCGCGTGGACAAGCTCTATTTCGGCGCATACGAACAAAAGGGGCGTTCCTTGACCAAGGAACTTGCAGAGGCAAACCTCTTAAACCATAAAACCGAGGTGATTGGCGGGGTGTTGGAAGAAGAGTGTGCGGCGGTGTTAAGCGGTTTTTTTATTGCTATGCGCCAAAAGCAGAAAGAGGAAAAAGAACGCAAAAAAGCAGAAATGGAAATTTTAGAGAAAAAAGATAATTGAAATCGCGGTCATTTGCTTGACTTTCACACGCGCGATACGATATTATAATAAGGTAGAACATAATCAGATGGATTTGGGGAAACGGAGCAGGGCTCCGCGATGAGGATAATACCACAGAAAAAAATACGCACTCTATATCGGCGGTAAAGCTGTATTGAGGCGGATAAAAAAATAAGGAAGGTTACGTATGATAACTCACGGCAATGAAATTAAGTTGTTTTCCGGTAACTCTAACGTTGAACTTGCAAAAGCGATCGCCAAGAAACTCAATACCGAGTTGGGCGAAATCGAAGTAACCAAGTTCTCCGACGGTGAGATTAACGTGCACATTGCAGAAACTGTGCGCGGCAGGGATTTGTTTATTATTCAATCCACTGGTGCTCCCGTCAATGATAACCTCATGGAACTGCTCATTATGATCGACGCTGCAAAACGTGCTTCGGCGGGTCGTATCACGGCGGTAATTCCCTATTTCGGTTATGCTCGTCAAGACAGAAAGGCTCGTTCGCGCGATCCCATCACGGCAAAGCTTGTGGCAAATTTGATTACGGCGGCAGGTGCTGACCGTGTATTGACCATGGACTTGCACGCAGACCAAATCCAAGGGTTCTTCGATATCCCCGTAGATAACCTTTTGGGTGGTCCTACTCTTTACAATTATTTTGCAAAACAATGCAACATCGACGTTGTTGTTGCGCCCGATTTGGGCAGTGTTAAGCGTTCGAGAAAGGTTGCTGAAAAGTTTGGTGTCCCTCTTGCCATCATCGACAAACGCCGTCCTAAGGCAAACGTTATGGAAGTTATGAGTATCATCGGTGACGTAAAAGGCAAAAGATGCTTGATGGTGGATGACATGATTGACACGGCTGGTACGATTTGCCAGGGCGCGCAAGCAATTAAGGATGCAGGTGCCACCGAGGTGTACGCAGGCTGTACGCACGCGGTGCTCAGCGGACCTGCGGTAGAACGTTTGGAAAAATCGGCAATCACCAAGTTGGTGATGTTGGATACGATTCCTTTGGAAGAACGCAAGAAATTGGATAAATTCGAAGTGCTTTCCGTTGCGGATATTTTTGCTGCGGCAATCGAAAACGTATACCTTGACAAACCTATGTCGAAATTGTATGACTAAATGAACACAAAAGAGCCGTCGCAAAATCCGTGACGGCTCTTGATAAATTTTACAAACAAAACGAGGACGTTATGTATCTGATCGTAGGGTTGGGAAATCCCGATAAAAAATACGAAAAAACCTTTCACAACATGGGCTATATTGCCGTAGGCGATGCCGCGGAAGCGTTGGGTGCAAAGTTTAAGAAGAAAGAATGCGAGGCATCGATTGCCGAAGCGTTCGTGGGCGGTGAAAAAGTTATTCTCGCCCGTCCTTTGACTTACATGAACAATTCGGGCAGGGCGGTAAAACAGTTGATGTCGAAATACAAAATCGACGAAGATAAGCTGTTGGTGCTTTACGATGATTACGATTTGCCTAAGGGTAAAATCCGCATCCGCGCAAGCGGAAGCGCGGGCACGCACAACGGCATGCGCAGTATCATCGGGGAAACGGGGTTGAAAAATTTTCCCCGTATTCGCTTGGGGATTCGTGATGAAGCGGTGGATATCCCCATCATCAATTACGTCCTTGCGGAAATCCGCAAGGAAGATTATCCTTTGTTTGCAGACGCATGTCAAAAAGCAGGGGAAGCGGCGGCGGATTTCGCTCGCGGTTTAGACATTGAAAAGGTCATGTGTAAATACAACAGTAATGCGTAAAGGCACACTATGAAACGCAATTTTTTAACGTTGGAACAAATAGGGGAAGAATACTCCTTATATGCAGAAGATCTCCGCCGCGGTACGCCCACGGCGGTTTTCGGCGTTTCCGATTCGTTGAAATATTTATTGGCGGGGTTGACGCCGTTTCCCGTTGTATACGTAACCGCGGACAGCGTTTCTGCGCGCAAGGCGGCGGACAATATCGCCGCGCTGACGGGGAAACGTACGGAAGTTTTGGCTGCGAAGGACGAAGTGTTGCTTTACCGTAAAGCCCTTTCCAAAGACTCGCTGTTTCGCCGTTTGAATGGTATTTATGCCATGCAAAACGGCTGTGAAGTCGTGACGGCGGAAATTGACGCCCTTATTCAGTTGTTTCCTAAAAAATTAAAAACGGTAACCTTTACGGAAGGGGAGGATTTTGATTTTCTTTCCCTGACGAAAACCCTGACGGATATGGGGTATACTCGCAATTTTGAGGTGGAAACCAAAGGCGTCTTCACCCTGCGCGGGGATATTTTGGATATCTATCCTATCAACGCAGACAATCCCGTGCGCATTGATTTCTTCGGTGATACCGTTGAGAAAATTAAACCCTATGATGCCGTGACTGGCGACCGCTTGGCGGGCATTTCGCAATTGACGGTGCTTGCCGCAACCGACGTTGCGGTGAGTGAAACGGATAAGGAAAAAATTCCCGATATCCTGCATGCCAATGCGCGTAAGTTTACCACTTCCGCTTCGTATACCCGCGCTCGCGAAATCGCAGACGAGCTGGTTTCGGATGAGAATTTAGACAATGCATTCTTATTGCCGTTGTTGGAAAACTCTACCGACTTCTTCTCTGTATTGCCTGAAAATACAGTGTTGATTTTTGACGAGGGGAAAACCCTTTGGGATAAATTCAACGCGCTTTATAAAGAGCACGAAGAACGCTTTCACCGTTTGCAAGCGGGTGGCGAAGCGTTTGATTTCACCCGAAATCAATACGTAGACAAAGATTCTTTCGTGGAAAATATTCAAAGGACGCGCCGTGTTGCGATGCAGACGTTTACAGGCAATCCTTTCTTTTTCCAACCCTTGAAAATTTACAATTTATCCGCGACACCGACTCCGAAATATTTCAACGGTCTGCCTGCGCTTTTGACGGATATATCCAACTGGAAACGGGGCGGATACCGTGTGATTTTGTATTGCGGTGATGATAAACGCGCGGTAAAAATGAGCGAACAGCTTTCCGAGGAATACATTTCCACGGTGAAATTACCCGACAGCATGTCTGCGTTTACGGGCGTTTGTATCTTGGATGAAAACTTGGATAAGGGTCTGGTTTTGCACGATTGCAAGCTGGCAATTATCGGTACGGGTGACTTGTACACCAAGCCCCGCGAAACCAAACGCATCCGTCGTAAACGCGGGGATATGTTCTCCGCGCCCGAAGTGGGGGATTACGTCGTGCATGAAACCCACGGTATCGGTAAAGCGGTTGGGATGAAAAAGATAGAAACGACGGACGGTACGAAAGAATACGTTGCTGTGTCCTATAAGGACGGCGATATGTTGTACGTACCTGCCGAATGTATGGACGTTTTGTCTAAATACGTGGGGGATAACAACCCCAATTTAAGTAAAATCGGCGGGGCGGAATTCGAACGTGTAAAGGCGCGCGTTCAAGCTTCGCTGAAAAAACTTGCGTTCGACTTAAAACAACTCTACGCCGAACGCTCGGAAAATCTCGGTTATTCCTTCCCTGCAAATGAAGTATTCATGCAGGAATTTGAGGATGCGTTCCCGCACGAGTTGACCTTGGATCAAGCTAGTTCGGTCGCGGAAATTAAGATGGATATGTGCTCCCCTAAGGTCATGGATCGTCTGCTTTGCGGGGACGTTGGTTTTGGGAAAACGGAAGTTGCCTTCCGTGCGATATACTTGTGTATTTTGGCGGGGAAACAAGCCGCTTTGATGTGCCCGAGTACCGTTTTAAGCAGTCAGCATTTCAACACTGCAATGGCGCGTTTTTCTGATTTTGGGGTGCGAGTCGCATGTCTGAATCGATTCAACACCCCCAAGGAACAAGCGTCTATTTTGCGCGGTTTGGAAGAAGGTACGGTGGATCTTGTGGTCGGTACGCACCGTCTGCTTTCTGCGGACGTGAAATTCAAGGATTTGGGCTTGCTTGTTTTAGACGAGGAACAGCGTTTCGGGGTTGAACATAAGGAAAAAATCAAACATATCCGAAAAAATATCGACTGTTTGACGATGACGGCAACGCCTATTCCCCGCACCTTGCACATGTCTTTATCGGGGATTCGCGATATTTCCACCATCCAAACCCCTCCGTCCGAGCGTTTGCCCGTACAAACGTACGTGGTAGAGGAAACGGAAACACTCATCCGCGACGCGTGCATTCGCGAACTTTCCCGCGGCGGGCAGGTATTTATTTTGTATAATAAGGTGGAGAGTATTTTTACCTTCGCCTCGCAAATAAAACGGATTTTACCCGAAGCCACTCTTTCCATCGCGCATGGTCGAATGGATAAGACGGTTTTGGAAAACGCAGTGATTGATTTTTACAGCGGTAAATCGGATATTTTGATTACTACGACCATTATTGAAAACGGTATCGACTTGCCCAACGCCAATACAATTATCGTGGTGGACAGCGATAAATTGGGTATTTCACAGCTTTATCAGCTGAAAGGCAGAGTGGGGCGCGGTACTCGTTTGGCATACGCATATTTTACCTTTAAAGCGGAAAAAGTCATGTCCGAAAACGCGTCGGCGCGCTTGAAAGCGATTATGGAATTTACCGAACTGGGTTCGGGGTACAAGTTGGCGATGCGGGATTTGGAAATCCGCGGTGCGGGCAACGTGCTCGGTGCGGAACAGCATGGGCACATGGGTAAGGTCGGGTATGAATTATACTCGAAACTTTTAAAAGAGGAAATGACGGGCGAGGCGCAAACGGTGGCGGATTTGGATATCCGCGCCAACGCTTACATTTCCGAGAAATATATCGAATCGGCGGCGGGTAGGTTGGATTCCTACAAGCAAATCGCGGAAATTTCTACGGTTGCGGATTATAAGCGAGTATACACTTCACTCAGGGATATGTATGGCGAACTGCCCAAGGCGGTGGAAAACCTGTTGGTGATAGCGGTATTGAAGAGCTACGCCGCGAAATTCCACGTCAAAAAAATCACCTTGATAAAAGGTGTGGGCGGGTTAGAATTCCCCTCTTTGGAGTCTCTTGGCGACAAACGCATCCTCGCTGCAATGGACAAATACCAAAACCGCGTGCGTCTAAATATGTCGGAAGCCCCCGTGATAGAGTTCTTTGGGAAACGCGATCCAGCCGAGTTGATGGCAGAAATGACAAAATTTTTAAAATTTGCGCTAACTTTTCAGTAGTTTCTTGGTGAAAACGTTTGCACTTTCTTAAAAAATAGAGTATAATATAGCTTGACGATATAAAAGAATAGGGGAGAAATGTCCTTTTGACAGTTTCTGCTTTTCAATCATATCAACAATGAAGGATAAAAAATCGGAGAGATTTTATGAGCAACAAAAAAACATTCAAAAAAGTAGCAGCAACATTTTTGTGCCTTGCAATGGCAGTAGGCGCAACGGGTTGTAATTTCATTACGGTTGACAACCAAAAGGATTTAGATCAAAACGTTGCAACGGTAAACATCAACAGCACGAACTCCAGCAATGCTTTGGGTACGGTTTTGAACTACATGTCGACCAATATCAAAAAACGTGAATTGGTTTCCTATTATCTCAGCACTGGTTACCAATACGTTGAACAGTACGGTTATACGTACGAAAAAACGTTCAACATGTTGTTGGATGGTTTGGTGAGCCGTGAAATCATGATTCAGTATGCAATCAAGGATTGCTTAGGTTTGAATGTATTGAACCCCGATGAAGCGGCAGCGCAAAAGATGGCTGATGCATGCATTGCGGATGTGGATGGGAAGATTGAAAACGCAGAGGGCACGTTGAAAAAGTTGTACAGCGAAAACAAAGACGTACTTGTTTTCCAATATTTCCTCACAGAAGAAAATTACAACAAGGCTGTATACGGCTTGAACAAGTCTTTGAATAGTTCAAGC
>SVIN01000043.1 GCA_015069495.1 Clostridiales bacterium
CGTCGGTTGGCGCCACTAGAGTTAGAGCTGTCACTCGTACCGCCAACCGACGAGTCCGTCCCACCGCCACAGGCGCCAAACGTAAGCATACTTGCCATAGCAATGCAGCTCAATGCCAAAAATTTCTTTTTCATCTTTCATGCCTCCTTAAATGCATATTTGTTTTCTTGCAAAGGCTGTTCTTGCAGAGAAAATAAATTATTTATCCACAAGGACAATATCCCAGCCTTGGACAGTATAACATATTTATACACACGCGTGTTGTTAATGTTTATCATACTTGTGTCAAATTTTACGGAAAATCGCTTATTTTTATCTTTTTTCTGTCATTTCCTCACCATTACAATTTATCCAACCTCGTTTTATTATTGGTCAAATTTTCTCATTTTAGGCTTACAATAATATGATATAGTAAACTTTTTAGGCAATCATACAAAAAAACAGGAGAAGCACTGTGCCTCTCCTTCGTGTTTTATTCAATTTTTACTATTTTTTTCGTATTTCAAATTTTACACTATGACCAGCAAAATCGTTTTATTCAATCTCGATGAAAACCGCGGTTTGCGTGCGTGAGAATTCCACAGATAAGTCCCCCTCTTCCAATCGACAAACGGCGGCAGGATTGGGCGGATAGGCAATTTTCGCATGATTTGCAGGAATATCCAACGGGATTTTTACCCGCATTTCTTCCCCTAAACACCACACGGCAAGATAGATTTTATCCGCAGTATAGAAGCCCGCAGCAACTTTGTCCGCGCCAAAGTGAGTAAAACCAAGCGGGAAGTACGGCAAAGCGGTTTTCTTTGCTTCCGTCAGCGAATCGTAATACTCTACCCCTGCTTTTACCAAAGCAATCTGCTCGTTCGACATCCGCTGGATATGACTTGCTAGGTGCATACGCCCCAAAAAGCTGTTGATCATATTCACCGCGATTCTATCGTCGGAAATATTTTCCTTGACCCATTCAGCATCCCGCGTCATCGGTTCGCCCGGCAAAGTACAGCCGACGGGGTAACTCCACACAGCCGCTTGTTCAGGGATAACTGCGGATAAGATATTCCCCGCAATATACGGATAATTGATGTAATTGGTTTGATCAGACGTAGAAATCAACGAAAACGCAGAAAGCGTTTTATAATCCATGCGCATCCCACCCGAAGAACAGCCTTCGAAAATCACCTGCGGGAAGCGAGCAATCATCTCCCGCACCCAATCCAAATAAGCTTGCGCGCAAAGTTCTAACCCCTCACCCGCACAGAGGGCAAGATAATCCGTTCCCACCCCGCAGTCCTCGTTGTAGTCGAATTTGATATAATCCGCACCGTAATCTTCCACCATACGGCGAATGGTTTCCGTCATATACGCACGCACTTTCGGATGGCGGTAATCGAGGAAATAGCGGTTCATCACCGCGATACGGCGCCCATATCTTTGTAAGAAACAATCATCATCGTAATAATCGAGCATTTCTTGACATTGAATACCGACGATTTCAGGCTCAATCCAAAGCCCCGCTTTCATACCGAGCGAGCGGATAAAATCCGTCGTGGCGCGCACGCCGCTTGGAAAACGGGTTTTACTTTCCATCCATTGCCCGACGTAGGGGTAAACTTGATTGCCAGGTTCTTCATTGTGCCAACCGCAATCGATGACGTAATATTTCACCCCCGTTTTCGCCACAGCGGGCGCAACAAGACGGGTATTTTCTTCCGTCGGACTATCCCACGAAAGATGCATATATTCGTTAAAGATGGTAGGCAGGTACGCGTCTATTGCTGATTTACCCGCAATATGACGGCGGTATTTGGTCATTTCGCCAACCACACCGTTCAACGTTTTTCCAAACGCCAATGCTACCGCAGGGGTTTGGTAAGAATCCCCCGATTGCAGGGGCTTGCTCCACCCCCCAAAGGGCAAATTTGCCCCGCTGAGATAGAGGTAATAAGTTTCCAAAATGTCCGCGATTTCATAATACCACGAAGAAGAACTTTCAATTTGGAACATCAAAAAATTCCCCTTATCGTCTTCGAGGATGGCTTGGGGTAATTCTTCCTTCGTGGACCAACTGCCAACGTTGGCAAAAGCAATACGCTTTTGGCTTTCCGCGTTCGCGCGGAACAAACCAAGTTCACGGAAGGAATACCGCTGAGGCTGACATTCACCATGATGGCTTTGATAAAATCGGGTGAAATACAACGAATCTGACCCGTCAATCCCCTTTTCACCAATACCGAGTGCGGTAAATGCGGAAACTTCTTCTAAAACGATTTCCTTGTTGGAAATATTTTTGACAATCGTATACGTACGGATTGCGTTGGTATCACCGTAGCATTCAAACACCGATTGCACTTCCACCAACGCCGAACGCTGTGTAATCACCAAACGGCTGTCCGTTTGTTCGTGTGAAACATAGGACAAACGACGCCCCTCGGACGAGCGCGCCATTTTTGCCCCCAAGTGCGTATCCTTATTTTCACCCGCGATTTGCACCTCGACAAAACCATAGCCCGGATGTTTGATAAAACCGCAAGAAAGCAAGGCAATTTTATCTTGCCAAACGTCAAATTTTAATTCGCCAAATTCAATATACATTTTATTCGCTCCAATCTTGATTTTTCATTTCATCGCATACCTGCCCTATGTCTACAGCACTTTCATCGCCATATTTGGCATGTTCCTTTGTCAACGTATTAAAGAAAAGGAAGGTGAACGGAATGGCAAAGAAAAAGGCAAATACATCCGCCACAGCTTGACAGCTTTGTACCCCAAGCAGTTGCAATATTGCTGGCAAAATCAACACTGCGGGGATATAGAACAAACCTTGTCGGGAAATCGAGAGCAGAGTTGCAATCACCTTGTTGCCAACCACTTGGTAGGTGAGCCCCGCCATGAAGTTTAACGGCAATAACGGCATAGCGATACATTGTAAACGCAAGGTCAAACTGCCGATTTCTTTTGCTTGTTCGGAAAGGCTGAACATTTGCATGACTCCGTCTGCAAATATACCGCACACAATGGCAAACAGCAACATCAACCCCGTTGAAAATGCAAGGGTGAATAAATATGCCGAGCGCACACGGTCAAAGCGTTTCGCACTGTAATTGTAACCCAATACAGGCTGATAACCTTGCCCAATCCCCAAGGAAATGGAGAACGCCAACATGAAGACTTTTTGTACAACGCCAAGCGCTGCTTGCGCCGCTTCTTGACCATACTCGTACGCCGCGCCGTTCAGGAAAACAGTGCAAAGGCTGGCAAGGATTTGACGGCAGAAGGACGGAAAACCCGTCGCGATAACGTCGCTATATACCTTCCATTGCATGGAAATGGAACGGATGCGCAAACGCACAATCGTACGTTTGGAAAGGAACATAAACAGCAATATCGAAAAACTGAAACACTGACTGATTAACGTTGCCACAGCCGCGCCCATAATCCCCATATCGAAAGTAAAAATCAAAATCGGGTCCAAAGCCACGTTTAATATCGCACCTGCAACCAACCCAACCATGGAGAGTATCGCTTTACCTTCCGCGCGCAATACGTTGTTTAATACAAACGACATACACATAATCGGCGCGCCAATCAAGATAAAGAAAGCGTATTGTTTAGAATATTTAAGCAATGCACCGCTTTTCGATCCCATCAATTTTAACATCGGCGTGAAAAAGCAGAAGCCCACAATTAAGATTAGCATACCGCTTACGGCTGAAATAAACAGCGAAGACGAGGCTACCTTGTCCGCACCGTCGCGGTCGCGTTTGCCAAGCAATCGGGAAACAATGGCACCGCTGCCCATACCAAAGGTGAAACCGATTGCCTGAATAATCGACATCAAGGCGAGCAGATTGCCCACAGCCGCCGTGATAGCATCCTCTTTCAGCATGGATAAAAATGCCGTATCAGCAAGATTATACAAGGAAGTAACCATCATGCTGAGCATGGTGGGAATCCCCAATGAAATAACCAAGCGCGCGATAGGCGTCTTTATCATTTTATCATATTGTTTTCTTTCGCGTTCCGCAACCGCGGCTTCGCTTTCCTCTAAGATTTCCGTATTCATATTCATCCTCGCGTTTTTACACTTTATATTATAACTCTTTTATCCTTCTTTTGCAAGTTATCCCCTTATCTTTTTTATAAAAATCTATAAGATTTTATAAAGTTTCACCCCGCGGTTACAGTTGCATTTTTTTAGGCGGTATGGTATAATGATGCTATGAAGAAAAATTCCGCGCCCCAAGAGGCTAAATATTTTAAATTTCGTTTCACGCCCTTAATGATTATTTTGGCAATCGCTATCCTTGTGCTGTTCACAGCGGGTATCGCCCTGAGCGTATGGCGGATTGCGGAACATGGCATCAACGAAGTTACCGACGTTTTAAAATCCCCCCTGCTGATTGCCATATGTCTGTTCGGGATTGCGGTTATCAGCGCGATGCTGATTCAATCCCGCTACGTCATCACAAAAGATACCTTTATCACTCAGTTCGGTTTTATCAAAAGCAAGTTCGCGATTCGCGATTTCACCTCGATATTGTTGGATACGGACAGTAAAAAATTGACCGTGCACGCAGGCGAAGAATTTTTCGTTGTCTGCACCGACCCGAATTGGAACAACGATTTCATACAAGCTTTACGCGAAGTCAAACCCGATATCGAGTTTAGCTTCACCCTCACAGACAAAGAAAATAAAAGCAACTAAGTGAAAACCTCCGACGAATCGGAGGTTTTTTATCACTATAAAACTTAGTTTTTTCATTTCAACGCGTACATGCCCCCTGCCTTTACCAATATCCGTACCGTTTTCTGCGCCACAGCAGACACGCCAAAGACATTAGTAACCCAATTACGTCCGCCGTAACAATGGCAATCCAAATCCCGTCGACTTCCCAATATACTGGTAAAATAAACACCGCAACAATAGGGAAAATAAAGGTACGAAAGAAGGAAAGCAATAGGGAAATTGCGCCATTGGACAAGGCTGTGAAGAAGGACGACGCAAAAATATTAAACCCACAAAACAGAAAGCAAAGCGAGTACAAACGCAAACCTCGAATTGTCAATGTCAACAACTCTTTATCCGAGCCCGTAAAAATTATCGAGAAGGGTTTGGCGCAAGTCACCGCTATCACCGTCATCAAAACACCCAACAACGCCATAATCGCACTGCTCTTATTTAAGACGTTTTTCAATTCATCTTTATTTTCTGCACCATAATGATACCCGACAATGGGAGCTACCCCCACCGAATAACCAATAAACACCGCCACAAAAATAAAGCCGACGTAGTTGATGATTCCGTACGCAGATACACCGTTTAAACCAACGTAGAGCATCAATTGCGAATTGTAAACGATTGCCACCACAGACAATGCAATGTTGGTCATCAATTCGGACAAGCCGTTGAAGCAAATCCCTGCAAACGTTTTCCCTTCGAAACGAGTTTTACCCAAACGGAGTAGGCTGTCGTTTTTACGAGCAAAATATAATAATGGTAACGTTCCGCCCACGCATTGACTAAGCGCCGTCGCGATTGCCGCACCAACCAATCCACCATGGAACACCGCGACGAACAGCGCGTCCAATACCATATTGCTAATCCCTGCAATCAAGGTAATGTATAAGCCCAAACGAGGTTTTTCCGCAGTTACAAAAAAGCCTTGAAAAGCATTTTGCAACATGAAGGCGGGCAAAGCAAGTAGAATAATGCGCGCATATACAACGCAATATTCAACCAAGATTGTCCGTTCTTCCATCGTCATGTCCTTTTCCATGGAAGCGAAAAACTTCGCCACGGGGCGTGCAACGCATATCCCCGTCAGCGACAAAGCCACACCAATCGCAATCGTTGCGTAAACCAACATGGAAAAAATTCGGTTTGCGCGTTCGTTGTTGCCCTCTCCTAAAATTTTGGAAACAACCGCATTACCGCCCGTCCCCAACATAAACCCGACGGAACCCAATATCATAATCAAAGGAAATATCAAGTTTAATGCCGCAAATGGAATTTTACCAGCATAATTGGACACGAAAAATCCGTCCACGATACCATAGATGGAGACAAATACCATCATGGCAATCGATGGAAGCACGAATTGTATTAACTTTTTATAGGTAAAGTGTTCAGATAAACGAATTCTTTCCATATCCTATCCCATAGAAAACCCGACTGCCTACGCAGTCGGGCTTTGTTTCACTTTGTTTTTAGTTGTCCATTTCCAACAAGTCTTTATAGTTCTTTTCGATACGAGTTACACAGTTCGTCGTGTCGTTATCGTATTCACGAATAACACGCGTCTGCGTTTCGGTTGCATAGTTGCTGAATGCAGCTTCTTTCATCGTTTCGTAGTAGAGGTTGGAGAAGGTGCCTTCCGTATCTTTTTCAGCCTGGTTGTAACCACCATATACGTCACCGCCCTCGTATACAAACGAGCAGTACAAGATATGCCAACCGTAATCGGTCAAACATACTGCGTAGCTACCAACGCCAGCCTTAACAACTTGTTGTGCAGCCCATTCGAATTCTTTTACGAAGCCCGTCGAACCTTCTTGAGGAGATACCTTGTAACCCATGTAGCTGTTGAATGCGCCAGGGTCAGTACCATAAGCGAAAATCAATTCGTTCACAGCAGACAAAGCTTTGTATTGCTGACTTTCTCTGTTGAAGTAATCGGATGCTTTTACATCTTCGGTGAAGTTAACTTTACCTGCGTAATAGGTGAAGTTTGCATATTCATCGTGGTCCA
Source organism: Clostridiales bacterium (assembly GCA_015069495.1). Taxonomy (GTDB): domain Bacteria; phylum Bacillota; class Clostridia; order Christensenellales; family Borkfalkiaceae; genus Scatosoma. The sequence continues at coordinate 6,750 of SVIN01000043.1, forward strand.
TTTTATTGTTAGCACCATTGAAGTCAGAAATGTCATAATTAAGCTCGATTCCGTTAAGCTTTTCTACCTTTTCTGCCTTTACACCAGAAACTTCCTCAATATATTTTTCGAATGTTTCCATGAAACGGTCAATCTTCATCGTTTCCTTGTTGTACGCGTACTTACCAGCATAGTGGTCAAGCAATTCGTACTTAGGATTTTCAGAAAGATTATCCTTAAAGAAGTAGGTCTTACCATCTTCTTCATAAGCATAGTTTGCATGGTCGTGTTCCGAAATCCAGCTTTCACGAAGGTCTTTGGCAACAATATCATTACCGATGGCTCTTCTTTCCGCAAACAATTGATCTTCAGTCAAACCTCTCGCTTTCGCTTCGGAATATCTAACCGATTGGCTGGTGGAGAAAGGAATCAACAAGTTGTATACGTAGCCGTAGCCCTCCAACCCATAAAGGTTGTAGGTGCCTGCAGCTGCGCTGTCCAATGCGCTTACAAATGCATCAGGATTTTCCTTATAATCTTCTTCCTGCTTAGCAAAAGCTTCCGCATACTGATTTTTAACATACGCCTCATTCAAATCATTGCTTACTTTGTCTTCCATCGAATCGAAGTACTGATTGATAAGCGCTTGACCGAGAACGGATTTCAATTCTACGTAGTAGTAGCTAATCTTCGTGATATCGCGCGTATCTTCTTCTTTATCGATAAGGTTGTATGCCTGAATGTTGGTCAAGAATGCATTGTACGCTTTTTGACGAGTCGTACGCGTCGAACCTTCTACCGTTTCATATTCACCGCATTCATCCGAAGTATTACGGCCAGTGTATACGGCGTAATCATCGGTGTAGTAATCCGCTTTTTCGGTATCTGCGCCTGTAGGAAGGGTACGAGGTTCTTCATGGTTGTGTTCTTCTTTAGAAGCCGTAATGTAAGAAGCTTCCAACGAATCCAACGAACTATTCAAAGACTTGTTCAAGCCGTATACAGCCTTGTTGTAATTTTCTTCTGTGAGGAAATATTGGAAAACAAGTACGTCTTTGTTTTCGCTGTACAACTTTTTCAACGTGCCCTCTGCGTTT
>SVIN01000044.1 GCA_015069495.1 Clostridiales bacterium
GCAAGCTGTACAAAAGTATATACGCAACCAAGAACAAGAAGATTTGATTACAGACCAAATAAGTATGGTGGAATATTATGATCCGTTTAGACAATGGCTGGAATCAAATTTAAAGAAAAAAGGAAAATCTAAAAAATAAGGAAACAGTTTGCTTGTGTGCAGTCGCAGTTTTAGACGGTACTTGAGTACCTGCTGGTATAATGCCCTTTAGGGCAAAGTAAAGCCCCCACTTCTAGTGGGGGATACTTACTTTGTCTATACGAGATGAAGAGGGATTCGAGGGTGGGAGCCGTTTTGTGAGAACAAAACGCTTTGCCCTGCGGAGATTGGATAAAGGAAAGCATGATGGCAAAGTCGGCAATTGATAATTGCCGAGCGGGACGCGCCGCTAAAGGCGCGAATCCCTCCGCCTTTTTTGGCGCAATCGGAGGTCTCCGAGAAGACCCGAAGTGTCGATGGGTTTTTACATCAAACGACACAAACCTTTTAACATCATTAAACTATTAAAAATAATAAAAATAAAAACAAAATTATTAGATATATTAGAAATAAAAAAATATTTTTAAAAAATGGAGTAAAAATGGTTGACAGAATAAAAATTGTGATTTATAATAAAAACACAAACCAAACAAAGGAGTATTATTATGAATTGGGAAACAGTAAAAATTGAAAACGGTAATAAAGGTAGAACAATGCCATACGCTAGCATAGGATTTGGTAGGGTTTCCTTAAGCGCGGCAGCTTGCGAACTTTTGGGGGATTATAGTCAATATAAATATGTTGAATTTTTAAAAGCAAGAGATAATGGGAAATTATGTATAGGACTTAAATTCTTAAAAGAAGCCACAACAAATTCAATAATCATAAAACGCAAAAAAACAAGCGAAGGAGTGCTTGTGGCTGGCATGGATATTTGCAATAAGCGTGTTGTTGAGTCATTGTTTGGCCCTATCGGGAGTGCAAACAAAGCAACTCGCCTTGATGTAAAAAAATATGAAGATAATATCTTAGGTATTCTTGCTAAATAAGACTTGATTTTAAGGTATAAATTAACAATATAGTTGGCACCACCCTACGAGTTGGTTGGCATAGAGAGTGGTTTTTGAGTGATTTGTTAAACTAAGTGCAACACTGTTTGAGAAATCACTTTTACAAAAAGGATTGTTTCCTTTCTGTAAGAGAAGAATAGAGTCCTATAAAAGTATCATGCGATACTTTTATAGGACTCTTTCCCTATATATATAAACTATGGAACAACAGCTTCTTTGAAAAAATTCTTATTTCACCCCCGTTTAATTCTGGTGAACTACTTGTAATTTCCTAAAAAAAGTGCTATAATCTTTCGTAGGACACAATAAATTGATTGTTATAAAAATTGGATGGGGGCTTTATGTTTACATTAGAACATTTTATATGGATAGGCATATGTATAGTATTTATAGCCTTGTTATCTTATATATCCATAAGAAATAAATTTAGTTTTAAAAAAGCAGCGTTCATTATGGCGTGCATTGCGCTTGTTAGTGAATTCTCTAAAATCATGTCGGATATGTCCTTTGTGAATGGTGAAAACGCTATGGATGGGATGGTGATTAAAGCAACTTCGTTACCATTGCATTTATGCTCGCTATTGATTTTTGCATATTTCTATTTTCCTTTTGCTAAAAATGATAAAATAAAAACATACTTATTAGGACTTGTCGTGCCGATTGGTTTGATAGGTGCTACGCTTGCGATTATTATGGCTACGAGCGGAACAGATTTTAAAACTGTTGCTGCATATCAATGTTTTATTTACCATGCGGGTATGGTTTGGTTTTCTATCTATTTGATATCTTCCAAAGAAGTTGAATTGGGTAAGAAAGTATGGTTAAGAAACATAATTAGTTTATTCGCCATGGCTATTGTGATGATATGGGTGAATGGACTTTTACAAGCATACAACACAAATTTTTGGTTTGTAGTTAGACCGCCTAGGGAAGGGCTTCCTGTGCTTAATCTTAATAATGGTTGGTACGTTTATTTCCTTACCATTTTATGTTTAGGTTTTTTACTGCTTTCGTTGGTACATTTGCCATTTATAATAAAGGAACGAAATACACCCAAGATAGATAATCAAGAATAATGTTTTTCATTTCACCTTATAGACGAAAAGCTCCCCAGCCAATCGTGGCTGGGGAGCGCGTTTATTCAATATCTAATTCGGGGGGAACGTCGATTTCGTCCGACACGTATTTACCATTTTTCTTGCGTTGGCGAACGCATTCTGACAGTAAATATTCAATTTGCCCGTTTACCGAACGGAAATCGTCTTCCGCCCATGCTGCAATTGCATTATACAGCTTAGGGGATAAGCGTAAGGGGATTTGTTTTTTTCCGTTGTCGTTCATAATCTCGTACCTCGTTTTTATCCTTCGCGGAAGGATACCGCGTAATAGTTACTTAGTATAAACTGCCTGTGTTGACAATGGGCTGTGCATCGTGATTACCGCAAAGCACCACCAATAGATTGGATACCATTGCCGCTTTTCTTTCCTCGTCAAGCTTCACCAACCCGCCGTCGTTCAAGCGTTCCAATGCCATTTCTACCATACCGACCGCGCCGTCTACAATCATCTTTCTCGCGTCAATAATCGCTGAAGCCTGCTGACGTTGCAACATAACCGCCGCAATTTCAGGGGCGTATGCAAGATAAGTGATTCGCGCTTCGATAATCTCAATACCTGCCTCGTTTACGCGCTGTTGAATTTCATCGCGGATACGGGATGCAACCACTTCGCTTGACCCGCGCAAACTGCCGTCGTCGGCTAAACCGTCGCCCGTTGTATCTACCCCAGGGGCTACGTCATAGGGGTAAATGCGTACCACGTTTCTAAGCGCGCTGTCGCATTGCAAGGATAAATATTCCTTATAATTGTCTACGTTAAACGCCGCTTTTGCCGTGTCAACCACTTTCCACATAACCGCAATCCCGATTTCCACAGGGTTGCCCAGACAATCGTTGATTTTTTGACGGTTGTTGTTGAGGGTCATAATCTTCAAAGAAATCTTTTTGCTAGGGATGACAATGGCAGTGTTGACCTCGGTTGCCGCCTTCAAAGGGGAGACCTTGTTGACGTCGCCGCTTTGATTCAACTTTGTGTCCGCCGCAGGATTTACCGCTACGCAGAAAGGGTTAATCGAGTAGAAACCTTCGCCTTTCAAAGTGCCGACGTATTTACCGAATAAGGTCAAAACCAACGCTTCCTGCGGTTTCAAAACGCGCAGACCGCACAAGGGAATCCATGCGATACACATAATCACACCGCACACGATGGCCACGATTACTCCTGCATCTGCATAATTGCCAAGTTGCCCGCTTTCAGCAAGCACGCTCAAGGCGATACAGCCTGCGATTGCCAATAATTCAATGAACGAAAAAATCAGCAACGTGCGCATGCCGTGTTTTTTATTGGTTAATAAAATTTCTTCCATACAAATACCTCCAAATGAATTTGATATTAAAATGATATCACATCATTCGGTGTTTGTCAAGAGATTTGTGTGAAAATTGGGTAAAAATTTATCCAATCAGAGTTTCGTATTCAGCATACAGCTCGTCTAAAAGGTTTTTGATTTCGTCCAAGCGGTTGCATTTTTCCGTTAAAAGGGTGAAATTGGCGGTGACCGCAGGGTCGGAAAGGTCGGCGTTGAGTTCGGCGTCTTCCGTTTCCAAGCGTGCAATTTCATCTTCAATTTTCTTAATGCGCGTCTTTCTTCGCGCGTCCGCCGCGCGTTCTTCTTTCGAACGGTAATATCCCTCTTTTTTGTCGGAGTTTGCCAAAACGGTGGGGGCAGGTATGGGTTGAGTTGCCTTTTGCACTGCTTTCGCTGCGATTTTTTGTGCGTGATACGTCTCGTAATTGCAAGCATATTCGGTGGCGTTTCCGTCTTCAAGTTCTAAAATTTTACCCGCCAAAGCTTGAATAAAATATCGATCGTGTGAAACGAACAATACCGTACCGTCAAAGGCTTTCAGTGCGCTTTCCAAACTTTCACGCGCAGGCAAATCGAGGTGGTTGGTCGGTTCGTCCAAAATGAGGAAATTGCCGTTTTCGCATTCAAATACGGCAAGGGCAAGTTTTGCGCGTTCACCGCCCGACAGCATACGGACTTTTTTGTCCATATCTTCCGCAATCAAACCTGCTTGCGCGAGGATGTTGCGTACCCGCGTTTGATCCCAAGTTACGTGGCGGCCCCACAATTCTTCCAACACCGAGGCGTTGGGGTCGAGGTTAGCGTTTTCTTGGTCGTAACAAGCGATTTTGACAAACCGCCCCAAACGAATGGCAGGATTTTTCTCCTTAATAATCTCTTTGACGAGGGTGGATTTTCCCGTGCCGTTATCACCGACGACGGCGCATTTTTCACCTCGCATTAAGGTGAAATTTGCGCTGTTCAACAAGGTCTTTTCCCCGGCGGTCAGGTGCAAGTTTGCCACTTCCAACACTCGTTCGTAGGGCTTGTCCGCATAGGTGAACACGAATCGCGGGGGAGTAGGGGGCAGGGCGGGTTTTTCGATGAGTTCCATCTTTTCGAGTGCCAACCTGCGCGATTGCGCCATTTTCGTGGTGGAAGCGCGGACGAGGTTTCGGTCCACGTATTCCTGCATGTGCGCGCGTTCCTCTTGTTGTTTTTCGTATTCTTTGAGCAAGTGCGCCACTTTCTCTGCTTTTAAAACTTTATATTTGGTGTAATTGCCCTTGAAAACGGACAGCTTTTTATTTTCGATTTCGTAGATAGAGGTAACCAGTTTATCGAGGAAATATCGGTCGTGCGATACGGTCAAAATCGCGCCCTTATAGGATGATAGATAATCTTCCAGCCAAAACAAAGTTTTCATATCCAAGTGGTTGGTCGGTTCGTCCAAAATCAACAATTCGGGGTCTTCCAACAGCAATCGGCACAGTTTCAGCCTTGTTTTTTCTCCGCCCGACATGGTGGAGATGGGTTGGTCGTATACTTTTTCAAATCCCATACCGTTGAGGACGGTACGGATACGGACTTCGTATTGGTAGCTATCGCGCGCGGCGATTTGCTTGTTGAGGAATTCGTACTTAGAAACAAGCGCGCGGTATTCGTTGGTGCCTTCCTCTGTGGAAGCGAACAGTTTTTCCGTTTCACGCAACGTTTCCATCGCGCGGATATCTTCGGCGAAAATTTCCCGCATTTCTTCAAATACGGTGTTGCAAGAATCATACCCGCCGTTTTGTGCAAGGTAGCCGATACGGATGCCGTTTTTGCGGAAAAGAGTACCGCTTTCAATATCCAACTCGCCTAAAATCAAACGAATTAGAGTGGTTTTACCCTCGCCGTTTGCGCCGATTAAACCGACTCTGTCTCCCTCGTTTAAGGAAAAACAGAGGTTTTCCAGTAGCGAACCGCCGTTAAAACCGAATGATAAATTGTCCGCAGATAATAACATACGAAACCTCAAAGTATAAAATTTGCGCAATCGCGCAAGGTAGTATCAATGGAAAAACGTGAAAAACTCTATCAAAAATTACGGCAATACGAACGGGAAGTTTTAACCGCCACGCCCACTCGCGCCGCAAAATTGACTGTGAAAATTACCAAGTGGAAGGGGGAAATCTTCGATTCCTAAAAATCCCACTGCGGGATATATTTCTTCCCGCTGGAATCCCGCTCCTGCGCGAACAATCGATTGCCTAATCCCAATTCCAACGCTGTATCCAACACGGCGGTATATTCCCGTGCGGTAATCGGGCGGGATAATTCCTTCATGCCTTCAATATCCCCAAACGGCGTATACTGACTCATCAAACTAAGGTAAGACGAGGGGGGCAGGTATGCGTTGAACCATTTTATAAGCGCTTTGCTATCGCTTGTGCAAAGGGGCATAACTAGGTGCCGTACGATACACCCCGACAGCATTTTACCATCATCGGTCATTTGTAAAGGCTTGCTGTTTGCCATAAATGCAATGGCTTCGCTTGCGACCTCAAAATAATTCTCTTTCCCCAAATAGCGCTTGGAAAGGGTGGGGGCGTAGAATTTCATGTCGGGTAAATAGATGTCCACGAACGGGTCGATGCGTTGTAAGGTTTCCACCTTTTCATAACTGCTCGTGTTATACACAAGGGGGATGTTCGGCTTGTAAATTTCCAACGCCTGCACGAGGTAAGGGGTTAAGTGCGAGGGGGTGACGAGGGAAACGTTGTCCGCGCCCATGTCTTCCAGCTCTTTAAAAATATCCGCAAGCTGTGCAGGTGTAATCGCCTTTCCGCGCTTTGCGCGGGATACCTCGTAATTTTGACAGAACGCGCAACGCAAATTACACCCCGCGAAAAAGATAGTCCCGCTTCCCTTATCAAAGGAAATGCAGGGTTCTTCAAACGGGTGCAGATAATATTTGGCAATCCGCAATCCGTCCGCTCCGCATGCGCCTACTGTTTTCGTGCGGTTTGCGCCGCACTCCACAGGGCAAAGTGTGCAATTTTCCGTCAAAAAATCTTTCATAATATATATTATAGCACGAAGGAAATTTTTTTGCAAGCGATAATTGGTTGACAAAGCGAGTTATGCGTGATATAATAAAATCGATAAATAATGCGAAAGAGGATTTAGAGAATGAAGAAATTTTTCACCAGCGAAAGTGTAACGGAAGGACATCCCGATAAAGTTTGCGACAATATTTCCGACGGTATTTTGGACGCGATTTTGGCGGCGGATCCTTATGCCCGCGCGGCGGTAGAATGCGCGGCTGCGTTTGACACCCTGTTGATTATGGGTGAAGTTACGACCACCGCTGAGATTGACTACGAAGCGAAAGCACGTGAAATTATCAAGGAAATCGGTTACGATTTCGGTACTTTTGCGTATGATAAATGTAAGGTGATGGTGGCAATTCACACCCAATCGCCTGATATTGCCATGGGTGTAAACGCTTCCTTGGAAAAAAAGACGGAAGGCGGTGACGAAGAAAATCAACTCGGTGCAGGGGATCAGGGTATGATGTTTGGTTACGCATGCCGTGAAACCAAAGAATTGATGCCTTTGACCTTGTCTTTGTCGCACCGCTTGGCAAAGCGTTTGACCGACGTGCGTAAGGATGGTACTTTGCCTTACCTTCGCCCCGATGGGAAAACGCAGGTTACGGTAGAATACGTGGACGGCATTGCAAAGCGTGTGGATACGGTGGTAGTTTCCACGCAACACGATGCGGTGGTTTCTCAACAGCAAATCCGTGAAGATATGAAAAAATACGTCATTGAGGCGATTATTCCCGCAAACTTAATGGACGAAAATACGAAGATTTACGTCAACCCCACGGGGCGATTTGAAATCGGCGGACCCGAAGGTGACAGCGGTTTGACGGGTAGAAAAATCATCGTGGATACCTATGGCGGCAGATGTGCGCACGGCGGCGGGGCATTCTCGGGAAAAGACCCCACGAAGGTGGATAGAAGCGCGGCGTACTACTGCCGTTATATCGCAAAGAATATGGTTGCGGCAGGGCTTGCGGATGAGTTGGAAATTCAGGTTGCGTACGCAATCGGTGTGGCAAAACCTGTTTCGGTATTTGTGGACAGCCATGGTACGGGT
>SVIN01000045.1 GCA_015069495.1 Clostridiales bacterium
ACCCGCATGTTGGAAGGTAAAGAGAAAAGTGAGGAGTACGCAAGAAGTACCTTGCCTACCAACCGCTGGCAATTGTTTTTTGATATCTTCAAGGGGAATTTTTGGAAAATTGTCAAGGTCAATTTATTGATTTTGGTATTTTTCATTCCTTTATTTTTGGTTTTATTTTTCCAATATATTCTCAATGAAAGCTATGGGATGAGTTATCCCTTTGGCGCAAACCTTGGGGTTGGCTATCCTGCCGTTCCCGATTTGGTTGGGGAAGCGGAATGGATGACGCTTGGAACGGGTATGTCTACCTATTTTGGTATTGTATTGACCTCGATCATTGCTGCGGTAGGTTTGTCGGGCGGTATGTACGTTGTGCGTAACATGGTATGGACGGAAGGCGTTTTCGTTACCAACGATTTTTGGCGCGGGGTAAAACTCAACTTCAAAAATGCATTACAGACCGCGTTGTTCTTCAGCTTAATATTATTCTTCTGTCAGTCTCTTATCAATATGGGCAATCTGAGCATTGCGAGGATGGGGGGCAACCCTGAGTTTAAAGGTCAAATTATTTGGCTGCGCATTTCGCAAGGGGTCAGCTACTTGTTTATTAGTTTTGCGGCGATGATGTCGCTGTGGATGATTGCGCTTGGCGTAAACTACAAAATGGGTTTTGTCGTTATGGTGAAAAACTCGTTTTTGATGATGCTTGGTACCTTGCCTCAAACCGTATTTTTCGGTGCGATTGCCATGTTGCCGTTCCTTTTGATTGCGCTTGGCGGTTCGATGTTGACGGCATTTGGGGTACTTTCCACCGCGCTGTTCGGCTTGGCGTATGCTTTGCTTGTATGGTTAGACTTTGCACAGTGGGTATTCGACAAGTATATTAACCCGAAATTGGAAGGCGCGAAGGTGGGCAGAGGTATTTACAATCGCGACGGTACTTCGCAACTTACCGGCAACGACAGTGCTTCCTCGATTGAATACCAACGTATCATTTTGGCGCACGGCAGATCGCGTTTGGTGGCTCGTCCTATTAAGCCGATCGACGACTCGTTACAAGTATACGAATTGCCTCAATCTTTTACTCGTGAGGATTTGAAGAGATTGCGTGAAAGTAAGCAAAATATTGCGGATGATTCGGAAGCGTACGCGGAAGAACATAAAAATGATTTGCGTTACGTGGAATACAATCAGCAGTTCGACGAACGCGAACGCGCTTTGCAGGAAGAAGACGCGAAGTCTAAGAAAAAACGCGCGAAAAAACCGCCGAAAGATATCGAAGAATAATGGTGGGCGGAGAAGACCATGGAAAAGAAATCGGCATATAGCCACCTTGCAAAATGGTTTGAATATCTCAATGATGACTGCGACTATGAAAATTGGTCGCAGTATTTAATTTTGAAGTTGCAACCCTTTCCCTTGCGCATAGGTTTGGACGTGGGATGCGGGGGCGGTTGGTTTACCCGCGCATTTCAACGCCAAGGCTACCAAATGACAGGGCTGGATATTTCTGCGGAAATGTTGGACTTTGCACAGGAAACCGCCATGAAGCAAGGGGTGAGAAGTGAGTATCTTTTGGGGGATATTGCCAAAATGAAAGTGCCCCCGCGCTTCGATTTTGCGACGGCAATCAACGATTGCGTGAACTATATCCCCAAAGGAAAATTGTCTTCCGCGTTTAAAAATATCCGCGGTGGCTTAAAAAAGGGTGGAGTTTTCCTTTTTGATATCAGCTCGCAAAAGAAAATCGAAGGAAAAATTGCAAATACTGTATCCGTAGACGATCGCGACGACGTAACGTACCTCAGTTTTAACCGTCCTGAAACAGACGGTGTAACGATGGAAGTCACGCTGTTTGCCAAGCGCGCGGACGGCGCGTTTGATCGTTTGGATGAAACGCACAGACAATATATATATAAGGAAGAAGAAATTCTATCCGCGCTGGACGCATGCGGGTTTAACGTATTAGAGGTGGAAGGCCATTTGGGTGAAGACAAAACCACAGCCGACCGCATTACGTTCTTGGCGCAAAAGAGGTGATGATGAAAAACCTGCTTCGCACGTTGATTTACAATGAACAAGTTTCCTTGACCCTTGCCGACACGACGGAGATCGTACGGGAAGGGATGCGTTTGCACGGCTTATCCCAAGGCTCGGCATACGTGTTTGGAAAAGCTTTATCTGCCATGACTTTTATGAGCGCATGTTTAAAAAATGAACGCGGGGAAATATCCCTCTCCTTAAAAGGGGACGGCTTGTGCGGTGAAATCGGTGTATCGGGCAATAAGCTGCTGCGTATCCGCGGTTTTATTGAAAATACTGCAATGGATATAAGCCCCGACGTGGCAGGCGAACGGCTTGCGCTTGGTGAAAATACTTCGATAACAATCATTCGCGACGATGGGTATACTCGTCCGTTTGTGGGTGCATGCGCTTTACCTGAACACGGTGGGTTAGACGAAGGATTTGAAGAATATTTCCGTATCAGTGAACAACTCCCCACCCGCATTGCAACGGCGGTTGTATTTGGGGAAGACGGAAAATGCGCGTTTGCGGGCTTAGCGGCTTTACAGCCCTTGCCGTTCGCAGACGAAGAAACTTTGCAAAAGGTGAACGAATGGAATTTGGAAACGCTGCTTTCCGCCCTTCAAACGCAGGGGGCGACCGCTTGTGCAAAGGGGTATTTTGCCACGGATGAAAGCGTTTGGGAAGAACGTAAGGCGGCGTATAAATGCAATTGTTCCAGACGGTATTTGACCCGTGTATTGGTATCGCTGGGCGAAACGCAGATGCGGCAAATTATACAAGAAGACGGGGCGGTGCGGGTGCATTGTCACTACTGCAACACCGATTATGAATTTACGGACGAGGACGCAGATTTATTGTTTCCTAAGGAATAGGTATGGGTAAAGTCAAAAAGATTGATTTCAGCCGCAAACGTTTGGGTATGCTTGCGGATAAATTTTACAACGAGGGGAAATTTGTCTCCGCGCTTCGTATTGCTTACAAGGAATTGGACGCATACGGCGGCGATGGGGAAATTTTCGCGCGCCTTTCCGATATTTACGAGGCGATGAATTTGCAAGGCACCGCATTGAATTGGTGGTATCGCTTTTTGGATATTGCAGACGAGGAAGATTTGCCTGAGGTGTATGAGGGCTTGGCGGTCAATTACCTCAATTTGGGGCAGGAAAGCGCATCCGCATATTATTACAACAAACTCATTGATGCGGACGATACTTTGTCCGAAGAAACAAAATTTGACATTGCCGAGGCGTTCTCTACCGCGAAAAAGGAGAAATTCCGTTTCGTATATCCGCCCAAGCTTGCCGATTATACAAAGGAAGTTAATTTAGGGTCAAAAGCCTTAAAGGCGGGGGATTGCGAACGCGCAGTGGAAGAATTTTCCAAAGTCGCGCGCGGTTCAAAGCAATATGCGCAAGCCAAGGAAATGCAGGCGATTGCCTACCTTTTATCAGGAAAAGCCGAAGAGGCGGAAAAGGCGTGTTTAGAATTATTGGAAGGCGAGCCCGAAGCAATCCGCGTATTGGCGACGCTTGCGGCGGTTTACTTGGAACAAGGCAGGTTTGAGGAAAGTAAAGCGCTTGCGTTGCGTTTATCCAGCGTGGAAACGAACGATACGGACGATTTATATAAAATTGCCACCGTGTGCTGTGAAAACGGCTTGCACGAGGAAGCCTACCAAAAGTTTTGTATCTTAGACGAGAAACTTCCCTTTGACGGCAGAATGCTCTATTTTAAGGGCGTTTCCGCTTACAAGAGCGGTATTCTTGACGAGGCGGAACGGGCATTGGAAACTCTTTGCACCGTATATCCCGATGCGGAAGTTGCAAAATATTATCTCAAAGCGTTGCGCGCGTACCAAGATGGTGAGGGGGCGAAACCCGAACTGATTTATTTCTATCATTTACCGCAGGAAGAAAGGGAGCGCCGTTGTCATTCGTTGATTACCTTGGGAAAGGCTCCGAAGGATGATGCACAGTTGTTTGGATTGCTGGCATTGAACGACGGATATTTTCAGTGGTGTTTTGATGAAATGGACGGCGGGGACCACGAGTTGCAATATCTTGGCTTGATGACGGCTGTACATGTGCGCGCGGATGAATTTATACAGGAAAAACTGTTGGATTATGAAGTGGCGGACGTGTTGAAGATTGAAACTTTGCGCATGCTGCTCGAACGCAACGAGGAAACGGATATCGGTATGGTATTGTGTAATATTTACCGCCGATTGTACCTGCCTCGTGTGACGCTTGGCAGAAAACGCCGTAAAAAGTTTTTGGAAGGGTTTGCAAAGGTCGCTTTGAAATTTATCGTGATCCGCGATTCGTACGGAGATAAACTCAAACAGGCGGCGGAGACGTTGTACAATGCGCTTGCGGATACCGACAGTTTGGATTTGGTGGATAATACGGACGATTTGGCGTGCGCAATTTTCTTGTTATCAGGATTGAAGGAGTTAGGGAATAACCCCGACATGATTGCAAATGCCTTTGACGCGAACGCCGCGCGGGTAAAAGTGTTGATGTCGGCGGCGGTTAGCGCACAATTCGGCGTAGGAACAGAGGAGAAAAACGAGAATGAAGTTGATTGATTTTGATGGGTTGTTTGATGAAAAATTAACCCAATACATGGAAGAAAATAAAAATAAATATACGGAAAAACAATGGGAAGACGTCATCCCGAAACTATATAAAAAATTCGGGGATACCTACGTGGCGAAGATTAAATGCACCCCTAAGGAATATTACGCGAAAATGACGAATGAACAGCTTGCAGAAACTTTATCCGCTCATTTGCACGAAGATATCCCTGTGCCTGAATTCTTGTGCATGGAAATTGAAACGCGAGGGGAAGCGAATACCTTGTTGCCTTTGTTGAACAGTGAGGATACGCAAACGGTTTCTTACGCCATCAATCTGCTTGGCGACGACGTGCGTGCGTTTGACGCGTATTTCACGATTTTAACGGAAAACCGTTTAAGCGAAGATATCCGCAGTGACGTCACTGATATTTTCCGTATACATGCGGATGAGGTAAAGGACTTGGCGTACGATACCTATATAAAGGGCGTTGCAAAGGAATATATGTTGGAAATTCTTTCCCGCGTGAAGGGGAGAGAGGAACGGGTTTTTGATGCGTTGTTGCAGGCGTTTTTGACGTCAGATGAAACGCAGAGCCCTGTTCGAGCGGGGTATTTGGCTGCGTACGGAGACGAGCGCGCTTTACCCCACCTTATGAAGCGTATCGAGGATAGAAGTATTGGGTTTGTGGAATTTCAGGAACTCAAATACGCCATCGAGGCATTGGGCGGTGAGTATAACGAACCGCGGGATTTTACCGCTGATAAGGATTATTTGGCGGTGGAAGCGGCGATTTCCAAAACCGCTACGGATGAAATTAAAAGTTAAAACAATGGTATAATTGAAAAAATCTCCGCATACATTATCGTATGATATTCAAGCGGAGATTTTTATTTTCCGCAAAAATCACGATGGGAGGTCGTTGATGGAAAATTACAACGTATACCAAGACATAGCAAACCGCACGGGCGGGGATATTTACATTGGGGTGGTAGGACCTGTGCGGACGGGGAAATCTACCTTTATCAAGCGGTTTATGGAAAGGATGGTGATACCCAAGGCAGAGGAAGCAGACCGCGCGGTGATGACGGATGAATTACCGCAAGCGGCGGCAGGGAAAACGGTGATGACTACCGAACCGAAATTCGTACCCGCCAAAGCGGCGAAGATTGCCATATCCAAAGGTGCGGATGCATCGGTGCGTTTGGTGGATTGCGTAGGGTTCGCGGTGGAGGGTGCGGGCGGCTTTGAGGAAGACGGCGCGCCGAGATTGGTCAAAACTCCTTGGCGGGAAGAGGCGATGCCTTTTGAAAAGGCGGCGGAATACGGTACGGAAAAGGTGATTAAGGAACATTCTACCATCGGTGTATTGGTGACAACGGACGGCAGTATCGCAGGGATTCCGCGTGAGGGGTATATCGATGCGGAAGAGCGCGCGGTGAAAGAGTTGAAAGCTTTGCATAAGCCGTTTGTTATCGTATTAAATTGTCAAGACCCGACTGCGCAAATTGCATTAAAAGAAAGTTTGGAAGATAAGTATCAGACCCCCGTCGTGGCTTTGAACGTGGATAAAATGACGGAAGAAGACGCTTGTCTTGTGTTACAAAAGGCGTTGTTTGAATTTCCCGTGACGCGCATCGACGTGAAAATGCCGAAATGGTTGCAGGCTTTGCCTGAAGAAAATCGCGCGGTTGCACAGTTGTTGGAACGAGTGAAAGGGGAAGCGGGAAAAGCTGTTTTAATGCGTGATTGCTTGGCGTTTGAAAGATTGTTTGAGGATTTCGAGCCTTATATTAACCCTGAGGAAATCCGTATGGATTTGGGGAAAGGTCGGGTGGAAATTAACGTTGGGGTTAAACCTGAATTGTTTTATGAAACGCTCAGTGAGGCGTGCGGGGAAATACTGACGGATGACTTGACTTTGATGCGCTACGTGCAGGCTTTGGCACAGACCAAGCGGGATTATGATAAAGTGAAAACTGCTTTCAGCGAAGCGGAAGAAAGCGGTTATGGGATTGTTTACCCGGACGAGGATGATTACCGTTTGGATAAACCGCAATTGGTGAAAAAGGGTGCGGGATACGGCGTACAGTTTAGGGCGAAAGCACCAAGCTATCACATTGTAAAGGTCAACGTCACGGGCTCGGTGAATCCGATTATCGGGACAAAACAGCAAGGTGAGGATTTTGTCAACGATACTTTAAGGACCTATCAAGAGGGCGAGGCTGTTTGGGAAACGAATATTTTTGGTAAATCCCTGCGGTCGTTGGTGGGGGATGAGTTGGCGGGGAAGACCAACGCAATGCCTGTGGAACTTCGCAAAAAAATGCGCCGAAGTATTTCAAAAATTGTCAACGATGGAAAAAATAACGTGCTTTGTATTGTTTTTTAGGGATAAAAATCGAGGTAGGGGCACATACTTATACAAAACCTAAGCGGAGGAGAAGAGTATGAGCAAACCGACAAAATCTAAAAATGGTAAAGTACCTAAAATTACAGAGGAGGAGTACACCGCCTATCTTGCATCATTGCGAGAAAATGGTGAGGGGGTGGTTTCCGCCTCAACGGCAGGGGACAAGAAAACGAAATAATAGGAGGCGGAAACAGCGAAAGTTTCCGCTTTTTTTCATGATAAAAAATTTTTTATATTTTTTTTAAAAAATAGAGAAAAAACAGTTGACAAATACAAAAGTTTTTAGTATTATTATAAAGCTGTTTTGAGTGACGAGTTCAAAAGTCGCTTAAAACGATGCGTATATCGCGGGGTGGAGCAGCTAGGTAGCTCGCCGGGCTCATAACCCGGAGGTCGCAAGTTCGAATCCTGCCCCCGCAACCAGATGGCGGCGTAGCTTAGTTGGTTAGAGCGATCGGTTCAT
>SVIN01000012.1 GCA_015069495.1 Clostridiales bacterium
TTTTGAATATGGATATCATTACAAAGGTGCGTGAATTAACCGATTTGCCCCTTGTAATGCACGGCGGCAGCGGTATTTCCCACGAGGAATATAAAGAGGTTATTCGTCGCGGAATCGGTAAAATCAATTACTATTCGTATATGTCCTATGCAGGCTATGCCGAGGCGAAAAAAACAGTGGAAAGCAAGGAGGCTGATTTCTTCCATAACTTGGCGTTAAACGCGCAAAATGCGATGAAGGAAAATGCTTTGGCGACACTCAAAGTATTCAGCAATATGGAGTAAAAAATGGACGGCAGAATTTCTAATTTTCAGCAGGTAGCAAGTATTCGCAGATATACTTTGACGGAGGGAAGAGGAAAAGGACTGGACGTTCTTGATTGTGATAATGGGAAGATTCGTTTTCTTCTTAACGTCAGCAAAGCGTGCGATATTATGCAGCTTTACCACGAAGGACAAAATATGTCTTTCGTGTCCAAGAATGGTTTTACCAAACGTGAAATTCCCTTTTTAAGACGTTTTGAGGGCGGAATGTTATACACTTGCGGTTTGGATAGCGTAGGCGGTAGAGATGGGTATGAATTACACGGAACACTTCATAATATTCCTGCGGAGATTGTTCGTGCGGAATGTAATGAAAGCGGTATCGTTGTAGAATCGATTATCCGTGATACTGCGTTGTTTGGGAAAAATCTTGTGTTGAAACGTAAGATTTTCACGGAAATAAGTGGTGATAGTATAACGCTTGAAGATACACTTTGTAATATTGGATATAAAGAGGAAGAATATTGTCTTTTATATCATATCAACGTAGGATATCCTATGCTTGACAACGGTGCAAAAGTAATTTCAGACGTAGAAAGCTACACACCGAGAACAGCTTGGGCAAAGCAAAATGAGGCTACCATGTATGCGATGAACGATGCAGTACCCAATCAAGAAGAAGCTTGTTATTTTTTGAAGTTAAGCAAGCCTGAAATAGCACTTGTCAATGAGAAAATCGGTAAGAAATTTACGGTTTCTTATTCGGGGGATACGCTTCCGCATTTTGTAGAATGGAAGAGTATGGCAAGTGGCGATTACGCGTTGGGGCTTGAGCCTTGTACGACGGAATTAGACGATCGCTTTACGTATAAAACGATAGAAGTAGGAGAGGAAATAAAATTTTTTGTAAAAATTTTGATTACTAAAAAGTCCTAGCTTAAATTTCTAAAAAGTATAAATATATTTTAAAGGTTGTAGATATTTTGAAAATTTAAAAGGGCTGTTGAACTTTACGCATAAATTGGTTTTCTAAGAAACAAGAAAAACGAGCAGTTTTAGTGCAGAAATCGCTAAAGGTGCTCGTTGTTACTTTTTTGTTTTACTTTTCTTGATTAGTATACGCTGCATGGGGGCTTTTGTGGAAAGCTATTCATTTTTTGTGGGGGTTTTTGTGATTTATCTTATTTAAATGTTTGTGGTTTTTGTGAAAAAGTATATTTACCGTATTATGATGTTTCGTTGGAAAATAATAACTAAGGCGAAAGGAATACATTTTAAAAGTAAACAAACAAAATCCTACACGGCAATCTACGTGTAAAGTATTGATTTTTCCCAAAAATGGTGTTATAATATATTTCGTGGCGGAAGGGTCAGATTGCTGAACGCACGAATTAAAAAAGAAAACCGAGGTTGGCAAAATACGGCAGAAAAGCCGTTGGGAAGACGATAGGGGCGCACTGTCTCCATCTTGAAAAATGGGAAAATGGAAAAATTAGATTTACAGAAAATAGGAAAAACAACGTATTTGGTGGAAAAGTTTGATGAAAGCATCATCAAAAACAATCCTTACGCCGCCGTATGGTTTGTTCCGCCGAGAATTCCACATAAGTCCACCTTTTTCAAGATAACCTATATAGAGGAAGGTGAGGCGGAGATTGATTTCTTTTCGCGCAACGGAGGATCAATTAAAAAGGTCGCGGTAAAATCGAAGGATGCCTTTATCATAACCCCAGACGATATACACTGTTACCACGTAAACCCAAAGATGCGATACAGCCATAAAGATCTTTATATTTCGCAAAATCTTATGCGCCAATGCTGCGAGATGGTAAGCGAACAATTGTACGAGGAGCTCACTTGTGAGGAATATCCCATCATTTTCAGATTGTCAACAGCGGCGCTTTCGTCTATATCGGAGATGATGACCCCGATTATGTTCGAGCCTATCTCGAACGTCAATTCGTCGATTCACAAAAGTATCGTCATATATATATTAGGACAATACGTCGCCTTAAAAGAGTGTTTTAACCATTATCCAAAGTGGATAAAAAAACTTTTAAGGAATCTCGATAAAGAATCCTTTTTAACTTTACCGATAGAAGAAATGGTAAAGGAAACAGGTTTTTCGCATAGTTACGTGTGCTCGCGTTTTAAGCAATACATGGGTATGTCCTTGAAAAAATACGTAAATAAATCCAAATTGCTCATCGCGTCGGCAATGCTTTCTTCGACCGACTACACCATAGAGGACATAGTGGAACGGTTGGATTTTAATACGCCTAGTAATTTCATAAATTTATTTAAGGCGGAATTTGGCGAGACGCCGGGTAAGTATAGAAAATCCCGAAAAAGTCAGACAGAGTAATTAAAATTTAAGAAAAATTGAAGCGTTGAATTCTTAGGAATTTGACGCTTTTTTTTGTGTGTGCAAAAAGTGGTAGTGTAAAAATCTGCAATTTTGGTCAATTTTTTATATTGACATATTAAGTGATATATCATAGAATAAAATTGCAAAAAATAAAAATTTTATATAGGGGACACTATATGGAACACAAAAACGCACAGTATGAAAAACCTGATTTAGAGATTTTTTACGTAAGCAATCAGGACGTGCTGACTCAATCTCAAGAGTCTGGGTACGGCGACGGATGGGTAAAAGACCCGTTTGTTGAGGAATAAGAGTAGGGAGGTGGCAAACATGGTAAAGACGAAAAGAATAATGCTTAGCATCCTGATGTCCATTATGTTGGCTTGCGCTTTGATTTTGGGTATCATGCACGTAAACGTTCATCCTACAAGTGTATCGGCGGCGGCACCGACGGTAACTTGTCAAGGTATTGCGAACGACGTCAACAACAATATCCTTGAAGCTGGTACGCCTGCAAAATACAGAACGTTGCTTGCGTACAATACGGCTTTGGGCAATGCGGCGAATACGACGAACGTAGTCTCTACGACGGGCGCAGGAATCAAGTTGAACGGCGTTCAATTGAGCACGATTTCGGGTGCATCCATTGATTACGGACACGGAAGCAGATACATTCAAATCAAAATTCCCCAAAGCTACCAAGACGCGCTTACGGGTGAGATTGTTTTGGAAGTCGTTGCGGGTACGGCGTTTGAAAACCAAGTGCTTGATGCATCGAAATTTATTTTAAGAAACGGAAAGTGGGTTACCTACGTAGAACCTACTGCTGTTGCATTTACGAAAATTCAGTGGAATGACCTCGATTACGATCAATACGGCGGTAAGAAAGGCGTATTGCTTGCGTTCAGCGCAAACTTGTCTTCGATTGCAAGCGAAATCAACGGCGGTGTGAAGTCTGAAAACTTGGCATCCACCGTTGGGGAACATATTTATTTGGGCGGTAAAAAGCTGTCCGCCTTACCCGGCGCGTTGGTTTCCTACCATTCGCAAAACTTCTTGTTCGTATACGCGGACAACATGTCTATGTATAGAACGCTTACGATAGAGGCAGGGACGGTTGTATTTGATTCCCTCCTGCCCGAAATCAATTTGTATTACGGTGCAAGCAAATGGTCTGCGACCCCGACGAACAGTACGCCCGTAACCTTCTCGACCATTCAATGGAATAATATCGGTTACGGCATTTGGGAAGGTAAAAACGGTTTGCTCCTTACTTATTCTGCAAACCTCTCGGTTGTTCCGAACGAATATAACGGCGGGGCGCAATCTGCAAACCTTGTACAAGCGGAAATCGGTGCAAAGGTAAAACTTGGCGGTGTTGCGTTCAAGGATATTAACGGTGCAGAAATTAGTTATCACTCTTTGGGACATTTATGGCTTTACGCGCCGAATATGACGGATAGGGGCATGCTTGTCATTGAGGATGCGACTTTCCTTGACGTAACTTTGCCTAAGATGGGTCTAGAATTTAACGGCTCGGTGTGGGCTGTTTGTGAATTGCCCTCCGACCCGACCGTAATCATCCAAGGCATTGCAAATGATATGAACAACAATATCGCAGAAGGCGTGGAGTTGGGCAACGTCGTTCCCATTTATAGAACGTTGTTGAAATACGATATTGCATTGGGTGTGTCGGCAAATACGACGAACGTAGTATCGACGACGGGGAAAGGGATTCAATTGAACGGCGTTAGCTTGAGCGATATCCCGAACGCTTCGGTGGATTATGCGCACGGGAGTAAATATTTGCAAATCCGTATTCCTCAAAGCTATCAAGACGCGCTCACGGGCAACGTTATTTTGGAAGTAATTGCAGGTACGAAGTTTGAAAATCAAGTGCTTGACGCTTCAAAATTTATTTTAAGAAACGGCATGTGGGTCGTTTATGAAGAACCAAAGACGATTGCATTTACGGGTATTCAATGGAACGATATCGGCTATGGGTTGTTTGAAGGTAAGAATGGTGTGTTGCTTGCGTTTGATAAGAATTTATCCGCAACGCAAAGCGAAGTTGACGGCGGTTTGATGTCTACCAACTTGGCTTCGAGTGTTGGCGAACACATCTACTTGGGCGGGGCAAAATTGTCCGCCTTACCAGGCGCGTTGGTTGCTTACCATTCGCAAAACTTTATGTTCGTTTACGCAGACAACATGTCTTCGTATAGAACGCTTACGATTGAAAAGGGCGCGCAAATTTGCGATTCCTTCCTTCCGAGCGTAGAACTCTATTACGGGGCGAGCAAGTGGTCGACCGCTCCTATTACCTACACGGCTGTTGAGTTTGTAAGAATTCAATGGAACAATATCGGCTATGGCGCGTGGGAAGGGAAGAACGGCGTGCTTCTTGATTATTCGGCAAACCTTTCTCTTATCCCGAATGAATACAACGGCGGGGTGCAAAGCGTAAACTTTGCGCAAACGGCGATTGGGGCAAAGATAAAACTTGGCGGTACTGCCTTGAAGGATATCGACGGGGCGGAAATTGCTTACCACTCCCAAAGCAAGCTGTGGATTTACGCGCCGAATATGACGGCGCTTGGTAAACTTACTATGGAAGCGACTAATTTCCTTGATGCGAGCTTACCCAGCCTTGAATTGTCATTTAACGGTTCGGAATGGGGAATTTACACCGAACCTGCTGGTGTAACCGTTGTTTGCCAAGGTATCGCAAACGACGTAAATAACAATATTCTTGAAACGGTAGCGCAAGGCAATCCCGTACCTAGATATCGTACCTTGTTGAAATATGATATTGCGTTGGGCGGTGAAAGAAACAGCACTAACGTCGTATCGACGACAGGGCAGGGGATTTTGTTGAACGGTGTGAAACTTAGCGATATTCCCAACACTTCCATCGATTACGGACACGGAAGTAAGTATATCCAAATCAAAATTCCTCAAAGCTACCAAGATGCACTCACGGGTGATATCATTTTGGAGGTTTTGGAAGGTACAACCTTTGAAAGTCAAGTGCTTGACTACGCGAAATTTGTTTTAAGAAACGGACAATGGGCTACGTATAAAGCGCCTGAGGCGGTAGAATTTGACGCCATCATGTGGAATAACTACGGCGCGGATATTTTCGAAGGTAAAAACGGCTTATTGCTGTCCTATTCGAAATACCTTTCCAACGTACCCAACGAAGTGAACGGGGACACAAAAGAGGTTAACTATGTAAATACGGCAATCGGTGGCAAAATTAAGTTGGACGGCACGGCGATGCAAGATATTGCGGGTGCGGAAATCATGTATTTCGGTACGTCGCTTTTGTGGATTTACGTTCCCAATATGGATACTTATCGAGAATTGACGATTGAATCCGTTGAATTCTTGGTGGCAGTTTTACCCGAAACGCACTTTGCCTTCTTTGGTTCGGAGTGGGCGGAAAGCTTCAAAATTACCCATACTGTAAACGGTGTTGAAAAAGTAGCGTATGCGAGAAAGAACGGTAAAACGGTTCTTGGTGCGAAATACTATGCTTCGTTGTTTGCAGATGAAGATTTGGCGGTGAAATTGATTTCCTTCCAAGTAGGCGATACTATTTATAGTGCGGAAGATACGTTCACTGTGAATGGCGATGTTGCGGTTACGGCAACGGTGGTAGGCTATCAGACGACGGACGGCGCGGCGGTAAGATTGGTGATGCCGACGGGTATTCGTTACGAAACCAAGATTGACAAGGCAAACTATGACTATCTTGTAACTCTTTACGGCGCAGATAATATCGAAACAGGTACGTACATCCTTCCTAGAAAATATTTAGGACTTACGGCATTTGACGCGTATTTTGCAGATGCGTCCAACGTGGATGGCGAAGATTACGTGAGAATCGTAAACGAGGGCTTCTACAATGCAACCACCGCGGCTGCGGACGGCTTCTATACCTATTACGGTTCGTTGGTGGATATTTTACCTCATAACTATTGTACGGATTTCTTCGGTATCGGTTATATCAAGTTCTTCGATGGTACAAATGAATATATCGTATACGGCGGAAATGCACTTGAAAATTATACGAGATCGATTTACGAAGTGTCGCAATGTGCGTATAAAGATTATGCCGTTGGTACGTCGGAAAAGAACGCTTTGAAAGGTTATATCGATGGTGTAGTTTCCCTCGTAAGCGGTGCGCAGGGTATCGAAATCGAAACTTTGGCGGAAGGTTACGTTTCTCCCTATTCGATTAGCTATGACAATGCAAGCGGCAAATACACCGTAAGCGGGGCGGCGGAAATTAAATCGGTGATGGTGAACGGTGTGAAAGTTACCAATGGAGCAAACCTTATCAACGTGGGTGAAGCACTTTATCAATTGACCGATTACAGTGTGGTGGCAACGGCTGCATTGTCGACGCTTACTTTTAAGCTTTCGCCTACGGCGCAAGCGGAAGAGTTGGTTGACTTTACGGTAGAAATGCCAACGGATAGAGAGTTGAAAATTTTGCAACTTACCGATACGCAAATTATCGATGCATCGCAAATGAGATCGCCCGATCGCTTGAATGCTTCCATGATACAAAATTGGACGAGGGCGAATATTGATAAGCTTTGCTTTAACTATATTGCGGAACTTATCGAAAGTGAACGCCCCGATTTGATTCTTTTGACGGGTGACATCGTTTACGGTGAATTTGACGACAGTGGTGTGATTTGGACGAGAATTATCGATTTCATGGATTCTTTCGATATCCCTTGGGCGCCTATTTTCGGTAACCACGACAATGAAAGCACGAAGGGTGTAGAATGGCAATGCGAACAATTGGAAAATGCAGAAAACTGCTTATTCAAGAAAGGCAGCGTTACCGGTAACGGCAATTACTCCATCGGTATTGTTGATGAAAATGGTAAAATCAGACGAGTGATTTATATGCTTGACAGCCACGGTTGTTTGAGAGGCTCTGGCTTGGCGGCAGATCAATTGAACTGGATGAAGAGCGTGTCCAATGCAGTGGATACGGCATACGGTGAAGAAGTTCCCGCGTTTGCTTGTTATCATATCGCTTCGTTGGATTTCCAAACGGCATTTGAGAATAAGTACGGCTACACCGCAGATTCGACCTTTAACCTTGATGAAACGGGCGTAGACGGCGACTTTGGTCAGAAGAATGAGAGCGTAGCGCATTTCCACGTTGCAATTGCCTCCGACCTTAAGGATGCAAACGTAGAAGGCGTGTTTGTCGGTCACGACCACGTTAACAATTATTCGATTGAATACGACGGAATCCGTTATACTTACGGTACGAAGACGGGTGTATACGATTATCACAACGGCGGGCTTCTTGGCGGAACGATGATAAGAATGACCTCGGACGGTCACTTTGACGTTGCGCATAAGTACCTTGATCAAAATGAAATGACGAACAGACAATCGGCTTCGATGACCGTAACGTTTATGTCGGATTTACACTTCGATTCCAACGACTATGGTGATTTTTACTGCACGAAAGCGGAAACGAAATTCAATCAAATCGTGAGTGAAACGCAGGGCAGTGATTTCTATATCAACTTGGGCGATACTGTAAACTCCTTGCCGAACGCGCAGTTGAACAACTTCTACGACGCAATGAGCGCGATGAAGCAAAACAACCTCAACGTATTCAATTCCGAAGGGAAAGGATATACGGAAGGCAATCGAATGATTTACAACCTTGTAGGGAATCACGAAGCGGCTTACGTGGATAAGAGCGTTCTTAAGGATTATATCCCTTACGTTGAAGGCGTAGGAAGCGCGGCGGTATTCAAACAAGGCGACATCATGTTTGTGGCGGTAGACGCAAACTTTACGAGAGATGGTTCTGACGCTCCCGATGATATCTTGCCTTGCCGTGAATTCACCATTCCGGACGCGCAGATTGATTGGTTGAAGGCGGAAGTGGCAAAACAAATGGATAGCACGGTCAAAGGCATCGTATGGATTAGCCACATTGCATTGCAGGATATTGATACGGAATCGCAGGGTAAGTTGCTTGGCGAATTGAAAGGCTACGGCTTGCCTATGACGGTGTTTGAAGGTCATACGCACGTGGAAGCATACAAGGAATTGGTTGACGAAACAACGGGGGAAGTATATTGTAAGGTATACACGATGCCCGCGGTTACGATTACCAACGGCTATCCTTACTACACGGTAACGTTTGTCAACGGTGAAGTATGGAATCTTGATAAACATACCACGCAAACGATTAACGCAAACTAAAATGATAAAAACGCAAAGAGAAAGCAGGGAGATAAAGGATTTCTTCCTGTTTTTTCTTGTATGCGGTCTGCGGAATAACGTCAATATGGGTGTAGATTATTTGACAAGCACAATCAAAGATGTTATAATAAATTATAAACTAATTTTACGAGGGGATCATGGCATACAAGGTATTACGCTGTCCTTATTGCGGGGCAGGGGAAGTGGAACAAAACGGAGACCAGTATCATTGTCAGTATTGTAGCTGTGTCTTTACGGATGACAGCGCGGACCAGGCGTATAAAAAAATATGTGCGGGATTAAACGTGCAAATGCGCGGTGTAATTGACGAAGCGCTTTTACGTGAGCATGAAGAAAAATATTACAATTTGCGCACCTTGCTTTGGGAAAAAGCGCATGCGAAGTATATCGACAGCGAAGCGATTGTTTCTATCTGCAGAGAAATCAAAAAACTTGCACCGCAGGATTTTTTGGCATCTTTTTTCGAGGTTGCCAATACGGGTACGCACGATGAAGTGGAACGCTTCCTCAATGATATTTCTGTTAAGGAAAACGAATTATTTATTGACGTAGTGTTGGATTTTATGCTGAAATCGATGAATAGTAAGTATATTATGCCTACGGCGTATTTAATCGAGCGCGCGTATAAAAATTCTGATTTGAAGAAATTTGAAGAATATACCACGCGTTTGGAAAGCGAAGCTACAAAAGTAGAATCGGGGATTTATTCCACCTTGATGCCTCGCGACGTCTTTATCGCGTATTCCAGCCGCGATATCGAAAAGGTGATGGAGCTGATGAAACTTTTAGAGGCGAATGGGTTGTCTTGCTTTGTTGCTATGCGAAATTTACAACACGGCAGAGGGGCTGTTGCGAATTATGCTTCGGCATTGCGCGCGGCGATTGATAACTCCAAATGTCTTGTGTTTGTGTCATCGAAAAACTCAAGAAGTTTTTCTTGCGATGCATTGACGCAGGAATTAAAATATATTCGCGAAAAGGAACTTTCCGACGCTCCGCCCGAATATAAAAACAATTACGTGGAATTGCCTTACAAGTATAAAAAGATGCGCGTGGAGTATCGTTTGGACAACGCTTCTTCGCCGACCGACCGTTTCGTGTCAGAGTTTTTTGCAGGGCTTGATTATTGCGAAACACCTGAAAAAGTGTTGTCTCGTATCACGGATTATAACTTGTTCGGCATGGAGGAGAAAAAGGCTGTCGCTGAGCAACCTGCTGTAAAGGTAACAACCCCGATAAAGGAAGCACCGATTGCACCTAAGACGGAAACGAAACAGGTGGAAGCGAAACCTGCGCCCGCGGCGAAACCGAAAACCAGTACGAAAGTACCGCCGATGAAAACGGAAAGAACGAAAAAAGTAAGTTGGATATTCTTCATTTTTATGGCGTTGGCGGTGGCGTTAGGTGCAGTGGAAATGAACTATGCAACGCAACACATGGGCGGCTGGGGGATTTTCCTGCTTGGTGTTTTGGCACCGCTTATTCCAACCGTGATTTTGGCGCTCATATATCAAAAGCGTCTTAAGGGGTATGAAAAGGGGGAGCGGAATGAAATTACCACCAACGGGTGCTTGTTTGTGGCATTGGCATTTCTTACTTCGGTAATTTTGGATTGTTTCTATATACATAGCACAAGATTTGTCATTTTGAAAATCTTGATTTCTCTTGGTATCAACGTGCTTTCGTATATGATCTCTTTGATTATTATGGCATGTATGGATTCTGATTGATTATTATTGGGCTGTTGAAATATGATGCGCCTCAAAGGTTGGGTAAACTTTTGAGGCGCGTACTTTTTAAGTAAGACGCAGTTTGTGGGAAAGGGATACGTTTTACCATTTTTCGACAACTTTTTCCTCACGTTTTTTGTGATACTATAAAAAAATGTAAAAATTTCCCACAGCGGTCTTGACAATATTGAAAATATATGTTATAGTTATTGTAGTCACTTAAACGAGGAAAACGTTTAAATTTGTTTGTGATAAGATAAGGAGCAATTATAAAATGTGTTTTGGCGGAAAGAAAATTAAAAGTTTAACGATAAACGTCAATGATAAGTATATTATTTGGGAAGAAAATATCGAAAAAATTGCGAGAAATGCAGAGTTGGTTGTATCCGCAGGTTGCGTCGGTATATATGTGGTTGACGGTGTATTGAAAAACGTTTGCCCTGCTGGGAAATGGTTGCTGAAATCGAAAGATGAAGAAAAGAAAAAATGTGCGTTGCGCTTAATCGGTGTAAACATGGAAAAAGTATTTGAAATCCGTTGCGGTGCAGGGAATATTCCTTTCAAAGATACGGAGATTAATGCTGAAACGCTCGTTGGGGCACACGGGTCTTGCAAAATTAAAATTTCGCAACCCTGGGTATTGTTTACAACCATGGGTAAGGCGAATGTTACCGCGGAAGAAATTGACCAATATATGAAGTTGAAGTTGGGCGAAATCATGACGACCACCTTGGCGGAAGTGTTGCAAGATTACAATTACAGTACGATTTCTACACAGCAATCGGATATCGCAAATACACTCGCAAAGAGATGCTCTGTAAAATTGAACGATATTGGCGTGCAGGTGGAAGATTTTGTTTTGGCGGGTATCAAATTCAGCGATGAGTTCAAAGGTCAACGCGCGGCATTCTTCGAAGAAGAAAATCGCAAAAAGGACGAAAAGACTGCAAGAAGAGAAAAGGAAAGAGAACAGCGTGCGGAAGTGGATATGATTGCTTCCATCGCAAAAGCAACGCAACCCTCTAACGCTGGTGCTATGCCCACTCCGTTTACACAAAACGAGACGAATCAATCCATCAAATATTGTACAAAGTGCGGTGTGAAGCTGCCTGGTGACGCGGCATTCTGTTCGGTTTGCGGGTATAAATTTTGAGAAATGGTTCCTTCTAAAGAATAACCCTTTGGCATAAAAACCTAAATTTACGAAACAAGTTCGGTGTTTTACCGGGCTTGTTTTTTGTTTTATTTCTTCTTGCGCATTATTTTAAAAATTGAAAAATATAGATTGAATTTAAGGGTATAGATGGGTACCATGTACGCGTTGAAAATAAAAGGTGGGTACCATGTACGCATTGAAAAAATAAAGAATATCTATTCTTGTGTAAACAAATAGGTGGGTACCATGTATGCGTTGAAAATAAAAGGCGGGTACCATGTACGCGTTGAAGATGTGTTTTGTCGACGCTTTGGACGGTTTTGCGATGTATTTTACGATGGTCTTGCTGAGAAAAAATATGTAAAAAAATGTGTTGTTTTGTCGAATTTCCTTTGACATATCTGTGAAAATATATTATTATATATTTAGCTAAATATATTAAGATGGGATAAATACCACAAACGCAACGAATTATGGAAATTATAAAAGACTTTTACAAGAGAAAACAACCAAATAAAATTTTCTACGCGAAGACGATGAAAATACGTTCAGCCGCTTATGGAGAAGACGTTCGCCAAGAGTTCATCAATTGGCTGTCCTACTATTCTGACAAGCGGGAAATGCTTGGAGATAAATTTGTTTTATCCGAGTTGGAAAATCCCTTCGGAAACGAATGGGATGGCGAGACGGCTTTGGACAAAGCGTTGGCACCGTTGGCAATGGACGGATATCGCTTTGAACTACACGCGGACGGCTATGTGTATGCGAACGGCAGACGGACCTCGTTGTACGTAGGGAAGGAGATAAAAGCGGGGGCGCTTTTTTATATCCCGCGGGAGCGCGACGTGGTAAGTGGTTTGGCGGTCATCGGGAAACCCAGCGGTACGGAAGAAATGCGTTTAAGTGTTTACCTTTGGAAGCGAGGGGATTTTGAAAAGCAGAGTTTTGATTTTGCGCCCCTTGCATCAACGTGGGAAGCAAGCAGTCACTTGTTTTGTTTGGGACGGCACGTTTTCCTGATTCATAACGCGGTGTTGGATTATTATTACCTCAACGTGGAAGACGGGCGGTTGGAAAGGGTTGCCATCGGTGAGGACGTAAACAATGACGAAACCCCTTGGTGCAAGTTTGCCAAACCTTGTTTCGTGACCAATGGTTTGGGCGACGTTTTTTGGGTAGCCGACCAAGAAGTTTACACCTTCCCCATTGGATATCCAAGAAAATTGGCGAATATAAAGACCAACAAAATGGAAGAACTTGTCCATTTGATGGGGTCGCAGGACGGCGTGATGATGTATAAAAAGCAACGCAGCACGAATATGGTGAATTGCGTACAATATCGCAAGGTCGCATCCGGTCGATATCTGGTGCAAAGCGGCGCAGAGGACTAAGCGCCAAATAATAACGAAAAAATGAAGAGTTAAGGAGTAAGAGCTATGATTGATAAAAACGACGTCAAAATGCCCGTGCAAAAAGGGAACATGAAAAATCTTTTGGCGGACAATTCAAAAAGAATGCAGGTGGAAAAACTGCTTGAGTTGGTAAACGATGCAGAAAATAGACAAGAATTGCGTTTGAAATCCGATTATTATTCTCGTTTCCACTGGTTTGGGAACAGCGCGACAAAGTCGTCCAGCAGTTATTTCTCATATCAAGAAGAAGCCGTTTACGACTTTATTTTCAATTTGAACAAAAGTGGTATTTTGTCCGACCAAGTAGGTATGGGTAAAACGATTGAAGCGGGCATGATCATCAGTGAACTTGCCAGCCGTAACGAATTGCGTTCGTTGTTGATTATCGTTCCCAACGAAATCATGGCACAAAAGTGGGAATACGAGTTAAAAGAAAAATTCGGGGTAAAAGAACACGTTATCGAAGCAACGGCGGATAATGAAGTGGAACAAGTGTATCCTGCGGTAAAAACGCTGAAGCATTACGATGATTTTTGCCGTTGCGTTTACGATTGTATCGCTTACGAAAACTTTGGTGATTTAAACGATGAAAAATTTGAACACTTCTATGCCCCCGAAGACGGCGTGGAAGAACCGTTGGAAGACATCGTCAAAAGGTTTATTAAAGAGGATATCAACAAAGCCGTGGACATGGTCAATGAAGGGCTCGCCGACGAATACGACGTTACCCTCTCCTTCGACGGAAAACAATTCACCATTGTTGGTACGAAGTTTAAGCGTGCATACGAATACGACCAAAGCGGCGCGATTGCGAAGTTCTTGAACGGCAGACAAAATCAGCGTCAGTTGGAAACTTATGTCAACGCAGCGAGATTTAAATCGCAATATACCAAGCTTATTAAAGGGGAATTAAACGCGTTCTACACCCTTTTGGGTGATTATTTCACGACCATTCCCGAAATCATTTCTACGATTTCCAGCTCAATGACGGAGAAATATCCTATTTTGGTCGCCCCCATTGCTTACTCCAAATACGACGGGGAAAAGGTGGAATTGGAACAATTCTTAAATCGTTCCTTGTTGCCTAAAATTGAAAATTATGCCCACAAGTACAACGTCAAAGAAATGGAAGACGGGAAAGAAAAAATTGCCGTTAAATACGAAGGCTACCGTATCATCGACTTCTTTATCGACGTAGCGTATCAAACGATTATCGTAGACGAAGTGCACGATTATATCGACGTTTGCGCAAAGATGGAAAGAAAAACCTATCACGCGCACGCTGGTTATAACGCTTATCCTTCCAGCGTTTACGACCGTTATGAATTGTTCGATGATTATTATTTCATCAAAAAGAGCAGTTTGTATAAAAAGTTAAAAGACCTTGCCGATAAAGCAAACAGAAAGATATTCCTTACGGCAACGCCCATCAAGTCGGATATGGTCGACTTTTACTTGCTGACCTTGCTTGCAAGTAACAAGGACGCTGAAGCGTATGAGAAAACCAGAAAAAATTTGATGCAAGGATTTACGGATGGTGAATCGCGCGAAAGAGCGATTGAAGATTTGTACCGCGCGTTCTTGGATTGTATCGACGACGCGGAAGGTACCGCACATTTCTTCGCGGGGTTCAGCAGCCGATTCTTTGTTTTTGAAAAGGACGACAATGGTGAAGACATTAAAGGCAGATATCGTTATCCCTATTTCAACAATTCTTTCTTAAAAGAAAATTTCCACAACGAAAAATTGATCAAGGATTACTTGGAAAGCCAAATCAGCTACATGTCCGTGGAAGAAGTTATCATGGAATTGATTTTGTCGTATTCGGCGGAAATGATTGCGGAAGGAAGGTCCTTGCCCGGTATCGTAAACTTGATGAAAAACTTGCAGGTTTTGATGGAAAAACAAGCAAGCGAATTCCAGACCCGCGTTATCTTCAGGGCGTTGTTCGAAAACAACTTGAAACTCCGTTTCGAAGAAGACTTCACCAAGAATGGCAAACCCATTAAGAGAATCCGTGAATTGCTCGAATCGGAAGACGGCGCAAGAATGTGGCATAAGATGTATGGCAAATACGGTATTCGTCATACCCGTCACCAAACTTATAATTTAAGCAAGTGCGCGCAGCTTGACAAGTTGAGTGCAAATAAAATGGAAAGATATCAAAATCTTCCCATCTGGCCCCGCCGTGACGGTAAAGTGATTTTCTTGATGCGCGACGACATTTTCTTCGATTGCTTCTTGAACGTGCGCCGTGAACGTCAAAGCTGGAGCAACGGGGATATTCGCGTGGAAGATTTGCCTAACTACGAGTTGCTTAGCGGCAGCAAGGAAGACAAGCAAGAACGTTTCGACAACGCACTTGCCATCTTTAACTATATCAACAACTCGATGAGCGGCGGCGACGAGGTATATCACGAACCCAAGGGGATTAAATATGATTCCGTTGACCTTGACGACTCGAAGGTAATCGATTATAAATTGGCGCTTGTAAACAAGCTGATGACGGGTGAAGACCGTGCGCTTGGCGCGGTAAGCAGAAAGGTCTTGCTCTTTGTTGAAGAAGGACGTGAAAAGATTGCGGAATGGTTCCGTTATCAACGGTGTAAACCTCTTTACAAGGGTGAGGAATTGGATAAGGAAAAACTCTTCGAATATGAAAGAAAGTGGGCGAATTACGACGTTCGTGATATCGCAGGCGATTGGAAGGTCTCCGAAGACGCCGAAGCGCTCAGTAGCGAAGAGGGCAACGTGTTGATTATCATCGACCCGAAGAGATATGAAAAGGGTGTTGACTTGCAGAAAGCAGATACCATCATTAACTTTGACATCAACTACTGTCCGTTGAAGATGGAACAGCGTATCGGCCGTATCGACCGTATCCGTCCCAGCAGTCAAAACCAACAAATCAATATTATCTCCTTCGTTCTTTTGAACGACATGAGCGGGTTTATCATCAACTTCTTCGCAAACGAATTGAAGATGTTTACCCAGTGGATGGGTGAAACGACGGGTATCGTTTCCGTTCCTGAAGAAGAAGGTTTTATAAACGCGCAACAAGGCGAAGACGTATCTTTCGAAGGGAAAGTATACGAATTGGAAAAATATTACAAAGCCATTTACAACCTTTGCAATCAAGATATGTCGGATGCCGAAGTGAAAGAGATGGCGAAAGCGTTCAAGAACCGTTTTGGCGCATCCGAAGTTTCTGAAATAGAAGCGCAATTAGACTTTGCATTCTTGAAAGAATTGCGCGAGTCCTTTGATACCGCCTTTAAAAACTCGGTATCCCCTCAAAGATCGGGATATAACGTTATCGGACACAACACGACGAAGGTAATGCGTTTTAACAGTACGCTCAGCCCTTTCCAACCTTGTGCAGCAACGACGTGTGCCAACTGTAGCAACAAGGCGACGTGTAAGGTTAGCAATAAGAAAGTAAGAAACGTATACCCCGAATTCGTCAACGCGGTAAATAATTTCTTTGAAAAAGGCGCGGCGTATTACGAAAAGGAACGTATCAATTATCAACATGGCGACAGTATTTTGAGTGCGGCGGGCAACGATAAGGGTAAGCTTTCTGCAATGCTTATCGAGCGTGAAGAATTCTTCAAGCAAAAATATAAAGAAGTGCAGGCGTTGTTGCCTAAAGTATCCGAACAAGCCTTTACCATTCCTTATGACACCTATCGCCGTATTTTCTTGCCGATGAAGAGATTGTATTGGGATGCGGTTGTAAGCAAATACATCAACTTGATTTTGCGACAATATTACAAACAATGCGACAGCGTTTTGCAAGGCGCGGCTTTATTCGAAAGATTTATTAAAACGCTTTCGATCGCTGATTTTATGAACAACATGGAAGGAACGTTATAATGTCTTATTCAACGGCCTCAGCGGAAATTTTTTCCGCAAATATAAAAGCTCAATTAAGCAAAGACGAGGTCAAAGCTTTCTTTGTAGACTATTCGAAAGCCTGTACGTTGAAAGCTTTGATATCGGAATTATCGCCTAAGGAAAGTCAGCTGTTTTTGGTGGAAAACCGTGTGGTTGCCAATGATTTGCTGACCTTGTTACAACCCACCCTCGGCACGTTTGAGGTGGTGGATTCGATGGCGAAATTCAAGGAAATTTTGCACTCTTCAAACTTGGATATCGATAGTGCGCAAGAACAGTTTATCTCGGAAGCACAAACCTTAAAAACGCGTTTCCCGCGCCTTATATTCACCTTTCAAGACGAGGAAATAGGCGGGGAGTTATTTCATGCCGTTCTGTGTAAAGACAGTACGAAAAACGGCGTTTACGTAGGCGAAAGCAAAAAGGGTGATTTCTGCGTATCCGATTTATTGTCTTTATGTGCGTATGAGTGCGTGATTATAGATGGTGTATATAAATATCTTTCGTTTGAAAAACCGAAAGCCTACGATAAAAAGCAGTTTTCCTGCGGGGAATATGAACGGACGGACTTCTTAGGCGAAACCTATTACACGCACCGCTCGTATTCGTATAAGCGTTTGAAAAATATTGCAAGCGTTGCGAAAAAATGCGTACTGATATCGGACGTAATCGTTCACAGCGAAGCTGTAGAATTATACACGGTTTTGGATATCCTGCACGACAACTTCTCTTTGCAAAAAGCGAAGGAGCAAGTGTTAAAGTTGACGGATAATTATGAAGCGGATTGTGAAGAATTGGTGGCAAACCTTTCCTTTATCGAAACGGATCAATCGGTGCTTAGCGCGTGGCTTCGTGCTTTGAAAAACGTTGAGCAAACCGTACCTGGGGACATGGAAAGCATTGCGAAATACCTGAGTGATAGCTTTATATATATGTCCTATGAAGAACGTTTCCTGCGCGCAGTGACGGCGACAATCCACGCAAATCTCGGCGGGCATTGTTCTTCGTTGAATAAGGTATTAAACAGTTTGGAAAATTCGCAATCTATTGTCAATATGCTTAAGCAAATGTTCTTTAGCAACGTTGTAAAGGGTGAATTTGAACGTGTGTTAAACCATGGCCGAATCAATCAAATGACGGAAAGCGAAATCGCAGGGCTGTACGAGGTATTTTCTCGTTACGGCTTATGCAACGGTTGCGGAGAATCGGATAAAAACGCGGTAAAGATATTGCGTTTTAAACGTGAGGATTGCGGTTTTGAATATTTCACTTCGAGCATGACGCCAAGACGAAAGGATGACGACTTTACCTATTCAATCCTTCGCGACGGAAGCGTAACCCTGTATAAGGCGATTGCGTTGCAGAAGATGTTGGACGGCAGAGATAACGTGTGCTCGGCAAAACTGCCCGTCTTGATCGTGACGAGAGAGAACGTTGCGGAAGTATGTCAGGCGGTTGAGAAAATTTTAACGGACTGCGTTACGGCGGACGTACGCGTTTTAACGCAAGAGTCGCAAAATACGGCGGCGGTGATTTCGTATAAGGAGTATTTGGAACTCCCGCTTCACTTGCACGTGAATACTGTCGTCTTCTTTGACGTATTGCCCGATGTCGTGGGGATGAGAAACGCGGTAGACAAAGCGTTTTATTTCGGCAGTAAATATACCTACGTGCTTGCGGATTATGCAAACATGAGCGGATATTTTATGGATGAATGGCAGGACGCTCTATTTGGCAATACACCGACCTTGCCTATCAACGGTGAGCAAATCAACCTGAAAGAAAGTCAGGAAATGGAATATTGCGATATCGTACGTCAATTGGATACCACCTATCAAGCGTTGAATACGTTGACGCATTGCGGCGGGAAAGAATGTGTACAAACTTGTATTGAAAATTACAATAAAGTGATTACGGATTATACCTTGCGTATGACGTCGAGAATGAGAATTTTGCAACGAGATTTTGCGTACTTGGCTTCATTGACCAAAGAATATCAAGCCATCTTTGAAAATTCCGTCACGGTCGGCGGCGAAGGGGAAAAAGTTCTTTCGGAAATACGCTTGCAGGAAAAGGTTAGCAAAGCGGGTGCAAAGAAGAAATCCAAGGCAAAAGAAGAGGAATATACCGAGAAAACCGAGGTTTCGGAAAGACGGTACGTATTCTTCAACGCTTGCGCAAGTATGCTTTTCCGCAATTGTGATTGGCGATTGAAAAATTGCAACGGCTGCGATGGCTATCAAAAATTCTTCATGAATAATTTTGACCGTTTTAAAACGAGTGTCGAGTCGTTATTTGCGAAGACGAAAGACTTTATAGAAAAAGCGGAAAAATATGAATGGATTCACGAAAGCGATGAAGTAATTAAGGGTGACCCCGAGGAAGAAAAAGATCGCTTAGTGATGGATGAAATCGTAGAATATGAAACTTCGGCGATGGCGATTATGGCGAAGATGAAATCAAAACGCGCGGAAGAAACTCTGTTTTGGGTGGACTATGAAAGCGTGCGCGAAATTCAAAACATCGTCTGCCAAGCGTATGGCAAATTGCTTCAAAAATACTATTCCACAATCATAGACATTTACAAAACGGCAACGGAAAAAGCGAAGGCAAGCTTTGGCGTTATCAACAGTAAACAAGTCATTGCAGCGAGCAAGGCATAGGAGGAAATATGGCTTTAACGGATATAGCAAGACAACTAAAGGAAACATTTGACGGCTTTGGAGTATCCGACCATCAAGCGGACGTAGAGCGTTTCCGCCGAATTTACGGCGATGCAGAATGTATCCATATCGGTGAAATGGATTACATCGTTATCAACCAAGCGTATGATACGGAAGAAAATGCGGACGTACCCGAAAACGTCAGTCCGCTCTTCTTCAGCAGTCTTAATCAAAAATTTGCAATCATTGACGCACAAACCTCATCCACGTTGATTGATGAGGTGTATTCGCGTATTACTTACATGCAAAGGGTTTGCAACATCGACGCTCTTCCTCAAGAAAACGAGATTCAGCAAAACTTAAGCTGCATCCTCGGCGATGACGTCAGCATGAACAACGTTATCATTAGAAGAGACGGCGAAGACGGCGCTACGCACCGCGCGAATATTTTCCAGTGTCAATTGATTAAGGATACGGGTGTATCCGCATCCCCCGACGTATACAGCTTCATGCTCAAGAACGGCGACATCAAGGAAGTTTCTGAAAAAGTCGTTAGACAAATCCGTCACATGGGCGAAGTGAATATCTTGGAAGAATGTGAGGATTTGGAACAAAATAACGCGGCAATTCAGCAGGCGGTATACAACAAGTATATCAAGGCGGATATGGATATTCAAAGCATTACGGTTAAATCCATCTTTGAAATCACGATGCCATTCGTCAACATTATGTTGCTCGTCCGCGACAACTTAAAACACAACGGTGTTTTCCGAACGGTATATTTGGCGAGCGAAAACAACGAATTCGAAGCGTTGAACACAGGTATTCAATCTTGTAATATTTGTGAAAATGATTTGACGGATATCAAAGACCCGAACAAACTGAACAGATTGCATATCAATATGGACGCGTACGACGAAATGAGTGAAACGTCGGATGGCGTTAAGCAAGGCAATTTAACCTATGCAGTGGGCTGTGAAGACTGTTTGGAACAATGTCCCAATTGCGGCGGTTGGCATTTCAACTATAAAAAATTCATCGGTTCCCGTATTTATGAAAAGGTACATTTGGTGCCTGGGAGAAACTTTATCCGCGGTCTTAGAGACGTGGACGTGAACTATTGTACCTGCCGTGAAGGGAGCGAATGGATTTACGACGAAGAATCGGGTACGGAAACGGAACACGACGTTATCAAGATGGAAAACATTGCCTTCTTGAATTGCGCCAATGAAATGATCGCATCCTATGCCGATTATGCAAAATTCCGCGAACAGGAAGAAAAAACGGTTGCGGATAAGAGCCAACTTAACACGCGTGACTTTGCAATGAAAACGCTTGCGAAATTCAAAAAGAGTTTGGCAACCAAATTCGAAATGGATTCGAAAGAAATCAAAATTTCCTCTTTGGATAATTGCTGCCGTTGTACCATTTGTGCAGGCAAATATTATAAGGGAAATATAGGTAACGAGTATGATTATCGTTGTAGCGTTTGTGATGAAATGCTTACGGAAAAACGACGCATGGTTGTTCGTGTAGACGGTATGATTTTCATGTATCGAAAGGTAGATAAGAAGTATCTTGTAAACAAGTACGTTATGACAAAGTTTGGCAACTTGAAACACGTTTCGTCCAATGCCGACGCATTGGCGCAAGCGGAGAAAGAGACGAGAATACCAACGGTTGCACAAGCGGAAAAAGCAGAAGCGCCGACGGTCGCGGAAGCTTCAGTGGAAAATAAGTGAGGTATAAACAATGGCGAATCAAGAAGTAAATAATACGATTCTTACAGAGCACCGTCGAATTGTCGGTTCGAGACATTTCCTTGCGCTTATTAACTTTTTAGCAATTTTGTTGGGGACGGGTATCACGCTGTTTTTCGTGATCAAGCGCGGCAGCCCGCCCATTATGCAAACGTATTTGTATATCCTTATCGGTATCAACTTGGCGCAAATCGGGCTTTGCCTTGCGGATTATATCTTAAAAACGAAATGCGGTATATATAGAAAAGAATTGCCCATCATTTCTTACGCAGTCGGCGGGCTTTGGCTGGTACTCCTGATTGTGGAATTGATCACGGGTACGCTGGAATACAACGTCTTGAGAGTTGACTTTTTGTTGTTGACTTGTATTCAGGTAGTGGTTGCGCTCATCGCATACCTGGTATGGCCGAATATGGATCGCCGTGCCATTGACGCGATGATTCAATCAAAGGTAAAATCCAACCCTGCAAAGCGTAACAGCATATCTAAACGCTTTGTATTGTTGTACGCCTTGCTCTCCTTGTTTGTGGTCATGGCGCAAGCGGGTTCGTTGCTCGTTTATAAGGTATCTCCTCGTTTGTACGATTTGTTTGCGGAATCCAGAGCGGTGAAATACGAACTGACCGAAGACGGGGAAGGGTACGTTGTAGCGTACGTATACGTAGGTACTTCACCTTACGTTAACATCCCTGCAATGTATAACAATAAACCCGTTGTAGGCTTAAAGAAAGGCGCGTTGGTTGACGACGGCTTGTTGGCAAAAAACAAAATTGCAACC
This sequence comes from Clostridiales bacterium, assembly GCA_015069495.1. Lineage (GTDB taxonomy): Bacteria > Bacillota > Clostridia > Christensenellales > Borkfalkiaceae > Scatosoma. The sequence goes on from SVIN01000012.1 coordinate 22,304, forward strand.
ATTACGTTTGGTACGCCTTCGGGAGACGGCTCCGTTGTCAGCAATTTGAAATTTATTGAAAACGGCGCAATTTCCAACAATAACATTCAAACGTTGAGCATTCCTGAAACGGTTTCAAGAATCGAAGCAGGGGCAATTGTCAGCACCTCTTTGCAGAATATTGAATACGCCGCAAAGGCGGAATTTAACGCACAATGCATCGCAGGTTGTACGGCGTTGGAAAACATCCTCATGTCGGGGGATAAAGTCGGTGCGATTGTATCGCTTGACGGCTTAAACGAAAATACGACGATTAAGGTTGCGCAGGAGGATTACAATACCTATCGTAAGGCAAACTTTAATTATGCCAGCAATTTCAGCCCTGTTTTGGAAGAGGGGCAAATTTGCTTAGATTTTTACTCGGATTGCGATTATTACATCGACAGTATTATCAAACCCTCAGGGGAAAGCATTTCGCTTAGCTTGACCGATTTTGAAACGGTGGGTATCGCGAAAGATATGAAGGCTTATATTGCCGATGAACACGAAGTAGGTACGGAAGGTGCGAAAGCTGCAAGCGCGTTCCGCGGTTGGTATTACGATGCTGCATTTACCAATCCATGTGTGTTTACGGAAGATGGTGCGGTTTCCATTGCGAAGAGCGCGACTTTGTACGCGAAGTGGATTACGGAATATACGGGTACGCTCAATTGGGGTACGTATCAACCCGAGGGGACGGATTCGTATGCATATTGGACCGAGGAAGACGTTGTTGCAACCTTCCCGCTTTACACCGACCTTCGTGACGGGTACGCAGGCGGGGTACAATGGCGCATTTCCGGCAACGAAGACGTAGTGTACAATTCGGAAGGTTGTGTAAGCGATATCACGTTGGATGCAACGTGGATTTTGGATAAACCCGTGATTGATATCACAAGCAATCTCAACGGCGAAGTTTTGCAAGAACTCGAAGGTAAAGACATGGTAAGCTTTACCTACGATGAAAATAATACGCTTTGGTTGAATGCTTCCCATACCCATGATTTAGATGGTAAAACGTATGAGGGCAACACCTTCAGCTACGCATACTACTGGACGAAAGTAGATAGCACCAGAACGAGTGAAGTTGACAGAATCGATTTGGATAGAGTTTCCGATTCGGGTACCTATCAATTGCAGGTGACTGCGAATTCTCCTTACGGTGAAACGTCATCCGCTACGACAACGATTGACGTAACCGTTCACAAAAAAGCCATCCCCATGGATGACACCCCTCTTGCGGACGCGACCAAAGAATATAACGGTCAGGCGCAAACGGTGGCTTACGCGGATTCGATTGAAACGAAGAAAGTTCAGGTTACCTATACTTATGCCGATATGAACGGCGTTGTTTTAAGTACGAACAGCGGTGTAATGCCCGTGGGCGAATATGTGGTAACGGCGTTGGTTGAAAAGGAAAACGCAACGGATGCGGAAAACTATAAAACTCATACGGAAGAAGCGATTCTTACCATTACGAAGAGATCCTTGACCTGGGAAGGTTGGGCAGGCAACGGAACGGGTTGGACGGACAATACCATCGTATACGACGGACAAACCAAGAGCTATACTATGCAGGTCGGCGGTATTTTGGCGGGGGATACGGTAGAGCTTGTCTATGCCGATGACAGCCAATATATGGGGTTAAAAAATGCAGGTACATATACGGCCAAGGTAACGGGGATTACAAACCCGAACTATAAATTTGCCGATGACCTCACGACGGATAAACTTGAGGCAACGTGGGAAATTACGCCCAAAGAAGTTTTCGTGAACAAGTGGCAGGTAAACGGCAGTGATTGGATAGATAAGACGATCGTTTACGACGGCGCAGAACATAGCATTTATGCTGTGCTTGACGGCTACGTGAGCGGCGACACGGTAGGGTTTAATTATGACCCTACGTCTGACTTCTCCAACAAAGCAACGAACGCTGGGCAATACAAAGCGAAAATTATCGGCGTAAATAACCCGAATTATACGTTTGATACGAGCGAAGAAAATGCGAGCGCTACGTGCGAGTGGTCGATTACTCCGCGTGCATTAAAGGTGGAATTTGATAATCCCACTTTAACCTATAATGGTGCAGATCAAGGCGTAACCGCAACGATTAGCAATTTCGCTGCGAAGGATTTTGATTCGTTCAAGCAGGAAATGTTTGCTTTTGCTAAGTCTGCTGATGTAGCAGTAGGATATAATGCGTTGCCCGCAGGTATTCAGGTTACTTATAAGGCGGTGAATGCGGGGGACTATAGCGCAAGTGTTGACGGCTTAAACACCTCGGTAAACGCAGCCCTTTTGCAGAACTATACGTTGACGGAAACGACGAAGGACTTTACGATTGCACAAAGAGAATTGCTTGTGCAAAAAGTGAATGCTTCCTACACCTACAACGGTGCGGAACAAGCTTTCAAGGTAAACGTGACGCAAATTTTATCGAAAGACTTGAGCGGTTTCGAACTTGGTCAATTTGGCATTAGCGCTTCTCCGAACACAAGTGAAACAATCGAAGGTAAGGGTTCGGGCGTGAACTATGAATTGGTATTCAAGGGTAAAAACGCGGGGGATTACAATCTTTCCATTGCGTCGTTCAATTCGACGAACGATACCACGAAGAATTACAAATTAAAGGAAAGTTATACGACCACTTTCACGATTGCGAAAAAGGCGCTTAGCATCGATAAATGGCAATTGACGGATAAAAAGAATGATACGTCAAAGGAATTTGGGTTGTTGGCAGAATTAACGCACGAGTATAACTATTTCGGTTATACCGTAACGCCAATCTTCAGCGGTGTTATCACGGGTGAAACGGTTGCATTGACGTTGGAAAACAGCAAACAAACGCAAGCTGGCACGTACACCACGAAAGCATCGCTTGATGAAACAGCTTATCCTAACTATAGCTTGACGGAAACGACCACCAAGTGGCACATTAAACCGCTTGAAATTGACGTTGTTTGGACGGTTGACGGCGAAGCCATTACCGCTGACACCAATTTGATTTACGACGGTCACGAATGGACGGTTGTACCGACTTATCAGTTGTTGGAAGATGATACGCTCACGCTCACCTATAACAATACAGCGAATTTAAAGCAAACGAATAAAGGTGATTACGCGCTTAAAATTACGAATACCGAAAACGTTAACTACACGTTAAAGAATCCTGAGTGTACATGGAAGATTAACGCCAAGGACGTTACGCTTACGTGGAAACCTCTTGATTCTTATACCTATACGGGGGGATACCAAGGTCCTCAATTCACATTGAACGGTGTGGCAGAAGCCGACGTTGATAAGATTGCATTAACGGCATATACACGGTATAATGGCGGAGCCGCTGCACGTACGCAAAGCGTAGCGATTACTTCGCATGAAGCGACGCAAGTTTACAAGTTTGCGGTAGATGCAAACAGCGGTTTTGCACTTGATGCGGGTACGCATAAGATTGAAGGTTTAAAATTCTATAAAAATGGCGTAGCTGATAACAATTATAACATTAGCAATACTTACGAGTATACGATTGCGAAGAAAACCCTTACTCTTACGGGTGTATGGAATTATACGAACACATTGGGGAACGGCGAATATAACGAGTTCACGGCAGACCAAGTCGTTTATAATAAAAACAACTACACGCTTACAACGGCGATTGCAGACGGTATTGTTGACCGTTTGAACGACGGTGTTGCGGATGAAGTTGAGCTTGGCTATTCGAATAATAGAAAGTCGGGCGCAGGTGATTACACCGCAAAAGTTACGAGCTTAACGGGTGCGCAAGCGAAGAATTATCAATTGCCTACTGTAAACGTAGAATGTGATTGGTCGATTGCGCCTAAGGTGCTTGTACTTTCCTGGTCGGATGCCGATAAGGTATATTCGGGCTTTGAACAAACGCAAAACGCAACGATTACGAATGCATGCGATGGTGATATCATCAAGTTGACATATGCGCAAAATCATAAAGCAACGGATGCGGGCAATTATACCGTAAACGTTACCGCTATCGATAACACCAACTATACCATTACCGGCACGGCAAACTTGACCTTCAATTGGACGATTAAACCCATGCCTATTGCTTTGACTTGGAATACGGATAACTTCACGTATAACAAGACGGCGCAATATCCCACGGCGTATTATATGTCGGATAAGGATGGCAAAATCTCCGTTACCGAATATGCAAATACGAACGCGGTTGCCGTAACGCAAAATATCAACGCAGGTACGTATACGGTACAAGCGAAGAAGTTGGATAATGCGAACTATATCATCGATGAAAGCGCTGATAAGCATTTGAAAGAATATACGATTAAGCCTTTCGAACTTACCCTTACGTGGTTTGCAGACGGCTTTGCGGATTTTGATTTGACTTATAACCGTCAAGAAAGAACGATTACCGCGACGGCAAATACCTTCGGTGATGACGTTGTAACCTTGGTTTACGCAAACAATAAATTCACCAATGCGGGCACGTATACGGTAACGGTCGGTACGGCGCTTGAGAACGATAACTACGTATTGATTCATAATACAAAGTCGGTAACGGTCAACCCGAAACTTGTCACCTTTGCTTGGACTTGGGATGATGAAGGCATGCAAGGCGGCAACGTGCCTACGTTCACGTATGACGGCAATCCTCACACCTTGGAAGCAAGCGCGGTCGGCGTTATCGCGGGCGATACCGTCACGGTAAATTACGCACAAGCAACGACCAGCTTTACCAACAAGGGTACGCATACGGTAACGGTAAATTGGATTAGCAATAACAACTATACGTTTGTAGAAGAATCGAACACTTTGACGATTCATCCTCAAAAGGTAAAGGTTACTTGGACTGGCGAAACGGCTCTTACGTATGACGGCAATGAGCACACGTTGACAGCAAGCATCGTTGGCGCAGACGACGGTAAAACGTTAGCATTCTCGTATGATACGAATGGATATACGTTTAAAAAGGCGGATACGCATACGGTTACGATTTCCAAGCTGACGGATACCAACTACACGTTGGACGGTGCCGTCGGCGGGATTAGCAAAGATTTGGTAATCGCTAAGAAAGTCGTTGAGATTTCTTGGTCTGGCTTAGAAAATACTTATTACAAGAATGGCACTTATACCGCAAAGCCTACAATTACAAACGTTTGCCTTGGCGACACGGTGACGGTAAATAGTTATTCGGCTGAGAAAGAGTCTGCATACGGTGCTATTACGAATAACTCCAACTCGACGACGTCTGCAGGTGAATACAAGATTACGGCAACGGGCTTATCCAATGCAAACTACACCTTGGAAGGCGCAACGGATACGGAAGTAACCTTATCGGTAGCAAAACAAAAGGTAACGATTGAATGGAACAGTAATGCCGACTTGGTATATAACGGCAATACACGCACGCTTACAGCGGTTGTTAAGGGCGCGGATGATAGCGTGAACATTTCAACTTCGGTAAATTACGAAGTAACGAAAGACGATGCGGAAGCAACTTGTAAAACGGTTGGTACGTACAAGTTTACGATTACTGGCTTGCAAAACGATAACTATACGTTTGAGGGTACGGGCGAACAGCTTTGGGAAACCTTAACGATTACCCCGAGAGTGGTAACGTTGAATTGGTCTACATATACGGGTTATTACAATGGTGAAAATCACACGGCAACGGCGACGGTTACCAATCGTGTGACCAGCGATACGGTGAACTTAACGTACAGCGGTGAACGCACGTTTAAGGACGCAGGTACGTATACGGTAAGCGTAGTGGCTCTTGATAACGACAATTACACGTTGACGGGCGGTACAAACCTTTCGACGGATTTAATCATTAATCAACGCCCCGTAACGTTGAATTGGACCACCTATTCGGGTATTTATGACGGCGCAGAACATACCGCAACGGCGGGTATTACCAATCTTGTTGCAGGCGATGTGGTTAGCTTAAAGTATAGCACCAATACCTATAAAAATAAGGGTACGTACACGGTAAGCGTAGAAGCTCTGGAAGGTCTTGACAATAGCAACTACACGTTGACGGGCGGTACAAACCTTTCGACGAATCTCATCATTAATCAACGCCCTGTAACGCTTAGTTGGAGCACCTATTCGGGTGTTTACGACGGCGCAGAACACACGGCTACGGCAGGGATTACCAATCTCGTTGGCGGTGATACGGTGAACTTGACCTACAACGGTGAACGCACGCTTAAGAACGTAGGCGAACGTACGGTAAGCGTAGTGGCTCTTGACAACGACAACTACACGTTGACTGATGTTACAAACACTTCGACAACCTTAAAGATTACGCAAAGAGCGGTAACGTTGAATTGGACTACCTATTTGGATATTTACGACGGTGCAGAACACACAGCGACGGCGACGGTTGCGAATCTTGTTGAAGGCGATACGGTGAACTTAACGTATAGTGAAAACACGTTGAAGAACGTGGGCGAACTTACGGTAAACGTAGTAGCTCTTGACAACGGCAACTACACGTTGACGGGCGGTACAAACCTTTCGACGAACTTAAAGATTACGCAAAGAGCGGTAACGTTAACTTGGACGACCGAGTCGGGCGAATACGATGGAGAGCAGCATTCGGCAACGGCAACGCTTGGCAATGTTGTGGACGGCGATACGGTGAATTTGACGTATGACGGTCAAAATACGTTTACAAACGCGGGTGTATATACGGTAAAGGCGGATTCGCTCGGCAATACAAACTATACGTTGGCAGGCGTAGCAAATCTTGAAGCAACGCTTATCATCACCCCTCAAAAGGTAAAGATTACGTGGGGCACAAACGAATTTGTTTACGATGGAAACGCGAAGAATCTTACGGCAACCGTTAAGGGTGCAAACGATGGTCAACCCGTTGGATTTACCCTTGCAAACAATGGACAAACGAACGCTGGTTCTTATGTTGTGACGGTAGTTTTGAATAACAGCAACTACACGTTGGACGGTGTAACAAATGCGACCGAAACGCTTACCATCAACAAAGCTGTGGCTACGATTGCATGGTCGAATACCGAATGCGTATATGACGGCAATGCGCACCTTCCTACCGTAACGGTAACGGGTGTGAACGGCGAAACGTTGAATTATGTACTTTCCGCAACTGGTTTTACGGCAGTTGATACGTATACGGTTGAGGTAGTATCTCTTGCCAACGCAAACTACACCTTGGATGGTGCAAATAAAAGAGCTACGTTCACGATTACAGCACCTGTTGAGCCCCCTGTTCAAGCATAACCCCAAAGGTTAAAATTAATACAATCATCCAAGAGTAATGCTTGGCATGCAGATGCCAAGCTTGCTCTTGAAGGTATAAGGATTTATATGGCATTTAATAAAAAAGACGCGGGAAGCGATTTAATTGTAAACAGTATAGGTATCTGCTTGGCAGAACCTAACGATAAAAAGAAACCTTCTAAAATTGTAATCGCATACAAGCTTGGCGATGACGTTGACAGTGTAAAATTCTTGTTCATAAAACCGCCCGCAAAAGGGTACGCGGACAGAACCAGTCTTTTGGTCGCAATTGCAAAAGCAGAAGACGTGGGCAACGTAACGTACGTAAGTTATGACGGGCAAGCGAAAGATATCTACGTATGCCGTGAGGAAAAAGGTCGGGTAACGGACGTGATTGAAAGAGATTACGAACGCAACGCCTATCCCCAAGGTTATACCGAGGTATTCTCCTCTGCATTGAAATTTTCCGTCAAGCAAGGGTGCGATTACGCAAAATCTTTGGATAAATGTGAAAAGTTGGAAATTTCCGCGGAAGGTGTGGACGCAGGCTATGAAAAGACTTCGTATGAATATGCGGTCATTAACGCATATAACGCTTGTCTTTTAGGGAGTATTTTCGAATGCGAGGAACTGCAGATTGAAACCCGAAGCGGTGAAAAGGTAAAATTCGAGTTTAGAAAATCGAATTCGACGTTTGTCGTACAAGATAGATTGTATATTTATCCGATATTTAAAGGATTAAGCGAGTGTGTGGATTATTACGTCACGGAAGAATTTAGATACGTGGACGGAACGGACGCGCAAAAAATCGTTTATAAGATTATATATACAAACCGTGTGAATAATTATAAAATAGTGAGAGAATAACTCGATAAAGGCATTTGGAGTAGAAAATGGCTAAAACAGAGAAGAAAAACAAGAAGAAAAAGGGCGCGGGGAAAAACAGCCCCGCACCCCAAAATCTCGAAAAAGGCCAAGGTGTGGCAAAGATAAAAAATGAAAACGTCGATGCGAAAAAGAAAGCGATTTCCATAGAAGAAAAAATGGCGACTATGGATGAGGCTGATTTTTGGGGATCGTTTGTTGAGTATAACCCTCCGAAAGCCGATACGGCTTATTCGGTAAGCGAACAAAATCAATTTTTGGGTCGCAGAGCGGAAAGACCTTTTTCAAACAGTATCCTTTTATACGATAGATTTCATTATAAAAGAGCGGCGGTTGTACGTGAAGCACTTTGCACCGCTTTATTAGAGAAAGACACGGGAAAGTCGGTTGGGCTTTTACCGCGTTTTCCCTTGACCTTTGTATGGCGTACAGCGCACACGGCTACGCGGGGTAACGTTGAACAAACATTCGGTATCACGGGTAGAGAATGGCTGCATTGCGTAGACGCTCTTACAAAATATATCGAAAAAACGGAAGCCTTCCAAAAGAACGCAAAAGGCGGACAGCCTGTCCTCGTCCAAGATTTGTTTGACTTGACGGAGTCGGAATACGAGGAACTCTTTTTACCGAAAGGTAAAGAGGCAATCGACGTTGTGAAGGCGGCGGTCGAACAAGACATTGCCGAATCCGTTTGCATTGAACAGAAATGGAAAAAAATATGGCGGTATCCCTATAAAGTATCCTTGTTAAAAACCAAAGGCGGTCTGTTTTCAAAAAACGACGCGGCAATTTTGAGAAGGGCGGGGATTCGCTATTTAAACGATATTCGTAAATCCAATATTTACAAATTAAAAAATTTATTCCTGGATCACTATTTACAGAATATAGTAGAGGAAATCAACGCGGCGTTTAAAGAAGATCACGAGCGGAGATTGGACACTCGTTTGAAAGTATACCCGTTTGTTTTTGGCGGGGCAGCGATGCTGACGTCGGCGGCGGTAGGGTATATTTATCAGTATAGGCTGTTAAAAAACACCCCCATGACGGTGTTGATTTTCGCCATGCTTGGCGTATGGTTAGCCTGCGTCGGTATGGTGATTTGGGCGGGCAAGCGAACGAAGTATAGAAAACTCAAACGTCCTGAGTATGTGTATTATACGCGTGATATCCGCCGTGTTATTTTAGCGTTGTCGATATTTTCGTTGTTCTCAATCGGTTCGGTGTCTTTCTTCTACGAACGCTATGACGGTTACAACGATTTGCTGTTCTACCGCAATCTTAAGGGCGGCAATATCGCCGTTGCGGGCTTGGCGGACAAGTCTGCGGACGTGATTTCTATCCCAGAAACAATCGACGGGAAAACGGTTGTGGAAATTGACCGAGGTGCATTCTTCCATGATAAAATGGCCGAGGTAATTATTCCTGAAACGGTCGAAAAAATAGATGCGCACGTGTTTGTAAATTGCCGTGCGTTGCAGAAAATCACGCTTCCGAAAAGCATTTCCAAAATCAACAAGAGAACGTTTGTTAATTGTGAAAGCTTGAAGAGTATTCAATTGCCCGAAGGGCTTACGAAAATCAGCAAGCGCGCGTTTAAAAATTGTACGGCGTTGACCGAAGTGCAAATGCCTGAGACTATTGAGGTGATTGAAGACAAAGCTTTCTCCAAGTGTTTAGGTCTCTACACAGTTGAAAATCTTTCGTATGTAAAATCAATCGGTAAAAAAGCGTTTTTGGATTGTCCTTTGAGTCAGGAAGTGGACTTATCCAACGCAGTCTATATCGGTAAAAATGCCTTTAAAGGCGTTTGGGGTATGAGCGCGGTAACCTTAAACCCTGCGTTGAAGACCATTGAGAAAGGCGCGTTTGCAAAATGCGTGACAATGCTCAAGGTCAATGGCTTGGAAGGCGTGACGCATATTGAAAAGAATGCGTTTAAGGATTGTATCCGTTTGGTGAGCATTTCTTCGTTGGATAGCGTCAAGCAAATCGACAAAAAAGCGTTCAGCGGTTGTGCGAAACTTGCAAACGTAACGTTTGGTTCTTCTTTACAAGTCATGAAAGGCAAAGCCTTTGAATCATGTACGGCATTGACGAAAGTAACCGTGCCGAACAGCGTGCAAAAGATGGGCAGACGGGTGTTTGACGATTGTGAAAACTTAAACGATTTAACCTTGCCGTTTATCGGAAAAACAAGAAAATCTAGTAAATTGTATTCCTTGCATTATACAATTAAAAGCCGTAAAGTTGACAGCCGTTTGGCGGTTACTTTGACGGATATGGAGAAAATTTACAGCGCATCGTTCAAGGATTGCGATATTGTAAAAAGCGTAGCTTTTGACGAAGGTGTAACGGAAATTCAAGCGGGCGCATTTGAAGGTTGCGGGTTGAACACCCTTACCTTGCCGAGCACTTTACAGGAAATTAAAAAAGAGACGTTTAAAGATTGCACCAATTTGGTGTCAATCACGGGCGGGGATGGCATTACTTCCATTGCCAAAAATGCGTTCCAAAACTGTGAAAACCTTACGGGCGTGAACTTCCAGAAGGTGACAAAGATTGGACAATCGGCGTTTGCTGGTTGCAGTGCTTTGGCGGACTTGGGTAATATTTCCAACTTGGAACATATCGCTGAAAACGCCTTTGCAGGCTGTGCAAGCTTGAAAGCGGTTACCTTACCGAAGAGTGTGACGACCATTTTGCCCAACGTGTTTACAAACAGCGGGTTGCAAACGATTACACTGTCGGGTGTGACGAAAATTTCGAACAATGCATTCAACGGCTGTGCCTCGCTGACTTCGGTAGAAGGCTTGCAGAACGTTGAGGAAATTGACCGAAAAGCCTTCAGCGGTTGTACCAAACTGACCAACGTAACGTTTGGGTCTGCTTTGAAAGAAATTCGCGCGAAAGCGTTTGAAAATTGTACGTCTTTGACGCAGGTAACGATACCGAACAGCGTGGAAAAAATGGGCAGACGCGTGTTCAAATCTTGTGAAAGCTTGAACTCGTTAAGCTTGCCGTTTATCGGAAAAACGCGCGCGTTGAGCAGATTTTACTCCCTCAGTTATACAATTCAAAGCCGAAAAGCCGACAATCATTTGGCGATTACGCTGACGGATATGGATAAGGTTTACAGATCTCTGTTCAGGGGCTGTGATATTGTAAAAAGCGTAACCTTTGGCAAAGACGTGACGGAAATTCAATCGGGCGCGTTTGCGGGCAGCGGGTTGACGACGATTCAATTGCCTGGCTCGTTAAAGGAAATTAAAAATAATACCTTTAAGAATTGTAAAAAATTGGTGTCGGTAACGGGTGGCGAAAACGTTACGACGATTGGTAAAAAGGCATTCTTGCACTGTGCAAACTTAAACACCGCAAGCTTTACCAAGCTGACGGAAGTGGAAAAATCGGCGTTTAAGGGTTGCCGTACTTTAAGTACACTTGGCGATATTCCCAACTTGCAACGCATCGGAGTGAGCGCGTTTGAGGGGTGTAAGGGATTGACGGCTATTACGTTGTCCGACTCTTTGAAGACAATTGAGAAAAACGTGTTTAAAAACAGCGGTTTAACGTCCGTAAAGTTTACAAGCGGATTGGAAAAAATTGAGAAGAATGCATTCAACAACTGTGATTCGTTGACGGAAGCAGATTTGTCGAATACGGCCGTCACGAACATCGGTGTAGGCGCGTTTAGCAAATGTAACGTATTGGCGTCCTTGAAATTGCCGAATGGTTTGAATAAAATCCCTCGTAAATTGGCGCAAAATTGCGGTAAATTGACGGCGGTGCAGATTGGACAAAATACGCAGACTATCGGCAAAAAAGCCTTTGCAAATACGGCGATAGCAGAATTAATTATCCCTGAGCAGATAGAACAAATTGGCGCCAAGGCATTCTATGGATGCGATAAGTTGACGACCTTGAATATTCCTTCTACTATGAAGAGAATCGGGCGTCATGCGTTTGCAAACACAGATAACTTAGTGCACGTAAAAACACCTTTCTTAGGGAATAAAAAGAACAGCCTTATGCGTGGTTTCTCGTACGTATTTGGGCGTGAAAAGAGTTTAAAATCTTTGGAAGTTACCGACTTGCGTGTGGCGAAATCTTCCACGTTCAAAGGCGCGAAAAACGTTACAAAAATCATTTTAAACGAAGGGGTTGAAACAATCAAGGCGGGCGCGTTTAAGGGATGCTCGCTTGAGGAGATGGTTCTGCCGAGTACGCTGAAAACCATTGGTAATAAGGCGTTTGCAAAATCTCAAGTAAAACAACTTGATTTAAGCGTCACGTCCGTATCAAAAATCGGTAAAGGCGCGTTTAAAGATTGTGTTAAGCTGACCACCTTAACGTTGCCTGAAGGGCTGGAAACAATTCCCGCAAGAATGGCGCAAGGTTGTAAAGCATTGACGGACGTTTCTATACCGAACAGCGTGAAAGAAATTGGGAAATTTGCCTTTGAAAATTGTAGCAAGTTGCAAGCTCTGAACCTTTCGAATAACGTGCAAACGATCGGGAAGGGCATGGCTTCGTATTGTTATAATCTTTCCGAGGTAACCCTCTCGTCGGCTTTGACGGAAATTTCCCAAGGCGCGTTTAAACACTGCACCTCGTTGAAGGAAATTTCTATCCCTGATTCCATTACGAAAATTGCGAAAAATGCATTCAACAGTTGCAGTGCATTAAAAGAAGTTCATTGGGGTACAGGCTTAAAAGAAATAGACAGAAAAGCTTTCAACGGCTGTGCGCTTACTTCGCTTGCACTGAACGACGGTGTGGAAAAAATCGGCGGTAAAGCATTTGCCAATAACAAATCGTTGGCAAAGGTTGTCTTGCCCTCGTCGTTGGAAACAATCGGGATGGACATTTTAAAAGGCTGTTCTGTGGAAAGCTTAACCCTTCCCCATATTGGTTGGAAACGTATTTTACCCCTTCAAATATCCTACGTGACGGATAGCAAGCATATTTCTTCGCTTACGATTACAAACGCGAAGAGATTGGCAAATAATTTCTTGGAAGAGCTGGGGAACTTAAGAGAATTGACGATTACGTGTTCTCTTGATAAGGTAACGGAAGATACGTTTGCAGGCAGTGAAAAGCTTACAACCGTACGCTTGAATCCTGCCTTGGAAGCATACGAATCCTTCTTCCCTGAAGGTGTAGTGACCTATATTAATTAAACAAAAGTGGGATGGCGATAAGCCGTCCCACGAAAAAGTATGAATAAATAACTGGAGCATAGAAAATGATATATTCTTGTCAACATTGCGGCGCATGGTTCACCTCTGAAGAAATCAACAAAGCGTCGAAAAATTGCGACGCGGTAATTTCCTGTTCGTTTTGCGGTTCAAACAACGAATTTTTAAACCCGAACGCTTCTCGTTTAACGAGAGGGTACAGTGCGCTGGAAGAAGGCCGTTTCGCGGATGCCATCAACATCTTTACCATGGAAATCGAGGAGAGTGAAAAGAAACGTAAAACGCCCTCCCCCGACGCCTTTTTAGGCTTGGCGTTGGCTCGATTCGGCGTGCGTGTTATTTATGACAGCACGGATGCAAAGAGAATGGGAGATCCGTTGGTGAGCTGTTGGGATTGCAACGATAACTATTTTGCCGATGACGATAACTTTATCAGGGCGCTGAAAAGCTTTGATCAATACAGTTCGTCGTCCGATTTTAGCGATTCGACGTCCGACCGTCAGCAGATTCAAACAAGCGATAGCCTTAGAGAAAAACGTAAACTTACGAAGATTCAAGACCATATTGATACCATCAAGGATTACTATTTAGAAATTAAAAACAGTAAAAAGAAAGGGTTCCAATACGGTGCGTTTATTGCCTTTGAAGACAACGACGGAAACGGCGCTCAATGGGAAACGGTTGCAACGAAAATGAAAAATGCGTTGCCGAAATTGCCCGTGTTTATGCCGCCTGATAAAAGCATGTGCGATTCCGATTTGCAATACGAAGCAAGATTGTTGTATGCATTGCACAATTCGAGAACCATGTTGGTGTTGATTGGCGACAACCCGAGTACGCGTTTGAGAGATATGTACACGTGGTATTACAACAAGGGGCATGAAATCAATCAATTGGCAAGTTCGAAAGGGGAAAACCTTGGGTTTGTTTTACATAACATCAATATCCCCATTCGCGTCAACAATAAAACGGTAGATAACGTATTCGACACGAGAACGTCGGAAAAGTATTCTAAATTCGTTGCTCGTTGGAACGGGATTATCACCGAGGGGATACAGCCTAAGGAAAAGGAAAAAGAACCCGAAGTTGCTATGGTAACCCCGACCGCGCCTACTTCACAGACGGAAGATTTGTACAAGATTTTGGACGAACATCATTTGGCGTTTGGGCATTATCCGCAAACGATTGAAAAGTCATTTGCTGTGACAAATCATTTCCAACAGTACGAGAAACCTGACAAGATGGATAGCCATGGTTGGAAGGTTTTGTTTAGAACGCACGAAGGCATCCCGTATACGTGGTATCGTGACGAAGAAGTAAACGGCGAAAAATACCGCGCGGTATATTTCATTAAATTCCGTGAAAAATGCTCGGTTAGAGAATCGAAAGAAAAAAACGTTTTACAGAGAGATCACGGTTACGTGCTTAGAAAAATCTATTGTTTCAAATTTAACCCGATTATTTGGGACGTGGAAAAAATTCATCCCAATACCTCCATGGCGGTGCTTGTTTCTGATCGCGGTATAGACTGCCAGGAATATAATAATCTTCAAATGGACAACGATTGGGATTCCTGCAGTATTCATTCCTGGTTGAATCACGAGTTCTATGACAACGCATTTGAGGGGCAAGAAAAGAAAATCGTATGTACTTATGAAAGTGCTTCGGATGATAGAGTCTTCTTGATGGACAAAGAAGAAGATCGTATGTTTGTCGATAGACATAACTACATATCAGGGAGTGATTATTACAAGTGCATTGGCGGTATGGGAGACGGCTGTATTGAAGATTGTTGGGTAACCGACAAGAGTCTTTCACACAATGGCGAAGCTTCGGTTATGCATCATACGACGAAATACAGCTTGGACAGAGTAATGGTAGACAATACGTCGGTAGCCGTATTGCCGAAAATTGTTATCGCACTCAAGAGCGGTGATGCAAAACGCTTTACAACAGATGATAAACACTGATTATTGACAACAGAAAACAACCCGACGGATTGTATGCATAGCCGTCGGGTCGTTTTTTGCGCGGTTAACAGTGGGAAAATATACGCAAAAACATGGTTATTGTGGCTTTTTCGGTAAACCAAAAAAGAAAAATGACGAAAAGTCTTGACATGATAAGAAAATAGGAGTATAATAAAAATAATAAATATATGAATATATATTTAGCAACACAGAAAAAGCAAATAAAGCAAAAGGAGTTGCCTATGTCCATATTTCAAAAGAAACCCAAGAAGAGCCCTGAAGAACTTAGAAAAGAGGCGGAAGCAAAAATAGCGGAAACGTCGAACAAGATGCGTGTTCAAATCGCCTTGTTGGAAAAGAAAAAAGAAACTTTATTACGCAAAATGGCAGAGGCGCGCCAAAAAGGCTTAAAACAACAAGAAGCGCAAGCAAGAACGTTATTGCAACAAACCATGAAATCTTTGCAAAGACAAAACGGAATGTTTTTGCAGTTGGAACTTGCCGTTGAATCCCGTGATTTGGTGCGTATGAATGCAGAGTTTTACGATTGCATTGGGAACTTGGCGGATGATATCCTGAACACCAGCGTGGAAAATAAAGAATCGAAAACAAAGCGCGTGAACGAAAAATATAAAAGAGCAATTTTCGAATCGAACAATCAAAAAGAACAAATGGATCGTTTCCTTGCGGAAGGCGACGCCGCTTCGGCGATTGGGATGGAAGGAAGCACGTATGCTGAATTTGACGAGGAAATCGACGCTATGTTGGACGATATGCAATTTTCTACGGCAGACTACGTAAATAATACGCCGAATAAAACTCGTTTTTAATAGACGTGGGGGATGTATAGATGAACTTTCGTGAATTTAAGAAAGAAGTAGCAAGAAAGCAGGCGGAAGACGAAACCAAACGCGAATTAACCAATGCGATTACGGCGCTTACCAGAAAACGTGATACGTACACGAAGGAAGCAAAGGACGCATTGCGCGAAGGAAATACGTCTTTGTATAAGGCAAAGGTTGCCGCGCTTAAATTTGCACTTTTCAATTTAAAGCAGGCGCAGGATATGCATGCAAATCTTATGATTGCAATCGATATGCGCGAAATGCAAGGTTTGAGCAAAAAGTTTGTGAAATCATTGGATTCAATCATGGAAAGCGTTTGCAAAACGTGTAAATCGATTAACCTTGAAAAGAGTCAAAATATTTCGCAACAAGCGATTTTTCAAAACGAAAAAACCTCGCGCGCGTTGCAACAAGTGTTAGAATCCAACAATATGGTATTCGAAAGCAGCGTTTCGAGACTTTCCGACGTGAGCGATGACGAGATAAAAGAATTGCTGCAAGACCAAATCACGTCTGATGAAATGGGTATGGACAGCAGACTTGACGATTTAGAGCGTGCGTTGTTGGGGGATAGTCCAATGCTCTCGACCAATTCGACTCCTAAAGAAGTTGTCAAAGATGCAGTGCAATCGGGCTTTGCAATGCCCGCACCTACGATGCCCGCGCCTAAGGCGGAAACCCCGACTTTCCCGTCGGTGGATGATTTACCGCCTCCGAATCTCGCGGCAAAAGCACCCGAGATTCCTTCCGAGCAAAAACCGAATCCTTATCAGCCGAGCGTGTCTCAAAAACCGAGCGCGCTTGAAGAAGAACATAAAAAGAGCCCCGAAGACGAGCTTCTTGGCGGGGACGGGGCTGACGGCGGATTTATTTGGGATAACATTCCAAGCATTGGTTTTGAGGATATTGCAGGGCTTGAAGACGTGAAAGAAGTCGTGCAAATCAAGGTGTTGCTTCCTTTGAAGAACCCCGAAGCTTTTGCGGGTTATGAAAAGAAAAACGGCGGCGGTCTGTGTTTGTATGGCCCTCCGGGAACGGGTAAGACGATGATTGCGGCGGCAATCGCGAAAGAAATCGGCGCGAAATTCTGTTCGGTAAAACCCTCCGACTTGTTACAACAAGGCGCAGGTAACACGGAACGCGCGGTAAGAACCTTGTTTAAACAAGCAAGAAAATTCCCTTGCGCGGTTATCTATTTCGACGAAATGGATTCCATTTCTCCGAAGTCGACCAAATCGCAATACGCGAAACAATTGAGGTCGGAATTCCTTGCGCAGTTGCAAGGTATTGAAAGTTACGGCAAAGATACAGGTAATATCTTATTCCTAATCTGCGCAACGAATAAGCCTTGGGATATCGACAGCGCATTCCTTCGCCCTGGCCGTTTTGGTACGAAGATATACGTTGGATTGCCCGACGACGGCGCAAGAGAATATATGATCAACAAACGCCTTACGAAGCTGATCAATCGCGGCGTGGTAGACGTTCATGGGGATATCGACGTAAGCAAAGTGGTAGACTCGACCAGTGGTTTCAACGGCGCGGATATTACCAACTTCTTGGATAAGATTGAGGAAATTTCTATTATCCGCGGTATTCGTACGGGTGAGAAATTTATCTCCAACGCAGATTTTGAAAAAGCGTTAGAGGAAGTGCATTCTTCTGTACAGACGGAAGATTTAATCAAGCTCAAAGAATGGCGTGCTGAAAACGATTCGTAAGAGGTAGGATATGAATTACCAAGTAGATTTTTATCATAGACTTTACGAAAAGAATTACAACGACGCGATTCGCGCCAATGATAGCGGAAACTATGCGTTGGCGTATAAAAAGTTTTTAGAAGCAGTGGATTGTTTGCGTAAATTGTCGGTATTAGACCCTGCGAAGGAATACGTGTATTCGCAACGCGCAGAAAAAATGTTACGTATCGCAGGCGCAATTCAGGCGAAAGCGGCAACTCAAAACACTCCGCAACGCCCCGCCAATGCGAACGTTTCGTCCAGCTCTATCAACCCGACGTTGGGTTATACGGATAATACGCAAATGCAACAAACGCAGACGGGCGAGGATATGAGCCAGTATTACACTTTCTACAGTGCGAGTGATCTTGTGGATGGGTTTGACCGTGTTATCGGGCTTCAGGAAGCGAAAGAGGCGATTACCGAATACGTTATCAATCCGATTCGATACCCGCAAGCGTATAGCTATAACTTCCTTAGCAGTAAATGTATACTGTTAGAAGGCCCCCCGGGAACAGGGAAAACGACCTTTGCAAAAGCGGTTGCAAAAGAGATTGAACAGCCTTTCGTTTTGGTAAACGTGGCGGCGATGGTAAATTGCTACGTGGGGGAAACGGGGAAAATTATCGACAAGGTGTTTTCTTCCTTGCGTGACTACGTAGAGAAATATAATTGCGGTATCACGATATTCTTCGATGAATTTGACGAAATTGCAAAGAGCAGAAGCGGGGACGACAAAGCGTCGCAAACAGCCGTGCCTGCATTGCTTCGTAACTTGGACGGTGTAAAGGAAAACAAAAACTTCCTCGTCCTTGCAAATACGAACTGTAAAGAATCGTTAGACAGCGGTATTTTAAGTAGATTCCGCCAAAGAATTTACATTCCTTTACCCGACAAAAACATGCGTGTACAGTTCTTTAAAAATAAACTTGCGCAGTTAGAACCGCTTTATTTTGAGCAGTTGGATTTAGAGGTATTGGCGGAACAATCGGAAGGATTAAGCGGGCGCGCCATTACGCAGGTATGCGATGACTTTTTATACGTTGTCGGCGGTATCAAAGCGGGGATACGTGCGTGTGAAAATTTGAATGAAGCTTTGCTGGATATCATCCGCAAACAAAAGTAGGTAATGATTATGAAACAATGTAAAAACTGTAAGGCAACGTTGGAAGAGGATGCTGTATTTTGCCCCGCCTGCGGAACGAAATACGGTGATGAAACGCAATCGCAAGAAGAAAAATCTCTATTTTTAAAGTATGCCAACTATTTGGATGCCGAAGCGTTATACAAGGTTGCTTGGGCGAAAGAACAAGGCATCGTAAAAAGCGAAATTCCCAACGAAGCGGAAATATTATACAAGATGTTGGCAATGAAGGGACACCACGGCAGTATGTTTAGATACGCGATGTTGTTGATTCAAAAATCGGAAATGGAAGAAGCAAAGAGATGGTTGCAATTGTCAGCATCGCAAGGTTACGTGGAAAGTATCAACTACTTAAAGACGATGATGCCTGAGGTTCAGCTTGAAACGAATGCGGGCAAGCGTGAAGCGGTAGTGGTAGAACGTGCGCCTACACCTGCACCTGCGCCTGTTACCGTTCCATTGGGCAATGCGCTTTCGGGTGAAGCGGTCTTTGAAAAGATGGATAAATCGGTGGTTGAAATTTATGCAACGGAAGCAAAACAAACGGCTTATTCGTCTGGTTTTATCGTATCAAGCAAAGGGTTTGTGCTTACGAACGCGCATGCTATCACAAACAATAGGGGCGAACCTTATCAGAAGATTGTCGTACAATATAAAGGCGAAGCGTATGACGCGCAAATCGTAGCGTTCGGTAAACCTGCGGACGGCAAACATGACAACCTCGACCTTGCGTTGTTGTTTATTCCTGGGCTAAACGATGCTTCGGCTGTTGATTTCGGTCAGGATAATTCGTACAGAAACGGTAACAAGGTATACTTAATCGGTAACTCGTTGGGGAATGGTACTTGTATTACGTCGGGGATTATCAGCGATGCAACGAGGGCAATGCCAGGGCTTTCCTATCCGTATATCATGACGGATGCGGCGGCAAATCACGGCAACTCAGGCGGTCCGTTGGTAAATGAAAACGGAGAAGTCATCGGCGTGTTGGTTGCAGGCGTTCAAAACGCGGAAGGGATGAATTATGCGATTCCCGTAGATATGGCAAAGGAATTCCTTGCGCACGTTATTACCTCTATGAAACTTCCTCAACAAGCATTGGGCGAGTTGAGCGAGCAAACCTTCACCAGTTTATCAGTGAAAGAAAAGATAAGCGCTTGTATTGAAATTGTCATTGACACCTTGTCGGTTATTTTGAAAGTGCTTGCAATTATTTAACATATAAAGGAGAAAATCTGATGAAAGAAAAAATTAAAAACATAATGGTTGCGCCTAATGCGGACTACGTTGTTTGGGCAGAAGACCTCAGCAATATCGTTCGTGATACGACGTTGATGGTTAGTTCTGGTTGTGTCGCGCTTTACATTGTTAACGGTGTTTTGAAGAGTATCAACATCCCTGGCCGTTCGCTTATTAAGTCGAAGGCAGAAGAAAAAGACAACAGCAAGCTCGATTTGATTTGCGTAAACGTAGATAAAGTATTCGAAATGACCTGCGAAGTGTCGGGGATTCCTTTTAAAGATTCCGAGCTGAATTATGAAACGACTGTAGGCGGACGCGGAGAATGTAAAATCAGAATTGCACAGCCTTGGCCTTTGTATGCGGCGTTTGGCCGTGTGCCTCTTACAGCCGATGACATCGCGGCGAACGTTAAGTTGAAACTTAATGAAATTATGACAAGCAGACTTGCCGAAGTGTTACAGAATTACGATTATGGCAGTGTAATGACGCAACAATCGGCGATCGCTGCGGATATTGAAAAGAGATTTACGCAATCGCTTGGCGATATTGGGTTGGAAGTTGTAAGCTTTGCTTTGGCGGGTATTTCATTCAGTGAAGAATACCAAGAAAAGAGAAAAGAATTTTTTGAAATGGAAAATTTGCGCAAAGAACAAAAACAACAACGCAGAGAAAAAGAACGCGAACAACGCGCGGAAATCGACAATATTATTGCGATTGCAAACGCAACGAAGGACTTGAATCCCTCGCAGGCAATGCCCGTAACACCGCAAACGCCTACGATGTATAACACGTCGGCGAATGTAAATCAAGGTGTAAAATATTGCCCTAGCTGCGGTACAAAAATGGATCAATCGGCTGCATTCTGTTCGGGTTGCGGCAAGAAACTTTAATTGGAGGATAAAACAATGGGATTATTTGATATTTTTAACAAGGATAAAAAGAATACGGAAATCAACAACGCAAACAAGCAAAACCTTATCTCTACGCTTACGCAAATCGGTATGTCGTGTAAAAACGTAGACGCGCAAAAGCTTATCAGAGATATTACAAGCAGGCTTTCCTCGCAAAGCGAATCCTCGAATACGGGGCTTTTGGACGTAGACAGCAAAATCAACAACTTGTTGGCAAGCGCAAATACCGCGGTATTGAAAGGTCAATATGCGACGGCAATCATCAAATTGTATGAAGCAAACGAAATTGCCATTGAAAGAATGCAGCTTTGTCCTATCGGCGGCAGACAGGTTTCCAGTAGTAAAAAGGCTTCTTTTGCGAAGGTAGAAGAAACAAGAGAAGAACAGCTTCAAAAGAAGGTGGAAGAACTTTCCGCGAAACTTACCAGCTATCAAGAAGAAAAAGAAGTTCTTAAGAAGTTGAATGCAGAAACGCCTAACAACGCGGTAATCTTAAGCAGAGCGAACAGCATTAACACCAAAATTTCGGCTACTTTAAATCAAATTAACGCTGTAAACGTTGAAATTCAAAGAGAAGGCTTGGCGGTTGCAACGATTGAAACTTCTGGTTTTGCAGATACGCTTGTATCGGATAGAAAGATTTCGGATACCGAAATGCAGGTAAACCAAGACAAGCTTATCGCACAGAATCAAGAAAGAGCAGAAACGCAGGCAAACAATGCGGCGGCTATGGCAGCGTTGAATCAAGGTGCGGTAGGGCTTTTCGGTAGCGATCCTTTTGCGGAAACCAATCAAGGGGCGTTTGCGGCTACTGACCCTTTCGGTAACGTGGTAGGTGCAACGGCAGACCAAGCAACGGACGCGAAATATGGTTCTTTCAATGGCAATGAAATGACAAGCACTTCTATGCTCAATGACGTTAAGAAGGCTCTTGAGGAACTTGAACGTTGCCAAGATATGTACGATGATAAAATTCAGGATTCTAACGATGAATTGTTGGATTTGAATTCGCAGCTTCGTCCTTTGTTGGAACGCAGACGCAACGCATCGCCTTCCGAATGCTTGATGTTGGACAGTCAAATCGATAGACTCAACGCAAAGAGAACGGCTGTTATGAGCGCGATTTCGTCCTACTCGCAAGCAAGTTCGGCTCTTAGCGATAAGGCGGCTATGGTTGAACAATTGAAGACGCAGCAAGACCTTATGCTTACCAATGAAAAAGTTGACAAGCTTACGGGCGGTAGATTTGCGGATATCCAGGGTATGGCTATGTTCATCAATGATGCCATTGAACAAGGTAATCAAAAATTGGAAGAAATCAGAATGGCAAAAGCAGTTGCGGATTCTACGGATATCGAAACGGGTTCTGCATCTGCAGCGTCGGCTGTCTTTGCGGATATGGGCGGTATGACTAAGGATGAAAATAAATACGCTATGCTTGAAGCATCCGTAGGTTTGACAAGATAATTTAAAAAAAGAGGTTCGGATATGAACGTACAATTTATGTTAAAGTCAGCGGAAGCGATGGCTGCAAAAGGTGAAAAGGAGCTTGCTTTTGGTATGCCGAGCGGTAGACAAAAATTGCTTACCGCGGCAAATCAATACCGTCAAATTGCTCAAAATGATGCGGAAAACAGCGAGATGTATCTTCAGCTTGCGCAAAATTGCGAAAATAAGGCGAATAACATGGCGGCTGCCGCACCTGCCAATGCAAACGGTAACGTAGGCGCGAGTAATTATTCCGCGAATAATAACACGCCCCCGCCTTCCGCAAGCCAAAATGCCGCCGAACAAAAGAAACAAGAGGTTACCGCGGTAATCAATGAAGAAGAAGTTTCGATGGAGGAAGCGTTGGAACGCTTGAATTCGCTTACTGGTTTGGCAGGGGTGAAGAACAGCGTGCAAGATTGGATTTCGCAAATTCGTGTTTTTAAATTTAGAGAAGACCGCGGACTTCCCGTGCCTGATGACTTTTCCTATCACCTTGCGTTTACTGGTAACCCTGGTACGGGTAAAACGACGGTTGCAAGATTCATGGGGCATATTTACAAGGGCCTTGGGATCTTGGAAAAAGGGCACTTGGTCGAAGCGTCAAGCAGTGACATGGTTGCTGGTTACGTGGGGCAAACTGCACCTAAAACAAGGGCGCTTGTTGAAACGGCGTTGGACGGCGTATTGTTTATCGACGAAGCATATACGCTTAGCGCATCGAAAGGGAACGACTTTGGTCAACAAGCGATTGACGAGCTTTTGAAATGTATGGAAGACTACCGCCGCAGATTGGTGGTCATTGTTGCGGGTTATACCGATTTGATGAAAGAATTCATTGAAAGTAACCCTGGGCTTCCTTCCCGTTTTGCAAACGTAATTGAGTTTGACGATTATACGGGCGAAGAGTTGATGAAGATTTTCGATGGCCGTTGTAAGAAGATGAAATACGATCTTACGCCAGTGGCAAGACAAATGCTTGTTTCGCACTTTGATAAACTCTACGAGAAACGCGATAAAAACTTCGGTAACGGGCGTACCGTACGTAACGTTTTCCAACAGGTAGTCAACAAGCAGGCAAAGAGAATAGACAAAATCATTCAAACCTTGCCCCCCGATCAAATTTCAAATGAAGTTTTGACGACGATTACGGACGCGGATTTGGTAGGTATTGTTGGTGATGAATGCATCAGCAAGATGATTGAATATGACCGCACGAAGGCAGAACTCAACGATGGTATCATCATGGGGCACGTTGCGCAGAATAATCTTCCCGCTGCGGCTACGGCATTCTGTTCGCGTTTGGAAAGCTTGCTTAGATACGCATACGGTTTTGCAGGGGATCTTTGTACGATGATCAACGAATTGCGTTCGTCCAATCATGAAAAGGCAAAGCTTTTGAATCGTAGTCACTATGATTGCATTTATCGTGTTCGCGTATATCGCAACGCGCATATTCATGCATCTGTTCCCGAATCGGAAATCACCCCTCAAGACATTATGGATTGCTTGAAGATTATTTCTATTCTTGAATAATATGCAAAAAAACACCCGAAAGGGTGTTTTTTGTTGGGACGTACAAAGCATCGTATGAAAAAAGGTACCTGAAAAGGTGCCTTTTTTCGTGAAGTATGAACAGCGAAAGCTGAACAACTCGTTACTGCTTTTTAAATACAGTTTTCAATATTGTGCCAATCTTGGGCGGAGTACCGTAAAGCAAAACGCCCACGCGGTAGATTTTTGCGGAAAGTATGCCGATTCCGATGGTAGAGCCAATGAGGATGGCAATCGAAGCGGCAATCTCATACCAAGCCACCGTACTCATACAAATTCTTGTAAACATAGCCATTGGCGAGGTGAAGGGAATATATGAGCAAACAAGCATAGCAACGTTGTCAATTTCTCCGCTGCTCATAGAGAACATAACCACCATAAATGCGATGATAAAGAGGAAGGTGATGGGCATTACCGAGGTGTTGATATCTTCAAGTTTGGATGCGGTTGAGCCGATTGCACCGTAAAGGAATGCGTAGATAAGGAAACCAAGGATGAAGAACACGATAAGGTAGATGAACAATTCAATGGGAATGTCGAAGATGGAAGCAATCAGCGGATTGGAGAGTGCTTCTTTATTCACATTGTAAAGTAAAATTGCCGTACCGAATACGAGGACAAGCTGTGTAAAGCCTGCGATGCAAGAGGCAAGCACTTTACCGAACATCATTGCGGTAGGCTTTGCGCTGGTTACAAGGACTTCCATGGCGCGGGAACTTTTTTCGGTCGCAACGTTGGTGGCAACCATTTGTCCGTAAAGAAGAATGACCATATAGAGTGCAAAAATCATTATGTAGGTATAGAAGAAGTTTTGCATTTGGTCTTTGCCGAGTGTTTGGGTGTTGCTTTCGATTTGTACGGACATAATTTCGCCTGCTTGTTCGAGGGAAAGTCCGTTTTGTATCATAGCGTTGATACGATATACCTCTTGCAATACGGTGTCTGCAATGGCGGTATTGCTATCGTACATCGAAAGATTATTTACATAATAGGTATAGGAAGATGCGCTGTCCATAACAAAGGCGCATTCCGCGTTCCCCGCTACGATTTCTTCCTTCAATTGATCAACGTTGCCTTCTGCGAGCTTTACGTTGTAATCCACGAAGGTGGTTTCAAAATACTCCTTTACGATGGATGCGAGGTCTTCGTCTTCGGCGTACACGAGCATGGTCGGAATGTCGGTGGGGGCGGGGTCTGTGACTTCATCCGATTCAAATGCCGATATGATATTGGGGATGAACATGACAATGGCAATCAATGCAACTAAGAAGATGGTGAATCCAACGAAGATTTTATTTCTTAAATAGCCTTTCAACTCAAATTTTAGTATTTTTTTAAACTGTTTCATTGTCTCATCTCCTTACACCTGCGCGCCTGCGTATTCTACAAAAATATCGTTGAGCGAAGGCTCAAACACTTTGACCTCGTCCACGTCGTAGTTTTCTACAAGTCGCTTCATCATGGCTTGCTTTTCATTGGGGGTTGCGAGGTGAATAAGTAAGGTGCCATCCTCGCGCTTCGTGCAAACGTTTCCAAAATCAGCTTGTATTTTTTCGGGCGTCTGGGTGCTTACCACGATTTTGTCGCGCGGATAGGTTCTTTTAATTTCGTGCAGATCTCCGCTAACGGCTACTTTACCCGCATTGATGATTGCAATGCTGTCGCAAAATTCTTCTATGTAACTCATCTGATGGCTTGAAAAGAGAACGATTTTACCCTTGGCGATTTGTTCCTTTACAACGTCTTTAAGGAGCATGGCGTTTACGGGGTCAAGTCCAGAGAACGGCTCGTCAAGGATGACGATATCGGGGTTGTGCGCAAGCGCGGTGATAAGCTGAATCTTCTGCTGATTCCCTTTGGAAAGCGTATCAAGCTTCTTGTTGCGGTACTCGCTCATGCCGAGTCTTGCAAGCCAATAATCCACAGCTTTTACGGCATCTTTTGCGCTCATACCTTTCAACTCGGCGAAATAGACAAGCTGGTCGATGATGAGTTTCTTGGGGTAGAGTCCTCGTTCTTCGGGAAGATAACCGATGCCGATTTTATCATAGTCAATGGGGGCACCGTCAATCAGTACCTCACCGCTGTTTGCGGGGAATACGTTCATCAGGATGCGGATAGAGGTTGTTTTGCCTGCGCCGTTTCTGCCGAGAAGCCCAAACGCCTTTCCGCCTTCAGCGATAAAAGATACATCTTTCAGGACTTGCTTTTCGCCAAAAGATTTGTTGATGTTTCTTAGTTCAAGTTTCATTCTGTTTTTTCCTCCTCAAATCTTATGTTGATAGCGCCTATTCCACCGCTAATGTCAACTTTGTTTGTTCCATTTCCGCTACTGCCGAAATCGGACACATCCTTTCCGTCAATAGTAATACTTCCAAGACCTTTTTCAAGGTCTAATTTATAGTCATCCTTCATTCCAATTAAGGTAATATTGGATTCACCGATGCCCATATCCAAGTTGCATTCGCCACTGAATGCCGAGGTAAGATTAAGTTCTCCTACACCCATATCTATATCAAGATTTTTGAGTGCGCCGCCTGATACGGTAATACGACCTGCGCCACCCTCAATATCGGCAGATTTTGTAGCAATAAGCGAACCTATTGATACTTCGCCCGCGCCGAGTTCAAAATCAATCGTTTCGGCAGATAGATTATCAACCGTCAATCTTCCTGCTCCAGTAGTAAGGTTAACATTTTCAAATACAGTCCCTACGGGAACGTATATTGTAAGTACGGCATTTTCGTATGAGTCTCCGCCAAAGAGTTTATTTTTTGTCAAATCTTTTATCGTAAGACATTCGTCCTTATCATATACTTTAAGATTCTTTAAATTGCTTTCTGCCGAAAATGCCTCTCCTTCTTTAATGTAAAGATTGGCAGCGTTGATTTCGATATCAAGATTACGGATTTCTGTATTTACGGAATATGTCTGCATACCTTCGGTAACAGCATTACCCGTAAGGAAACCGCCCAACAAGCCTATTGCGCTAAGTATCCCACCGATAATTGTAACGGTAAGAAATATCGCAAGCGCCATGGCAAGATATTTGATTACTTTCTGAAATGTTGTCATTTGATCTCCATGCCTCCAAACATACAAGTACCGCTTATGTAAATTGTGGGGGCGTTTGCATTTACAGCCGTTTTGTTAGAAACGCCGCCAAAGATGCTATTGGAATTTACTTTGACGTTCACATTAGTTGGAACTAAAATATCAATTCCGCCGAAGATAGCAGAAGCTTGAATAGCACAATCTTTTTCGATTATGGCATTCCTTAAATCGCATTTTACACCGCCAAAGATTGCGGAAAGCTCTGCCCCCTCAAAAACCTCGCTGTCATAATTCAAATTACAGCTTGAGAAGGTAGCCCATCCCGCCTTCGGTTCTTTGCCTTGCGATTTCAGCTTTTTCATTATTTCATTTGCTTTGTTACCAAACAATCCCGTAAGCACCATTTTTAAACCGATAACGACAATAATGGCAGGGATGAGCAGTTTCCATAGCATGGAGAAATTCAAAATATCTTGACAACATAAGAGTAAAAATACTCCGACGGCTATGCCGATGATATTTCCGATTTTTTCATGCTCTGTAAATAAGCCTATCGCACACGGTATGATGATAAATAGTGTCCACCATCCATCAAAGAATAAATCAATATCTGTTATGTTAAAGGCATTGAGCGCAAAGATTACTCCTGTTGCCAC
>SVIN01000013.1 GCA_015069495.1 Clostridiales bacterium
TGCTACATCCTCATAATTCCACCACGACAACCCACCGCCGTGTAGAAGAATAATTGTATCAAGACAATGCTTTCCATATTCTATATACTTCATTTTTACACTCACTTGTAAATTCTTATTTATCGGTGAGTTTATTATATCACATAATCCATTGAAAATCAATAATTAAACGATACATCATAAATTGAACGAAAGTGGTATAAAGTGAACGATTTGTATTTTACGGCTAAAAATAAAAAAGGCTCGCAAGGACAAAACTATCCTAGCAAGCCTAAATTTTTGCTGTAAAACCTATGAAAAAGCGCAAAATAACCCTATTTGAGCAATAAAAAAGCCATAATACCGATATTTTTTGTATCAATATTATGGTTTCTTTATGGACCGAGTGAACCTTTCTGAACCTTTACGGTTTCCAACTACTGACTTGAACCCAACGGGATTATCTATCTCTTCTTTCGTTTTTCTTTTGCACACTGTGGACAACCACTTCCATTGCTACGATGGTCTATTCTTGACTGCCATTGGTGTCCTTTTTTACATTGCCACCACATTTTTCGCCCACTATGCATAGTAAAATCTGTCGGTTTTAAATCTCCATTTAAATCATCGTTCCATTCTTTTGCTAATTCTGGATTAAGTGTTTGCAAATCATTATATCCAGTCAAAACTTTTTTTCCTGAACAATATGGACAACCGCCACCTGAATTTTTACTTGCGATTGTTGCCCGATATGACGGATGCCCTTCTCCACACCTCCACCACACCTTTTTATTGCTCTTCGGCAAAAAATCAGCAGGACTTAATCCACTATTCTTTTCATAATCCCATTCTCTTGCCACGGTAGGATTAATTGTTTGCAAATCTGTTTTCCCTTTTAAAACTCTTCGACTTGAACAATATGGACAACCCTTTCCATAGCTTCTATTCGATAATGTTGCTTGATAAGACGGATGTCCATTGCTACATTTCCACCAGACCTTTTGATGTCCGTTAGAAAATACTTGGGTAGGTTTAAGGTCTTTATTCAAATCATAATCCCATTCTTCCGCTAAATTTGGATTACGTGTCGCTAAATCATTATATCCTGGCAAAAGTTTTTGACTTAAACAATATGGACAGCCACCAACTTTATTTCTATGGATAATTGTTGCTTGATAATCATGCCCATTAGCACATTTCCACCATACTTTGCGCCCACTATTCGCAGTAAAATTTTCTGGTTTTAACTCCTTGTTTTTTTCATAATTCCATTCTTCCACAATTTTTGGGTTAATGCTTACTAAATCATTATATCCGCAAAGAACTTTTTGTCCCGCACAATACGGACAACCATTTCCATTTGCACGATTTGCAAGGGTTGCTTGATAAGAATGTCCTTTACATTTCCACCATACTTTTTTACCGCTTTTAGAAGTGATTTTATCTGGGGTCAAATCCCCATTTTTTTCATAATCCCACTCCTTTGCCATTTCTGGATTACAAATCAAAAGTGAGTTCTTCTTTTCTGTATATATACGCAAATTCTCTATTGCAATACTATCTCTTTTCAAATCAATATCTATATTTATATTAGTTATATCATATAAAACTTGTTGAATAATCTTCGACAAATCAGCTTTATTGCTTTGAATAATATAATCTATTGAGTAATCTTTCAAGGACGATAAACCTTCTCTTATTCTATACAGTTTAATCCCGTCTTTTTTACACTTTAAATTTTTTTCTAAATCTTTTTTTATTTTATTCTTATGCCAATACGTCCCATCGTATTCAATGGCTATTTTCATAGATGGAATATAGATATCTAATTCATAACCTTTTGCTTTATAAGATTGTATTACATCCACTCCATATTTTTCAAGATAATATACAAGTGCATATTCAGGGAAAGACGTATGCCGTTCAGCATGACAACTAGGACACCCTGTCCCGTAATTTCTTTGAGCTACTGTCGCTTGCCATTCGTGACCTTTATCACACTTCCACCATACTTTTTTACCGCTATTCGGCATTATATCCATAGGGGTTAACCCATTATTTTTTTCATAGTTCCATTCTTTTGCTACATCTGGGTTAACAGTTTGTAAATCATTTTCCCCTTTAATTGCATATCGGTCTGAACAGTAAGGACACCCAATACCATTGTTTCTATGGTCTATTCTTGCTTCCCATTCATGACCTTTTCCGCATTTCCACCAAGCCTTTTTACCACTACCACAAGTGATTTTATCAGGATAAAAACCAAGTTCATTATTCTTTTCCCAATGCCATTCTTGCATTAAGTCTAAATTGTCTATAATGTATTTTTTATCCATAACAAGAAAACCTTTCTTTTTTCCTATATTATATCACTATTTTGGAATTTTGGCAAGACTTATTTTTATTTTGGCTCAAATTTATACGGCGGATGAATATTTTGGCTACGCCAAAGCGTCGTCGCACCGTCAGGCTCCGCCCTATCCCAAAACCTCGTATTCGGATGCTCCTCGCGTGAACCCACAATACTTTGTGCGTTCACTAAACTATCCCTTCATCCGCACCACGCAAAAAGCGCACCCATAAGGGGTGCGCCTGCGTGGTGCGGATGAAGGGATTTGAACCCACACGGTGTTACCCACAGGAACCTGAAACCTGCGCGTCTGCCAATTTCGCCACATCCGCTTTTTTACGAAATCAAACCTCAATCGGCTTGATTTCCGTCTTTTGTATCGTTTTGTCCTTACAGTCTATAAACCAGGCTTTTCCGCCGCTCAATACACTGCCTAAAACTTTTCCGTCTTCTATCACCAACGCAGCGTTGTCTTCTATCCCGTAAGCACATTCGGCATTATAGCACACTATTTTGTCAAAGTCAAGCATTCTTGTGCCATAATGGGGAGAAATTTTCCCCTCAAGCCAATTTAATCCTTTGTACATCAAGTACTTTTCTTCCCCTGCACCATTGACCATTTCCGAGTCCGTGTAAATATCCGAAAACCAACAAATCGCCCCCGCGGACAACCCTGCAATCGGTACTCCGCGCGCGTATGCGTCTTCAATCAAGGGTAATAAACCGCTCTGTTTCCAATGCTCCATCATGAACACCGTATCACCGCCGCCCACGTAAATCACGTCCGCCTTTTCAAACTTTGCGCGCATTTTTTCCATGTCCACTTCTTTATACACAGTCAAAGCAACGTCCGTCTTGATATTAAACACCCCCGTGTACACCTTATGAAACGTGTTGTAGTAGGGCATATAATCATGGCTCGCGGTAGGAATAAACAACGCATTGGGACGATTCTCCCCTGCGTGTTCTTTCGCCAGAGCTGCGATATATTCGTCTATTTTTAACGTGGTTCTTTCGCGGAGTTCTCCCCCGCCGATGGCTACGATTCTTTTCATATCTTTGCTCGTTATTTATTGTATTTTTCTTCAATCGCCTTAATCTTTGCAATACGGCGGTCGTGGCGTTCCCCGCCCTCGTATTCACAGGTCAAAAATGCATTGACCATTTCTTCCATCAAGCCAACGCCCACCACTTTTTCACCAAACGCAATCATGTTGGCGTCGTTGTGGTAACGAGTGTATTTCGCACAATACACGTCGTGACAATGTGCGCAACGAATACCAGGCACTTTGTTTGCCACAATCGATACGCCAATCCCCGACGAGCATACCAAAACTCCTCTTTCACAATCTCCGCTTGCCACCGCTTCCGCCGCAAGCACGGCAAAATCAGGGTAATCGCAAGATGCCGTAGAATCCGTACCGAAATCCACCACGCTGTGTCCGCATTTTTCCAAATACGCAATCACCGCTTTTTTTAAGTTCAAACCGCCATGGTCACATGCTACTGCAATTTTCATATTTCTCTCCTCAATAATTTATCTGTAGTTGCTCGACTGCAACTGCCTTTTTTGGTCTGCCGCGTTTGCCTGCAGAAGGCTTTTTCGGGGGTGCGGGAAGCGCGTAGTCGCGCAGGTGCAATTTTTCAATCAACGCATACATGCCCCCATCCAATAACTGATACACACGTCCGTATGCATCCAAATTTTGCCCATAGGGATCGGGGATAGAATACCCCGCCAACTGCTCGAAAGAATACACGTTGTTTTCAATTTCTTCCGCGCCCGATTTACGCAAAACATCCCAACGCATATCCATGAGATAATCCGCATGCCGTTCCGTCATGCAAACGAAAACGAATGCTTCCTTTAACAGCTTTTCATTGACGGGCGCAGAGGTAAATTTACCAATCGCCACACCGTTATCTTGTAAAATTTGCGCGGTCTTAGGGTTCATAAGGTCGCCTTTTTTCGCACCGACCCCTGCCGAACACACCTTGAACCCACGCAATTTCTCCTTTTTCAATACCTTCTTCAAAAGATATTCCGCCATGGGAGAACGGCAGGTATTACCCGTACAAATAAAGACGATTTTTTTTAATTTCGTCGCGCTCATCTCATACCTGCCCCCTTCGTTTTATTCTAATGCTGAATATCCACCGACGTACAAGCCTTACGAAGTCGGTTTAAAACCCCGACCATCACGCCCTCTTTGGCACGCGGTTCAACCGTCACCAACACGTCGCAAATTTTTTCCGCTTCACGCAACAAACTGTACAAGCGGTTTGCCATTTCCGTTTCCGTACCGCCCAAACGCAATACGGTAAAATCCGCAAAGCCGTCTGCTATACCGTCTTCGCACAGCACCGCAACCGTTTTCCCTTTCGCTTGTTCTGCAATGCAATAGGACAATGCCTTGTCCCTTTCTTCCGTCGCAAACAACACTGTCGCGCAACGGGGAGAATAATGCTTGTATAAAACCCCTGGGCTTTTTACCCTTTCTTTCTTGGTAAAGTCGGGGGTATATTCTTTACAGTCACCAACTACCGCCGCGATTTGTTCGCGGGTAATCAAGCCAGGGCGCAACACCACGGGCACGTCACCCGTCACGTCGCAAACGGTGCTTTCAATTCCACCGATGCTTTCGCCGCCGTCCAAAATGAGTGGGATTTTCCCCTCAAAATCCTCAAACACATGCATTGCCGAAGTGGGACTGACGTGCTTGGAAAGGTTAGCACTCGGCGCGACGATGGGTAAGTCTACCTCTTTTAAAAACGCCTGCGCGCCCGCGTGCGCGGGAATCCGCACCGCTAACGTTTGCAAACCGCAGGATACGCGCGGACTGACTTTACCCGTAGACGGATATACCAAAGTCAACGGTCCAGGTAAAAAGGCTTCGCGCAATGCCTTGGCGTAGGGCGGATCATAATCGATAATCTTGGTTAAGTCATAACCGCTGTGTACGTGCGCGATTAAAGGATTGTCACTCGGTCTGCCTTTGACCTCGAAGATACGTTTCACCGCCTCATCGTCCAAAGCATTTCCGCCCAATCCGTACACGGTTTCGGTAGGCATTGCCACAACCCCGCCGTTTAATATAATTGTCTTCGCTTCCGATAAACTGTCGGAAGTGATGGGTTTAATCTCTGTTTTCATTGTAACAAATCCAATTTTCTTGTGAATGCGCGAAACAACCTAAAAACACGTAAGATAAGACACCTTACTGGCTGCAAGATCATCTTGCTTAATCAAAAGGTAAGTCGTCATCCTCAATCGCCTTCATGCCACCGCTACGCATCGGCGGTTCGGGAGGCATGTAATCATCCTCAGGCGCTTCGTATTCCTCGTCTTCTTCCATATATTCCTGCGCGTGCGATCCGAACACAGGGGGTTCGTCTTCGCGGTTTTGATCGTCCACGTCCACGAATTTGGTGCATTCGCCGATGAACTTCAACGCAACGCGCCCCTGCTCACCGCCTCTGTGCTTGGCGATAATCAACTCCGCCGCGCCTTTGACAATTTTACCCGACGCTAATTCTTCTTGCGTTGCGATAACCTCCGGACGGTTAATGAACATAACGATGTCGGCGTCTTGTTCGATTGCCCCCGATTCACGAAGGTCGGAAAGCTGCGGTTCTTTCGATTGAATACGTTTCAACTGTGACAAAGCGATAACGGGTACACCCAATTCCTTTGCCATAATCTTCAAGTCACGCGTAATCGACGCGATTTCCTGTTGTCTGTTTTCACTGCCCGCCATGGAGGAATCCCCGCCCGACATAAGCTGGATATAGTCGATCATGATCAAATCCAACCCATCGGAAGAGGTTTTCAAACGACGGCACTTGGACAAAATTTCCGCGGGCGTAATACGGGGCGAATCATCGATGTGGATTTTACTCTTCTTCAACTGATCCCCTGCGAGCATCAATTTTTTCCATTCTTTCGCGCCCAACGCGCCATCCTGCGCCTTTTGCATGCTCACGTTCGCAAATGCACAAATCAAACGTTCGACAATTTCCGAACGGGGCATTTCGAGCGAAAATACGGCGCAGCATTTCCCTGCGCGCAAAGACGCATTTTCCACCAAGTTCATGGCAAGCGACGTCTTACCCATACCAGGACGCGCCGCAATGACAATCAACGCACCCGCTTTCAAACCGTGGGTCATCTTATCCAAACGCTTATAACCCGTCGGAACACCGCGGAAGGAGTTGGGATCCGATTGCAATAATTCGAACTTGTGCAATACTTCCCCAATGATATCCCCTTCGTCCATGCGCAAGAGTTCAGATCTTTCCGTTTGCTTGGAAATATCGTAAATACTCTTTTCCGCAAAGGCAATCGCGGTCTGTTCATCCGTACCTTTCATGGACGTTTCGATGATTTTTCTCGAAGCGCGGATGAGTTTACGGTTGATGCTGTCGCGGGAAATGATTTCGTAGTACGATTTATAATTCGCCGCCGACGGGGTAATTTCCGTCAGTTCGGTCAAGTACACGATACCGCCCGCCTTTTCCAAGGTATTTTCCCCTTCCAGTTCATCCGCAACGGTTACGAGGTCGATGGGCTTACGGTTATTGAATACCCTATGCATAGCGCGCAGGATATATTTATGCGATTCTTGGTAAAAATCGTCCTCCGTCAGTTTTTCCACCAACTCGGCCGCGATTTCATTGTCGATAAGAAGACACCCCAACAGCGCCATTTCCGCATCGCGGTTATAGGGCATCGTATTGATTTCGTTTGCCATAGTATTTCTCCATGGGCGGGTGTTACCCCGCCCGATTATGCATTATAAGAGGGACTTAAATTCTTCTAAGGTATTCTTGAATTCTTCCATCGCCGCTTGGAAAGGCGCATCCGTGGTCAAATCCACCCCAGCCTGTTTCAAAATGCTGACGGGGTCGGTGCAACCGCCCGAAGACAAGAAACGGAAATAATCATCCACCGCAGGTTGTCCTTTGGTTAAAATACGTTTTACAATCGAGATTGCCGAAATGATACCCGTCGCATATTTATACACGTAGAACGCATTGTAGAAATGAGGAATTCTCGCCCATTCGTACGCGATTTCCTTGTCGTGCGCAACCCCTTCTCCGTAGTAATCCTTGTTCAACTGATAATATACTTCACAGAGATTTTCCTTGGTCAACGCTTCGCCCGCTTCCGCTTTCGCATGCGCAATCTGTTCAAATTCAGCAAACTGCGTTTGACGGAATAAGGTCGCGCGGATGGTGTCCATGTAGTAGTTTAACAAGTATTTCTTAAGGTTTTTATCTTCCGTGTTTTTATAGAGATGCTTTAACAACAACACTTCGTTGACGGTACTGGCGATTTCCGCAAGGAAAATGGTGTAATCCGCCTTTGCATAGGGTTGGGTTTCTTGGGATTTATACGAGTGCAACGCATGTCCCATTTCGTGTGCAACGGTAAAGATATCGTTGGTGGTTTGTTGATAGTTCAACAACACGTAAGGATGGGTATCGTATACCCCCGAAGAATACGCGCCGCTGCGCTTGCCTTCCGTTTCGCAAACGTCCATCCAGCCCTCGGTACGCGCCTTTCTCAAAAGGTTTTGATACCCTTCGCCAAGAGGAGCTAAACCTTCGATAACCAACTGATATGCTTCTTCAAAAGGCAATTTAATGTCTGCATTTTCCACCAAAGGCAGGTACATGTCATACATGTGCTGTTCGTCTAAACCAAGCACTTCCTTACGCAAAGCAACGTATTCGTGTACAATGGGCAACGCGCCGTGTACAGCCTTGATAAGATTATCGTAAACCGCAGGTGAAACGTCTTCACCGTCCATTGCCATTGCGATACAGCTGTCATAATGACGAACGGTTTTATAGAACACGTTCTTCTTCACGTTACTGTAATAGGTTTGCGCCAACGTATCAATCATCTTGATGAAGGAGCTGTAATATTTTTCAAACCATTCTTTGCGGACAGCAGAGTCTCTATCACGCAATGCAACACCGTACAAGCCGTGGCTCATTTGCACTTCTTCCCCCTGCAAAGTTGCCGTGGGTAAG
Organism: Clostridiales bacterium; assembly: GCA_015069495.1. Classification (GTDB taxonomy): domain Bacteria; phylum Bacillota; class Clostridia; order Christensenellales; family Borkfalkiaceae; genus Scatosoma. Next base: position 8,369 of record SVIN01000013.1, read on the forward strand.
TTGAGGTTTGCGTTGTTAATCATGCCGAACACGCTTTGGAAATCGCGCATAACGTCACTGCCGAGCGCAAGGATTTTTTCTTCCGCTTCGCTTAATACGTGCGCTTTTGCGCTGGCGATTTTGCGAAGTTTATAATCGTATTCTGCAAAATCAGGGTCAGCGATGAACGAATCCAAAACCGCGCTGTCCAAAGCGGTCAATTCGGGTTCGACAAACGCAAACTCCGCAAAAATTTTTGAAATCATCCCTGCCACTTGCGCATAGGACGAGGTGTATTTTGCAAGGCGCAAATCCTCATCGTGGCGCAAGTGCGCGTACAAATATACCACTTCAATTTTGCGGGAAATAGTGTCTAATAAGCGGAAGCAATCGAGTAAAGTTTGCTTATCGCCAAGTTTGCCTTTGAATACGCTGAAATCATAATTGCCGTATTTTTCGGCAATTTCTTGAAATTCTTTTTCCCAAGCTTCATCCGAAGGGAAAATATCTTCTACCTTCCATTTTAAATTGGAAGCAACTTCTTGTCTTTCCATATTGATTTATTCTCCTTTATTATACGTACAGCTTTGTCAGCTGTTCTAGGCTCGTCGAAAATACGCGAAACTGCATGCAAAGTGCGCGATAAGACACCTTACTGCGTGCAACGTCAGGTTGCCAAGGCGTGGCGAGTATGCCGATGGGAGCGCAGTGCACACCATATAACGCGCAAGCCCATGTAAACGATACAGTACGCATCTCGTCGTAAACGCAGAGATGCGAGCAGTTTAAGGCGCATTGAGTACCCCGACGGGAGTGTACATAAGCGTACACGAGCAAGGGGCACGGAAATGCAACGCCGAAATGCGAAGTATATATGCGTTTACTTAGTTTTTGAAACTGTGGATGGGTGCGGGTATATTCCCCCCGCGCAATATCAGACGTGAGGAGTCGCAATTATGCACGGGCATAATCGGCGCACGTCCTAACAATCCGCCAAAATTCACTTGATCGCCTACTTTTTTACCGATAGCGGGGATAATACGCACCGCCGTTGTCTTATTGTTAATCATACCGATGGCAGATTCGTCCGCAATCATCGCCGCAATCGTCGTTGCAGGGGTATCGCCAGGAATGGCAATCATGTCCAACCCCACACTGCAAACACAGGTCATCGCTTCCAGCTTATCCAAGGTAATTTTCCCTGCTTCCGCCGCGCGAATCATACCGATATCTTCCGACACGGGGATAAATGCGCCCGACAAACCGCCCACGCGCGAGGACGCCATCACGCCCCCTTTCTTCACTGCATCGTTCAACATCGCAAGCGCCGCTGTCGTACCGTGACCGCCTACCGTTTCAATGCCCAATTCTTCCAAAATCTGCGCAACCGAGTCCCCCATAGCGGGTGTGGGTGCCAAGGATAAGTCCACAATACCGAACTGCGCGTTCAAACGGCGCGCCGCTTCCTTTGCCACCAACTGCCCTGCGCGGGTAATTTTAAACGCGGTACGCTTAATCATTTCCGCCGCCTCTGTCAAATCCGCATCGGGGATTTGTTCCAAGGCATGCTTGACAACCCCAGGCCCCGAAACGCCGACGTTGACCACCGTGTCCGCTTCACCGATACCGTGGAATGCCCCCGCCATAAACGGGTTATCTTCCACCGCATTACAGAACGCCACCAGCTTCGCCGCACCGATTCCGTCTTGGTCTTTCGTCAGTTCCGCCGCCTCTTTGAAGACCTCGCCAAGCATTTTTACCGCTTCCATATTGATACCCGATTTGGTCGACCCCACGTTGACGGACGCGCAAAGGCGCTTGGTAGAAGCCAACACTTCAGGGATTGTGCGAATGAACACGCGTTCATAATCCGCAGTCGCTTTATGCACCAACGCCGAATATCCGCCGAGGAAATCAATCCCCAAGGTTTCCGCCGCACGGTCAAGCGCCTGCCCCACGAGGGGGGCTTTTTCAGGGAACGCCGCCGTGATAATGCTGACGGGAGTTACCGAAACACGCTTATTGACAATAGGAATACCATATTCACCCGATAAATCAGATGCGGTTTTGACGATATTTTCCGCCTTTTTGCAGACCAAATCGTATACTTTTTGCGCCGTTTCTTCCGCGCTGTCGCGGATACAGCTCAACAAGGATATCCCCATTGTAATGGTACGGATATCCAAATGCTCTTTTTCCACCATTGCGATGGTTTCCAATACGTCCTTATGGCTAAACATATCTTTCTCCCACCGCTTAAATACTATGCATAGCGTTGAAAATGTCTTCGTGTTGCATATAGATTGCCATACCAATCTGTTTGCCCATCTCAAAACATTCTTTTGCCAACGCGGACAATTCTTGTTTTGCCGCTGTCAAATCCACAATCATAATCATGGCGAAATATTCTCCCATAATCGTTTGGGAAATATCTTCAATGTTGGCGCCTTTTTCCGATAAAAACGCACTCACCTTTGCAATGATACCTTTGGTATCTTTGCCTGTTACGGTTACAACTGCTCTCATAAAACTTTCTCCTTTGCTTGTATGGGGTTACTGTACCGCTTCGCCCGAAGTTTCTTCGTCCGAGGGTACGTAATCATCCTCTTCCGCTTCGTATTCTTCCTCGTCTACTTCTTCAAATTCCAACGCGTGTTTTTCTAAAATTTCATACTGCACGATAAAATTGCTTTGTACGATATATTTCACGTAATCGCCGCTTTCCAACGCAGGTAAGGGTTTTTCGTTGTCCCAATATGCTTCGCGGTCCAGCCATTCTTGCCTTTTCTTACTCCACGTTTCAAACACACAGCCCCACACGTCGATGTTGTCCTTTTGCAAGGTCTTCTTTTCAAAAGTGTAGAAATAATTTTTTTCCTCGTTTTTCAAACCGTCGGACAAATACCCCATCAATTTGAAATACCGCTTAATACGGCTTCCCTTAATGGAAAGGTATACGTATGCAAAAATAACGTATAACACGCTTGACACAAATACGCATGCTTTGGGCAGTTTTTGCATAGGGTCCGCATAAGGTAAACCCATGTAGTAAATCCACCACGCGATACAGAAAATCACGTAGACCGCCGTCACCGCCCAAAATATGCCGAATATCTTCTTTTTCTGTTTGTATACCGCCAAATAATCGGCGTCTGTGTATACCGAGGTCATATCCTCTCTCCTTGTTTTTTACTTATTGTAGATGAAAAGTACGCCCAAAGTACCTTGTCCGCAATGGCTGGTAATAATTGAACCTGCAACCGTTTCGATGATTTCGTCAAATTGGAAGGTTTCCTTTACCTTTGCCTTTGCCGCTTCTACCAATTCAGCGTCTGCGCTGGAATGAGTAATGAAACAACGGCTGTGGTCGTAATCGGGATACATTTCCTTCAAATCGTCAATATACTGCTTAATCAACACGGACATTTTGCCCTTGTATTTTTTACCAGGTACCAATTGACCGTCGTCCATCACGATTTGAGGGTGGATTTTGAACACGCCTGCTACCGTCTTAATCATACCCGATACACGCCCGCCTTTATGCAAATAATCCAAGCTGTCGGGTACGAACGAGGTGTTTACGCGATCACGCAATTCTTCCAAAGCCGACACGATTTCTTCCGCGGATTTGCCTTCGTCACGCATATCGCAAGCCTTCAAAACCAACAAGCCTTGACCAGAGGACAACGCTTTGCTGTCTACAACGAATACTTTACCGCCGAAAGATTCTGCCGCGGTCTTCGCAAAATTATGCGAACCGGAAGATTTGCTGGAAATATTGAGGTGAATCAATGCATCGTAACCTTCCAATTCCTTTGCAAAAAATTCTTCATATTCACCGATGCTGGGCGCAGCCGTCTTGGGCAACGTACCCGTTTCTGCAACGAAATCGAAAATTTTCTGCGGGGTGATATCCACGCCGTCGCGGAATGCTTCCGCACCAAGGTTTACCTGCAATGCTAAAATACCAATGTTTCTTTCCTCTACCAAGTGATTTAAATCACACGTGCTGTCAGATGTAATACGAATACTCATAATGTTTTTCTCCTTTTTATTGTTATAATTTTACAATGAGTGTATTATTCTCTAAAAAATATTTTTTCAAATAAATCCTGATTTTTAATCGCCCAATCGGGCACGATGCCGTAAACGTCGGTCGCTTTGTACAAACCTTTCAAATGCGAACCGTTCATTTCCTTGTAACGGCTGTCCAAGCTGTTGTTTCTGTTGTCGCCGAGGAAGAAAATTTCACCCTCGCCCACTTCGTAAATTTGGTTTTCAAAATCATACGCCAATTTCCCCGCGTCATTGCGGTAATAGGCATACGGTTCGTCCAACAATTCAAATGGTAAATCCGCCATCGCGGTGCCTTCGGTATACGTACCCGCATAGCATATAGAAATTTGTCCGTCCTGACATTTGACGATATCCCCTTCCACCGCAATCAAACGTTTGATAAGGTATTGGGTCGAGCCGAAATGATATTGGTTGTTGGGTTCGTTTGCATACGGCTGTACGTCCACCACGATGACGTCGCCCCGTTCTAACCCTTCGCCGTTCGTCACGTAACGCATCAACAGTTTATCCCCGTGTTGCAGGGTTTGATTCATGGACGCACCGTCCACTTCTACCCCGCTGAAATTATTCGTCCACCAAGAGCGGAAACCGAACGCCAACAAAATCAAGCAAATCAAAAATACGTAAATTCCGTACCCGCCTCGTTCTTCTTCGTAAGGATTTCGCAATAATTTATTTCGCATATTCATATCCTCTTATAACCAAAGTATATTGGTGATTGCGTATTCTTTCTCTTCGCCGCTACAGAGGAAAACAAGCGCGCTGCCTAAATGGAAATTTGCCAACGGTCTGCCTCCCTTTTCGCCTTTGAAATCGGCAGGCCGTAACATCATGCGTTTCCACTTTCCGCCGCCTTTTACCTCAAACTCGCAAACGTAACGTTCGTCTTCAGTGTTGATTTCCGCTGTTTCTACATACACGTATAATTTCTGCGTTTCCTGACTGTATACGTCAAATTTTAACAGTGCGTTTTCATCGGGAACGTATTTCGGGGAACTGATTTTATAGGTACGCACACCGCCAACCGAATACGCGCCTTGAATTCCGCCGTAACCCTTCGCTATCTTGGGCACCGCTTCCTTTTCCAAAAAAATACCGCCGATGGAATAATCGGTATATTCCGCCACGCTGAAACAATCCATTTCCTTGCCCGTAAACAGCTTACGGCTTTTCACCGCATTCGGATTTACAGCCGATAAGCGTTTGGACGTGATTTTCGACGTGACCTTGAAGCCGTTAAAGTACCTCGCGTACGCATACACGAAAACAGCCGTCGCCCCCTCGAAAGGATTTATATGGTAAGTAAAGCGCCCGTCTTTCACCAATCTGCCGGGGACTTTGTGAATACACCGCCATTCGCGGTAAGTCGAACGGGTTTTTACGTCCGCTTCTGCATAGAAGATACCCGCTTCTTCCAAGATACCTTCCTTATCGCAATCGACCTGAATATCCAACCCGCCGTTGCGTTCTTTGATAGAAACGTTAAGGGTATCGGGGAGATAAATTTCCCTGCCTTTGAGGTATTTTTCCAAAAATAAATCCATATCCACCAAAGCGTTCGGGTCGATACAAGCTCCGCTGTTAGGGGAGTATACCAACGCATTTCCGTCTTGGTTGCCGATGCGCGAATAGGTATCGTAGGCTCTGTCGCAATCAAACCCGCCGTCACGCAACGCGCAAAGCATTAACACAGGGCATTTGACGTAAGGAGCATACGATTGCGCTTCCACAGCCGCAATATAGCGGTGATGGTCGTCGCTTAAATTGTGCACAACGTTCGCACCGAATTTCGCTACGTTGAGGAAGGAATGCCAACCCGCCGCATTGATGGGCACGCCGCATTTCACCTCCGGGGCAAGCATGGTCTGCCATGCGATTTCACCGCCGATCTTTACACCGACTACGCCAACTGAGCCAACGTCGGGGCGGTGTTTGAGGTATTTCAACGAGGTCAAGGCAACGTACGTCCATTCGAACCACGCCGTCTTATCCGATTCTACCCCTTCCAAATTGTACAAGCCTTTCGCGCGCTCAAAGTTGGCATAATCCAAGGATGCAGGATAAATAGTACGCATTACCCCCGCTTGGTCGGTAGACATTTTACCTGAATAATCGGGCATCAATACGGCATAGCCTTTGTCAATGAAATAATCCATCAATTCTTCATCCGCACTCTTTCCCGCATCGCCTAATAATAACACGACGGGGTAAAGCCCTTCTCGAGCAGGCTTACCAAAGCGCGCGTAAACACGGACGGTACCGTCTTCCACTTCATGCCCTGAATAGGTCACGTGGTAATATATTTTACCATCCCTGATTTCTTCGCCCCATATGCTTTCGCGCAAAGGAGCTTTTAAGTTGTATTTCTTCCATAAGGAGATTGCGCTGAGAATCATACTTTCCTTTTCAGACCTTTTTATTTTCTGATCTTGCAATTTGTTTCCAATGACTTTTTTTGCTTTTTTTCCAAAAAACAATCCAAAACACCTTGCTTTTGTTCGGCGAAATAGGTATAATAGGCATACGCTCGCGATAAGGCGAGTGAGCAAAAAATTACCTATTCTATTGTATTATACACTATTTCTTGAAAGAAAGCAAGAAACTTTTTGATAAAAGCGTAAAATTTCGAGGAAAAACTTATGGCATTTTGCACCTTTTCTAAAGATTTAGACAATGGTTATACCATTGTCGACAATAAATTCATCACCAAGTATCTGCCTGAAGCGGACGGTTTTGCTGTAAAAGTTTACTTTTACGGCTTATATTTATGCGAAAACCGCGAAACGGATTTCAGCATTTTCTCCATGGCAGAAGTTTTGAAAACAACGGAAGAAAATATCCGCCAGGCTTTTGCTTTTTGGGAAGACTTCGACCTGGTAGAAATACTCGCGCAAGATCCGTTCACCGTACAGTATCTCCCCGTTCGTACCGCTGTAGGCAGACCAAAAAAGATTCGCTATGAACAATACGCTGATTTTAACAAGGAATTGCAACGCAAAATGCAAAAAGTGGGCAAATTTATTTCCTCCAATGATTACGTCAAATATATGCATTTTTTGGAAGAAAATACCCTGCAACCGCAGGCGTTGTTGTTGATCGCGGAATACTGCATCAATAAACAAGGCGAAGCCGTTTCCCCCTCGTATATTTTCAATAAAGCGAAAAAGTTGATTCGGCTTGGTTTTACTACCTATGAACAAGTGGAGAAAGAACTTTCGAACTACAACGCAAACGAAGGTGAACTTCTGAAGATTTTCACCCTATTGGGCGGATATCAACGTACCCCCGACGAGGGCGATTACGATCTGTATAAGAAATGGACGGAATCGTTGGGCTTTACCAAAGACAGCGTACTAGCAACCGCGAAAAAGCTGAAGCGCGGTAATATGACGGGGTTGGATTTGACCTTGACCGAACTTGCCGAAAAGGGTAAAACGGACGCGCAGGAAATTGAAAACTATCTCACCGAACGAGAAAGCCTTGCCACCCTTGCTTTCCGTATCGGGCGCAAGCTTGGGGTCAAAGTGCAAAACCCCGCACCCTACGTGGATGAATACGTGGAAAAATGGTATACTTACGGGTTTGAAGAAAGTTCCCTTTTGGATATTGCGCTGTTGTGTATGCGTACAGAGCGCGGGGATTTCAACTCTATGCACGACCTCGTAAAGAAATTGTTTACCGACGGCATTGTGTCTAAGGATGCGGTGAAGAATTTCCTCAAGGATAAGAACAATGATTTGAAGTTGTTTACCAAGCTTCGCGAACTCTGCGGAGCAATCCGCAACAACACCGCCAATTTGTCGTTGATTACGACCTGGCGGGAATGGGGTTTTGGCGAAGAAATGATTCTTGAAGCGGCAAAACGCAGCGCCGCAAGCGCAAGCCCTATCCCCTACATGAACAAGATTTTATCCGACTGGAAACAGGCAAAAATTTACACGGTAAAAGATATCCCCGAGAATAAAACGACGGGGGCAGGTACGGGTTCAACCCCGATTTCACGCGGTTTTGTCAACCCGATTATCGAAGCAGTCAACGCCAAAGCCGACCGCGAAAGATACTATGCCGCGCTTCGTGAAAAAGCGCAATCCCGCGCGGATAAGTTCGTCGCAAAAGCAAACAAGAACGCACGCTTTAAAGTGTTGACCACCGAGCTTGCGAAGATGGAAATTGCGCTTGCGAAAGCAGAAGTTTTCGAGCCGAAAAACTTGCCTGCATTGACGGAAGAGAAAGCGGGATTGTTACGTGAACGGAGAGATTTATTGCAATCGATGGGCATTGAAGAAGAACAATTGTTACCTCAATTTACGTGTAAAAATTGTTCGGACACGGGATTTTTACCCAGCGGGGTCGCATGTAATTGTTATAAAACGAATTGATTGTAAAAGCACGGCGAGCCGAAAATTCGGCTCGCCGTGCGTTATTATTAGATGGTAAGTTCATGCGCCATTGGACAATGAAATTTGATTATTTGGACTTTCCACCATTTCTTACGAAATAGTCAGTAAGTTCAGTATCTAAGATTGTAACATCAGTAATGAATTCACCGTCCTCTAAAAAATAATAATAATCTGTATTGTCAATCTTAAGGATATTATTATCCGAATCATATTCAATGTTGTATGTATGAGTTTTATTGTTTAACTCGAAGCACAATGTTAATGTTTGATTCTCAACGCGTTGTTCTTCTGAAGAACAAGCAACCAACCCAAAGGCAAAAAACAACACCAAACATATTGCAATTACTGCTCTTTTCATATACTTACACCTTTTTGTCAGATTGTTATTTAGCTTTATTATATCATGTTTTTATACACTTCGTCAACTCTTTTCTGCGCCAAACGAAAAAACACACCCGCATTGGGTGTGTCAATGTTTTATTATTAAAAAAATCGCAGAGAAGATATTTTGCCAACTCTGTTGGCAAAGCGTCGTCACTCGGTCGAGCAAACGGAAGCAACTTTTCTTCATACTGCCTCGCTCCTCGCGTGAACCTCCGAACACCTCGAACCCTTTCGCAATCTCTTCTCTGCGCCAAACGAAAAAACACACCCGCATTGGGGCGTATCGTGAAGAATCAAAAGAAGAGGATTTGCGCCTTTAGCGGCGCGCCCCGCTGGGCAATTATTAATTGCCCATTTTGCTTGACATGTATTCCTTTTCGTAAGTTCCGTAAAGCAAAACGCTCACTCTCGTTCGCGGCTCCCACCCTCAAATCCTCTTCTATTCATCCTGTATCCCAAACAAAAATGGGAAGGCGTTGCCTTCCCATTTTTGTTTGGCGCAGAGAAGAGGATTTGAACCTCCGGTACGTTTCAGGCGTACACACGATTTCCAATCGTGCTCCTTAAACCACTCAGACATCTCTGCATTTATTTTGTCCGCGCTACAAAGCGCTTATATATATTACTGTATTTTTTATAAAAAATCAAGTGTTTTTGCTTTGATTTTTGAAAAAATATTGAAAAAAGTTATTTTCATCTCCTTTTTTCGCCCCATCCCTACTTCTTCACCCTTCCCTATTACTTCTTAATTGAAAAAGTCGTACCCTCAGTATACGGCAATGCGTATACCAAGGGTACGTCAAATTTTATTTTTTTAGGCTATGTCACAGAGAATGGTTGATTTTAGCTGTATTTTTTTTCAGCGACTTGACGAGAAAAATACAAGAAAGACAAGTGTTTTGTGACAGAGCCTTTTTTATTTACGTAAAAAAATCCCTTAATTTTTACAACGCGAAATTTACTTCTCCGTCGTTTCGTCCACGATTTCCGCATCAACAGCATTGACGGATACGCTCTTTATCCCGTTCATAACGCCGCTCTTCGATTTATACCCCTCTTCGCACACCGCAATATTTTCACCGTTCGTTGCAATCAAACGATAACGGTATAAACCCGCTTTGTCAAAGTAAATCTCAAATTTCGGACAAGTCTTTACCGTCGGAGTTTTCAAGGTCTGATCTTCTACCCGATCTTCTTCGATACATTTCACAGCGTTCTTACCGATGCTTTCCATACCCTTCTTGCACGCCGCTTTCGTCGAATACACCTGCGAAGATACAGCGATTTTTTCCATGTTCGCTGCATACAAACTAAAATTAAACGCGCCCGTAGGCGTCTTCTTAATGACAAATTTCCCCATAATTTCACCTTCTTTATTTTTATAGTAGATATAGTATAACAAATTCCTTTGCATTTGTAAAGAAAAATCGCAAAATTTCTTAAAAAATAATCCATCGCCTCCCCCCCATGCCCCGTGGAAGATTTTTCTTGCAAATTTTTCGTGATTAAATACAAACAAATGTTTGACTTTTGAATTCCTTTATTGTATAATATATACATGATTACGGAAAAGAGATTACAAATTTTAACAGAAAGCGCGAAATACGACGTGTCTTGTTCCTCGTCGGGAAGCGGCCGAAAAAATGCAGGCGGTATCGGAAACGGATACGCGTCAGGCTGTTGCCACTCGTTTACCCCTGATGGGCGGTGCGTTTCTCTTTTAAAAATTTTACTAAGCAACGATTGTATTTATAATTGTAAATACTGCCCCAACCGCTTGGACGCAGACGTTCCGCGCGCCAGCGCAACCCCTGATGAAATTTGTCAATTGACCATTGATTTTTACAAGCGCAACTATATCGAGGGACTATTCCTTTCCTCTGCCGTTTGCAAAAATCCAGATTACACCATGGAACAATTGCTTTTGACGGTGAAAAAATTACGGACGGAATACAACTTCCACGGCTACGTACATCTAAAAGGCATCCCCAAAGCCGACCCGCGCTTGATGCAGGAAGCGGCGCGGTATGCCGACCGCATGAGTTATAACATCGAACTCCCTTCCGAGCAGAGCCTAAAACTGCTTGCCCCTCAAAAAAGCAAGGAGAGTTTATTGACCCCCATGCGCACCCTGACCGAGCAGGCAAACGCCTTTAAAGAAGACAAACGACGGGGGCAGGTACGAGGTCATTTCCTTCCCGCAGGGCAAACAACCCAGATGATTGTGGGGGCTTCCCCCGAAGCGGATGGGCAAATTTTACGCCTCACCCAAGCCCTTTATCGTAAGCATGATTTGCGCAGAGTATATTATTCTTCCTACGTCCCCGTTGTGCAGGACAAGTTGTTGCCAACCATCGGCGCAGGGCAACTGCGCGAACATCGGTTGTATCAAGCGGATTGGCTGTTGCGTTTTTACGGATTTTCCGTGGAAGAAATCGTGGATGAGGGCGAGAACTTGTCCATGGATTACGACCCAAAATGCGCATGGGCGTTGCGGAATATGCATCTTTTCCCTGTAGAAATCAACCGCGCGCCTTTAGAGTTGCTATTGCGCGTACCAGGGATTGGCGCAAAGAATGCCTATAAGATTTTAGAGGCGAGAAAATTTGCCACTTTACGGTTTGAAGATTTAATCAAAATGCGGGTTGCCTTGAAACGCGCGAAACATTTTATCACCTGCAACGGTGCATTTTTCGGTGCAAAAAACGAGGGCGCAATACGCGGTTTACTTACCGCCGCCGAAACGCAGGAAAGCGCAGAACAATTGAACGTATTCGGCATGCTCTCCACACCGCAAAACGCCTGGATCGCCCTCAGCGGTCAGCTTTAACTTATTAACGAGGTATTTATGGTTTACATATTCGACGGCACTATGCAGGGGTTTTTAACCGCCTTTCCACGTGCTTATACAGACGAAAACGCCCTGCTGACTTCCAAGCAAGCGCAACTGCCTTTGGGCGAGGAAGTATGCACCGTCACGACAAACCCAACACTTGCACAAAAAATTTCCGAGCGTTTGACAAGCTTCGACCGAGATGCAATGTCCGATTTAGATACGCTGTTGCGAAGCGGTATGCCTGACAACGAACAAATCGCCTTTCGTTATTTTCACTTGCTGGCAACTGTGAAACGCCCTGTTGGAAAACGGTTGGCTACACCCGAGGTCTTTGCCGCGGTTACCTGCATGAAGCGGGTGGGGCTTGAAATTCACCGTTTGCATGGATTCGTTCGATTTATGGAAACGGCAAGCGGTGCATTATACGCCCCCATTACACCCGACAACGATATCTGCGATTTACTCCTTCCGCACTTCCGCGCAAGGCTGACAAACTACCCGTTTGTTTTACACGATATCCGACGTAAAAAAGCGGTGGTTTACGATGGTAAAAATGCATTCAACGCATACCTGCCCCATGCGGACGTGGTCATTTCCGCAGATGAACAAGCTTGGCAATGTCTTTGGAAAGAGTATTACCAATCGGTGAATATCCCCTCCCGCGAACGGTTAAAACAGATGCGTGCAGAACTCCCTGTACGCTACCGCACGCATTTACCTGAACTGCAAATACAGCCAATCGGGTTCTCTGATGAATGATTTTTGTAAAATCCCCCGTTCAAAATGTTGACAAAACTCTATATAATAGAGTATAATACCAACAACGGCAAAGGTGCCAACACGGTTGCCTTTGCCTTTTTTCGTTTTTTTCACGAAAGAAGTTATCAGGGAGAAGTATTATGAAACTCGTATCCGATTATTTTGGCTGTATGGTATTTGATGATACCGTTATGAAATCCATGCTGTCCGAAGAGGTTTACAACACCTTAAAGCGCACGGTCAAAGACGGCAGAAGCTTGAAATTGTCCGTTGCAAACACCGTTGCGGCCGCCATGAAAGATTGGGCAATTTCCCTCGGTGCGACCCATTTTACCCATTGGTTCCAACCTATGACGGGTATTACCGCGGAAAAACATGACAGCTTCATTTCCCCCGCTGAAGACGGCAGAGTGATTATGGAATTTTCTGGTAAGGAATTGGTTCGCGGCGAAACGGACGCGTCCTCTTTCCCTTCGGGCGGACTTCGCGCCACCTTCGAAGCAAGAGGTTACACCGCTTGGGACGCGACTTCCTACGCCTTTATCAAGGACAAAGTGCTGTGTATCCCCACGGCATTTTGCTCATACAGCGGTGACGCGTTGGATAAGAAAACCCCGCTTTTGCGTTCGATGGAAGCCATCAACCGCCAAGCCATGCGCGTGTTACAATTGTTTGGCAACGAGGACGTAACCTCCATCAAAACCACCGTCGGTCCCGAGCAGGAATACTTCCTCATCGACAAAGAAATGTTTACCAAGCGTAAGGACCTTGTATACACAGGCCGTACGTTGTTTGGCGCCGCGCCCCCGAAGAGTCAAGAATTGGAAGGGCATTACTACGGCGTCATCAAACCCCGCGTGCAAGCGTTCATGAATGATTTGAACGAGGAATTGTGGAAACTCGGTGTGTTGGCAAAGACCGAACACAACGAAGCCGCGCCCGCGCAACATGAACTTGCGCCCATCTTTGCAACCACCAATATCGCCGCCGATCACAATCAGCTGACGATGGAAATCATGCAAAAAATCGCCAAGAAGCACGACATGGTATGTCTGTTGCACGAAAAACCTTTCAAGGGTGTCAACGGCAGCGGTAAGCACAACAACTGGTCCTTATCTACTAACACGGGCGTGAATCTGTTAGAACCAGGCGATACCCCCGCGGAAAACGCGCAATTCCTTTTGTTCCTTTGCGCCGTTATCAAAGCGGTGGACGATTATCAGGATTTGTTGCGCGTATCGGTTGCCACCGCAGGCAACGACCACCGTTTGGGCGCGCACGAAGCACCCCCTGCCGTTGTATCCATTTTCCTCGGTGACGAACTGACGGAGATTTTAGAAGCGATTGAAAAGGACGTACCTTACGACGTGAAGGAGAAAGAATTGCTCCGCGTAGGCGTTCATACCATGCCCAAATTTCCCAAGGATACCACCGACCGCAACCGCACTTCGCCGTTTGCATTCACGGGTAATAAGTTCGAGTTCCGTATGTTGGGCTCTTCCGCATCCGTATCCGACCCGAACATTATTTTGAATACCGCCGTTGCGGAAATTTTGAAACAGTTCGCGGATGAATTGGAAACCGCAACCGATTTCGAAAGCGCGTTGCATGATTTAATCAAACGCGTAATCACCAACCACAAACGTATCGTGTTCAACGGAAACGGTTACGATGATGCTTGGCTGGCAGAAGCGAAACGACGCGGGTTGCTGAACCTCAAAAAGACCCCCGACGCTTTGCCCCATTTCGTGGACGAAAAGAATATTGCTCTGTTCACTTCGCACAAGGTTTACACCGAACGCGAAATGCACTCCCGCTTGGAAATTCTGTTGCAAAGTTACTGCAACCTCATCAATATCGAAGCAAAAACGATGGTAGAAATGGCGAAAAAGGAAATTCTTCCCGCCGTCAGCCGTTACAGCAAACAGCTTTCCGACACCGTTTTATCGAAGAAATCCGTTTGCGAAAGTTTGGATTGTTCATACGAAACGGATATGCTAACGGAAATTTCCGCCTTGACCGCAAGCGCGTATACATACGTAAAATCTTTGGAAAAGGCTTTGGCTGGCGCGAAAAAAACAGACGGAGCAAAGAAGCTGTCCGTGTATTACCGCGATAAAATTTTACCCGTTATGGAAAAACTCCGTACAGATGCGGACGCCTTGGAATGCTTGGTTTCCAACGAGTTCTGGCCGATGCCCACCTACGGAGATTTGCTGTTTGGAATTTGAGGTATATAGATATGTTTAACGTTGAAAAAGTAACGCAGGATGCCGTACAATGGATTCGCGATTGGTTTGAAGAAAATGGCAAAGGCTGCAACGCGGTCATTGGGATTTCGGGCGGAAAGGATTCGAGCGTGGTCGCAGCACTTTGTGCAAAAGCGCTTGGGAAAGAACGCGTTATCGGGGTATTGATGCCCAATGGCGAACAACCCGATTTCGACTGCTCTCAACAACTCGTCGCACACCTGGGTATCCCCTTTTATGTTTGCAATATCAAACAAGCCGTGGACGGTGTATTGCAATCGCTGACGGACAGCGGTGTGGAAATCACCCGCCAAACCCGCGTTAACTTGCCCCCGCGCATCCGCATGAGCACCCTTTACGCGCTGTCGCAATCGAACAACGGTCGGGTTGCCAACACCTGCAACTTATCTGAAGATTGGGTAGGATACTCCACTCGTTACGGCGATGCAGCAGGCGATTTTGCCCCCTTGGGGAAATTGACGGTACAAGAAGTAAAAGCCATCGGTTTCCATTTGGGTTTGCCACAAAATTTGGTGGAAAAAGTGCCGTCCGACGGTTTAACCGACCGAACGGATGAAGACAATTTGGGATTCACCTACGCCGCATTGGATAAATACATCCGCACGGGCGTATGCGAAGACGAAACTACCAAGGCAAAAATTGACCGTTTGCATATTATGAACGAGTTCAAATTAAAACCTATCCCCTGCTTTGAATACGCTGAATAATGCGTGTTATCCTTAGAGGAGAACACGGCGCGATATAAATCCTCTCGGGATTTACGATATACGCTCTGCGCACGATATATCTTCGATACGATATACCCCTACGGGGCGTGAAGGATTTATATCATATCGTACCGAGTATCGCGAGGTATATCGTAACCTAATGAAACGAGGTTATATCGCATTCGCATAGCGAATATATCGCCTAACAAATAAATAGAGGACTTTTCGGTATCCCGATAAGTCCTCTATTTTTGTTTAATTTTTCATTTCAACTCGTACATGGGTGGCTTATTCAGTAACAATCTTCGCCACGCGCACTACCAAATGCGTACCGTATTTATACGCTTCGCTGCGCACAGAAATCGTACCGTCGCCGTTGTCGGTGTACTCCACTTCCTTATCAGGTGTATCCAACCAAGTGATGGATTTAATTTTCTTGTCAAACGGGAACGTATCCGTCAAATCCGCATCTTGCGCCAACTGCACGTCAATACTTGCCACCATAGGAAGCTTGTAACAGAATAAGTAATACGTGCCGTCCTTTTCCAAGACGAAATCCTGCGCCTTACTCGTCTGCGCAATACCGCACGGGCGGGGACAATACAACGCTTCTTCGTGTATTTTTGCCCAACGTCCAAGTTCTTCCAACAACGCTTTATCCAACGGACGAAGCAAACCATTGCCCATAGGCCCTAAGTTCAAAAGGAAATTCGCCCCAAAACGTCTGCATCCGCAGAAATCCTCAATCAAGGACGCCAAGGACTTATAGCAGAAGTCTTTAGACGCGTACCCCCAATGGTCATTCATCGTTTGGCACATTTCACTTGCCACGTATTTGGGCGCGCCTTCCATGTTGATTGCACCGGGCGCACCGCGTTCGAAGGTAACCGAATCCAACTCGATATGCCCCAGCGCACCGCGCGCACTCAAACCCGTGTTGTTGATAATCATGGCGTTGGGTTGATGGCTACGAATCATACCATACAAAGCGTCTTCTTCCCAATCCTCATTGGGTTTGCTCCACATACCGTCAAACCAAAGCCCGCCAATCTTGCCGTAATTCTTACACAAAATTTCCACGCTATCACGAAGATATTGCAGATACACTTTAAAATCGGTGTTGAATGCAGGATGCCACCAATCCAACAAGGTATGGTAGAAGAAAGGAATAATCCCCTGCGCGTTACATTCGTCCACAAACTCACGCACCACGTCGCGCCCGCAGGTATGTACCGCATCGTATTCATTCAACCCGCAGGTATCAAACAAGGAAAAACCATCATGGTGGCGAGTGGTCAACGTGATATATTTACACCCCGCTTTTTTTGCGGTAGAAACCAATTCCTTTGCCCATGCTTTATCGGGGTTAAACGCCTGTACGTAAGTTTTGTATTCCTCGTCGGGGATTTGGTGAATGGATTTTACCCATTCCCCTTTCTCTATCAAGCTGTAAGCGCCAAAATGCACAAACATGCCAAACCCTAATTTTTCAAACTCTTTAATATATTCTTTAATAATCATCATACACCTCAATTTTCAATATAAGTAGAATGGATAACGTAATCCGCGGTTGCGCGGTTGGTTGCGATGGGGATATCGTATACGACGGCAATACGAAGCAACGCCTTTACGTCGGGATCGTGAGGTTGGGATTCCAGAGGGTCCCAGAAGAAAATCACGATATCGATTTTGCGTTCAGCGACTTTACCGCCGATCTGCAAATCCCCGCCCATCGGACCGGAAAGATAACGTTTCACTTTCAAATCGGTTGCTTCCGCAATCAATTTTGCAGTCGTACCCGTACCGCACAAGTCGTATTTTTCCAAGGTCGTTTTGTTTTTCAACGCCCAGTTCACGATTTCTGCCTTTTTATTGTCGTGCGCAATCAGCGCAATCGTTTGTTTTCTTTTTTGTTTCATAAAAATATACTCCTCTTTTGTTTCAGTTCTTTTTTATTATATCGAACAAAAAATAAAAAGTCAACACCCACAAGGAAAAAATTTTGAAAAAAGCAAAATTCCCCTGCGTTAGCGGATTTTTACAAGTAAAAATGCAAAATAATAGGAAAAAAGCGTTTACATTTGGCGCAAGTTTGTGTATAATAAATTAACAGCCCAAATATGGGGGTGCCCCGGATTCGATTGCCGGTGAGCGAAAGGATAAGCATACCGCAGACGGAGTGCCTGCGCAAAAACATTCCACTTAAATTTAAATGCAAATTATAATGCAAACTACGCTTACGCAGCGTAACTTCGTTTATTAACGAATCGTCGCGCCCGATTTATCCGTCGGTTGGGGTCGCGGCGTCATCAAGACGGAGCCCTCTTGTAAAAATCGGAAAGTGTTTTTATAAGAGTATTTAGCTTTCTGCGACTTTCAAAGCGTGTTTACCCGCGTTGCAAGTGTAAGAAATAATAGATAAACTAAGTATGTAGAAAGTTTTTTGGCAGCCGAGTAAGACGTCGGTTCAACTCCGACCACCTCCACCACAAACAACCTAAGTTGAATCGTCAACTTAGGTTGTTTATTCAAACCGAAGGTTTGGCATGTAATCGCCGTTAGGCGTATGTAATCATTGCGTAGCAATGTATGTAATTATCCGCCTCGCCTTGATTCCATACCGCTATCTCGGATGACCTACCCAACACTCGTTGTGATTTTTTATCAGGGAATCTTCTCCCCCACGTTTCATTTTACTTATTTCTCCCATATTTTCCTTTTAATATCTTACACATACGGCTGTTATACTCTTGTCAAAAGAAAACGCTATATCGTAAAGGAGTATATTATGAATATTTTATTTATCAATGCATGTGTGCGCAAAGAATCAAGAACGCTGGTATTAGCGAAAGATATTTTAAGTAAAATGCAAGGCGAAATCACGGAGATTGATTTAACGAAAGAAAATCTCACGCCGCTGAACCGCGTATCCTTGGAAGAACGAGAACGTTTGCTGAAATCAGGAGAAACAGACGCCCCCATGCTTCAATACGCGAAACAGTTTGCACAAGCGGACGAAATCGTCATTGCCGCGCCTTTTTGGGATTTGTCCTTCCCTTCCATTTTAAAAATCTATATGGAACAAATCACCGTGGCGGGTATCACGTTTGAATATAGAAACGGCGTCCCCACAGGACTTTGCAAAGCAAAACGCTTGGTTTATATCACCACGGCAGGCGGTGAAATTTTCTGTGATTTCGGCTATGCTTACATCAAAGCGATTGCAACAAATTTCTTCGGCATTCAAGACACCGTTTCCCATCGCGCAACCAACCTTGACGTACAAGGCATCTCTGCAGATGAACTCTTGCAACAAGCTACGTTTTCTACCGTCAAATAAATCACCTTTCGACACACGCCACCAACCTTTTGAACGCAGTGACGTGTTTTTATTTTTATTTTTTTTGTAAAAAGGCAGTATTTTTTTTAATTCCCTATTGAAATTCGATTATTTTTATGCTAAAATACCCCCAATAAATGCTCTATAAATAAGAAAAGGAGGTGTATGCGCTATCAAAGACGAATTTTATTATTCGAATGAATACAATTCCTCAACCGAATATAAATCTTTCCCCGCTGAAATATATCTTAAAAGCAAAGAAGTTAGTCACGCAGGGGAAGAATACACGCCTTCCGCGGCGGAGATTACTACGTCCTCTCCCCCACCCAAAAAGAAAAAACGCGAGAGCGATACACTTACCGGTAAAATTTTAAACTCGCTGAAAATGGCAGCCACGACCACTACCGTAGCCGCTGTTGCCATAGCCGGCGTAACTATGTTACCTAACAAACCAACCGTTGAGCTGTTAAATTTCGCTGTTGGCGAAAATTACGTGGAATATGAAATATCCATCGAAGAAATGCAAGATGATTTACAATATTATCTTGTCATCAGCACCTCAAATGAAACAGACCGAACCATTTTGGTAGAAGAGGACGGAATCTATCAAAATAAAGCGGAAGATTTAAAGTCCGAGTGGGAATATACCCTTGCCTTTATTTCTTACGACGATACTTGGGGAATCACAACCTATTTCGAAAAAAATTTCCAAACCGTCACGACAACGGACGAACTCCCCGACGATGAGGACACATCTTCTAGCGAAGAACCGCCCGCGCCTGATGACAACGAACCTATCCCCGATTATCAAGTGGGCATCAATGAAGTAACGGTGATAGGATTAAACAAAATCCGCATCGATTTTTGGTGTCAGAATTTAGACGAGAACGCCTCGTTGGGTTTAAGACTGAATGGTGACAACCAAAACACAAATTCCCCTATTATACTGACGCCAAAAGACCTTGAACGCGGATACGTAACCGCCGTTGTTGATGAAAACTCTACCCTGCTTTCCATTCAGCCTATCGTTAGATACGGTATCGATGAAGAGGTTATTGAGTTCTCCCCCTACGAATACACCCTGCCCACCGCTTTGGAAGCAGATATCAAGGTAAATCCGATTAGGGGAACAGTCGTCTTCTATTTGAAGGGCATAACGAAAGGTGCGACGCAGGTTTCCGTAACGGATACGGCTACCGCAACGGAACTTACAAAACAAGTATTATACGAAGATTATGTGGAAGTATATTACGAAGGCGAATCGCAATTCGAATACGCCGTTTCCCTGTTAAACGATGCGGACGAAAAAACAACGGATGATTTCCATGTAATCGTCAATACCGCAATCCAAGAAGTCGGTGAATATATTTTCAATTATAAAAACGCGAACAACGTGGGCATAACCTATAACGAAGACGGCACAATCAACGTTTATATTCAAACGGACTTTGAAACTGAAGACGAACGATTGTATTACCAAATTCAATTAGGAACTATGCGTTTCCAATCCCGCGACCCCCTATTCACAGCGACAGATTTACCCAACGAACCTTACGGTTTGACCTATGAAGTATGCTATGAGGAGAACGGTGTGCAATATTGCGTTGAAAGTTTCACTGTTTCGGGTCAAGTAAACGAATTCTATTTTGATGGATTGGTCGATGCCGAATTGACGGAAACGACCGCCATAGTGACCATCACCGAATTCCAAACAGAGTATATCGACATAAGCAATATCGTTGTGGTCACTTCAAGCGGTGAAGAAATCCAACTTTCCGCAGACGATTTCGTGTATAATGAAAACGAGTATACCTATACCGCAACCTGCGCTTTCGAAAACGATTTCGAATTTATCGCAATTTATTTAACGTGTACTCCTTTTGCAGACAACATGCAAGACATTGAAGAGTATGTCGGCAGTCTTTCCATTAGAGGAAGCTGTGTTATTTACAAAGATATCAATGAAGAGGTATGAACAAATGAAGAATAATGAAAATGGCAAAAAAATATTTTCTATTGTGGAACTCCTAATTCTTGGGATATTCCTTCTTGCGCTGATTGCATGTTTTGCGATTCAATTGGCGGCGCCCCACTTAGCATTTTCCGCTTGGATCCGCGAAAACGTTTGGGACGTTGAAAAATCCCTCATCTCCTTAAAATCCCACGTACCGACTTTAATCAAAAGCATTATTTACATCGTAATCGTCTATGCCGTATGCCGTCTTTTAAGAGTATTTTTCAGTGTAAGAATGAAGAAAAACTACCGCGCGCAGACCACTTTTTATCTGTTAGACGGATTTGTGAAATACGCTTGCGCCATTGCGATTATCATCCTTGTATTAAAGGCTTGCGGAGTCAATACCGCAGCACTTGTTGCATCCATCGGTGTGTTGACGTTGGTTGTCGGGCTTGGCGCGCAACCGTTGATTGCCGATATCATTGCAGGTATATTCATTATTTTTGAAGACGAATACCACGTTGGTGAAATTGTCACCATCGGCGATTTCCGCGGTACGGTGATGGAAATTGGTATTCGTTCCACCAAGTTGCTTGACGCTGCAGGAAATATCAAAATCATCAACAACAGCGCCATCGGGGACGTAATCAACTTATCGCGCGAACTTTCCCTTGCCGTCGTTGATTGTGATTTCCCTTATGACGTACCCGTTGAGGTTGTAGAAAATATCTTAAAGAATAACTTTGAACAAATTGCCTCCAACATTCCCGCCATTAAGGAAGGTCCTTATTATAAGGGCGTTTGTATGTTCAAGGATTCGAACGTAACGATAAAAATCGTTGCAAAATGTTTGGAAGAGGACCGTTTCCAAGTAGAAAGAGATCTCAACCGCGAATACCGCAGACTCCTGACCGAAAACGGTATCGATATTGCTTACCCGCAAGTGGTCATCAATTATCCAACGGAAAAGAATTTTCAAGTAAGCAAACAAGACAAAGCTTCTGCGGTAGAATTTACCCAGGAACAGACCCAGCTTGCAAAAGATTTGGAAGAACAGCAAAATTAATGTTTTTGTAGAATAAAACCATTAAAAACTTGCTATTCTCAGAGCAGAGTGCTATAATATATCCAAGCGCCCGCATTTCTTTGCGGTCGCCGTCTGGAGATATCATATGGTTTTCAAACTTTGGTCCATTGGACATTTCATTTACATAATTTCGCCTTTTCTCCTCTTTTTCGCGGTATATTTCTTGGTGAAAAACCGTTCGGAGAAAATTAAAAACATCGTGGGAATGGTATTAGGTTCCATCTCCGTTGCCATCATAATTATTCGAAATACGGACATTTTCATCCGCAATGGATGGGATTTGGAAGTCATTCCCCTGCAAGTCTGCCATATCGGCAGTATCGTCGCGGGGCTTGCGTTACTGACCAAAAAGAAACCGCTGATTGTCACGGCGTTTTGCTTCAATTTAACCCCTGCCCTGCTTGCAATGGTATTTGCGGACGCTTTGGCAAATTATGACACGCTGTTAAAGATTCGACCGCAGACGTATATTTGGGGACATATTTTCATCATCCTTTGCGCATTGTACGCAGTGGCTGTTTTCCAACCCGACTGCAACCGCCGCGATCTTTTTAAATCCTTGGGTTTGATTAGCGGTTTAGCCGTCTCAGCGGTGATTTGCAACTCCCTTTTCCGCGAATGTTTCGCATGGGAACCTAACTACTTTTACCTGTTCAATTACGAAGGCACGCCTTTGAAATTCTTGTACAACGCTTTCCCCTCTTCCACATACGGTTGGTTTAGCATCAATTGGTTTTACACGCTTACGCTATTTACTGTATTCATCGGCGTATTCGTTGCTTTGTTCTTCCTTATGCGGTGGATTGTCAAAAAGCTTAGTGCAAAAAACTAAACAATATCAAGCGCCCTTATTTCAGGGCGTTTTTTCATGGTAAATATTCCCCTTTATCATGCTGACTAAGGAAGCAAAGCGACCGCATAGAGCGTATCCCATGAGATAAGAGTACGCGCTTTTATAATACGGGATACGCACGACTCTCCAATAAAAACGCTTGCAAAAATATAACACCTATGTTATAATGAAACCAACTTGAAATCACGGAGCATTTTACCATGACCACAAAATTGTTTTTCCAAGCCCTTGCCAAATTCCTCTTAGGCGTAATCCTTGTCGGGGCAATTGTATTCCTCTCCGCGGGCACGTTTGCCTACCCCAACGGTTGGCTGTTTATGGGGGTGTTGTTCGTCCCTATGTTTCTTGCGGGCATTGTCATGATGGTAAAAAATCCCCAACTGCTTGCTTCGCGCTTGGATGCGAAAGAAAAACAAAAAGCACAAGGCATCGTCATCAAACTCAGCGGTTTAATGTTCATCGCGGGCTTTGTGTTGGCGGGGTTGGATTTCCGCTTCCAGTGGTTGCCTTTGCCCAAACTTGTCCCCTATATCTCGGCAATTGTTTTCCTTTTATCCTATATCATGTGGGCGGAAGTCCTGCGTGAAAACACCTACCTTTCCCGCACCATTAAGGTGGAAGAAGGGCAAACGGTGGTGGATACGGGGCTTTACGGCATCGTTAGACACCCCATGTATACGGCGACCGTTTTTCTGTTTTTAGCCATGCCCTTGGTATTGGGTTCGCTGATTGCCTTTTTCGTTTTTCTGCTCTACCCCATCTTGATTGTCGTGCGAATTTTCTACGAGGAAAAATTGTTGGAAACCGAGCTAAAAGGCTACCCCGAATACAAGAAAAAGGTAAAATATCGTTTGATACCCTTTATTTGGTAAAATTTTAACCGCCCCTCGAACGAGGGGCGGTTTCCTATCTCTTATATCAATTATTGGCTTCCGATTGCGAACCTGTGGGGTTCAAAATACTGTAACCGACGTTGACAATATGGTCGGCAACACGTTCCAAGCCCGCCACCGTCGACGAATAGTACGGGCTGAGTTCCACGTGACACGCTCCTTCCGCCAAACGTGCGAAATGGTTTGCCGTCAATTGTTTCTTCATGTCGTCCACTTCGTTTTCCAAAGCGGTCAAATTGGGCAAGCCGTCCTTATGCAAAGTTTCAAAGGCATCCTTTGCAATCGCCAACATTTCCATGACTCGTTCGCGCATTTTTGCAATTTCCTCTTTTGCTACGTCAGAGAACTGCAAGCCCTTCGACGCCATTTCCACACCGATTTCATGGAAGTTTTCCGCATGGTCGCCGATACGTTCAAGGTCGTTCAATACGTGGAAATACGCACCGATGACCTTTTCATCTTTGGTATCTACTTCTGCCGAAAGCTTGATTAAAAACTTAGTCAACGCACTGTTGGTAAAATCGATAATCCCTTCGTTTTCCGAAATCAACTCGCCATACTCATTCGAACCCGTCTCCATGGCTGTAAACGAACGCACAGTGTTGATTTCCACAAGGCTGAGCATGTAATCCATTTCCTTTTTCACTTGCATCAATGCCACAGGAGGCATCGCCAACAAACGTTCGTCCACGAAACGCAAACTTCTTGTTTCCGTTTCCTCTTTTTTATCCTTGATAACGAGGCGGGACAATTGCACCAAATGCTTAACAAAAGGCAACAAAAGCAAGGTTGTCGACACGTTGAATATAACGTGGAATGCGGATACGCGCATCTGCAAGGACATTGCGTCGTCGCCAGGGAACATAGAAACAAGAAGATTAACGGCAGGCTCTTTTAATATCCAAATAAGCACTGTGAATAATACAGTACCAATCACGTTGAAGGTAAAATGTATCAAAGCAATTCTTTTGGAATTAGCATTCGCACCGACTGAAGCAAGCAATGCCGTTACGCAAGTACCAATGTTCGCGCCAAGGATGATGAACAACGCCAACTCCAAGGGCAAAACCCCCGTCCCTACCATGGTGATAACAACACCCGTCGCGGCAGAAGAACTCTGTATTAACGCAGTGAAAATAACACCGACCAATATCAAGAGAAGCGGGAAATCAATCGTTTTGAATATGTTCGTAAACAAGGTCTCTACGAGTGAATTTCCAAATGCCTGTTCGCTGCTCATCACCTCAAGCCCTACGAATATAAGTCCAAGACCCGAGCAAAGCAAACCCGCGATTTTTATTTTCTCGCTCTTAAAAAATCCCATCATGACGCCCGCAAACGCAAGCAAATACATCGCCATGTTGAAATAATCGTTTTTCAACGCCACCAAAATACCCGTGATGGTCGTACCGATATTCGCGCCCATGATGATTGGCGTTGCTTGCAACAAGGACATAACCCCTGCGTTTACCAAACCGATTACCATGACCGAGGTCGCGGACGAACTTTGTATAATCGCCGTCACCGCCGCGCCGATACCGACACCCGAAAAGCGGTTATTGCTGATTTTGCCCAGCAATTTTTTCATTCCGCTACCCGCAGTTTTTTCCAATGCGTCGCCTAAGAAATTCATACCAACGATGAAAATCCCAACCCCCGCAAGCAACCAAATCATATTTTGTATGAGTTGCAGAATTTCTTCTCCAGTAAACATACAGTCTCTCCTTACTGAATTTCTAATTATAGTATACCTTTTTTATAAAAAAAAGTCAACCTTTCGAAGTAAAAAAACAAAATTTATAAAAAATTGGCGCTTACCGACATTTTTCGCTCAATCGCTTGCCTTTTTTATCCCTTTGTGGTATGATATCCACAGTAAAAATTCAGGAGCATTTGTATGTCAGCCCCTTCCTTTAAACGGACTAAATTTGCGTGCTACACCGCGTACTTTACTATGTCGTCCATATTCTGCCTTCCCCCGTTGCTGTTCGTGACTTTGCACGAAAGTTACAACATTTCCTATACCTTGCTTGGCACGTTGATTTTGGTGAATTTCGTCACCCAGCTTATCGTCGATTTGCTTTTCACCGTATTTTCGAAAAAGTTCAATTTCCAAAAAATTGTCAAAATCACCCCTTTGATTACTTCAGCGGGGCTATTCACCTATGCTTTGATACCTATGTTTTTCAAAGATATCGCCTATTTTGGGTTGTTGCTTGGTACCATTTTGTTTTCAATATCATCAGGGTTCGCCGAGGTATTGTTAAGCCCCACCATCGCCGCAATCCCGTCCGACAATCCTCAACGGGATATGAGTTTACTGCACTCGCTGTACGCATTCGGAGTATTCACAGTCGCCATTATCACCACGGTATTTTTTAAAATTTTCGGCACGGACAAATGGACGTATTTGACGATGTTTTTCGCATTGTTGCCCGTGATTGCCGCCGTATTATTCATGATGTCCCCTATGCCCGACATGAGCCAATCTTCCGCCCCTGCAGGTGTGGAAGCCACCAAAAAACGTGCGTGGGCGTTTGCCTTGTGCGTGGCGTGTATCTTCTTTGGCAGCTGCGCGGAAAACGCCATGTCCAACTGGATCTCCAGTTACTTGGAAAAATCCCTCGAAATCAACAAAGCAGTCGGTGACCTTTTGGGGATGGCTGGTTTTGCTATTTTGCTCGGTTTGGCTCGTATCAGCTATGCAAAATGGGGTAAAAACGTCACCATAATCTTGCTTATCGGTATGATTGGAGCATCTGTATGCTACTTAGTGGTCGGCTTGTTACCTGGCGTAATCCCTGCCTTTATCGCGTGCGTCATGACGGGGATTTTCACCGCAATGCTGTGGCCGGGATCGTTGATTATGATGGAAGAAAATATCCCCTCGCCGGGCGTTGGCGCATATGCCTTGATGGCGGCAGGCGGGGATTTGGGCGCAGCGATTGCCCCGCAGTTGATGGGGATTGTCATTGACAAAGTTTCCGCCAGCCAACTTGCGGCAGATTTGAGTGCAACGCTCCACCTGACCACCGAACAAATCGGTTTGAAAGCGGGTATGTTGGTGACTTCGCTGTTCCCGATTATCGGGATTGCGGCAGTCTTATTTGCAATGCGCTATTTCAAAAAGAGCAAACAAAAAACTTTATCATTGGAAAAATCATTATAAAAAACGCCCCTCGCGGGCGTTTTATTTTTCTGCGAAGTATTGCATTTTCACAAAGAAAGTGATATAATAAAGGAAATCCACACCGATTGAGGTAATAAATCATGAAACAATATGATAACGTAGTCATTTTCAACCACCCTTTGATTAACCATAAAATCGCGATTTTGCGCGATGAAAAAACTTCCATGAAGGAATTTCGCGAACTGATTGAAGAAATCACCACGCTGATGACCTACGAAGCCTTGAAAGAGGGCGTTCCTACCGTAGAAAAAACGGTCACGACCCCCTTGGAGACCTGTCAACAGACCGTGGTTGCGGACAACGCGATTGCCATCGTGCCCATTTTACGCGCAGGTTTGGGTATGGTGAACGGCATTCACGTGTTGTTCCCCAGCGCAAGAGTCGGTCATATCGGCATGTACCGCGATGAAGAAACCTTAGAACCGAAAGAATATTACTGTAAACTCCCCGACGGCATTGAAAACAAATTGGTGCTGTTGGTTGACCCCATGTTGGCAACGGGCGGAAGCGCATGCGACGCGATAGATTTATTGAAAAAACGCGGTTGTAAGAATATTAAATTCATGGCGATAATCGGCGCGCCCGAGGGAATTTCCAAGGTAGCAGAATCCCACCCCGACGTAAATATTTACGTATCCACACAAGACAGACAGTTGAACGAAAACGGATACATTTTGCCGGGATTAGGCGACGCAGGCGACCGCTTGTTCGGCACGAAATAAGCAAGATAATCTTACAGATAGCCTTAGCACCTTTATTTTGATGTTGATAGAAAACATGTAAACCTATTTTAAACAAAATATATACCCGCCCCGAAAACCGATTGGTTTTCGGGGCGGGCTTTCTCTATCATCCGCAATTTGGCTTCTCTTGCGAGAAAAGCTGTCTTGAGTGTGAAACGCAGTGAACCGAAAGACTGATGAGTAGCTCTCCCACATATCACCGCTATCTTAGTCGCCCCCTATTGTAGGGGGAGATGCCGAAGCATGAGGCAGAGGGGGTAAAAACTCTTTACTCCCCACTGTCATACCGACCAAGGGCGCGACAGCGCCCGCGCGGAGCGTATCCCACGTCACCTCAGCCTGCTCCCTATTGTAGGGGAAGGTGTCACGCAGTGACGGAAGGGGTAAAATATTACCATCCCACCAATCCCTCAGTCAACGATGTTGACAGCTCCCTTTGGAAAAAGGGAGCCTAATATCTCTTCTTCCCCACAACGCCCGCAGAGCATAGGAGCTTCTCCCACTGGAGAAGTCATATCATGGTTTCACGGCGTTGCCGTTATAAAAAACACACCTTCCCACATCCACCGTCAGGTTGGGGTATGCGCGAAGCTACATACAAACATGTACGAAAAGACACTATACCGCCTGTAAACTCAGCTTGCTCATTTTCTCCAAGTCGAAGGCGCCAACAATACCAACATCGGGAACAATTCCAACCGCCCCGCCAACATATCAAAGATAAGCACCAGCTTGGAAAGCGGGCTGTAGAACGCAAAACTCCCTACAGGTCCAACTGCATCCAAACCAGGCCCGATATTATTGATGGTCGCCGCTACGGCGGTAAAATTCGTCACAATTGCATTATTGCTTACCGCCGCCACCGCAGGGTCTAAAGACACCAACAGCAAAGACACAACGAACAACATGATAAATGCCACCAAATACGCATTGGTGTTGCGCACTACTTCATTTTCAACAATATGCCCATCCATGGAAATTTTCTTCACCTGCTTCGGGTGTAAAACACGCTTCATCTCATGCGTCGCGCCTTTATACAATACAACAATACGCGATACTTTTATACCGCCGCCTGTACTGCCTGCACACGCGCCCACAAACATAATCATCACCAGCACCGTCTTCGAAAACGCAGGCCAAAGGTCAAAATTCTCCGTCGCAAACCCAGTTGTCGAAATGACGGAAGCCACCGAAAACGCCGTATGTCGCACCGCTTCCCCGACCGTATAACTGTACAATTCGCACGCGGTCGTGTATACGTTGATGGTAATAATCACAATCGCCGTCAACACAATCCCCAAAAACACGCGCACTTCAAGGTTAAACGCATCCTTGACTTTCTTACACAAAATCAGGAAATAGGAATTAAAGTTGATGGAGAACAACAACATGAACACGATAACCACCCATTGCAGATAAGGCGAATACCCCGCAAAGCCGTCCGTTTTAATAGAAAAACCGCCCGTGCCTGCGGTTGCAAATGCCGTGTTCAACGCATCGAATACGGGCATTTTCCCCACCAACAAAAACAAAAATTCTAACACGGTCAAAACAAAATAAATCGCATACAAAATCTTTGCCGTCGTACGCACTTTGGGTACCAATTTACCAACGATAGGCCCAGGGCTTTCCGCTTTCATGATATGCATATTACGCGCCCCGCTTAAAGGTAAAAACGCCATGATGAACACCAAGACGCCCATACCGCCTACCCAGTGGGTAAAGCTACGCCACATCAAAAGGGATTTCGGCAATGCCAAATACCCATCCGCCGTACCTTCGCCCGTAAAAATCGTCGCGCCCGTCGTGGTAAAACCCGACACCGCTTCAAACAATGCGTCTATGTAGGACGGAATTTCCCGTGTGAGGAAAAAGGGCAACGCGCCAAACAAACTGAGCGCGACCCAACTGCTTGCCACAATAACCATACCTTCTTTGGCGTAAACAGCATCGTTTTTCACCTTTCCCATCAGGAAAAACGCCCCAACCAAAAAGCATGCACCCATGCTGGCAATAATCCCGCCAAGCGTTTGCCATTCCGCATACACGACCGCGGTCAACGTAGGGACTAACATAAATATCGCCTCGAAAATCAACAACCATCCGAGGGTTCTTTTTATAATGGAATAATTCATAGATTACCTTAAAATATCCGTTACGTCTTCAAGTCCCAAGTGCTTGGACACGATAACCACCGCGTCGCCCACCATAATCATATCCTGCCCGCGCGGGATAATAATTTGCCCGTCACGGGAAATCGAAGCAATCAACACGCCCTTTTTAAATTTCAGCTCGCTCAGCGGTTTCCCGACAATGGACGAGTTCTCTTTAATGATAAATTCCGCCGCCTCAACCGCACCGGGAATCATGTTGTAAAGCGTTTCCACGTTGCTCCCCTTTGCATTACGGGTTGCGCGCACAAACCGCAAAATGTGATCCGCGGAAATACTGATGGGGCAAATCACCGTTTCCAAATCCAAACGGTTGATCACGCTGTCATAATCGTCGCGGTTGATTTTCGTAATCAATTTTCCGCTGTGAAATTCCTGTGCGAACAAAGACAGCAAAATATTTTCCTCGTCCACTTCCGACAGCGTAACAAATGCCCCCGCCTTCTGAATGCCTTCTTCCTGCAACAATTCTCTATCCGAAGGATTGCCGTGAATCACGTCCGCCTTTTGCCAACGAGTGCAAAGTTCCTCGCACACCTTCAAATCCTTTTCAATGACCTTGAGGGAAATCCCCGAATTTTCCAAAATTTCACAAAGGTAATGGGTAATAACCCCGCCGCCAACCACCAAAGCGTTTTTGATGGTATTGCCTGCATAGTGAATTTTTTGGAAAAACTCATTCGCGTGTTTGGGCGTACCGATGATAGACACCACGTCCTTTTCTTCAAAGACAAAATCACCGCCTGCAATATACGCATCCTCGCCTCGTTCAACGGTACAAACCAATATATCAGGACGATATTTCATCGCCATTTCCTTGACGGATATACCGACCAAGTGACTGGATTTGCCAAGCTTAAATTTAATCAATTCTACCTTGCCTTTGGCAAAAGGTTCGATTTTGCTTGCCGCGGGGAAACGCAACACACGCGCAATTTCTTCCGCAACGGCATATTCGGGGTTAATCACCATTGCAAGCCCCATTTGCTCTTTCAAATACGCAGTTTCCTTGCTGTATTCAGGATTTTTAACACGCGCAATCGTCTGGCATTTCCCCTCTTTTTTCGCGATAACGCAACAGAGCAAATTCAGCTCGTCCGAATTTGTTACCGCAATCAAAAGGTCCGCCGAAGCCACGCCAGCTTCACGCTGTACGGTATGCGTCGCACCATTGCCCACAATCCCCATAACGTCACAGCGGTTTGCAATCGCTTCCACCTTAGACGCCTGCATATCAATCATGGTCACCTTATTCCCGTCGGCATTCAATTTTTCCGCAAGACTCGCACCTACCCTGCCGCAACCGATAATAATGATTTTCATATCCTAACCTCTTACTTCTTCTTTGCGAAAGTGCGATGCTCCTCCCCCGCAAACAACCGTTTTACGTTTTTATGATGCGCGCCCCACGTCAATAAATCCAACGCCAAAATAAACATAAACACCCATACCATGTACGCGTTGAGTGTAAAATGGACCACGTTCACGTAACGGTTGTAAAACAAAATCAATTGTATAATACTGCAACCCGACACACCGAGCAACGACCCAAGCGAACCCCAATGCGTCCACTTGATAAACCCGATAATGATAGCGGCTACACCGAACCCGCCAAGTATCCACCAAGTATTTTCACACGCCAAACCGCACCAAAAAATCCCCAGTGTGGACGCAATCCCCTTCCCGCCCTTATAATGGGTCGACAAAGGAACAATATGCCCAAACACCACAAATACGGCGGTATAATAGCGGATAAAATCGGATACGTAAACTTGCGTACCCTCAAAACGATAATTGCGATAAAGGAAGAAACAGACCAACATAGGCGCTGCGCCTTTCAAGGCGTCGCCTAAAAAGGTCATCACCCCTGCCGCCACGCCTAACTCACGCGTGACGTTCATCGTGCCTGGGTTTCCGCTGCCCATTTTCGTAATATCCTTGTGCATCATACGAGAAATCAACCATGCAAAATTGATGCTGCCAAGGATATAGCACACAACCGCAATCAACACAAATTGCCACCAGTTTTCTCTTACCGAAAATTCTATCATATCAATCTTCTTCTTTCTTTTCACGCACAGTGACTTTGATAGGCGTACCCGAAAAATCGTACGCACGGCGAATGGTGTTTTCCAAATATCTTTGGTAGGAGAAATGCAACAACCCTTCGTCATTCACGTGCAAAACAAACACGGGCGGACAAACCGCAACCTGCGAGGAGAAGAACACGCGCATACGTCGGCCTTGATAAGAAGGGGGTTCCTGCAAACGCACTGCATCCCCGATCAAATCGTTCAATTCACCCGTAGGCACACGGAAGTTTGCATGCGCAAACACTTCCTCTGCCGCTGACAAAATCTTTTCCACGCGTTGCCCAGTCTTCGCAGAAATGTAGATAGATTTGTAATAATCCATAAACTTCAAATCCTCTTTCAACTGCTCCTCAAAGCGGTTGACGGTGTGGGTATCCTTTTCAATCAAATCCCACTTGTTCATGACGATGACCGACGGTTTCCCTTGCTCGTGCACGTAACCGATAATCTTCACGTCCTGCTCGGTCAAACCTTCCGCGCTGTCTACCACCAAAAGGCAAACGTCACTGCGTCTTACCGCGTCAAACGCACGCATATTGCTGTAATATTCCACGTCGTCGTCCACGTTTTTCTTCTTACGAATCCCCGCCGTGTCGATGATGGTATAAGCCTTTTCCCCGCGGAAAAACAAGGTATCGATCGCATCGCGGGTCGTACCTGCCATGGGGGTAACGATACTGCGTTCGCTTCCCAAAATTCTGTTGACCAAACTCGACTTGCCTGCGTTGGGTTTCCCGACCACGGCAATCTTCAGCGAAGGCACTTTTTCTTCCGTTTCATCGGGGAAATATACCATCGCTTCATCCAGTACGTCCCCAATCCCTTGCGAATGTTCCGCAGAAATCGCAAACGGTTCGCCAAGCCCTAACGAATAGAACTCGAAAATTTTATCAGGTGAATAGTTATCGATTTTATTGACAACCAAAATCACGGGTTTTTTACTGCGGCGCAAAATATCCGCCACGTCATAATCAGACGGATGCAAACCATCCTTACCGTCCGTAAAAAACAAAATAACGTCCGCGGTATCAATCGCCACTTCCGCCTGCTTTGCAATTTCTTTCCACATGATATCTTCCGACTTTAACTCGATACCGCCCGTATCTACCATGGTGAAATGTTTCCCGCGCCACGTCGCGTCCGTGTAAAGACGGTCGCGCGTAACCCCAGGCCTGTCTTCCGTGATGGAAATCTTTCTGCCTGCTACTCTATTAAAAAACGTACTTTTCCCAACGTTCGGTCTGCCGACCAACGCCACCAAGGGATTTGCCATATTCTTTTACCTCCTAAAACATACTATCTTCAATCGCTCAATCAATGCGCGGTGGATAACCAAAGCAACGCAAAAGCCGTCTTTTAAACGCTTTTATGGCTTGCTGTCATTATAATACATTGGTTAAGATATCTACCAAACCGCAACCGCCCAAGCGATTGATACGAATATTGTCAAATTTCAATTTCTTCTTTAATTCCTTCAAGGTCATTCCGCAAAGGAACACATCCTCAAATTCTTTCAGCGTATTGCCGGGCAACACGATTTCGTCAAAATCGCCCCCTGCTTTGCGGTACGCTTCTACCGCTTTCAAAATATCCTGCCCAGTCAACAGGCCTGTACAAGTCACCGTCGCGCCGAAAAACTCGTTGACCACGGGCAATACGTCCGTTTCCAAATTACCAATCACCGCGCGCGCTTTGTTCAACACTTCACGGTTAATTTTCTCCGCGCTGACCCCGCTGATGATCAAACTTTTCTTTTTCTTCGTCAACGTTGTGCAATCGGGCAAATCGGCAAGCCCCGCATGGACTTCAGACAAAAATTTTGCCGTCATACCAATGCCGTTTTCTATTTGTTCAAAATCCCCGTAAAAATCCGCGGATTTCAACGTTCTGCCCGCTTTTACAAAATATTCATCCGCAGGCAAAAGGAAATTTACCCCGAACTCCTTGTTCAATTCATCTACCAAATCCAACAGCTTTTCACTGTATTCCTTGTCCACGTCCGCAATCGGGTACAATCCCTCGCGGTATTTCGTAATCCCCGTCGGCACGCACGCCAAATCACGGACAGCGGGGTAATAGGAAAAGAGTTTCCGCGCCGTATACGCCAATTCTTCTCCGTCGTTTTCATTGGGTACAAGCACCGCTTGGCAGTGAATCTCAATCCCGCCCTTTGCCAATCGGTCGATTTGCTCCACGATTTTCCCTGCGAAACGGTTGCGGAGCAACTTCACTCGCAAATCGGGATTCATCGTATGCACGGACACGTACAAGGGGGAAAGTTTCAAACGGATAATCCTTTCCAACCCCTCATCCGAAAGATTGGTCAAGGTCACGAAATTCCCGCAGGAAAAACTCATACCGTAATCATCGTCTTTCACGTATAGACTCTCGCGCAAGCCTTTGGGCATCTGGTCTACGAAGCAGAACACGCAATGGTTGTGGCAGGTACGAATGGCGGTATTTTTGGCAAATTCCACACCCAAATCTTCCCCCTCGTCCTTTTCCACCTCAACGACCGTTTCCCCTTGTCCGCGCTTGTCGCGTACGGTCATGGTGAAATGCGTTGCCTCGCAGTAGTACAAATAATCCAACTCGTCCTCGCAAGCAAAACCGTCGAAGGCGATGATTTCGTCCCCGACCTCTAACCCCAGCTCTTTGGCAAGGGAACCGCGTTTTACTTTCGTTATCTTTAACATACTCTATCCTTTACAGCGTAATCCTTTCCACGCCGTACTGTTTACACAATTTATCCAAAATTTCCTGAAACGCGGGGGGCAGGGGTGCGTTGAACGACATCCTTTCCCCCGTCGAAGGGTGAGTAAGTTGCAATTGCCAAGCGTGCAACAACTGTCCGTCCGCCTTGATTTTTTGCTTTTTATACCCATACACAGGATCCCCTGCAACAGGATGTCCAAGGTGTTTGGCGTGCACGCGGATTTGGTGTGTTCTGCCCGTTTGCAAATCAAACTTACACAAGGTAAAATCCCCGCCGAAATGCGCCACCGTTTCAAAATCGGTGATGGCAATTTTCCCCTGTCCGTCGGGCAATACCGCCATCTTCAATCGGTCGGTCGGATGTCTGCCGATATCGGTGACCACCCGCCCGCGCTCCTCTTTGAGGTTGCCTTCCAATAAGGCGTAATAGGTACGTCGGCAAGTTTTTTCCGCAATCTGCCCCGCCAAAGAAACGTGCGCTTTATCATTTTTCGCCACCACCAACAAACCCGTGGTGTCCTTGTCAATGCGGTGTACAATCCCCGGGCGCAACACCCCGCCGACTCCGCTAAGCGAATCCAGCGCATACAGCAACGCGTTGACCAACGTACCGCTTTCATTGCCGTTGCCTACGTGCACGGTCATACCCTGCGGTTTGTTCACCACCGCAAAATCCTTATCTTCATACACGATATCAATGGGAATATTTTCGGGTTGTACGGCGTATGCTACCGCCTCAGGAATACACACGGTAACGCTGTCGCCCGTCTTGATTTCCGCGCCCGCCTTTTTCACCACCGAGCCATTGACGGATACCTGCCCGTCTTCAATCAGCTTTTTTAAGCGTGAACGTGTGAAATCTTCCGTCTGGTCGCTTAAAAACACGTCCAGCCGTTTGCAATTCTCTTCCGCCACGAACAATCGCTGATCCATACCTTATTCTTCCTTTTCCTCTATTGACTTGGCTTCCATATTCCGCAAAGCCCTTTCCTGCTTTTTCGCCAATTTTTTCGCTTGTTTTTGTTCTTCTCTTTCTTCGTATTCTTTCGACAATGCTTTGTATTTCTTCGTCAAGGGGAACATTGCACCCGCGTCAAAAAACAATATTGCAGCCATCAAGGTAATCGCCCCGCCTACGATAAAGAAGTCCGCGAAATTACATACCCCGAAATCAAACATGAAAATTTTCAAACGCACCATATCGCGCACACCGTCCCAAGTAGACGGATCCGTGGCAGAATAGGGTTCCCACACTTGATAATATACACGGTCAATGAGGTTACCCACACCGCCCGCGATGATAAGCACCAATGCAACGCGCACCCACCTACGGCGAGGGTCTATCTTCAGGTAATAAATCGTAAACACGACAAATACAACAACCGTTGACCATACCAACGCCATTTTTGCGGGGGGTGTCATGTCTTTCATCATGCTAAACGCAACCCCGCGGTTGTACGCCAATCCCCATTCTAAATACCCAGGGATAATTTCAAAATACGGGTCGCCAACGTCAAAATACGCGTCCGCCAAAATCTTCGTGACCATGTCAATCAAAACGAGAACGGCAAACAACAGCGCCCCCCACAGCCACGAACCTTTTAAACTCTTTTTTCTTTCACTCATCAATTTTTCGTTTCCTTTTTATTTTTCTGACGAATTTCGTCAATCATACCGCTCTTCAAAGCATGCAGTTTGGTCGAAAGGTCAACCTTGTAGAATTGGGGCAAATCCAATCGAAGATATTCTTCCCAGAATTTGGAAAGTTGATTCTTGGCGAATGCTTGCACCTCTTTGATATGCGGGAACTTATACACCAATTGACCGCCCTTGACGATGGTATGTTGTAAAGGTTCCGCATAGAAATTTTCAATTTCATGCTGTTTCCACGTTTCCACAGGGTGGAAGATGGTCAATGGCTTGGTATCGTCGATTTCTTCCTCATACAAAGTAATCAAATCGGCAATCGCCATACCGTTTTCACGATCGTACAAACGATACAACTTCTTAAACCCAGGGTTGGTGATTTTTACATGATTATCCGACAGCTTAATTTTCGGGGTGGAATTGCCGTCTTTGTCAATGACCGAGGACAGCTTATAAACCCCGCCAAGCGAGGGTAAATCTTCCGAAGTAATCAACTTCGTACCAATCCCCCACGTATCAATTTTTGCGCCTTGGTGAAGCAGGGAAGTAATCAACCGTTCGTCCAAATCCCCCGACACGCAAATCAGAGCTTCAGAAAATCCCGCGTCGTCCAACATTTTACGCGCTTTCTTCGAAAGGTAAGCAAGGTCGCCGCTATCCAAACGGATTCCCTTAGGTTTATGCCCTTCCGCCTTCAATTCTTGGAAAACTTTAATGGCGTTGGGCACACCGCTGCGCAAAGTATCGTAGGTATCCACAAGCAACATACAATTGTCGGGATAAGCATTTGCATACGCGCGGAAAGCGTCGTATTCGGTGGGATAATCCATGACAAAGCTGTGCGCCATCGTACCCGCAACGGGCACGTCGAACATTTTACCTGCAATCACGTTCGAGGTAGAAGAACATCCGCCGATGATTGCCGCACGTGCGCCGTAAATCCCAGCGTCGGGCCCTTGCGCTCTGCGCAAACCAAATTCCATCACCGCGCCCTTACCCGCCGTTGCTCGGCAGATTTTTGCCGATTTCGTCGCAATCAGGGTTTGGTGATTGATGATGTTGAGCAATGCGGTTTCTGCAAACTGCGCCTGAATTAAGGGCGCTTTTACCGTTAAAATGGGTTCACCGGGAAAGACTGGTTCCCCTTCCTTCACCGCGTACACGTCCCCCGTGAAACGCATGTCTTTCAAGTAAGCAAGAAAACCTTCGTCGAAAATATTCAACGAGCGGAGATACGCGATATCTTCGTCGTCAAAACGCCAATTCAACAGGTAATCCATCGCCTGTTCTAACCCCGCCGCAATCGAATAACTGATTAACTCTCTTCTTCTAAAAAATAAATCGAAAGTAACCGTTTCTTCATGTTTGCCGTTCTTGTAAAAACCATACCCCATTGTCAATTGATAAAGGTCGGTTAAGAGGGTTAAATTTCTCATGATTATTCCTCCGTATTATCTTTAGGTTTCGTTGTCTTATCGTTTTCCTTCACCGTGTAACGTTCAGGATACACCTGACACATTTTATTGATTTT
Organism: Clostridiales bacterium; assembly: GCA_015069495.1. Taxonomy (GTDB): domain Bacteria; phylum Bacillota; class Clostridia; order Christensenellales; family Borkfalkiaceae; genus Scatosoma. Next base: position 46,001 of record SVIN01000013.1, read on the forward strand.
GCTGAAATACGCCACTTCATCGGGGGTATCTCCGATGAATTTGGAAATGCCGTACGGATCGCCGTTTGCCGAACCAAGCAACGACCCTTCCTGTTTTTTATTGGTCAACAGCACGTACACCAACAGTGCCACACCGAACAAGCACAGCAACACCGAGAAAACAAGCGACCAAGGAATCGAACCTTTGTTGAGGATAAATTCTTGATAACGCAAAGGCTCCATCACCGTACGGGTCAATCCATAAATGATAAAGTAGCAAGCCGTGTTGATACCATTGGGTTTTTTCGGGTTAAACCACCCATGTAAAAACAGTAAAATCGCCGCGGTCAAGGTCACCATGCTTTCATAGAAGAAGAAAGCATAATACCAACCGTCGGGCGCTACGAAAGAGTCGGTAATGTATACCGCAAACGGGAAGAATTGTAACGCTTCGTTGGTTACGGGGCGACCGAACACTTCTTGGTTCACAAAGTTCCCCCAACGCCCAATGGATTGCGCCAACAATAAACCGACCACAATACAATCGCCCGCGCGGAAGAAGTTCACTTTTTTAAAATAGCAAACCCCAAGCACGCTAAACAATCCGCCGAGGATACCGCCCGTAATCGCCAAACCGCCGTCTTGAATACGCCACCAATCCTTAAACGGAATTCCGTCCGTGATACAGTAGAATATACGGGTGGTTGCAATTGCAATGGGCAAACAAATGACGAAAAAGGTCAAAAACAAGTCCGCCGACATATTTCTGCGCTGAAACAACAGCGAAATTACGAAAAATGCCGCCATCATACCGCATACGATAATCACTGCGTACCAATGGATTTTTAACCCAAACACTGTGAAATATTTTGCCATGAGATTCGAAAGTACCATATTGTTTACTCCTCGCGGAAGATTTACAACCGCTCATACAGATATTATTATAACATAATAATAAAAAGCCGTCAACATCTCACTGACGACTTTTTTTATTTTTTTATAAAAAAATAATATGATTAGAGCTTTATTTTCAAAATTTTTACTTTTGCCAAGGCTGGCAGGATCAAAAATAACAGCACGTAATTCGCGATGCTATTCAAAATTTGCCCTTGTAAAAACAAGCGGTTCAGCAAAAACAACCACCAAGTTGAGAAGGTTTTTCGATACCATAAAAGATATAACGCAGTGGTATTGATTGCAACGGTGCAAATCAAAAAAGTCACCAATGCGATTAGGCTCAATTTCACCACCCACGCGCGCTTGCCTTGCCAGTTCAAACCATTAAAAATCAGCCCGCCGAACAATGCCATCAACGCGGTCGCCAACCCCAACCACGGAGTCCAATTATTCGCACTGCCCGTACCGATGAAATACCCCAAAAAATCTCCGACCATGCAGGACGCAAAACCAAACAGCGGGCCAATCAATATTCCCGTCAGCACCGACATGAAAATTGTCAAGGAAAATTGCGTAACCCCCAAAGAAAAGGAAAAATACGCGTTTTCCACCACGTTCAATGCGGTGATAACGCCTAGGTAGGCAATGAGACGACTGCCCCTTTTATCAGACAGAATCCCCGAAAACCAAACGCCTTGTTGTTTTTTTACTTTTGACATAATAAAAACCTCCCGTTCGAGAGGTCCGCAAACGCACCGTTTTATACTTCAACGCATACATGGGTGCTTCATTTGTTAGCGGACGCGCTTTGACATCGCAGGAGAAACACCCCTTTCGTTCATCGACAACGTCCCGTTCGATGACACTTTACGCGCCAAAACTACTCTTACTTTCTAAAATCTATTATACCCCTTTCCTGTAAAAAAGGCAAGCATTTGGATATTGCTTTTGCATATTTTTCCAACCATCACGCAAAATAGAAGTATGGCACTTATTTTTATCCGTACGGCAATCATATTTATTACCTTATTTATTGTTATGCGTTTGATGGGGAAACGGCAGATTGGGGAAATGCAACCTTACGAGCTGGTCATTACCCTTATCATCTCCGAACTTGCCTGCATCCCCATGGCAGACCCGACCATTCCTTTGCTGTACGGCATTGTCGCCATCCTCACCGTGTATCTTTTACATCAAATCGTGTGCGTGCTGGATTTGAAAATCCGAGGAGCAAAAACGATATTGAGCGGTGAACCAAGCGTGGTGTTGAATAAAAACGGCATCGACGATACGCAATTGAAAAAGAACAATTTGAACGTGTCCGACTTGATTGAGAGCCTGCGCGTCGAGGGGTATTTTTCCTTGGATGCAGTCGAGTATGCTCTCTACGAGGCAGAAGGAACTTTTTCCGCCTTGCCTAAAAAGGAGTACGCGGAATTGCAAACTTCCTTACCCGTCATCATCGTAGACGAAGGGAAATTTATCAAACATAACGTAGCATTGACGAAGCAGGACAATGATTATTATTTAGAGGTTTTGCGGGGGCAGGGTTGCGATGAGTTAAAAAATATCCTCGTTTTAACCGTGGACGGCGACGGCAAAGCCTACCTGCAAGAACGGGGAAAATCATATAAAACTTTCCGTCTTGATTGGACGGAAAAATTGTGGTAAAGGAGAGACAAAATGATTCGCACCATCATCAGCGCGATTATTACCCTTGCGCTTATCATCGGGGTATCTATCTACGAACTGCATTTCGTACAAACAACCTTTGAGATTTTCCATGCGGAAGTCCGCATTTTGAAACAGAAGACAGAACTTGGCGAGGCAACTTATACGGATGGGCTTGCCATGCGCTCATACTGGGATACGCAAAAACGAGTTTTACACGTTTGGGTCCCCCACTCCGCTTTGGCAGAAATCGATTACCAATTGGACGAAGCCATCGGGTGTTTGTACACACAAGACTACGCGTCTGCTTTACCGAAAATCGAGGTCATTTTGGGTTTATCGGAAAACGTACCGTACGGATATACACTGCGCCTTGGAAACATTTTTTAATTCTCTTCTTTTCAATATTTTCAACAATTTCTATTCCCATTCTATAGACTTTCCTCTCATAAAATTACAACCTCGTGTTTACGCGCACCTATACTTGAACACTTGAACAATTGTTCAAGTGTTCAAGTGTTATTTGAGGTTGTATCCTTATGCTGAGAGTGGAGTAATCCACGAGGACAGCGACCACGTGCATTTTGTGGGCGGATTGTATTCTTATGCCGAGAGTGGAGTAAGCCACAAGGACAGCGACCACGTGCGTTTTGTGGGTGGGT
>SVIN01000014.1 GCA_015069495.1 Clostridiales bacterium
TACCTTCTCTTGCCGTTTCCGACATACATACGGATACGTGTACTGCCGTATCACCGCAGCGCACCAAACATGCACCGTTTGCTTGTTCAGCATATTTACCGATCTCAACGATCAATTCTCTGCCTGCGTAGTTCGTTTTAAATACTTTGCTATTGTTTAAATCTGGCATTGTAAAAATTCTCCTTATACTTTAATTCTTTTTTGTTCTTGTCCATCGTTCGCCGCCCGACGAAGACGGGGTGCAACGTATGACCAGCGCGCAAACTTATGCCGAGGCTTGTCCGCTGTATTTGCCATGCGTTATGGGGGGATTTAGTGTTTATTATCACAAAAAAGAGCGAGTTAAAATAACCCGCCCTTTCGTGCTTGCATTATTTTCTAAGACCAAGCGCTTCGATAATCGCTCTGTATCTTTCGATATCTTTCGCCTTCAAATAGTCAAGAAGACCACGGCGTTTACCTACCATCTTCAAAAGACCGCGGCGGGAGTGGTTGTCCTGCTTGTTAGCCTTCAAGTGTTCGTTGAGGTGGTTGATGCGATACGTAAGCAACGCGATCTGTACTTCGGGCGAACCAGTGTCACCTTCGTGGGTAGCAAATTTAGCAATAATTTCGTTCTTTTCCATTTTTTTATCCTCCTATATGGAAATTATACTGACGTACTGCTGGGCAACCGTGGAGAATCGAGCCACTCAGACAGCCGTTACACCTATTTTATCATATTCTTTTACGAATGTAAACCAAAAACATAGCGATTTTACATTATTTTTTTGGAATTATTTGAAAAATTCCCTTCTTTTTTCAATGATGATATCCACGTTTTCGATATACGTTTTCAAATCCTTCTGCGACGCGAAACGAGTAATCAACCCCTTCTCCGTATACACACGCTTTGAAACCGCATTCGCACCCACAGCAAGATTATCCGCCGTTTCTTCCATAATATCCACGTTATATACACACGCTTTTCCAGGCTTTGTCCAACCCACGTTTTCGTTGTTTCCTACCTGATATTTTTGGCGGTACATGTAATAAGGCACGTACCCGTTTTGGGTCAGAATTTCACGAGAAGAAGCCACCATAGCTGAGATGAAATCATTTTCAAGGTAATCGGTTTCCTCTTTTAGCTTCGCCCCCGACTTCAAGGAAAGACAATGCACGGTGATATTATCCGCGCCCGTTTCCACCGCCTTTTTTACACTCTCGGTAAAGACGGACGGCGTTTCATCCGCAAGCCCCGCAATCAAATCCACGTTGACGTCAAAACCGAATTTTGCCGACATTTCAAAGGCGCGATACACGTCTTCTTCCGTATGTTTTCGACCGATTTTTTGCAGAGTATCATTGGAAAAACTTTGCGGGTTGATACAAATCCTCGTCACGCCGTACTCCTTCAACAACGCCAACTTCTCCTCGGTGAACACGTCGGGTCGTCCCGCTTCCACCGTATATTCTCTCGCGGGCGTATAGCTACGGTATAAAGGGTCAACGGCTTTCAATACCCGCGTAAGCTCGTCCGTTTCCAACGCAAACGGCGTTCCGCCCCCGATATACACACTGCGCAAATTGCCGATACTGTCACCCACGGATGACAACTCCTTTTCCAATGCATCTAAATACGCGGGCAGGAAATGCCTTGTCTTATCAATCGGTGCAGTGATAAACGAACAATACGCGCATTTGGTCGGGCAAAAAGGAATGGATACAAACAGGTCGGTATTGCCGTCTTTTTTCTCGTAAATCCCCTTTTGCGCATTCAGGATATCCCCCACCAAACGGATATTATCCTCGCGAACCTGCATACGTCGGAACAAATCCTCAAAGGGTTTGCCCTGTTCCAATTCCATATACGCAAGCTTGGTCGGACGAATCCCCGTCAACGCGCCCCAAGGCATTTGTTCGTTGTATAATCCCGTTAAAATTTCGTACAAACGGAGCTTGGCAAAACGGCGTTCTAACCGCTTAAACAGCAATTCACCGCATACCTGCCCCCTATCTTCAAAGGAAAACTCCTTACCGTCCACCGTGAACGCATTGAAAAAAACGCCCTCTTCAAAACGGAAAGAGTGCGTCAAAACATCAGGTCTGCGTTTAAACAAACGGACCACGTCCAACAATTCGTTTTCTAAAAATGCGCAATCGGTTGTAAAGGTCATATTTCTTATAAATCCTGCATAAAAGGGTTAATTTTTCGTTCGTTGTCCAAGGTAGTGGGCTCGTTATGCCCCGCATAGACGGGATAATCTCCGTCGAGTGCCGACAGTTTCTTTAACGAGGCACGCATTTCACCGATGTTGCCAGTAGGAAAATCAGTACGCCCGATGCTATTTTCAAACAAAGTATCCCCCGTGAATAAATACCTGTCCCCGTCCTTTGCAGTCACAAGGTAGCACGCACTGCCCGACGTATGTCCAGGTGTCCACAGCATTTTCACACGGATACCGCCAAGATTTTTTTCTTCATTATCGGTGAAAGTTTCATCCACGCGGTAAGGAATACGAGGCGCACCAAACATTTCATACAAGTCAGCGGAAGTGTTCACCAAAGGTTTTTCCGCTTCCGAACAAAGCACTTTTGCCCCGCTTGCCTGCAATGCGGAAACCCCGCCCACATGGTCAAAATGACAATGGGTTAAAAGCACGTACGCGGGCGAAAGCCCGCGTTTTATCAATTCGCTTTCCACGCGCGTCTGTGCAGGGTCAATGACGATTGCCGTCTTACCGTCTTCCGTCAGCACGTAGGTATTTGCCCCGAAACCACGGGGATAAATGGTAATAATTTCCATAGAAGCTCCCTTACGAAAGAGAAGTGATACGATGCACGTCGTAAATACGCTTGTCCGCTTTCATTTTTTTGATGAGCAAATCCACCTCGGAAATATCCGTCAAGGAAATACTTGCTTCCAAAATAGCGTCGTGGTTTTTGTCAATTCTGCCATTGACGGCGGTGATAGAAAGTTTCAAATCCCCTACGACCTGAGAAAGCACCGACAACGCTGCGCCTTGATCGGTTGCGCGAATAGCGATATTTGCATTATAACGCTGTTTTGCCCCCGCCGCAATCTGCCACGACGCAGGCAACAAACGGTTCTGTTCCACGTTTTTCACGTTGGGACAATCGCAACGATGGACAACCACCCCGCGCCCACGCGAAGTATATCCCACGATTTCATCGCCAGGTACGGGCGAACAGCAACCTGCAAAACGCACCAACATCCCCGCTTGACCGTTAATCAATACACCGCCTGGGTTTTTCCCACCGTGACCTGCGTGTACCTCGAATACCATCGGGGTTTCTTTACGGTAGAAGTCAATCAGTTTGAACAGAATTTGGTTGACGGAAATCGAACCATAGCCAACCGCCGCGTACATTTCTTCCACCTCGTTAAACGAGAAGCGTTCGCAAATACGCTTAAAACTTTCCGGGGTAAGCAGGGTGGACATGGACAAGCCTTTTTTCTTGGCTTCGTCTTCCAACTTAATCTGTCCGATGCGGATATTTTCTTCTTTTAATTCGTTTTTATAGAATTGTCGAATCTTCGCCTTTGCGGACGAGGATTTGATAAATTTCAACCAATCGCGGGAAGGACCTTTCGAGTTCGGTGAGGTAATAATTTCCACCACGTCACCCACTTCCAACTTGGTTGTCAAGGGTACAATTTTTGAATTGACGCGCGCACCCGTACAACGGTTACCGACTTCCGAGTGAATAGCATACGCAAAGTCAATCGGGGTCGCTTCGGGCGGCAGGGAAATGACTTTACCGCGCGGCGTAAATACCAACAATTCGTGGCTGTACAATTCCGTTTTCAAGGCGTCGATGAACTCTTTCGAATCCTTCAAATCCCCTTCCCATTCCATCACCTCGCGCAACCACGCAAGGCGGCTTTCGAAGTTGTTGGCTTCCTCTTCCGTCTTCCCTTCCTTGTATTTCCAATGCGCCGCGATACCGAATTCTGCAATGCGGTGCATTTCTTCCGTACGGATTTGAATTTCGAAAGGCTGACCGAAACGAGTCATAACCGTCGTGTGCAACGATTGGTATTTGTTGGGTTTCGGGGTAGCGATATAATCCTTGATACGCCCAGGGATGGGTTTCCACTTTTCATGGATTCGCCCTAAAACGGTGTAACATTCTTTGATGTCTTTGACGATAACGCGTACCGCGGTCAAATCGTAAATTTGATCCAGGGTTTTGCCCTTGTTTTTCATCTTTTTATAGATGGAGTAGAAGTGCTTGGGTCTGCCGAAAACTTCGCCTTGCACGCCATCCCCTTCCATCAGCTCGCGGATTTCTTCCACGATATGGTTAACAAATTCTTTGCGTTCAGACAAGCGTTCACGGATATTATACACCAAATATTCGTACGCTTCGGGGTCGAGATATTTCAAACACAAGTCTTCCAATTCACACTTAACCTGCGAAATACCGAGACGGCCTGCAAGCGGAGCATAAATATCCAAGGTTTCGCTTGCCATACGCTGTTGTCTTTCCTGCGAGAGAAAGTTCAACGAACGCATATTATGCAAACGATCGGCGAGTTTGATGATGATAACGCGCACGTCCTTTGCCATGGCAACGAAAATTTTACGGAAGTTTTCCGCATTTTCCTCTTCCTTTGATTTGAAAACGATTTTTTCAAGCTTGGTAACACTGCTTACGAGGGCAAGTACCACGTCGCCAAATTCACGCTGGATATCTTCCGCGGTCGATTCGGTATCCTCGATAACGTCATGCAAAAGCGCCGCGGCGATTGTCGCGGCATCCAAACCCAAATCAATGAGAATGTCTGCTACTTCACAAGGATGAATAAAGTAAGGTTCACCCGAAGCGCGCTTTTGATTGGCATGCGCTTCCTTGGCGTAATAGTACGCCCTGATCAGCATTTCCTCATCGTTCGCGTTGTAATATTGCTTGATTTTTTCCAAGATTCGTTCCATCTCTAACATCGTCTTTTACCCAAATCAATTCTGTTGTAATAAACAAACCTTTCTATAAATACTCGAATCGCCAAGTTCCGCTTTCACCCCGCGGTAAACGGTCAAACGCCCTTCGCCGAAGGAGACCAAACCCAGCTCCTCAAATACGTTCAAAGCAAAAATAAATTCTCGCTTGTCAAAGCCCAATCCATCGCAGGAGAATGCCAATTCTTCCACGCTTGTCCCATACAAGTTATTCACCTCACGGCGAAGCGCGGAAAAAATTTCCAAAAGGCTTTCCCTTGCCACGTTCAACCCCTCAAACATTTTATACCCGCAAATATCACGGTTGACGTACACGGGTTTCCCTGCAATTGCGCCCAAGTGGAAATCGGACGGCGTGTCCAAGAAAATAAAATCGCGGAAGCCCGACAAATCTGCATCGGGCGCAGGCGATACCACCAAAGCATTGGCAAGGTTACGCGAGGACGGATAGAACAGGTCGCAACCCATTTCTTCCAACCCCTCGTAAAAACGCAAGGTTCTTCTATCGGAAGCAATCAAACACAAACCATAAGCGCATTCCGCTTTCTTTTGTGCAATCAACGCCTTGATTTCTTCCGTATTCATCTCCACGGGTTCTACTTCCACAGCAGGCGCATAGAACCGCGCGATAGAGTTGGCAAAAATACTTTCTGCCGTTGCGCGCCCCGTTCTGCCGTCATATAAAAGATCGCGCACGTAACCCTTGATATATTCTCTGCCCTTGAATTTGGACAGGTTCACTTCAAAGATAAAATCCTTCTTTACGTCGCTTTCGATGATGCGTAAATTTTTCGCGCCTGAGAAGTACAAAAGATCGATAAAATCGCTCTTCACCATCAGGTGGGGCGACATTGCCTTGACCGGACGAGCCGTACATGCCCCCGCCGAAATGGAAAACAAAGGTCTTCTATGCCCTACGCCGTAGGGTTCCATCGCCACGATTTCACGGGCGAATTTTTCCGAGAACGGTCCTTTGATTTCCTCGCTGATCGGGATGATTTGTTCAAAATCCGCGGGCGTGTAGGTCGCACCGATTTCTGCATTTAACGCTTTTTCCAAAGCGTCGAATTGGTCAAAGCGGATATTGATACCAGCCGCCTGCGCGTGTCCGCCAAACTCTGAAATATACTGCGAACAATTCTTCAACGCGTTGAAAATGTTGATACTTTCAATACTGCGCGCACTGCCTTTCAACATGTCGCCATGGTGTACAAACAGCAAGGTCGGACGGTTGTATTCTTCCGCGATACGCGCGGCAACAATCCCGATAAAACCCGTATTCCAGCTTTCATCCGACAGCATAATCACGTTGTCGTACGCACCTTTTTCCAACAGTTTTTTCTTGGCGGAATTGTACAGTTCGTCGCAATATTTCTGACGTTCGGTATTATACATGCAAAGCTTGGTGGCAAGTTCATAAATTTCCGCTTCATTTTCGGAAATAAAGAGCCTAAAAGCCGACTGCGCGTCCCCCATACGGCCTGCCGCATTGACGCGGGGCGCAACGTTGAACGCCAATGTCTGCGCTGTGACACCGTCGTAATTTTTACCAAGCAACAACGAGAAGCAAGGACGGAGGCGGGTATTAAAACGCTTCAGCCCTTCCGTCACGATATCACGGTTTTCCCCAAGCAGAGGTACACTGTCCGCAACGGTTGCAAGAGTAGCAAAATCAAGGTATTTGTACGCTGCTTCGCCAATCAACGCGCAAGCCAACTTGAAAGCTACGCCCGCACCGCAAAGGTTATCGTAAGGATAATCGTCCTTTAATTTTGGATTGACAATGATACAATCAGGCAAAACTTCAGGCAACTCATGGTGGTCGGTGACGATGACGTCCGAACCCAACTCGTAAATATATTGCGCTTCTTTCGCACAAGAAATACCGCAGTCCACCGTAATGAACAATTCGGGGTTGCAATCTTCAAAGATGCGGTCTACCGCTTCTTCGCTAAGACCATAACCATCCGAACGTTCAGGCACGTACACGTGCGGTTCGATACCAAATTCCCTCAAGGCGTGGTACATAATCGCCGATGCGCAAATCCCATCCGCGTCGTAATCGCCAAATACTGCGACTGTTCTGCCCTCATCACGCGCTTGCGTAATCAACTCCACCGCTTCTTTCATACCGCTCATGAGGAAGGGGGAAAGGAAATTCTTTTCCGAAGGACGCATGAAACGTCGGATTTTCTCCGCTGTATCCACACCGCGCGCATATAAAATGCGAGTGATGTATTCCGTCAACCCAACTTCTTCGGCAAGGTTTGCGACAATATTCAATTGTTCAGCCGAAAAAGAATATTCGGGTACGATTTTTTTCATGTTTACCTTCGTATATTATATAATTTAGACGCGCGCACACGCGTATTTATATGGCTAAGTCACAGAGACTGGTTGTTTTTTATTTCTTTGCGATGACAAGAACCATGCAAGAAAGATAACTATTTTATGAGGGCGCACCCTCAGCAATCCACAACCAAAGCGATGTGACAAAACCGTGTGTATAAATGATTGGGCGGGTAGGAAAATAACCCCCGCCCGCCCATATTGACTCATTTTAAGGAAAGCTTATTATTCCGTTACTTCTTCAGCCGCTTCTTCAGCAACTTCTTCAACGGGCTCTTCCGCTACTTCTTCAACCGTTTCTTCAACAGGTTCTTTCTCTACTTCTTTAGCGGGAACAATTTCCTCGGTTTCCTTTTTTGCAAATACTTTCTTTTCCTTGGTCGAGGTCTTTACCGCACCAACGTATGCATAAGCATCTTGGTTAGGTCTAGCGTCCGCAGCCACTTTAATAGGCGCATAGAAAGCGGGCACACCTTTCAAACCGATAAGCGTTGCAACAATTACTGCAATGATGGAGGTAAGTGCGAAACAAGCCACACCTTTCGTTGCAAGCACTGCCAATACAAGCAATGCCGCGCAGCTCCATCCGCAAATTGCACCGATTTCCTTGCAAGCGCAAGCACATGCGCAACCATCTTCCGATTTTTCGCTTGCTGCAATTTTGTTCATCGTCATCACTGAGGTGATTGCACTTAACAATGCCGCCATTGCAAATACGTAACCAATCGACGTCGTTACGGGGATACGGGTCAAAATAACGATTGCAATCGTCAAGCCCAAACCGTAGAACGTACCCAATGCAACGGATACGCCCTTGCCGATACCGAAACGAATCGCGCTGTATACGTATACCAAAACAACCAATACAAAGCCTGCGATTGCACCGCGAAGCGCATAGTTTTCAGCGATATATTCTACCGCGTCTTCATTGTTGGAAGCCACGGAAACGAACCAACCGTCCCATTTGCTGTCTTCTGCAAACTTTTTCTCTACTGCCTGTTCAATTTCACCGACGTTTACGTCTTTATCAAACACGTAGATGATTTCGCTTTCGTCACCGGACATTTCGCCCTTCATTTGATAGGCCGCTTTTACGCCGCCAAGCGTTTCAAACGTATCTTCGCAAACGTTTTCCACTTCATCCAACATAGTGGTATAAACGTATTGGTTCATGGAAACCGTCAAGGTTTTTACGTCGTTCAACGTTACGCTGGTATTGAAAGTACCGATACCCTTTACGCCGAATATAGCGCCAAGTATCGCGGCAACTACGATGATATACGTGATAAACGCAATCCAGCCAGCGCCTTTTTTAACCGTGTTATTCTGGCAATTACTCATCGTCGTCATCCTCCTCTCTTACAAAGCGGAAATAATTATACTTGTTTTTGCTTGCGGAAAGAAGCATAACGTTGATTACTCTCGTCCACAACAAGTTGCAGAACGCAGCCGTAACGATACAAATCAATGCCTGCAATGCAAACGTATACAAGCCGGAGATACCAATCAACAATGCCACAGCGCCCAATGCAGCCACAGCATATACGTCCACGATGGTCATCAAGGTCTTTTTGTAACCGCCCTTTACAGACGATTCCACCGTTTTACCCAACGCAAATTCATTTTTGATTGCGCCGTAAACGTAGGTATTCAATACGTTGACAAGTACAAGTCCCATCAAGAACACAAGGATCGAACCAAGACCGATTTCGAATACACCGCCGGAAATGAACGCATAGCAGATTGCCACAATGATCAAGTAGCTTACCGTCGAGTATGCGCAAGATACGCCGAAACCGCCCATCTTCGCTACGGTGAACGCAATCAAGCCTACCAATACAATTGCAAGCGCAATGTAAACAAGCGTCAAGGTGTTTTCGCCGTATACAGCCGAGTAGGTACGAACTTCACTGTTGGAAACCGTGTTGAATTCGATATCGAAACCGCCGTTATTCAACGCGGAATTTAACAATACAACCATCGTTTCAGCAACGTGCTTATCTTCTTGGTAAGCTACGCCGTATCTAACCGCGTTTCTCGACGTGATATAATCATCGCTTGCTTGAATATCCAAAACGGTTTCATCACCGATCATGATTTTCAAAGTTTTCGCTTCGTTGGTTTCCGAATCCGTTTGCGCGCCCGTTTCTTTATATTCCTTAATCATTTCCTTACCAATGCTGGTAAAGTCGATTTGTACGAACGCAATTTCATTCTTCATATAAACGGAGAATTCTTTGATGATTTCGTCCACTTCGTATTCTTGACGTTCTTCAACCAAAGCGTCGCCCAACTTAATTTCCAACGCGCCCGTTTTCGCAAATTGGCCAAACGTATTGTACGCGCTTTGGAAAGCCGATTGGTTTTTCGAAGCTTCAGACGAAGGCACGTAGATTGCCAATGCGTAATCGTCTACAACGGATACGCGGTAATCCGAATACCCTCTTGCCGCATAACGAGCGCGAATTTCCGCCGTTGCTTTTGCAAAGTTGTCTTTGAATTCTTCGCTGATTTCACCATCTTGATAAATGCCCAATTCAGGGTCGTTTTTCAAGTATAAGCCTTTGTGGTTGGTGTAAGCGTCTTGGTCGTCTTCGTCCAAGTTCTTATATTCGACTTCGGAAATAACGCCGTTCGGATAGTAATACGCATAGTATCCGCCGTTTAAATCCGTGCCGAGGTCATACATGCTGACAACGGGGTTCCAAATTTTTACCGTATTGGGAACGGCAAAGCTGGGAACAACCGTAATGGCGCACAATATGACAATAACGATGGTGAGCAAAACCATCAATACGGTCGATTTCTTTTTGCCCATGTGATAAAAGCCTCCTGTTGTGTTTCGGATATTTTTCTTCCGAGTACAATAATACCTTCTTATTATACCTTATTTTAATTGTCCTCGTCAAGCCATAATCACGAGGATAAAACATTTTTTTAGTGATTTCTCAAAAAAAATTATCAATATGGCTTGGGTTTGTTAATTCCCCAGCAACTTTTTCTCCGCCAAGATATGCATTGCGCATTCGATACGTTTCTTCATCATACCGCAAGTTACTTCGTACGGGTCGTCAATATCACCGTTGTAGTGGTAGTTATTGGCATTGCAACCGCCCGAACAGATGAACTTTGCAAAGCAATCCCCGCACTTCTTACGGGTAAACAAGCACGAATTTTTAAAACGTTCGCGGATGTCCGTACGCACAATCCCCTCGGATACACTGCCCATACGGAAGTTTGCGTCGCCTACGAACTGATGGCAGGGGTACAAATCCCCGTTGGGGGCAACCGAGAAATACTCGTTACCCGCACCGCATGCGGAAACGCGCTTGGAAAGACAAGGTCCCCCTTCCAAATCCACGTTAAAGTGGAAGAAGTTAAACCCTTTCCCCTCGGCATATCTTTGTAAATATGCGTCGCAAAGATTTTCATATTCCTTTTCAATGGCAGGCAAATGCTTGTCCGTGATTTGTAAATCCTCGATTTCCGTAACCACGGGTTCCATGGAAATAGAATCCACGCCCTGATCGGCAATAAACAATACGTCTTTTGCAAAATCAAGATTTTTCGCAGTGAAAGTACCGCGCACGTAATAGCTCTTATCCCCGCGCAAAGAAATGAATTTCTTTATCTTGTCGATGATGAGGTCGAACGTGCCCTTACCGTTGATGGATTTACGGATAGCGTCGTGCACTTCTTTTCTGCCATCCAACGACAAAACAACGTTTTCCATCTCTTCATTGAAGAACTTGATGACGTCGTCGCTCAGCAGCAACGCGTTGGTCGTGGTGGTGAACAAGAATTTCTTGCCCGCCTTTGCGCCCGCTTCCTTCGCGTAAGCCACCGTCTGTTTCAAAACGTCAAAATTCATAAGCGGTTCCCCGCCGAAGAAATCCATTTCCAAAACGTTACGGTGCCCGCTGTTTGCAATAAGGAAGTCCACCGCCGCTTTCGCGGTTTCAAAACTCATCGATTCGCGCTTAGAATGGTACGCGCCCTCATCCGCGAAACAATAACGGCAACGGAAATTACAATCGTGGCAAATGTGAATACAAAGCGCCTTAACCTCGTTGCTTTTCATGGGGTAGGATTGCACTTCTTCCTTGAACAGCAATCCCTGCTGTTTCAATCCGTCCACGTCCGCAAGAATTTCCTTGATTTGTTCGTCCGTGATATAGGTGATATCGATATCTGCGCCCTCTTCCTTTGCCTTGAGGTAATCCGCGGTCGCTTGATCGCATTCGTGCAAGCTGCCGCTTCCCGTATCGTATATATAATTTTTATCCCTGTAATTGAATACGTGTATCATACTCTTCCTTTTCATTTGATCTGCCGTGAAATATACGATTTACGGCAAAACCGCGCAAACGGCAAAAAAGGGCGCGTATTCATTCACACGCGCCTTTTACGCTGTTTTGCGTTCCGTTTATTTTGTCCCCGCGGGTAACCAAAGCAATATAATCCAAACCAAGATTTTTAGCGATAAATTTTGTCTACTACTTCGTTAAGCCCCTTGATAAACCGCTATGGTTTACCTTCGGTGCTCTCCTTGTAGGCAGTCTAAAATTTATTCGCTATAAAATTGCTTCGCACCTCAAAGTTTGGATTTTTTGATGATTTTTGTGTGAGGAGGAAGCAATCATACCAAAGTATTATAATAACGACGAGCCGAAAAGCGCAAAAAAGACGGCTTTGAGGCTGGTTCGGATTATATTGCTTTGGTTAATCCCGCTTACGAAATCAAATTATTTGCGTTCGATTTTTTCTTCGCGCGTAATTCTTTCGCAGGACTGGTTGCCTACCGTGCAGCTCGTTTTGCAAGCGGATTGGCAGGTGCTTCTGCATTCGCCACAAGCGGTCACTTTCTTATCTGCGGGTTTCGCAATCGTCTTAATCATACTAACATCCTCCCGATATAATTGGAATTTGTTCATTTATTATAATACACTTTTTCTAAAATTGCAAGCGTTTACCGCATTTTTTTTACAGTTTTCCCTGTAAGAGTTCTCTTTTTTAAGATTTTTTATGACTATGCCACAGAGAATGGTCGATTTTAGCTTTTTAGCGAATGACGAGAAAAATACAAGAAAGACAAGTGTTTTGTGAGGGCGCATACCCTGAAGCCTGACAAGGGAAACAAACAAGATTAAGGCTTGTTCGGTTTAACCCTTGCCAAGCTTTTGCAACCGAACAAAATACGCCGTCTTTCACAGAATTTTCCGTCAAAAATCAACCAAGTGACGTGACAGAGCCTTTCAAATTAACCGCAAGCGTTCCCCCGATTGCCCCCAGCAAAAAGGCAAGCGCAAGCTCGGCAAAAATCAGCCAACTCAACGAAAAATCCCCGCCTATCGCCGAAAAGGCAAGATAGGAAATCCCCGTGAACAGCAAACCTGCGCCGCCGCCCTTCAGCCAGCCTCTTTCACCGCGTATGCACACAAGCGCGCTTACGGCAATCGCCAAACCCTTTAGGGTTTGATTGACTGGGTAAATCACTTTATCCCCCCAATTACACACCCGCAACAATACCGCAAAAATCACCGCCCCCAACAAGGACAGCGCCAACGCCAGCCCCGAAGTTTTTACCACTGTAAAAATACCGTCGCCGTATACCCGATCCTTTCGCATAAAAAAACACCTCCGCAATATTGTATGCGAAGGCGTTTTGTATTTAGAATCAATTATTCTTCCGTTTTTTCTTCCACAACTTCTTCGGTTGCTTCTTCGATTGCAGGTTCAGCCGTTTCTTCCTCGAAAGGTTCTTCTGCGGGCGTTTCCGCTGCGGGAGCGGGTTCCTCTTTCTTTGCATTAGCGTCCGATTGATAAACGGCTTGCTTGTCAAATTTGATATACGATTTACCACTTGCTTCCGTACCCGTTTCCAATACAAAAGTATTGTCTTCAGGGCAAACCTCTACAACCACACCGCAGATACCGCCAATGGTTTTCACCTTCGTACCGGGTTGAATCGCGTTCAACATATCCATTGCTTCTTTCTGTCTTTTCATCTGCGTGCGTCTGTTGTAGACCATAAACACAATCATCACCGCCGCGATGATACCAAACATAATATAGGTAGGCCAAGGACTGGTTGCGCCCTCACCTGCACTATTCGACGTAGAATCCGCTACGCTCGTCAATAAATTATACCACATAGTATTTTCTCCTTTTCTCGCGCGATTAAGCGCTCGCTTTCAATATTGATTGCCCATATAATACCTTTTTTTTCAGTTTTTGGCAAGTGATTTCAAAGCGTTTTGTAAGATTTTTTACGTTTCACTGTTTTTTCATTTTGTGAAAATTGCGAAAAATGGCGGTTCGCCCGCCATTTTTATCCTTATTTTCTGTTTTTTCGTTCCGCCAACACCATGATGATGACAAACGCCGACAGCATCAAAAGAATCGACCCCGCCAAAACAAGGTACATCACCCATTGTTCTACCGTATTCCCGAAAAAGGACAGCCGACAATCCGCCGCCGCGCGCAATCCGTCCACAGCCTGCTGCGGAACGTTTTCCGCCAACATTTCCTCAAACACTCCGTTCAAGGCGTGATTGCGAATCAAGGAAGTACCATGCGTGCCGGGTAAAAATATCAAAGTGTTTTGCAACGCTTTCCCAAACGAGGAAATGGGCATATACGCCCCGCAAATAAAGCCGTACCCCGAACTGACAATCGTCCCCACCGCCGACATCGCGCCTTGCGAACGCAAGGGATAACAAATCAACGACGACAATGCCGTACCGAATAACACGAGCAGTACAACGTCCGATATCAGCAACAGCACGTCGGTAAAGGAAAGATACCAACCGATAAAGGACAGATATACGAGTCCCATCGCAAGAGCGACGAAACTGATAATCAAACCGTTAATCACCGTCGCGATATAATACCCAAACGCGAGGGAAGAAGGTTTCACGGGTGCAATCGATAAATCTCCGCGCGCCCCCGTTACTTTGTCCTGCACCATAAACAGATTGGCGCAGAACGGCACGGTGACGGTACTAACCGCAAGCAAAGACGACAGCAATACCCCGCCGACCAAGCCTTGGATAAGCGAATCGTCCACGAGTCCCTCAGGCAATTGCGCGCTGAAAGTATCCTCGTATACGTTGTAGAGAAAGGTTGCGTACAACACCAACAAAATAATGGGTGTAATCAAGGAAGTAAAGAAGGTGCCTTTGTCCTTAAAGTACATGGAAACGTTGCGTTTTACCAGCGTACCGCAGGCGCGTAAGTCATGATTGTTTTGCGTTTTCATGCGTTATCACCCCCTAAATTCTTTCCCGTCGCATTCAAAAATACGTCGTCCATTTTCCCTTTGATAATTTCGTAATCCACAAACACGTCGGGGTATTTTACCACCAAATCGGTCGCCTCTGCGGTGTCTTTCAAGTTGATACGGAATCCCTCGCCCATTTTTTCGTACGGCTTGCCAAGCTTTTTCACCTTTTCTTCCTCGGTGTAAAGGTATAAATAATCCCCCGTAAATTGATTTTTCAATTCTAACGGAGTGCCTTCCGCGGCAATTTTTCCCGCATCCAAAATCACCACGTAATCAGCGTCCACCGCTTCTTCCATGTAATGCGTGGTCAAAAATACCGTCATGTTTTCCGTTTTGCGCAAATGTTCGATAATCCCCCACACCGTTTTACGGGTCTGCGGATCTAACCCCGTGGTCGGCTCATCCAAAATCAAGATGGACGGCTTATGCAGTAAAGCGCGCGCAACGTCCACGCGGCGTTTTTGCCCGCCCGAAAGTTTCCCAATGGGTCGGTTTAAGATATCGGACAGCTCAAAAGTATCCGTCAGTTCCTGCATGCGGTTTTCAAACGCTTGTCCGTAAATGCCGTACAATGCCGCGCGGGTTTTGAGGTTTTCGTATACGGAAATGGGTTTATCCAGGACAGAATTTTGGAAAACTACCCCCAATTCACGTTTGATTTCCGTAGGGTACTCGTCCAAATTTTTACCGTTAATCTCAACCCTGCCCCCGTCCTTTTTCAATTGACCGCACATAATCGAGATGGTCGTACTCTTCCCCGCGCCGTTCAACCCCAAAAAGGCAAACAGCTCCCCTTTCTTCACGCGGAAAGACAAATCCTGCACCGCTTTCACTGCACCGTAACTCTTGTACAAGTGCTCTATTTTTATGATATCTTCCATTTCAAATACTCCTTACACTGACAAAGCTTTGAAAATTTTCACACCCTTACGATTCAGCCAAAACAACAACCCCACGGTCGTTGCTGTAAGCAACCACATACACAACAGAGCATATCCCCATGCAGGTAAATATTTCCCAAAGAGGAAATAACCGCCGAGGGGCAACAAGGAAACACCCCAACCGCCGAACATTGCAATCATCACCGACATACTTTGCTTAATGACCGTAACTTCGTTGGTCCATTGCAGATTGGGGAATTTGAGATTGACTGCCAAATCAAACGACGCAAACAGCAAGGAAGCAATCACCGCCGTCGCAAAGACGATGACAATTTCCCACCATACCAATCCCCAAAGCACGGATACAACCGCCCCGCAGAACAGCGCAGGCAAAACCGTCATGGCAAAGTGTAAATATACTTTCGCACGCAAAATTGACCATTCGGTCACGGGCAACGCTTTGACAAGGGAGATATTTTCCCCTTCCAAGGACACGGACGAAGCCGCAATCGTGTTGGACGAAGCCAAAAAACATACCGCCAAAGCCGCCAATAAACCCATGACTTTTTCATCTCCAATCATCGCGGTCAACGTCTCTGGCGTAAGTCCGCCCAAATCCCCTTTCACAATCATCATGATACCGAGGATAAGCATAAAGAAGGTACCCATGGATGCGTTGATTAAATACATGGGGCTCTTGATTAAGCGTAAAAACTCCTTTTTGAACAATGCAAAAACAACACCCGATTGCTTTTCCGCACGCTGTTTGTACTTTGCATAACGCTCCCCGCGTTTCATGGTAATCACACGGAAATAGGTCAAAGAAATCACCCAATATCCCACGGCAAACAAACCGCCCCAAATCCCTACGCTAATCAACAGCGACAGCCAATTCCCCTCGATAGCAAACCCGATTTGCGAGAAGGGGTACAACACCGTTTTCATGGCAGAACCCACCGCTTCGCCGTTTTGTAAAATGTAACCGAGGTATTCGTTCACCTTGGAATACACGGTGAAATATACCGCCATGAAAATGACGAACCCTAAAACACTCCAAAAATTTTTATACGGCAATCTTGCCGTCAGCACTGCCAATAAAAATCCCACCAAGCAACAAATTGCCGTACTGCCCAAAGGCAACACAAACAATAAGACAATCCCGCCAATGAGGGAAGGAATTTGGCAACCTGCCACCATGTAATATTGCACGAGCGCAGGTGCCAAAACCAATAGCTCTATCATGAAGGTGAAAAGGTACAAACCTATCATGCGCGCAAGTAAAATGGTATGCGCAGGGATCGGCATAGACAACAGCAAATCGTTATCCTTCGCCTCGTACAGTTTACTTTTCGCCATGAAACAACTGCCGATCACACCAAATGCAGTCGCCATCAAACTCATGACGGAAAAATATACCCACGCAAGGTTTGCTTCCGCCAAAGGCTGACACAGCATTTTCGACATTTCCCAAAAGAGAAAGCCTACTGCGCCCACCCCATAGGCAAGCAACACGGCATACCCAATCGCTGTCAGCGGAGCGCGCCGTTTCCCGTTTTTACCTTGTGTGAAGACCGCCAATAATGCCCATATTTGTTTTTTCAGCAAAGTTTTCAACATAGATTATACCAACTCCAAAAAGACGTTTTCCAAGCTGTGATCCCCTTTCACCTCGTCCATGGTACCCGCTTTTATCAATTTACCGCCTTTGATGATGGCAACTTTGTCGCAGAGTTTTTCCGCCACCTCCAATACGTGAGTGGAGAAGAAAATCGCCCCGCCGCTTTCACAAAGTTCGCGCATAAACCCTTTCATGGTATGCGCCGCTTTCGGGTCAAGCCCTACAAACGGTTCGTCCATAATCATCAATTTGGGTTGGTGTGCCATTGCCGCAATGACCGCCAATTTCTGTTTCATACCATGGGAATAGGTCGAAATAGGTTGCGCCAATGCCATGGTCAATTCGAACGCGTCACCGTATTTACGTATGCGCGCGCTACGCGTATCCGCGTCAATTTTATAAATATCACAGATAAAATTCAGATATTGAATCCCCGTCATAAATCCGTATAAATCGGGGTTATCGGGAATGTACGCAATTTTAGACTTGCACGCAATGGGATTTTCACGCACGGAGATTCCGTCCACGTAAATTTCCCCCTCTTCAAAACCAAGAATCCCGCAACACGCTTTCAAGGTCGTCGTCTTCCCAGCACCATTGTGTCCGATAAAACCGTACAGTTCGCCAGGCTTGATATGCAAGGACAATCCGTCCACTGCCTTTTTCTCCGCATATTGTTTGGTTAAATTTTCGATTTTTAACATAGTCATCCCCTCATTTTTGAGTTATGATATTAAAATGATATCACAAAGATATTTGCTTGTCAAGTGTTTTTTATAAAGTTTATAAAAAAAGTGAATTGACCTGCGGTCGTGAATTGGCTTCGCCGTGAATTGCGCTAATCGCGCGTGAATTGCAACGCCAAGCGTTGCGTTATTGAATCGTTACCACAACGACGGCAGAGCCGTCAATTCACGAAAATACATATTTTCAATTCATGTTGCGCATGCAACAATTCACGACCATAGGTCAATTCACTATAGTGAAAGCACGAAGCTATCTTCCAAGTGTGCGAAAACACACCCTACTGCGCCCAGCGTCAGGCTGGTGAAAGCACGAAACTATCTACAAAAACGAACGCTAACACACCTTACTGCGTGCAACGTCAGGTTGCTTACCATTTGCCAGAGCCACCGTACTTGCGGTAAAATTCCTGCGTGTACTCCTTTACGTACCCGCCCAAGATCGCTTCACGCAACCCCTTCATCAACTTATGCAAGAAGGTAATATTATGCAAGCTAAGCAACATCGCCCCGTACATCTCATTCACGTTAATCAAATGACGCAGGTACGCCTTTGTGTAATTTTTACAGCAATAGCAATCGCACTCTTCATCCAAAGGCGAAAAATCTTCCTTAAACTTCCCGTTACGGACAACCACACGTCCACGTGAAGTCATCGCCGTACCGTTACGCGCAATACGTGTCGCCAATACACAGTCAAACATATCAATCCCGCGCAAAGTCCCCTCAATCAAACAATCAGGCGACCCGACCCCCATCAAATACCGAGGCACGTCCGTGGGCAACAACGGTTGCAGATAATCCAACAACTCGTACATAATCGGCTTCGGCTCACCCACCGACAGCCCGCCAATGGCAATACCATGCTTCACAAACGGTAAAGTACGACGCAAGCTTTCCCCGCGCAAATCCTTGTACATATTCCCTTGTACAATCGGGAACAACGCCTGTTCGGGCTTGTCGTGGAACTTATAACAGCGTTCCAACCACGCCGAAGTACGCTTCATCGCCGCTTCCGCTTGCGCATGGTTGTAACCATATTCACTGCATTCGTCAAACGCCATAATGATATCCGCGCCAAGGTTCTGTTCCACTTGAATCGCTTTTTCAGGCGTGAAGAAGTGCTTACTGCCGTCAATATTCGAGGAAAATTCTACCCCCTCGTCGGTGATTTTATTCAATTTCCCAAGCGAAAATACCTGAAACCCGCCGCTGTCCGTGAGGATTGGCTTGTTCCAGTTCATAAATTTATGCAGCCCGCCCGCTTTTTTGACAATATCATCGCCAGGGCGCATGTATAAATGATAGGTGTTCGATAAAATAATCTGCGAACCCGCTTCTTCCAAATCCCTCGGAAACACCCCCTTGACCGTCGCTTGCGTACCTACGGGCATGTATACGGGCGTTTCAATATCCCCATGCGGCGTATGCAAAATCCCCGCGCGCGCGCCCGTATCAGGGTCAGTCTTTATCACTTCAAAAGAAAAATATTCGTTGTTCAAATTTGTATCCATCCTTTTTCGATTGTATTGATTATAGCATACTTTGTTCAAAATTGCAATTCTTTTCTTCCTTTTCCCTCTCGTTTGCATAAAAAATAAAATTATTCATTATATTCACACATTTTATACATTTATACATGAATGCATGAAAAAATATTCAAAAATATCCCAAATAATATGCAAAAACAGTTGACAGAATGTAAAAATAAGAATATAATACCTTTACAATTTAGAAAAAACTTTTGAAACGGAGAAAACAGATATGAAAAAATTTATGGCACTTGCCTTGGCAACCCTCGCAGCATGCACCACTTTTGGCTTCGCTTCTTGCGGTAACAACGCAAAATACGTAGCAAGCCCCATCGCATCGGATGCAAACGAACAATACGCTTTTGCAATCGGTAAAAACGCAACGAAGAAAACCGAAATCCTTAACGCGATGAATAAGGTTATCGATGAAATCGACGTTGCAAAAATCGTAGAATATTACACCGCAGTTGCAAGCAACGAAATCCCTAGCGTTGGCCTTGATTTTGCAAATCTTGCAGACAACACCGCAGGCACGTTGCAAGTTTACACCAACGCAACGTTCGATCCCTTCGAATTCCGCGATGAAGCAAATGCCATTGTCGGCGTAGACATGTACATTATGGAATTGGTTGCAGAAGAATTGAACATGAAGGTAAACTTCAACGACATGGACTTTGACGGTATCGTTGGTAAAGTGGCAACAGAAGACAATGCAATCGGCGCGGCAGGTATGACGGTTACGGAAGAACGTTTGGAAAAGGTTGATTTCTCGAACACCTACTTCTCCACCGTTCAATGCATCATCAGCAAAGAAAGCGAAGCATTTAAATCCATGGACGATTTGAAAGGCAAGAAGATTGGCGTACAGAAAGGTACGACGGGTTGGCTGCTTATCGATGAAGCGATTAAGTCGGGGGCGTTGAAGGATACGGGCGCTGAAGTTCTCGCTTATGACAACGGCCCCCTTGCATACTCCGCTTTGAAAGCTGGCAAGTGCGACGTTGTCGTTATCGATGAACTTCCTGCAAATAAGCTTGTTAAATAATCCAATCACATCTTCACAGGCAGAGCCTTTCAAGGGTTCTGCTTTTGTGCGTTAAAAGGAGTTTTTATGTTAGATAGTTTTTACGACGCTTTAAAAGGCGAACGTTGGACTTGGTATTTTGAAGGTCTTGGAAAAACCCTATTGATTTCCTTAGGTGCAATCACCCTTGGTTGCATCCTCGGCATAATTGTTTCCTTGATTAAATACACCAACAAAAAGTACGGAAAAATGAAGATACCCAGTTATATCTGCGATATCTATCTTGCCATTTTCCGCGGAACCCCCGTGTACGTGCAGTTGTTGATTATGTACCTCATCGTCTTAGTCAGCGTACCCAGCATGTGGGTCGCCATTTTAACCTTTGGTATCAATTCTGGGGCGTACGTGGCGGAAATTATCCGTGGCGGTCTGGAAGGTGTAGACGATGGTCAGTTGGAAGCGGGCAACTCTTTGGGGCTTAGCAATCTTCAAGTGTTAATCTCCATCGTTTTACCGCAAGCCATTCGACGCGCTTTGCCCCCTTTCTGCAACGAGTTTATTGCGTTGATTAAGGAAACCTCTATCGTCGGTACAATCGGCGTATTGGACTTAACCAAAATCGCAGAAAATATTATTGCGAAAACCTACGACCCGTTTGCGCCTTACATCATCATCGCATTGATGTACCTCGCGGTCGTATTGTTGTTGACGTATCTTTTGAAATTACTGGAAAGGAGGTTAGCGAAGAGTGATCGATAATGCAAAAACACCCATTTTACAGGTCAACAATTTACACAAATCCTTTGGCAAATTGGAAGTATTGAAAGGCGTCAGCATTGACATTTACAAAGGCGATGCCATTGCCATCATCGGTCCCTCGGGATGCGGTAAATCCACTTTTTTGCGTTGTTTGAACCTTTTGGAACAACCCAGCGCAGGGGAAATTCTTTTCGAAAACGAATACATGTTCAAAAACGAACGCGTATACCTCAAACGCCAATTGAAAAAAATGAAGCAGGCGCAAAAAAACGGTGAGGAATTTAACCAAGAAGCATTTAACGCGCTGACTGCGCAGTACAACGAATTGCGTACGGCGGAAAAGGAAATTGAAAAATCAGTTGCAAAAAACATTAACTTGCACCGTCAAAAAATCGGTATGGTTTTCCAACAATTCAACCTGTTCCCCCACCTCACGGTTATGAAAAATATCACCCTTGCGCCCGTGAAATTGAAGAAACTGACGGAAGAAGAAGCGCAGGCAAAGGCGATGGAATTGTTGAAAAAAGTCGGATTGGAAGACAAAGCCGACGCATACCCTGCTACCCTTTCGGGCGGTCAAAAACAGCGTATTGCCATCGCACGCGCCTTGGCAATGGAACCCGACGTCATGCTGTTCGACGAACCCACCTCTGCGCTTGACCCCGAAATGGTCGGTGAAGTATTAAAGGTTATGACCGAACTCGCGCAAGAAAACATGACCATGATTGTGGTAACCCACGAAATGGGTTTTGCAAGAGAGGTTGCCGAACGCGTTATTTTCATGAGCGAAGGCGTTATCAAGGAAGAAAACAACCCCAAGGATTTCTTTGAAAATCCCCAAGACGAACGCTTGAAGGACTTCTTGTCCAAGGTATTGTAAAATTATGCTTTTTAATTATCACACACATACAAAACGCTGTCGTCACGCAAGCGGTGAAGACAGAGAATACGTCGAACAAGCCATTGAAAAGGGCATACAGGTGCTTGGTTTTTCCGACCATGCCCCCTACCTTTTCCCGAATAAGAACTACTACTCCTCTTTCCGTATGTTCACCGATGAGCTGGAAGAATA
The DNA here is from genome assembly GCA_015069495.1 of Clostridiales bacterium. Lineage (GTDB taxonomy): Bacteria > Bacillota > Clostridia > Christensenellales > Borkfalkiaceae > Scatosoma. The sequence continues at coordinate 22,228 of SVIN01000014.1, forward strand.
TGCCGACAGCGTACGCTCTTTACAGAAAGAATATGCGAGTGATATCCGCATCCTCTGCGGGTTCGAGTTGGAGTATTATCCAAAATTCCACGAGGAAGAAAAGAAATTTTTAAGCAAGGTAAAACCCGATTATTATATCATGGGTCAGCATTTTAGCGGTAATGAAATCGATTCCCCGTACGTACCGTACATGGAAGGCAATGACAACCTCACCGCGTATATTTCACAGATTTTGGAAGGGTTGAAGACGGGGGATTTCCTCTACCTTGCCCACCCCGATTTAGCGGGGTATCATTACCCCGAGGAAGTGATTCAGCGGGAATATAAACGGCTTTGCGAGGGCGCAAAAGCACTGAATATTCCTCTGGAAATCAATTTCCTTGGTTTGCGCACAGGACGGCATTATCCCGACCGTAGATTTTTTAAAATCGCTGCAGAAGTCGGCAATCCAATTATTTTTGGTGCAGACGCGCACGAACCCTGCTACGTTTGCCATGAAGCAACGGAAAAAGAAGCTTTGCAATGGGTAAAGGATTTGGGTTTACAACTTATTGACAAACCGATTTTATAATTGGTAAAATGTATAAAAGCCGCCGCGGTTATGAAACCGCGGCGGCGTTTGTGCTTATTCAAATTTAACAATACCCACGAAGGATAACACGCCCTACCGCATAGTGAATGCACGTAGCAATCTACAAACACGAGCGAAAAGACACCTTACTGCGTGCAACGTCAGGTTGCTTACTCTAACTCAAACGCCCCCGTATACAATTGATAATACGTTCCCTTTTGTTCAATCAACTGCTCGTGCGTTCCGCGCTCGATAATCCGCCCATGATCCAATACCATAATCGCATCCGAGTTTCTTACCGTCGACAAACGGTGTGCGATAACAAATACCGTTCTGCCGTGCATCAACTTATCCATACCATCTTGCACCAAAGCTTCGGTACGGGTATCAATAGACGAAGTCGCTTCGTCCAAAATCATCGCAGGCGCATCCGCAACCGCCGCGCGCGCAATCGAAAGAAGCTGTCTTTGCCCTTGTGACAAGTTCGCACCATTGTTCGTCAACATCGTATCATACCCATCGGGCAAACGGCAGATAAAATCGTCTGCATTGGCAAGTTTCGCCGCCGCAATACATTCTTCATCCGTCGCATCCAAACGCCCGTAACGGATATTTTCCATCACCGTACCCGTAAACAGATTGGTATCTTGTAAAACAATCCCCAGCGAACGGCGCAAATCATCCTTTTTAATCTTATTGATATTGATACCGTCATAACGGATTTTTCCGTCTGCAATATCATAGAAACGGTTGATAAGGTTGGTAATGGTCGTTTTCCCTGCGCCCGTTGCACCAACAAACGCAATCTTCTGCCCAGGTTTCGCATATAAGGTGATATCAGACAAAACCTGCTTTTCAGGCACGTACCCGAAATCCACCTGATCCATCACGATATCCCCTTGCAATTCGGTATACGTGGTCGTATCGTCGTCTTTGTGATAATGTTTCCAAGCCCAAAGCCCCGTACGTTCTTCCGTTTCGCACAAAGTTCCGTCAGCGTACTTCGTCACGTTTACCAAAGTAACGTACCCTTCGTCCGTTTCAGGTTCTTCGTCCATCAAGGTGAATACACGGCTTGCGCCTGCAAGCCCCATGGCAACCATGGAAATTTGGTGCGACATTTGGTTGATGGTCTGCGAGAAGTTTTTCGACATACCAAGGAATGCAACGATGACGCCAACCCCCAACGCTTTATCTCCGCCAAACAGCGTGGATAAACTTGCGTTCGGTATATTCAGCGCAAACAACGCCCCGCCGACAATCGCCAACAATACGTAGGTCAAGTTACCGATATTGCCCAAAATAGGCCCGAGGATATTCCCGAAAACATGTGCGCGTTCGCTATCCTTGAACAGCTTTTCGTTCAGCTTGTCAAAATCCTCTTTCGCCTTTTCTTCATGCGTGAAGACCTTGACAACCTTCTGCCCTTTCATCATTTCTTCAACAAACCCTTCTTCCTCTGCAAGCGAAGTCTGTTGTGAAACCATGAATTTCGCGCTATTTCCGCCGATTTTCTTCATAACGAAACTCATAAAGAAGGTAGAAACCAACACCACCAACGACAGCCAGAAACTGTAGGTCAGCATCAAGACAAGCGTCACAATCAACGTCAACGTACTGGTTAAAATGGTGGGTAAACTTTGCCCAATCAACTGACGGGTTGCATCCGTATCGTTGGTGTACGCACTCATGATTTCACCATGCGCGTGCGTGTCGAAGTATTTGATAGGCAAATTTTGCATCTTATCAAACATCTCCGTACGCAACTGATACAGCATACCCTGCGTTACCGTCGCCATCAAGCGAGTCTGGACGAAGTTTGCAATGACGACAATGGTATATACCCCCACCATCATAATAATCAAGCCTGTCAAACGCGCTTTCAACACGCTGTCAAACGAAGTTTCCAATGCAGGCGTAATGACGTCATCCACCAACAATTTCATATAAACGGAAGACACCAAACTGCCGACCGCACTGATGATAATGGCAGCCAATACAAAGATAACCCGCCATTTGTAATGTTTCATCAGGGTTTTCAGCAATCTGCTGAGCGTACCCTTTTTAATCGCACCTTTGGGTACAGGCATACCGCGCCCGCGCATAGGGCCTTTGGGCATTACGGGAGTTTTCATAGGTTTTGCCGTTGCCATTATGCCTCACCCCCTTTTGAAGCTTTATCCGATTTTTTCGTCTGCGCTTCGTAAATTTCACGGTAAATATTGCTATTTTCCATCAACTGCGCATGGTTTCCGCAAGCGATGATTTTACCGCCGTCCAAAACCAAAATTTTATCCGCGTGTTCCACGGAAGATACACGTTGCGCAATGATGATTTTCGTGGTGTCGGGAATTTCTTCCGCAAACGCCTTACGAATCAACGCGTCCGTTTTGGTATCGACTGCTGAAGTAGAATCGTCCAAAATCAATACTTTGGGTTTGCGCAACAATGCGCGCGCAATACAAAGGCGCTGTTTCTGACCGCCCGAAACGTTGGTACCGCCCTGCTCGATATAGGTGTCGTAACCTTCGGGGAAACCATTGATAAATTCGTCCGCTTGCGCCAGCTTACACACGCGCACGATATCCTCGTCCGTTGCGTTTTCATCACCCCAACGCAAATTTTCCTTAATCGTCCCCGAGAACAAAACGTTTTTCTGTAAAACGATGGAAACTTCTTTACGCAAGGTGTCCAAATCATAATCCTTGACGTTAACACCGCCGACGTATACGTTCCCTTCCGTCGTATCATAAAGTCGGGGCAACAGCTGAATCAGGGTCGTTTTCGACGAACCCGTACCGCCCAAAATCCCGACCGTTTCACCCGATTCAATGGTCAAATCAATACCCGACAACGCGTAATTGTGCGCCTTTGCCGAGTATTTGAAGCTGACGTTTTCAAAACGGATAGACCCGTCTTTCACTTCCGTGATTCCGTTTTCAGGACTGACGATATCCGATTCTTCATTCAATACTTCCGTGATACGTCTAGCCGACTCCAACGACATCGACAGCATAACGAAAATCATCGAGAACATCATTAAGCAGGAAAGCATTTGAATCCCGTACGCAATCAACGCGGACAACTGCCCCTTGCTAAATCCGTTGAACGCCGCCCAGTAATTGCCGTCAATGATGGCGTACGCCGCGAACGCAGAAATCAAGATGGAAGCAAAGTTGATGAAAAACGTCATGATGGGCGTATTGAGCGCAATGATTTTTTCCGCTTTCGTGAAATCGTTGCGTACTTCACCCGCCGCATTTTCAAATTTTTTCTTTTCATATTCTTCGCGCACGAAGGATTTTACAACGCGGATCCCCCCCACGTTTTCCTGCACGGAATTGTTCAACGCGTCGTACTTCTTGAAGATACGGCGGAAAAAAGGCATTACGTAGCGCATAATCACCACGATAATAATCCCCAAGAATGGTACTACCGCAAAGTAAATCCACGCAAGTTTCGGGTTAACCGTAAAGCTCATGATGATTGCAAAGATAAACTGCAAAGGCACACGGATGGCAATACGCAAACACATTTGATAGGATTGCTGTACGTTGGTTACGTCCGTGGTCAAACGGGTAACCAAAGACGACGTGGAAAATTTATCCACGTTCCCAAAGGAAAATTTCTGTACACGGTAAAACAAATCGTGGCGCAGGTTTTTCGCAAACCCGCAACTTGCCGTCGCCGCAAATTTCCCCGCCAAAGCACCGCTCGCCATGGAAAGGATTGCAAGTCCAAACAAAATTGCACCGTATTTCAAAATCTCCCGCATTGCCACCTGCGAAGTGATATCCTCGATATCGATGGCGGTAATCATTTGCGCCATGAAAAAGGGGAGTAAGCATTCGCAAAAAGCTTCCAACGCCATGAAAATAGGCGTGATGATGGACGGCTTTTTGTATTGCCTTACGCTTTTTAACAACGTCTTCACCATACTCATTCGGCAATTCGCCTCCTAAAAAAATTACTAACGTTATTATTATATTTTCTTGAAAATATAAAGTCAATCATTTTAACGAAAAAAATCACCCTTTCACAATATTTTCATTCTTTTTCCTTGTGAAAGGGTCTTTTTATTTCACTTTTTATTTATCGCTTAGAAAACTTGCACCCGCAAAAATCCTGCCGATACAGACCGTATTCATTCGACAATTCCACCGAACGATGATACCCGCCCTTCTTCTTAAAATCGGTGTAAAGGTAATTCAACGCATACCTGCCCCCTACCTTTTCACCAATTTCGTTCAGCCACTCGGCATTTTTATACGGGCTTAAGGTCAAAGTTGTGGCAAACCACGAGATACCGTTTTGCTTGGCAATCTCCGCCGTCTTTTCCAAGCGCAGGGCATAACACAAATAACAGCGTTTCCCGCGTTCGGGTTCTTCTTCCAAGCCTTTCGCCATTTGCGCAAACGCTTCCGCATCGTGATCGCAATCGAGAAAATCCGCCCAACCCGTTTCGGTTAAGAAACGGATTTGTTCCGCTTTGCGCTTTTCATATTCTTCCCGCTCGTCAATGTTCGGGTTGTAATACAACACGGTCACGGAAAAATACTCTTTCAAGCGTTCCAAGCAAGTGGACGAACAGGGCGCGCAACAGCTGTGCAATAACAACCGCGTACCCTTTTCCACACCCTTTAATTGTTCCATCATCAATCGTTCAAAATTTTGTTTCATAAAAATAGTATACGCCTTTTTTATCCATTTGTCAAGTTGACTTGACAAGATAGAAAAAAACAGATATAATATATGCATTATGAAATTATTAATTCCCGTAGCGTCGGGCTTAGAACAGACAACAAAACGGCAACTTCTTTCCCTTGGCTTTGACAAAGCCCCCGCGGACAACGGGCGATTGGAAGTGGACGGTGATTGGCAGGATATCGCACGCTTGAACGTATTTTTGCGCAGCGGCGAACGCGTATTGATTGTCATGGATAAATTCCCTGCCGTGACCTTTGACGAACTGTACGAGGGCATGTACCGTATTCCTTGGGAGAATTGGCTGACCGTAGAATCCAAAATTTTGATGGACGGTAAGAGTGTGCAAAGCCAGCTTGCGGCAATCAAAGCGGCGGGCGGTGTGGCGAAAAAGGCAATCATTTCCCGCTTGGCAGACAAAGTCCGCACAGGCAGAAAGACCTTTTCGGAAACGGGCGCGCGGTCGATTGTCGGCGTGTCCATTTACAAGGATGAAGTGACCGTCACCTTGGATACGTCAGGCGATGGCTTACACAAGCGCGGATACCGTTCGCTTGCTTACAGCGCGCCTTTAAAGGAAACCTTGGCGGCAGGTTTGATTGACAGTACCTTTTACAACCCCGACAAGGATATCGAAAAACCGTTTGCGGACGTATTTTGCGGAAGCGGCACTCTGCCCATCGAGGCGGCTATGAAAGCCCTGCATATCGCGCCTGGGTTGCAAAGAAGTTTCGATTTCCAGCACTGGGCTTGCGCGCCGAGCGGCATTTTACAGCGCGCGAAAGAAGAAGCGAAAGACGGTGAAATGAAAAACGCCGCGCCCGTCATTTTTGGCAGTGATATCAACAAGGAAGCCATTTCCATTGCGCAATACCACGCGAAACGCGCGGGTGTGGATAAGCATATTCGTTTTTCCGTCGCGGACGCACGAAAATTCACCAGCGATAAAAAGTACGGCATTTTGCTGTCCAATCCCCCCTATGGCGAACGATTGAGCGAAGAGAAAGAGGTTCGTAACCTGATGCGGGATTTTGGCAACGCTTTCCGTGCTTTGCAGGATTGGAATGCGTACGTTTTGACTTCCCTGCCCGACTTCGAACGGTATTTCGGTAAGAGCGCGGATAAGAAGAAAAAATTATTCAACGCGAACCTGGTATGCGGATTTTACAGTTATTTCGGTAAACCGCCGAAATCGGAAAATCAATTTTTGAGGTAAAACTATGTTAGATTATACAAGAGGCGTTTTCGCGAAAACGTTAGAGGATTTGAAACGGCTGACCTTTTTGCTTAGCCTTTCCTTGCAAGTTTTTCAAATTGGATATTTGATATACGCGTTGTGCGTAGGCGCGGGATTTTTGGTTGCAAATATCATCCTGCTCGTCCTCTCAACGGCATATTGCGGATTTATATTCTATATGCGCCGTTATGCGGTCGCTAAGGAAACGGCAAAAATCCTAAAAAATATTTACGCTTGGTCAAAACGGTTGATTAAGCTGTTCACCCTCGGTGTGTCCGTGTACGGTTTGTTGGTCACGGCATCCCACGCCGTTACGGTAGAATCCCTCATCTCCATCGTACTGTTGCTGTTTATGATCATCGCGTGGATTTTGGACGTGTTGTTCAGTTTGCTGGTGTACGTTTTGGACCAGCGCAAGGAATTGTTTTTCAATGCCATCAAGATGGATATGGAACCCTTGCTCAAAGCCAAAAATTTCATTGACAAAATCCGCGGTAAAGAGGTGGATGAGGAAATTGTTACCACCAAAACCCGTGGCAAGTTGGAAGACATCAAATCCGCATTCAAACAAAAACGCCTGCAGGCGAAGTTGGAAAAGCAGGAAGCCAAGCGCATTGCAAAAGAAGAAAAAGCCGCGAAACGCGCCGCAAAAGAAAAGAGTGAATAACCTATGGATACATTGAAAAAATTACGATTTTTGAATATTAACTCTATCAAAATTCTCGCGGCGGTATTTATGTTTATCGACCATTTCGGGTTGATGTTTTACCCGCAAGTCATGTGGCTTAGAATGCTTGGCAGAATTTCCATGCCCCTCTTTGCGTTTGCCATTGCCGAGGGTTGCCGTTATACCCGCAACAAGCTGAAACATTTTGCGATGCTGTTCGGGTTGGGCGTTATCTGTCAAATCGTGTACGCCATCGTAGACCCCAACACGCTGTATTTCGGGATTTTGATTACCTTTTCTTTCTCGACGGTGATGATTTACGCGTTGCAGTTCGCCAAGAAATGCACCTTTGAGGAAAAGGCGGTTTGGTGGAAAGTTATACTGAGTTGGACGTTGTTTTTCGCCTTGGTTACAGGCACGTATCTTTTCTGTGAAAAGTTCACCGTCGATTACAAATTCTACGGTTGTATGTTGCCCGTATTTGCGTCGATTTTTGATTTTCACCGCATACCTGCCCCCGCCATTTTGAAAAAATTGGATGCTTTGCCCTTACGAGTTTTCTGTATGGCGTTGCCTATGATTCCTATGATGTACGTGGGCGCGTTGGGTGTCAAAGTCACCTGCTATTCCTTTGTGACAATCCCTTTGCTGTTGTTGTATAACGGTGAAAAAGGAAAGCGGAATATGAAGTATTTCTTCTATATTTTCTATCCCTTACATTTGGCTTTGTTAGAAGGCATTTTGATGTTAACAATTTGGTTATAAAATACCTACGCATACTCTTTCAAACGTGATTACTTTCATGGCAGATATGGCTTTTATATCAAAAATAAGGATTTAGGTGGTATTTATGGATAAACTACTGCTCTTTAACTTTGCACTCATTACTGTTATTATACTGGGATTATGGTGCACCAAAAAATTTCTTAAAAGCGAATCTTCTCGAAATATAGCACTCGCTATCGCGGCATCATGCACCATATTATTACATTATAGCACGCTTATTGGTAAGCTTGTATCAGGTAAAGATGCCATAGGATATTTATCCACTACCCCCAACTTGATTTTGCCCATTTATCCATGCAACGTCGTGATGTGGTCTGCTTTGATTTTTGCGTTTTTGAAAAATAAAAACTCGAAAATTGGAAAGTTTTTTGTCGATTATATTTTCTGGTTTGGAATTTTATCGACCTTGGTTGGAATGTTTGCCAACGTAGACTTTATCAAAAATCCCACCCTTGCCGATTGGGAAAACGTGAAGAGCATCACCGCACACGCCACATTGCTGTTCAACGTATTATTACTTCCCATCTTTGGGTATGTCAAAATAGATTTGAAAAGGAATATGACCAATATGATTCTTTCCATTGTTGTAATGGCTTTGATTGGTAATTATTGCAATCTTGTATTCCACGTGCTTGTTTCGAAAGACGCAGCCTACAATGTAAATTCCATGTTTTTAATCCACTCTCCGTTTGACGGCGTTGACTTTTTAACCTACCCCATGATTGCTTTGATGGCTGTTCCCTTTTACTTTATTGTATTTATGGTATGTGATTTTTGCTTTCATAAACCAGAAGAACGATTTTTTAACAAGATAAAGAAATAAAAAAAATGCTATATTAAAGATCTTATACAATGCGATGCCCCCAAAAAGTTATACAAACTTTTTGGGGGCATCGCATATACAATTTATCTGTAAGTATTTCTCTTTGCTAAAATTGCCATCTATACTTATCCATTAAATGTATCACTCTTTTCGTGTAATTTCAAAATTCAATACGTCCTAATAAATAATCTACGGATACATCAAACACATCCGCAATTTTTACTAAGTTTTCTTGCGATGGCTCAGAACTTCCGTTCTCATAACGAATATATGAGGGTTGAGAAATCCCTAAAGTTTCAGCCATCTGTCTTTGCGTTAGACCATATAATTTTCGCTGTTCTTTTAATCGTTCTTCAAAAATTTTCATAATTGTTATATTTTTTTTCTCTTTTTACTTGACAATTATAACAAACTGCTATATAATTAAGTAAAAATATAGCATATTGCTATCACAAAGGAGAAAAAATTATGGCAAAAGAAACAAAAAGTATTTCTGTACACCCCGATGATGAGCAAGAAACAATCGACCTTTACCAAACTTTTGGTTGGGAATTACAAAGCTCTCAAGAAATTTTTAACAGAGACAGTCATTTAGAACGCTCTGGGAATAACATTAACAGTATAACCACCACAACGAATTATGTTAAGCTTGTATTTTCAAGAGAAACAACTATGCCGAATTATAGCAAGCTTAGCGCCTTAGAAAATGAATATCACGATGTTGACTTCCCTTACCAACAATCAGCCAAAGGATGGTTTATCATTTCAGGTATTGTAGCAATGTTAGGTATTTTTAACTTAGGTACATGGTTTTTTGGCATTCCAATTTTAGCAGTCGGTATTGTTCTTCTTGTTTTTAGTTTTAAGAAAATGAAAAAGTTCAGCGATGAATATTGGAGTGAGCGTAGCGCCGCGAATGAAAAATGTGAAGAAATCCTTAATAAAGCAAGAAGTGTAAAAAATGAAAAAGTAAAAGAAGAAACAGTATAATATCTTCACTCGCCAAAGAAACGGGGCAACAAATTATCCTCCGCCCTAATACAATATACACCCCAAAGTTTATGAAACTTTGGGGTGTATTCTTACCACTTTTATAGAATTATAAGGACTATGACAACGCCTATCATCTCACAGACATACCCATTTCATAAGCAATCTGCATCAATTCAGGACGGTTGACAACTTCTCCCTTTTCCGCCACGCCTTTGCCGTATAAAATCCCCTTTTCGTCATACCCGTCAATACACATTGCAAAACCGTGCATGCAGGCAATCGTACCGTCCATCGTGTCCTCATCTTCTTCCGCGGCGGTCATGATATAATATAAATCCTTATTGGCAATCTCCGTCCAGCGCGCTACGCAACGGTCAATTACCGCTTTCAATTGCGCACACATAGAGTAAAAGTATACGGGGCTGGACAATACGAGGACGTCGCAATCGATAATCTTTTGCAAAATATCCCCCATATCGTCGTTCAACGCGCACCTGCCCCCGCTGTTTCTGCAAAAATAGCAACCCGTGCAAGGTGCAATTTTCTTTTCCGCAACGCGGATTTTTTCCACTTCATTCCCCGCTTCCAACGCGCCTTTGGCAAATTGGTCGCATAAAATATCCGAGTTTCCGCCCTTTCTTGGACTACCCGACAAAATCAATACCTTCTTCATAGTGGTTCTCCATATATAATAGAAAGTTCCCGTTGAGAACAACGGGAACCATCGTTTTTCATCCTTAGGCTGTATCGCTGAGAATGGTTGATTAGTGATTTATCACGCTTTTACGAGGAAAACGCAAGAAATACAAGCAGTATACAAGGGCGCATACCCTCAGTGGTCTGTAACCGCGTATAATGCGTAGGATTTCGCAGCGTTTTTCCGTCAAAAATCAACCAAGCGATGAGATAGAGCCTTTATTAGTTAGCGCAGTTTTTCTTAAGGATTTCAAGGTTAGCCATGATTTCCTTAGGCATCTTGTCGCCGAAGTTTTCTGCATAGTAAGCAGTGATTTCTTCAGCTTCTGCAGCCCAACGAGCTTTATCAACAACCAACAACTTATCAAGCGTTTCAGCGGTGATGTCGCAGTTTTCGATGTTGATATCCTTTGCATAAGGAAGGTAACCAATTGCGGTTTCCTGAGCTTCTACCTTGCCTTCGCAACGGTCAAGAATCCAGTCAAGTACACGCATGTTGTCACCGAAACCGGGCCACATGAAGTTGCCGTTTTCGTCCTGACGGAACCAGTTAACGTTGAAGATCTTGGGTTGCTTGCTTTCTTCTACCTTAGCACCCATATCAATCCAGTGCTGGAAGTACTTATCAACCGAGTAACCCATGAAAGGCTTCATTGCCATGGGGTCGTGACGAAGTACGCCTACTGCACCCGTAGCAGCTGCCGTCGTTTCGGAAGACATGATCGTACCAACGAACGTACCGTGGTTCCAATCTCTGGATTGGTATACAAGGGGAGTCGTGGTTGCTCTTCTGCCGCCGAAGATAATTGCGGAAAGAGGTACACCTTCTTTCGAGTTGAATGCAGGGGAAATGCAAGGGCAGTTTTCTGCAGGAGCGGTGAAACGGGAGTTGGGGTGCGCTGCGTTGCGGCCGCAATCAGGCGTCCAAGGCTTACCCGTCCAGTCGATCAAGTTTGCAGGAGCTTCCTTCGTCAATTTTTCCCACCAAACGGTGTTGTTTGCAGGGTTCAATGCAACGTTGGTGAAAATCGTACCCTTCATCGTCGAAGCGAGTGCGTTGGGGTTGGATTTTTCGTTGGTACCAGGAGCAACGCCGAAGAAACCGTTTTCAGGGTTGCATGCCCACAATCTGCCATCTTCACCTACGCGGATCCAAGCGATGTCGTCGCCTACGCATTGTACTTCGTAGCCAGCGTCAAGATACTGCTTGGGAGGAATCAACATTGCAAGGTTCGTCTTACCGCAAGCGGAAGGGAACGCTGCTGCAACGTATTTCATTTCCTTATCCTGAGGACGCTTTACGCCAAGGATAAGCATGTGTTCTGCCATCCAGCCTTCTTTCTTACCAAGGTTGGTTGCGATACGAAGTGCGAAGCACTTTTTACCAAGCAATACGTTACCGCCGTAAGCAGAGTTCACGGAGATAATCGTGTTGTCTTCGGGGAAGTGCATGATGTATCTCTTTTCAGGATCTACGTTACACTTTGCGTGGAAACCTTTAACGAAGTCGCCGGTTTCACCAAGCTGGTCAAGACACATTTTACCTACTCTGGTCATGATCATCATGTTGAGTACAACGTAAATCGAGTCGGTGATTTCGATACCGATTTTGGAGAAAGGCGAGCCTACAACGCCCATCGAATAAGGGATAACGTACATCGTTCTGCCCTTGTATGCGCCCTTTGCAATTTCGTTAACCATTGCGTAAGCATCTTTGGGTGCCTTCCATTTTACGATGGAATGAGGAAGCGCGTCTTCTTCATTTTCACAGCAAATGAACGTTCTGTCTTCTACGCGTGCAACGTCGTTTTCAGCCGTTCTGTGATAGTAGCAATCAGGCAACAATTCTTGGTTCAATTTGATGATTTCGCCGGTTGCGCAAGCTTCTTCTCTCAAAGCGTCTCTTTGCGCGTCACTGCCATCGATCCAAACCACTTTGTCGGGCTGTGCAAATGCCTGACAGTCTGCAACGAATTGAAGCACTTTCTTGTTGTTCGTCATATTGTTTATCTCCTTAAATGATAATTTTTATCTTTTTTGTGCGGTGAAATTGGACAACGCCTATTTTTCACCGATTACATTATAGCACAAATATTTTCACTTGTAAACTGTTTTTTCAACTTTTTTTAGCCCCGCAAGGAAGATTTTACCGCTTTCATTCCTTTTTCACGGTGATTTCGCTTATTTTTCCCATATCGGTACAGCGGATTGAGTGCAAACGAAACGTCTGCTGTGCGTTTATCAATGCGCGCGGTCTCCGCTTCACTGTATCGTATATTGGAAAAGAAAAGCAACACAATGGACGAATACCCCGTTGCCACAATCAACAATACAGGTAAAATTCCACCCTGGAAAATCAAAGAAATCACAAGTAAGAGTGTGGAAAAGGCAATTTCCTTCCATTGGAATTTCAACGCGAACCACAACCCAATTTTTTGCGAGGATTTCGGAGTTACGATGAAGCGTGCCTTTTTCCCGAAAATCCCCTTTGTTGCCGACACCAACGAGGTAGTCAGCATTGACCCGTACAGCATAATGACTGCCACCGTGTAAACAATCGTCCGCAAGGGATTTAACCGAAACGCCCAAGTGATGAAATCGTTCAGCATTGGCGAGAAGAAAAAGACAATGGTCGGTGCAATCATCCACCCCGCGTACGCTCTGCCCAAATCAATGGATAATAACGGCGCAATCATGAGGTTGGCAAAGATAAAAAAGGCAAATACCGCCGTCAACGGCAGGTTGTAGGTAAACAACACGATGTCCATTTTTTCAAACCATTTCATCTTCGATTGTGCGATTTTACCCGTATATTTTTTGATAAATTCCAAGTTCCCCTGCGTCCATTTTGAGTGTCGTTTTTTAAACGCCACGTAATCGATGGGATATTCTTCCCGACAGACAATATTGGGCGCAAACGCCACGTAATACCCTGCGCCCCGCGCCTCGATACTCAAACATAAATCTTCCGCAACCAAAGGCGGAAACCCGCCCGCTTGTTCGTAACACTCCCGCTTGAGCATCGCTCCATGGCCTAGCATAGTGGAAAAACCGTAGAAATGTTTCATCGTCTGATAGGTCGGCCAGTGGGAATTTACCCCCACGTGGAAGAGTTTCATGAAAAAGTTTCGGTTTCTATCGGAGATATGGTTCGCTTGTACAATGCCCACGTTTTTACGCGCGTAGAAATATTTCAAGCTCTCCTCTACGTAATCGGGCGGTAAAATTTCATCCGAGTCCAAAATTACGTAATATCCATACCCCGCGTTTTTACATTCTTCCCCCATAAAATAATGGTTGATATTGCCCGCTTTAAACCCCGTGCGGTCGGCTCGCCGTATCACTTGTAAACCGTGTTTTTGCGCAAAGTTATCCACAGCGGTTTTATAGCTTTCCTCGGTGGAGTCGTCCAAAATCACCGTTGTTACGTGCGGATAAGTTTGTTTCATGCTCTCTTCTAAGCTTCTGCCGTCGAAATCGTTGCAGGTACAATACGCCATCAACACTTTGTCCGTCGCGCCCGACACGTCCGTCGCCATTACGTCTAAATACCGACGGAGCATATGCCGACGAAAAACGTAATACCAAATTACGTACAAGAAATCCTTTACCCCGTTCAGCCAAAAATAAGAAATAAATATTCCGTTAAAAGTCAACAAAACACGCGCGCCGATTGCCACACCCAAAGAAATATTGCTTCCCGCACGAAAAGGCACGTGGATAACGTGGGGTAAAAAATACGCCCACAATAACACCGTCAGCACCGTCCATATCCCTATCATTGTGAGGTACAACGCAGGGCTTTTTTTCATCACGTCTTTTTTCTGTTCCATAATCCCTCTTCCTTTTTGTAGTATTGTGTTTCGTTTTTGAATTTTTCATGCGTTTAAGTTGACAAACCTCTTTTTTTGCGTTATACTATACAATATAATCGAAAAAATAGTTTTTACCTCCGTATAAAATCAGTAAAGGGAATTGGTAAGTGACATGAAAATAGTTATCAAAGTAGGCACGTCCACGCTCGCGCATACAACAGGACGATTGAATATCAGACGGACGCAGGATTTGTGCCGTGTATTGAGTGATTTAAAAAATGCAGGTCACGAAGTGATTCTCGTTTCCTCGGGCGCAATCGGCATGGGGGTTGGGAAGTTAGGCTTAACAGAAAAGCCAACGGATATCCCCACCAAACAAGCGGCTGCGGCAATCGGTCAATGCGAATTGATGTATACCTACGACCGTTTATTTACTGAATACAACCACACGGTGGCGCAGATTTTGTTGACGGGGGCAGACTTCGTGGCGGAAGACCGACACGAAAATTTCAACAACACCATGTCCCGCTTGTTACAGCTTGGCGTTTTACCCATCATCAATGAAAACGATACGATTGCCACGGAAGAAATCAAGGTAGGCGACAACGATACGCTTTCCGCGCTTGTAGCGGTCAGCGTGCAAGCCGACCTGTTGGTAATTTTATCTGACGTGAACGGTTTATACGACACAGACCCCCACAAGAACGCCAACGCAAAGTTGATTGAACGCGTACACGGTATCCCCACATGGCTGGACAACTTGGCAGGCGATGCGGGAAGCGCGTTAGGTACGGGCGGTATGCGGACAAAATTAAACGCCGCAAAAATTTGCGTAGACAAGCAAGTGGATATGGTTATCGCAAACGGTGAAAATCCCGAACTGCTTTACGATATCGTCAATGGTAAGGAAAACGGTTACACTCGATTTTTTGCAAGGTAAACGATTATGAAAACAACGCAGGAAATTTTACAACAAGCGAAAGCAGCGGCAAGCGAATTGGCGCGCTTGACTCCTGCACAAAAAAACACCGCACTTTTAAAAATGGCAGATGAATTACAACGCAGAAGCGCGGAAATTTTACACGCCAACGCACAAGACGTAGAAAGGGCAAAAGCCACCTTGGGCGAGGTTATGATAGACCGTTTGCGTTTGGATGAAAAACGCATTGTAGGCATGGCGCAAGGTATCCGCGAAGTTGCGGCTTTACCCGATCCCATTGGAAAAATTTTGGAAAAAACTACACTGCCTAACGGTTTACAAGTTACCAAACACCGCGTACCTTTGGGAGTGGTCGGGATTATTTACGAAAGCCGCCCCAACGTTACCTCGGATGCGGGCGCGCTGTGTTTTAAGAGCGGGAACGTCTGCGTATTGCGCGGCGGGAAAGATGCGTTTCATTCCTCTTTCGCCCTCGTTTCTATCCTGCGCGACGCCTTATCCTCTTTGGGATTAAATCCCAATTTCATCAACGTTGTGGAAGACGTTTCCCGTCAAAGCGCGACCGAATTAATGATGGCGGTCGGATATGTAGACGCGTTGATCCCCCGTGGCGGCGCAGGGTTAATCCGCGCTTGCGTGGAGAATGCAAAAGTGCCTTGCATTCAAACGGGTACGGGAATTTGCCATATATATGTGGATAAGTCCGCCGATCTTGAAAAAGCTATTAAGATTTTGTATAACGCAAAAACTTCCCGCCCTTCCGTGTGTAACGCGGCGGAAGTGTGTTTGGTACATTCGGCTATCGCTGAAAAATTTTTACCGATGATAAAACAGAAGCTTTGCGCAGAACGCGAACAAGCGGGTTTACCCGCTGTGGAACTCCGCTTGGACGACCGCGCGTGGGCGATACTTGGCGGGATTAAAGCGGGAGAAACGGATTTCGATACGGAATTTTTGAATTATATCCTCGCGGTAAAGGTTGTGGACAGCGTGGAAGAAGCCATCGCGCACATCGGCGCGCACTCCACAGGCCACAGCGATTGTATTGTGAGCGAAGACGAAAGCGCGTGTGATTTGTTCACCCTTTGCGTGGACAGCGCGGCGGTGTATGTCAATGCGTCCACGCGATTCACCGACGGCGGTGAATTTGGGAAAGGTTGCGAAATTGGCATTTCCACCCAGAAATTACACGCCCGCGGACCGATGGGATTGGAAGAATTATGCTCGTATAAATATGTTGTTAAAGGCAACGGGCAAGTGCGTTAAGGAGAATAATATGAAATATCAATTAGGGTTTATCGGTTGTGGAAATATGGGCGGCGCATTGGTGACCGCCGCGGCGAAAACGGTGGCTGGCCAAACGATCGCCGTGTGTGATTACGACCACTCGAAAGCGGAAAACTTCGCCAAGCAATACGGCGCAAATGCTGTCACGGGCATGGAAATTGCGGAAAATGCAGACTTCGTCGTTTTGGGTGTAAAACCCCAAGTCATGGGCAAGACACTCGCGCCTTTGGCAAGCGCGCTTTGTGCGCGTGAAAACTTGACCGTTGTAACGATGGCAGCGGGCGTATCGATTGCGGCTATCCGCGGATATATCGGTAAGGACGTACCCGTTATCCGCATTATGCCCAACACCCCCGTAGCGTTGGGCGCAGGGATGATTTTGTACACCACGGCAGACGTCAGCGCGGAAACGGAACAAGCGTTTTTGCAGGCGTTTTCTCAGGCGGGGGTATTCGACAAAATCCCCGAAGATAAAATCGACGCGGGCAGCGCATTGTCGGGTTGCGGTCCTGCGTTTGTGTACGCGTTCGCTGAAGCGCTTGCGGACGGTGGTGTAGAATGCGGGATTCCTCGCGATAAAGCGGCTTTGTACGCGGCGCAAACTTTACTTGGCGCGGCGCAGATGTTGTTAGAGTTCGGGCATCCTGCGGATTTGAAGGATGCGGTTTGTTCCCCCGGGGGCACGACGATTGCGGGTATACACGCATTAGAAGCAGCGGGATTTAGAGGCGCGGCGATGGGCGCGGTAACTACGGCATATAAACGGACTTTGGAATTGAAAAAGTAAAAAAATAAGACATAGAAAAACCGCGCGGTATGCACCGCGCGGTTTGTGTTTTACTTGGAAAGATTAGTTCTTCATTGCAGCAACTTGCTTAGCAACTTCTTCGCTCAAATCTTCGCTCTTCTTTTCAAGACCTTCGCCCATTACGAAGAATACGAACTTGTTGATAGACGTGTTAGCGGACTTCAACAATTCAGCAATCTTCTTGGAATCGTCTTTAATGAAAGCTTGTTCAAGCAAGCAGTTTTCTTCGTAGAACTTCTTGATACGGCCGAGAACCATCTTTTCAGCGATTGCTTCGGGCTTACCTTCGTTCATAGCCTGTTGCTTCAAAACTTCTTTTTCTTTTGCGATCGTTTCTTCGGAAACTTCGCTTGCCGTAAGGTAAGCGGGCTTCGTGAATGCGATCTGCAACGTTACGTCGTGCGCAACTTCTTTTGCAGCGTCGGTAGCTTCGCCAGCCATATCCAACATAACGCCAAGCTTGCCGCCAAGGTGGATGTAGCTTTCAAGGAAGCCTTCCGTTTCATACTTTTCAAATCTTCTAACCGCGATCTTTTCACCGATGATAGCGATTTTACCCTTAAGGTATTCTTCAACAGTGCCGTTTGCTTCGGTTTCGCAAGCAAGCAAAGCGTCTACGTCAGCAGGGCTGTTTTTGATGATAACCTTGGAAACTTCTGCTGCGATTTCAGAGAACTGAGGGTTCTTTGCAACGAAGTCGGATTCGCAGTTCAATTCAACCAATACGCCAACTTTACCTTCGGTGTAGCAAGCAACGATACCTTCTGCCGCGATACGGGAAGCTTTCTTTTCAGCTTTAGCGATCCCTCTTTCTCTAAGAAGGTCAGCTGCTTTGCTCATGTCGCCGTCAGCGTCCGTCAATGCCTTTTTGCAGTCCATAACGCCTGCGCCCGTCTTTTCGCGGAGCGCCATTACGTCTTTAGCCGTGAATGCCATAATTATTTTCTCCTTATATTTTACGTGATTTTTTCTTATTTTGATGAACGGGCGAACCTGTCGCCCGTTCGGTTATTGACAACTTATGCGTTTTCAGCAGCAACAACTTCTTCAATGTCGGTAGGAGCTGCTTCTACAGCGGGAGCAACCAATGCTTCTGCGCCTTGGTTTGCTTCGATAACTGCGTTTGCGATTACGGAAGAAATCAACTTGATTGCGCGGATAGCGTCGTCGTTACCAGGGATAACGTAATCGATTTCGTCGGGATCACAGTTGGTGTCGGTGATAGCAACGATCTTGATGCCAAGTTTCTTTGCTTCTTTGATTGCGATGTCTTCATTGTGAGGGTCAACAACGAACATGATGCCGGGCATAGCCTTCATGGTTTTGATACCGCCAAGGTTAGCCTGCAATTTGCCCATTTCCTTCTTCAAGAGCATAACTTCTTTCTTGGGCAAAGCTTCGAAATCGCCGTTTGCTTCCATAGCTTCCAACTTTTCAAGACGTTCAACACGGCTTCTCATAGTTTTGAAGTTGGTCAAGCAACCGCCGAGCCAACGGCTGTTAACATAATATTGACCGCAACGTTCTGCTTCTTCTTTGATTGCGTCTTGAGCCTGCTTCTTCGTACCAACGAAAAGAACGGTTTTGCCCGTTTTAACGGTTTCACAAACGAATGCATACGCTTCTTCAATCAAGTTAGCGGTAAGTTGCAAGTCGATGATGTGAATGTCGTTTCTTGCCGCGAAGATGTACTTCTTCATTTTGGGGTTCCACTTTCTCGTTTGATGACCGAAGTGAACGCCTGCTTCCAAGAGCTGCTTCATAGTAATAACTGCCATAATTCAAACCTCCGTTTTTCCTCCTCGCCTTGCGTTGGCTCACAATGACGTCCGCATTGAAAGATTTTACGGACACGGATTGTGCACAATGAGCGAGTGTGAATTTTCAGCCTTACTATTTTACCATATCGCCCCATCTAAGGCAAGCTATTTTGCATGGATTTTGCAATTTTTTTTGGCTTTTTTATTTTTTCTAAATGCAAAATCAATAAATAATTTTTATTTTCTCTTGTACTTCCCGTTGATTTTCTGATTGCTTTGTGCTATACTGTAACTATATTCCACATGTGAGGTATCTATTTATGTCACCCTTTCTTGGCAGCAACAACCCTTTGTTTGGGTTAAAGCACTTTGTTTGCATTGGCTTGTGTATCGTTTTGATTGCCGCTTTGTTTCTCCTCTTGAGGAAAAAGAGTTTCCGTACTATGTGCGGTGTATTCTTTTATTGCGGTATCGTATCGGAAATTGTCAAAATTTTCTACTATTCTCATACAAACGAAGCTAAGTACGGCGGGATTTTACCAAAAACCGACCTGCCTTTCCACCTTTGTTCCATTCAAATTATTTTCATCACGATTTTGTACTTATTCCACAATGAAAAGTTAAACCGTTTCTTGCTCTCGTTTATGCGCCCCAGTTGTCTGTTCGGCGGTATCGCGGCAATTTTAATCCCCACTGCATCCGCCCGCAACGGCGGGTGGATTATTACCACGCAATATTTTGGATATCATGCCATTTTGGTCGTATTTTCTTTATATTTGTACGCGAGCAAGGAAATCGAATTCAAACTGTCCGATTATTTGAACTGTTTGAAATTTTTACTGGTATTGATGTTCTTTGCCTTTTATATCAACAGTATCCTTTACGACGGAACGACAGAAATGAACTTTATGTACGTTATCAGCCCGCCGCAGGACGGCTTGCCTTTCCTTAATAAAAACCAAGGTTGGTTTGTATACGTATTAAAATATGCAACGCTAATTATTACTTGCGTGACCTTATCGTATATCGTACCGATTGTGAAAAGCATTAAAGAAAAATTGGGGAAACCTGCCGTGGAAAACACGGAAACAAACGAATAAAATTTACATAGTAAAATGCCAACGGGCGGTCGAATGTTCGACCGCCCGCTTTTTTAATCTCTACCGTACTTCTTCACTATTACATTTTACTTATTACTTGCCATGGGATACACTCCACTCGCTACGCTCGGTCGGTATGACATGGTGGCATCCAACCCCCGCAAGGCATATCTCGCGCATCGTTAGATGCATCTTACTCCATACTTTCCGCTTCTTGACTATCCTCAAAATTTTCGTACTGATGGCAGAATTCCGCAAACACTTCATCCAAAAGCTGTTCGTCTTCCAACGCTTCCAAAACCGCGTCGTCGCCTTCGCCCTTCAATGCAAAGATAATGACTTCGTCTTCTTCCTCTTCACATTCGGGTTCCGCCTTTTGGAAACAGCAATACATGTTGCCGCGGTATTCAATCGTAGCAATGTGGTACAACTTTTCCACTGTGCCATCGTCCGCTTCCACCTCGAAAATACGGTCTTCTTCTTCGTAAACTTCGTTTTCCATTTCGTTATTCATTTGAGATTCCTCCCTTTTATTTTTCTGTTTTTCTCTAGCAAGATAGCTCTCCAAGATATACGACGCCGCAATCGAATCAATGGTCTTCTTCCGCTCCGCGCACTTGATCCCGCCCATAATCTGCGTTTCGCGCGCTTGCATGGTGGTAAAACGCTCGTCTTCCAACTCAATCGGTAAATCGGTTTTCTCACGCAAATGCTCGATAAATTCTCGCGTTTTTGCGGTCTGAATCCCCTCACTGCCGTCGTATTGGAAAGGCATTCCGCACACGATCACGCCTACCCCTTTATCCTTGGCAAGTTTCGCCAAAGCGCGTGCATCCGCACCGATATCACGGGTACGGACAAAAGTTTCGCAAGGCATTGCATATTCGTTGAAAGGGTCGGAAATCGCCACCCCGATTCGTTTGTTGCCTATATCAAAGGCGATTGCTCTTTTGCTTATCATACCTATATTATAACACAAACCGGGGCGTTTGACAAATTCTTTTTCCTTTTTTCCGCATTTATTTAGAAATATTTTCACATACTGCCTATACAAATATTCCGTAAGGAGGAAGAAATATGGAAAAATTTGCAATCGGGCTCGTCATCGGCGGGCTTAGCGGGGCGCTTCTCGCCACCAATAATTATAAAATGCGCACTCTTATCAAAAAAGGTCAGGAAGAGGTGCAGATGAAATTGGACAAATTGATGGATGAAAAAATCGACGAAATGTCCAATGCCGTGGAGAAAGCCAAGGAAGAAGTATCCGAAACCGCAGATAGCGTAAAAGAACACGCGGAAGAACTCACGGACAAAGCCCGCAAATCCTTTAGAAAAAAAGAAAATGCATGATGGTAAAAACAACGGACGAATGCCCGTTGTTTTCATTTTACCGATTGTGTAATTGTTCTTTCAAGTTTTCGTTTTCCATGCGTAAACGCTCGTTCTCCGTCTTCAACGCCTGCGCCAATCGGTCGTACAAGGCGTTGATTTCATTTTCCAACCGCCGACGCAAAAAATCACGGTCGGGCAGGCGAGAGTCCCTTCCCTCTGCCGTCCTTCTGCCCCCTCGTTTCAAGCTTTCCGCCTCTTCGCTCAACCCCAACTCCGTAGCAATTTCCGCTATCCGTTCGGGGTCTTTTTTTAAGGTGTTTCTGTATTTATTTTGCAAACGCAACATCAGTTTGTCATCCCCGCCCGCAAGGTTAAAAATCGCCCTGCGCACAGACAATCCCTTACTCTTTTCCGCCAAGATACTCCGCAATACCTCGTCTGTTTCTTCAGGTGTAAATTCACGGATTTTTTCCACGGACAGCTCCGCACCGTCCAACAATTGAACAATCCGTTCATCTCCCTTTTCGTTTTTCATCAAGGCATAGTAATAATTCCGCACACTTCCTTTTGCCCGACCGTTTTGCAAGCCATAGGTTTCGAAAAGATAAGTAAGCGTTTTGCCTTTTTGTTTTCCCGCCTTGATAAAATCGACCAAGTTTTTTGCTTCTTCTTCCGTATAGCCGTTGATTTTGTTCATAATCTGCCTCCATTTTACTCGACTTATGCACAGATTATTTCCGCATTTTTGCATTTTTATACTTTTTCAAAAAGAAATTTCATATATTATGGTATGAAAATTTATTTTTTATCTTCCGCACCGTGTATGCTCACCCTCAACGGTACCTTTTTCGGCATAACGGACAAATTTGAACGCTTTGCGGATATCTGTTTGACCGACCGTATCTTTGCCGAATTCACCCCCGAAGGCAGGTTGCCCATCAGCTTTTTTATCACGGATGCCTTGTTATCCACACCCCCCATCGGCTGTGAAGTCTACCTGCTTCGCGACGGTGTTGCCATTTATGCACGCGATTTTCCGCCCGCGGATTTCACCTTACGCCCTATCGCCCAACAACAGTTCGACGATACTCTTGTTTCCGTTTTCCAACAAGGGGATATGCAGGTCAGCATTCAATCCCCCGCAGGATTTTTCACCGATGCTCTGCCGTCCGTTTTCTTCAATTGCAAACTCTCCGCACATGCGGGACTTTACTTCATCGAAGGGGAACGCCACCTTGCCGTTTATACCGCCATGGGGAAATGCGTTTTATTGGAAGAAGTCCTCTCCTTTTCCGTGACGGACGGGGAACTGCACGCCTTGCTCCCCCTCTCCGACTGCCTTGGCAGAATAGCCGACTGCACTTGGTCGTTGCATGAAAACGATTGTGTGCGCACTGCGCTGACTTTACGGCAAAATCATACGCAAGCAGGGGACACGGATATCGATAAAATCGCAGACGAATTACTCCCCTACGCTTTCTTTCAAAGCGTGTTATTCGGGGGAAATTACACTGATTATCTCTCCAATGAGTTAGCAGGCAAAGCCTCGCAAATCGTCGATTTTTTAGGGAATTTTCGCGCAGTTTGCATTACCGAAGATCCCTACGTCTGCGGGTTAATACGCGAAAAGAAAGCCCGATTGTTTGAGGTTGTATACTTTACCGTGAAGATAGAAAATAAAAAAATTGCGGATATTGTAGGATAACAAAACTTTCCACTCAAAAATAGTTGACATTCAGTAGAGTTTTACGATAAAATATTACCCGTAAATCAAAAAAATCGAAGAAAAGGAGAAGAAAAATATGCAAAAAATTATTTGCAAGAAAGTGTATGATACGGAAACCTCTACTTTGTTGAAAAAGGTAACCTACGGTACGTTCGGTTCCCCCGACGGTTGGGAAGAAAGCTTGTATCAAACGGAAAGCGGTAATTATTTCCTCTACACCAACGGCGGTGCAGAAAGCAAGTATACCACGGAAAATATTACCCGTATGAGCGCTGCAAAGAAAGACGAATGGCTGAAAGCAAACGCATAATTGTAAAAATCCGTCCATAGCCTGGACGGATTTTTCTATTGCCTTTATCAAAAAAATCCCTTCGCCGTATTGGCAAAGAGATTTTTCTATTTTACTTAGTATTTCTTAACTTTTACGCTGGTAACTTTGATTTCTGCATTAGGTACTTCGAACGCATTCGAATCCTTCAAAAGTTCCGCATCTTCATACAAGTCGTCGGTATCAATCTGAATCTTTTCCTTGTGAACGAACTCACTTGCCGTCGCATCGTCACCATATTCTGCCTTGATAAATTCTGCAATTGCGTCTTCAAGAGATTCCAATACCTCTACGCTGTCTTCATCCAACGTTGCAAAGGTGCAATAGCTTACGCTGGAAGAAGCGGTCGTCGACAAGGAAATGAAGAATTGCGACGTTGCGCTGTTGTATTTGTACTGTCTCGTTGCGAACTCGTTACTGTCACCGCTAAGGTAAGGCGCGTACACTTTCGCAGCCGTGGATTTTTCGGTATAGTACATGGTCAACGAACCATAGCTTTGCTTCTTCGCACCGTTTTCTACCACGAAACCGTTGTTTTCAAATTCGCCGTATACGGTGTACAAAGCTTCTTTTCCGTCTTTATCCGCCCATACGCTTACAGGGAAATCTGCATAGTTTTCAAACTTTGCAATTTCTTCATAGTAGCTCTTATATTTCAAGCCAGATTCTTCATTGGTATCCGCCGTATAAGCACCCGTGTACATTCTCTTTGCGCTTGCATCATAATCGTGAATGCAAAGACCGTCATAATAACCGTTGCCCGCAAGCCACAAGAAATGTTTTACCGTGGAAGGCGCGATATTTCTGTAAAGTTCATATTCAAGTACATACGGCGTATCTTGGAAAGTAATGGTCATTTCCACTTCGGGATGCGCGGTTTCACAAGAAGTTGCCATACCCAAACAAGCAACTGCGCTAAGCGTTGCCACTGCATTGCATACAATTCGTTTCATCATCTTTTTAGACATATTCAAAATCTCCGTTATTGCAAAATTCTGCACGCTACTATTTTACCCTTTATTTCACGTTATGTCAATCGGTTTTACCTATTTTCTGTAATTTTTATCTAATTTACACAAAAAAACGACCCCCTTTGCAGGAAGTCGCTTTTTGTTGTTTGATTTGAACTACTTGAATTATTTCAATTCTGCAGTAGCGCCGTTTTCCTTAAGCTTAGCAACCAATTCTTCAGCGTCAGCTTTAGGAGCGTTTTCTTTGATAACGCCCATGCTTTCAACTGCTTTCTTAGCATCAGCAAGGCCAAGGCCGGTAGCTTCACGTACAACCTTAATGATAGCGATCTTGTTGGGACCGATGTCTTTAAGAACAACGTCGAATTCCGTCTTTTCTTCTACTGCGGGAGCTGCTTCTGCTGCGCCGCCTGCTGCGGGAGCTGCTGCAACTGCTGCGCTTACGCCAAATTCTTCTTCAAGTGCTTTTACAAGGTCGTTCAATTCAAGAACGGTCATAGCTTTTACTTCTTCAATAAGTTTCTGTACATCCATGATTTTTTAATCCTCCGATAATTTTTAATGATTTTTTGATTTTAACAGAAATTAGTTGCTTTCTTTTGCTTTCGCGATCTGATCCAAAACACCAACGAATTTGGACAGAGGAGACTGGAAGCAACCGAGCATCTTTGCGATAAGGACTTCTTTGGAAGGAATCGCGGAAAGTGCTTTAACACCAGCCTTGTCAAGATATTTGTTTTCAACGTATGCGCACTTAGGAACGATTTTTTCCACCAATGCGGGGTTTGCCTTCGTTTCTCTTGCAAATACTGCTGCGCCGCTTGTTTCATCTGCGCAGAATACCGTTGCGGTCGTACCGTTGAGATCGTTGTCGAAATCGGTGATACCAAGGTCGTTGAACGCCTTTCTTACCAAAGTGTTTTTGTATACCTTGTATTCGCAGTTTGCTTCTTTGAACTTGTTACGAAGTGCGGTAACTTCCAACACCGTCAACTTGTTGTAATCAGCAAGTACGATGGATTTGCTTGCTTGGATTTTCGCCTTAATTTCTTCTACGATTACTTTCTTAGCTTCTACATTTGCCGACATAATTTTTTACCTCCTTTAAGCGGTTATTGTCACCCGCCTGACATAAAAAAATACCTTACGCCGCGCGGCATAAGGACCCTATAACTTGATAAGCTATTTTCCTTAACCTCGGCGAGTGGTTTCCCTTCAAACCTTACGGTGCTCACTTTCTGCGGCTACTGATTTTTACTATGTTATTATATCATTTCCGCCAAAGGCAGTCAATCATTTTTACTGCCTTTGACGAAAATTTTTGTTTTTTTTATCAACTTTTACAGTTGAAAGATTAAAATGCGACTATACGAGGCAAGGCGCGGGAATACTTTCAATGGTCATATACATGATGCAGGTGACCGAGAAAAGCGCATCCGCAACGCTGAAATGCGACGTATATACGCGTTTTAAACGATACCGTCGACCCTTAAAATGCGGAGATACGAGCAGTTCAAGACGCGGGAGCATTTTCGATGGGAACGTACATGGCGTACGTGACCGAGAAAAGCGCATCCGCAACGCTGAAATGCGACGTACAACGCGTTTAAATGATACCGTCGACCCTTAAAATGCGGAGATACGAGCAGTTCAAGACGCGGGAGCATTTTTGACGGGAGCGTACATGGCGTACGTGACCGAGAAAAGCGCATCCGCAACGCTGAAATGCGACGTATATACGCGTTTTAAATTTAGATCTTGGGAACTACTTTAACGCCAGGGCCCATCGTGGAAGCAAGGGTAACGCTCTTAAGATAGGTACCTTTTGCTGCTGCGGGTTTTGCCTTAACGATTGCATCCATAAGCGCGGTATAGTTTTCCTGAAGCTTTTCTTTACCAAAGCTCTTCTTACCGATGGGGCAGTGGATAATTGCAGTTTTGTCAAGTCTGTATTCAACTTTACCAGCTTTAACTTCTGCGATTGCCTTTTCAACGTCCATCGTAACCGTACCGGACTTAGGGTTAGGCATCAAGCCCTTGGGACCGAGCACACGACCGATACG
>SVIN01000046.1 GCA_015069495.1 Clostridiales bacterium
TGAAACACATCGCCTTGTTTTGCAGCTGCGAACGCTCGTTTTGGCATTGCACCACGATACCCGTAGGGAAGTGCGTAATACGCACAGCGGAAGCAACCTTGTTTACGTTTTGCCCGCCTGCACCGCCAGAGTGGTAAATATCGATACGGATATCATCGTCGTTGATTTCCACTTCGTTGTCGTCTTCAACTTCGGGCATAACTTCCAAGGAACAGAAGGACGTTTGACGGCGTTTGTTCGCGTCAAAGGGGGAAATACGCACCAAGCGGTGCACACCCATTTCTGCCTTCAAGAAGCCGTAGGCATTTTCACCTTCCACGCGGAAATCGACGCTCTTAAACCCTGCGCCATCCCCCGCTTCGCGGTCAAGTTCGGACACCTTAAAGCCCATCTTTTCGCAATAACGGCAGTACATACGGTAAAGCATTTGACACCAATCGCATGCTTCCGTACCGCCTGCGCCTGCGTGCAGAGTCAACATGGCGTTGTGGCTGTCATAAGGGCCTTTCAAAATGGCACGGATACGCATATCTTCGATGTCTTTTTCCGCCACAGTCAACATGCCGTCGAGTTCTGCAATCAAGCTTTCGTCTTCCGTTTCTTCAATCAAATCCACGACGTCTTCCGCGTCAGACAAAGCCGTTGCGCCCTTTTCGTATGCCGTGATTTTATTGCGGATTGCGGAAATTTCACGGCCGATTTTGGTGGATTTTTCCAAATCCTGCCAAACGTCAGGGCTTTCCTGTTCCTTTTCCAATTCCGCAAGACGAGGGCGAAGGTGTTCGATATCCAAAGCGTATTCCGCTTCTTTCAACACCTCGCGCATCCCTTGAATTTTTAATCTATAATCGTCTGCTTTAAACATAGGTTTTACTCGTTTTCTTTATTTTCTTCAGCCTTTTGTTCTTCCTCGGGTACAGGGTCTGCATTTGCGCGGTTAGCCATGGCAACCTTTGCCGCTTCTACAGCCGCCTTAAAGGAAGCCATATTGGTGATGGGTTCGGGCATTTGACGGCGGAACGGACGCGCGGGCGCTTGGGGCGCTTTGGGCGCGGGAGCCGCTTGAGGCTTGGACGCAGGCTGAGGAGCGGGCGTAGACTGAGGAGCCGCAGGCATTTGTTGGATGGGCGCGGGACGCGCTTCTACCCTTACCTTCAACAACGTACTAATCGTCGTACGTTGAACGCGTGCGATCATTTCATCGAACATGTCAAAACCTTCTTTCTTGTAGGAAATGACAGGGTCAACTTGGCCATAAGCACGCAAGGAAATACCCTTTCTCAACTGATCCATAGCATCGATATGGTCGATCCAGTTTCTATCAACCGTCATCAACAATACACGGCGTTCGATTGCACCGAAATCGATGCCCATTTCTTTCAATTCTTCGATCTTCTTTTCGTATTCCTTGGCTACCTTCTTAGAAATCTTGTTCAAAGCGGTTTCATAATCCCACTTCATCAAGCGTTCGCGGGTAACGTAGTTCGTGCCTTCGGGCAATACCTTCATTTCAAGAGCGCGGTTGAGTTCTTCCTCGTTCCAAAGTTCGGGCATATCTTCTACGTTTACCGCCGCGGAAAGGGTTTCCGCTACGTAGTCAGGAATGTATTTCAACACTTGTTCGTGTACGTCTGCACCGCGAAGCACGTTCATACGTTCACCGTACATAACCAAACGTTGTTTGTTCATGACGTCATCGTATTGCAAGACGTTTTTACGGATACCAAAGTTTCTGCCTTCGATGTTTCTCTGTGCGTTTTCAATACCGCGGGACAGCATCTTCGATTGCAAGCTGGTTTCTTCGTCAATACCGAAGAAGTTGTACACCGATTTCATACGTTCACCGCCGAAACGGAGCACCAATTCGTCTTCCAAGGAAAGGAAGAATACGGACAAACCAACGTCACCTTGACGGCCTGCACGGCCACGGAGCTGGTTGTCGATACGGCGGGATTCGTGACGTTCGGTACCGATGATGCAAAGACCGCCCACTTCGATAACCTTTTCCTTTTCCGCATCCGTTTCCTTTTTATAATGTTCGTAAACCTTTTTATATCTTTCGCGCAAAGCAAGGATTTCATCGCTGACGTCGGTAATGTAGGTACTCATTGCCAATTCGATATCGTCCTTATCCGCACCTTCTTCACGAAGACGTTTCTTTGCGAGGTATTCTGCGTTACCGCCAAGCAAGATGTCGGTACCACGGCCCGCCATGTTGGTAGAAATGGTTACCGCACCGAAACGGCCTGCCTGCGCAACGATTTCTGCTTCGCGTTCGTGATTCTTTGCGTTCAAAATGTTATGTTTTACCCCGTTTCTTCTAAGCAAACGGGAAATTTCTTCCGATTTATCAACCGAGGAAGTACCAACCAAGATAGGCTGACCGCTTTCGTGGCGTTGCATAATTTCTTCCACGATTGCACGTTTTTTACCTTCCACCGTCTTGTAAACAACGTCGGGCAAGTCCACACGCTTGATCGGACGGTTGGTGGGGATTTCCACAACGTCCAACGAATAGATGGTTCTAAATTCGGCTTCTTCCGTCTTTGCCGTACCCGTCATACCCGAAAGTTTCGAATACAAACGGAAGTAGTTTTGGAAGGTAACGGTTGCATACGTCTTGTTTTCGCTGCGTACTTCTACCCCTTCCTTTGCTTCGATGGCTTGGTGCAAGCCGTCCGAATAACGACGGCCGTTCATCAAACGACCGGTAAATTCGTCAACGATGATGATTTCATCGTCTTGTACGATATAATCTTCGTCCAACTTGAACAGCTTGTGCGCTTTCAAGGCTTGTTGAATGTGGTGGTTGAGGTCAGCGTGTTCAATTTCCGCAATGTTGTCGATGCGGAAGAAACGTTCCGCTTTTCTTGCACCGCTGTCCGTCAATTCTACCGTCTTATCCTTACGGTTGATGATGTAATCCCATTCCTTAGCAGCCGCCAACGAACGCTTACCTTCGGGCGCAGCCAAAGCCGCCGCCGCGCGCTTTTCTTCCAATTCCGCTTCGTAGTTCGCCTGTTCTTCCAAGGTCATCTTGGTGTAATCCACGTATTCTTCATCATCATCCGTGTCATCAACCACTTTCTTTTTCTTATTTTTCTTGCTCTTCTTGGTTTCGCGCAAAGCTTCCAATTTTGCGTCTTCTTCGTCTTTCAATTCATCGTCGAAACCGCCGGAGAAGGTGCGAACAAGCTTGTCAACCTGCATATAAAGGTCGGAAGATTTTTCGCCCTTACCCGAAATAATCAAAGGGGTACGCGCTTCGTCGATCAAAATCGAGTCGACTTCGTCCACGATGGCAAACGTCAAATCGCGTTGTACCATGCGGGAAAGGTCGGTTTTGAGGTTATCACGGAGATAGTCGAAACCAAATTCGTTATTGGTACCATATACGATATCCGATTGGTACGCAACACGCTTTTCGTCGTCTTCCATACCGGGTACAACTACGCCGACGGTGAGGCCCATGAATTTGTGTACCTTACCCATCCATTCTGCGTCACGTTTTGCAAGATAGTCGTTCACCGTAACGACGTGTACGCTTTTACCAGAAAGTGCGTTCAAATACGCGGGCAAGGTCGAAACGAGGGTTTTACCTTCACCAGTACGCATTTCAGCAATACGACCTTGATGCAAACAGATACCGCCGATAATCTGCACGCGGAAATGACGCATCCCCAAAACACGCTTACTTGCTTCTCTCAAAGCCGCAAACGCAGCAAACAAGATATCGTCCAACGTTTCCCCAGCCTGCAAACGATCTTTTAAAATTTGCGTTTGCGCTTTCAAGGTTTCATCGTCCATCACCTCGTATTTAGGCTCTAACACCTCTACCTGATTTGCCATTTTGTCCAGTTTCGCCAAACTTCTTCTGCCGTCGCCGCTCATTATATACTTAATCAATCCCATTAGAAAAACTCCGATAGATTTATTTTACTGTTTTGTGTACTGCCAAGTCTGTTTTTAGCAAGACATAACTCGGCATTTTATCGTCATTATATATTGTACAATATTTCCGCGGAAAATCAAAGCGTTTTCACCCCATTACAGAAAAAAATATCGTAAATACTATGTATTTATAACCACTTTCCCACCGTTTGACACACCGAAACAAAAATTTGTTAATATAATTTTCAATCCATAAGAAATTCGCAATCACTTTTTTCGATTTATTGTGCATATGTAATAGAAAAAATTGTTGACAATATATCCTTTTTTATGCTATACTGTCGTAGAAGATTCCTTTGGGAGGTGTGAGAATATGAGCAAAGTAATAATCCCCAAGGGATATCGTTCGGTTTTGGGTATCTATGATACGCAAACGGCAATCGGGCTGTTAAAGCGTACTTTTGAAGACCGTTTGTGCCTTGCCCTGAACCTAAAACGAGTATCCGCGCCCCTTTTCGTAGACCCCACCACGGGGTTAAACGACGATTTAAGCGGTGTAGAGCGCCCCGTGAAATTCGACCTGAAAGAAACGGGCAAAGATGCGGTGGTCGTACATTCGTTGGCAAAATGGAAACGCATGGCGCTTGCCGCCTATCGGTTTTCCGAAGGCGAGGGTTTGTACACGGATATGAACGCCATTCGCCGTGACGAGGAAATGGACAATCTCCACTCGGTATACACCGATCAATGGGACTGGGAGAAAATTATTACACGCGAAACGCGGACGGAAGATTATTTAAAAAAGGTCGTGCAAGGAATTGTCGGGGCAATTTGCGACACCTTGGATTATCTCAAATGCCGTTACCCGCAACTGAACGTGGATTTGCGTAGAACCGTCACCTTCGTGACCTCGCAAGAGCTGGAAGATTTGTACCCCAATATGACGGGGAAAGAACGGGAAAACGCCTTTACCGCAAAGCATAAAACGGTGTTTATTATGCAGATCGGCGACAAGCTGAAATCGGGCAAACCGCACGATACCCGCGCACCCGATTACGACGATTGGGCGTTAAACGGTGATATTTTGTTTTGGAATGAATTGCTGGGTTGCGCGTTTGAAATTTCCTCAATGGGTATCCGCGTAGACGAAAAATCTTTAGACGAGCAATTGACGAAAGCGGGCGCAGACGAACGCAGAACTTTACCTTTCCATAAAGCGTTGCTTGCGGGTGAATTACCCCTGACCATGGGTGGCGGTATCGGTCAATCGCGGTTGTCTATGTTGCTTCTAAACAAAGCGCATATCGGTGAAGTGCAAGTTTCCCTTTGGGATGAAGAAACGAAAAAAAATTGTCAAGAAAACGGAATTACGCTACTGTAAAAAATAAAAAATGACGAGTGCTTACTCGTCATTTTTTAATTTCATCGCGGACATGCCCACCTCTAATCCCATCAAAAGTCCAAATTGAAATCCCTCGCGGTATTGCGTTTCTTCCCCGCATGCGTTTACCCCCTCAGAAGCCCATTCGCACTTTTCCCACAGAGCCAACAAATCGGGATATTTCGCCAATTTATTACGTAGGTCTTGCGCGAGTTCTATATACTCATGCAAACATTTCCAATATTCTTCCCCGTATTTTATTTTTTGGCTGTCGCCTCTGTTTCCTCTGTGCATTTCTATAATTGCCGAATATTTTTCCATAGTTTTTTCTCCTATATAATGCTGTTTTAGAGCATTTCCCTTGATTTCACATTTATATTATAATATAACCAATGGTTATAAGTCAAGTATTTAATAACCGTTGGTTATAAAATTATGAAAAAGATATTTGGAGATTTGCCATGATAAACATAGAACAAATCAAAGAAAAAGTTAGCGAAGCCATCCAATACAGCGGACATACGCAAACTGAAATCGCCAACGCAATCGGCGTAAGCCAAGCTGTCGTATCTGATTATTTAAGAAAACGCAAAACCCCGCAAATTGAAACGCTTGCAAACCTTTGTCAATTTCTTGATTTGGACGCAAACGATATTTTATGCATAGAACCCAGCGTTCCCCATGAACCGTAAAATGCCAATCCCTCACCGCCTTCAGCGGAGCTCCCTTTGTCGAAAGGGAGCCTTTTTTCCCTATACACCCAATCGGCTAAAAATTGTTTAATTATGTCAAATGGTATATTTTGTGTCATACCGAGCTTTCTTTATATAAAAAACACTTGAACAGTTGAACAAGTATTCAAGTGTTCTCTATGTTTCGCCTATGTTTTACCTATCTTTCGTACAATCGTATATCAAAATATGTGTAGATAGGTATGCCGATAATCAAATACACATACTCTCCTCATCCAACCTCACAAACTTTCGTTCCCCAAATCATCATCCATCCCCGCCCCGCCTCACAAGCTTTCTTTCTCCCATTCTCCATCCACCCGCATACCACTGTCGCATGATTCTTCTTCATATAAAAAACGGCAAAGCTCATACGCTTTGCCGTTTTTTCTCTACTTCAACTTATAAATATTTTTTCAAAGCATCAACGCGGTCAAGTTGTTCCCATGAGAACCCTTTGTAACCAAAATGACCGTACGCCGCCGTTTTCTTGAAGACGGGTTTACGCAAATCCAAATCGCGAATAATCGCATAAGGGCGCAAGTCGAATTCCTTTTTCACCACTTCTGCAAGTTGCTCATCATCCAATTTACCCGTACCATGGCTGTCCACAAATACCGAAACAGGTTTTGCCACACCGATTGCGTACGCAACCTGAATTTCCAACTCATCCGCAAGCCCTGCCGCAACCATATTCTTTGCGATATAACGGCAGTAATACGCCGCGCTTCTATCCACCTTCGTAGG
>SVIN01000015.1 GCA_015069495.1 Clostridiales bacterium
CCGCGCGGGCGCTGTCGCGCCCTTGGTCGGTATGACTGTGAGGGAAAAGTGAATAGTGAAAAGTGAAGAAGTATGGCTGAAATTAGAAAGTGACTACTCATCAGTCTTTCGGTTCACTGCGTTTCACGCTCAAGACAGCTTCTCTCACAAGAGAAGCCAAATTGCGGATGATATATTGCTAAGGCAATACGATATACGCCTAGTGGCGTACGATATGCCCTGCGGGCGTTGTGGGTAAGAATATATACTAGGCTCCCTTTTCTCAAAGGGAGCTGTCAACAGCGTTGACTGAGGGATTGGTGGGGAGTAAAAAGTTTTACCCCTTCCGTCACTGCGTGACACCTTCCCCTACAATAGGGGCAGGCTAAGGTGACATGGGATACACTCCGCGCGGGCGCTGTCGCGCCCTTGGTCGGTATGACTGTGAGGGAAAAGTGAATAGTGAAAAGTGAAGAAGTATGGCTGAAATTAGAAAGTGACTACTCATCAGTCTTTCGGTTCACTGCGTTTCACACTCAAGACTGCTTCCCTCACAAGAGAAGCCAAATTGCGGAAGATATGAGACTCTATCGCTACGCTCCAGAGTGATAGGTGGGTGACTGACGGCATGCGATATATTGCGAATGCCATGCGATATATTCGTAAACGAATACGATATACACTTTGGTGTACGATATGTTTGCCAAGAGAAACACGATATATTGCTAATGCAATACGACATGCGCCTGACGGCGCGCAAGAGTAAAAAGGAGAAATAAAAAATTATGTCAATGAGAATGAGAAAAAAGAGAAACTTTGACGCGCGTATGGATGCGTGCGGGGATTTGTTGCTTGCGAAGGGCGCAAACGGTATACTCAACATGAAAGAGGCGGCGGAAAATTACCGTGCGCTTATCGATTTCCAAACTGCTTTTGGTAACAACCAACCCGTGGCTCTTGAAATCGGTTGCGGGAAGGGGGGCTTTGTTATTGAACTTGCAAAGCAGACTCCTACCGTCAATTACTTGGCGTTGGAAAAAATGAGCAACGTCATTTTAACGCCCATGGAAGAAGTGAAAAAACAAGGGGTGGAAAACGTGCGTTTCCTCAATATCCGCGCAGAATGTCTGCCTTGTTATATCCCCGAACATAGTTTGGACGTAATTTATTTGAACTTTTCCACGCCATTGCCCAAGCTTGGTTATGCAAACCAACGCTTGACGCATCGTAATTTCTTGGAAGTTTACAAGAAACTCTTGAAAGCGGGCGGGAAAATTATTCAAAAAACGGACGATAGGGATTTCTTTGATTTCTCCTTGGAAGAATATCAAGCATGCGGGTATGCATTGACGGAAGTTTCCTATAACTTGCACGAAAACGGTAACCCGGATTGGAATATCGTGACTGAGTACGAACAGAAGTGGGTAGAACGCGGGTTGCCGATTCACCGTGTCGTTGCCAAGCTGAACTGAATTGCATTGTGGAATTTCAGGCGGTCGTTCGACCGCCTCCTTTTTTACCTTAAAAACATATGCCCGCTTGTGCAAGTGGCAAAAAACCTAAAAAAAACTGAAAAAACAGCAAACTTTTTTCCGTTTGCCTATTGAAAAAATTCTTTCCTTGTGTTATAATATACAAAATCATTTTTACAATCACGCGCGTACGAGGCGCGCTTGGAAGGAGATTTATGGATTACGTATCGATTGCGTGTGGGAATATGGCGGTGGAAAATGCGTGGAAGTTGCTTTCCGCCAGCAAAAAAAGAACCTTTGTTGCGGTGCAGGTTTCTCCTGCTGTGCGCGTTTCCATCGGCGAAGCGTTTGGCTTATACCGCGGTGAAGACGGTATCGGTAAAGTGGCGGCGGCGTTGACTGCGCTCGGCGCGGATGCCGTTGTGGATACGGCGGTTTGTACGGACGCGATCACTTTGATGAAGTTAAACGCTCTCAACGCGGGTATCAAACCCGTGTTCTCGTCCGAGTGTACGAGATGGGTGCAAATGGCGAAAGAGGAATATCCGACCATCGCGGAAACGTTGTTGCCGTCGGCTACTACCGTATGCGCAAAATTATTAAAAAAATATTATCAGGCGCAGATGCCCGATAAGAAAATCCGCGTAATCGCTTTGGAAGCGGGGGCGGGCAAGAAAGCCGATCCCGGTGTGGACGTTGTGTTGACCTTGGATGAGTTGGCGCAGATGCTGACTTTGTTGGGCGTAAACATTCGTCTTATGAAAAAGCAGAGTTTGGAAACGCCGCTTGGCGTGGCTTCGGGCGCGGCGTATATTGCGGCGGCGAGCGGCGGTGATGCGGAAGCGTTGGCACGTTGCTTGACCAAGGAAAAAACGCAAACCAATTTCCGCAAGTTTGCTTACAGCGGTTTATACGATCACAAGGAACGCCGTGAAGTGGCTTTACAATTGGATGGCAAGACGTGGAATTTTGCCGTAGTAGATACCTTAGAGGCGGCGCAGGCGGTGGTTGCTGATATTCAATCGGGCGCGAAAACGTATGACTACGTGGAAGCGACGGCTTGTGAAGGCGGGCAAATCGGCGTTGGGTGTGACTTGTCCAGCGAACAAGGTGAAATGACCAGAAGATTGCGTAAACTTGGTTTACAATACCTTGACCAAGCGCGCGCGGCACGTTCGGCGGATAGTTGTTCGTCTGCGGCGGCGGTTGTAAAGGCATGGAATGCGTTGTGCCGCAGCGGAGAAGCGGCGGCTTTGGATTTCATCGATGAAATCGTGGACGATCCCGAAGAAATCATCGAAGAAATCATCGAGGAAGTCGTAGAAGACGTAGTGGAAGAAACGGTGGAAGAAATCGTCGAAGCCATCATTGAAGAAGACGTTCCCGAGGAAATCGTGGAAGAAATCGTCGAAGAAGTGGTGGAAGAGCTCGTGGAAGAGCTTGTCGAGGAAATCGTTGAAGAGATCGTGGAAGAAATCGTCGAAGAACCTGCGCTGGAAGAATTGAAATGCGTGCAAGAAGAAGTTGTCGAAGAACCTGCGGTTGAGGAAATTGTAGAAGAAGTTATCGAAGAACCTGCGGTTGAGGAAATCGTGGAAGAGGTTGTCGAAGAACCTGCGGTTGAGGAAATTGTAGAAGAAGTTGTCGAAGAACCTGCGGTTGAGGAAATCGCAGAAGAGGTTGTCGAAGAACCTGCGGTTGAGGAAACCGTGGAAGAAGTTATCGAAGAACCTAAAGAACCTGAATACACGCAGGAAGAATTGCAAACAGCCATCGAACACGTCGAAGAATTTTTGGCGGTTGCGGAAGAAGAACTGACTCCTGTACAAAGGGCGGCGCGCCATATCTATTACCGCCGTTTGTCGACTACGGAACGCCGTAAATTGAAGAGAGCAAGAAGAAATCAAAAGAAGAACTAATACAACACGGACGGCGCGCGGTATTACTGCGCGCCTTCGGTTATTTCACAAGGAGAAGAATATGAAAAACATTTTGAAAAAGACAATGGCCATGGTTTGCGCAACGGCTTGCGCAATCGGTTGCATGACGGGGTGCGTCTTTATAAAAGACAGCGGTAAAGAAAGCGGGAATGACGCCTTGAAAGATATTACGGTGTATATGCCTGACGGCGCGCCCGCGCTTGCTTTGGCGCAGTTGATGTATGAGGATACCAAAGAGGACGGCGTGGAATATTACGTGGCGAAAGCGGATGCGATTGCATCCAAAGTATCTTACGAGGACGCAACGAAAAACGCTGATTTTTGCGTGATGCCCTTAAATTTGGCTGCGAAAAATCCCAAGGTGCAGGCAAATTACATGATGCTCGGTTCGGTGACGAACGGCAACTTGTATATGATATCCAAGACGGAAACGCAGTACACGGCGGATAATTTGTCTTCGTTGATTGGTAAAAAAGTAGGGGTGTTGCAAATCAACAACGTGCCTGGTTTGACATTTAAGACGGTGCTCAACAACAGTAACGTGGCTTGGGCGGAACTGAAAAATACCGATACTGCGGTTACGGATAAAGTGAATCTCATCGCCCTTGCAGACGCGTCTGCTGTGGCAACGATGGATGCGGATTGTTTCGTGATTGCCGAACCCGCAGTCACGGCGCAGGTAGCGAAAAACGGATTCCATATCGTAGGGAATTTACAGACTTTATACAGCGGTGAAAACGGTTATCCGCAGGCGGTGTTGGTGGCAAATAAAGATTTTGTCACCGCGAACGGTGCATGGGTGAAGACTTTTACAAGTAAAGTAGCAAGTGCGGCAAATTGGTTGAAAACGGCGACGGGGGAACAAATCGTCACGGCAATCAATAGCCACTTGGACGAAACGCTTGGGGAAACGAGTTTGAAAGCACCCTTGCTTACGGCGGCGACTTTGGCACGTTGCGGGGTGAAGTATATCCCCAGCGCGGATTGTCAATCGGCGGCGGTGAAATTGTTAGACGAATATATCGGGATTAATCCCACTGCGGCGGCGATTCCGCAGGATGGATTTTTTGCAAAATAATTAGGTGAACGAATGAAGAAGCTGATTTGGAAAAACGTAGCGCAGACCTTGGAGGCGATTGGATTTTTGCTGATCGTCTGGTTTGTCGCGTACCGAGCGGTGGGCAATACGGAATTGATTCCGCCCCTTTCCGACAGCTTAAAAGAGATGGGCGGTTTGCTGGTCAGCGGGGATGTATGGTCGGCGATGGGAATGACTTTACTGCGCACGTTCAGTGCGTTTACAATCTCCTTTGCCTTGGCGGTAGGGTTTGCCGTTTTGGCGTACGTATATCCCGCGGCGGGGAACTTTCTCGCACCTTTGGTATCTGCGCTTCGGTCGATGCCCGTGTTGGCGGTGTTGCTGATTTTGCTCTCCTTTTTAGGGGCGGGAAAAGCCCCGATGGCGGTGGCGTTTTTATCCCTATTCCCGATGTTGTATGCGGGGATTTTGGCGGGATTGTCGAGTGTGGACAAGCATTTGATTGAAATCAGCAGAGTGTATGCCACCCCTCTTTGGCGTAAAGTAACAGCAATTTATCTGCCCTTATCCGCGCCCTATATTTTGCAAGAATCGGCGGCGGCACTGTCCTTTGCTTTGAAATTGATTGTGTCGGCTGAGGTGCTGAGTTTCACGGCAACCAGCCTTGGCGGTATGATGCAAGAGGCGAAAATTTACAGTGAAATCCCACAATTGTTTGCGTTGGTAGGGTTGAGTTTTTTGCTTGGCTTGATTTTGGAAACGGCGGTATCGTTGCTTGCGAGTGCGGTGGAAAAACGGATGAGGTAAGGAAGTATGCCGTTTACTTTTACAGATGGAAAAGGCGTGTCGGTTTCTTATGCAATATCTGCATTGGACGAGGCGGGGCTTTTTCGTGTGGACTTGTTCATCTGTCCGTCAAGAAGGGGATGAACGGCAGACCACTCAAAAATGGATACACGTAATTCTTGGGGCGGTGTTGGTTGTTGTGTTACTTGTGTTATTTTTACTGTGTAATTGAGTGGATATACGCCTACTTGAAAGACTACTCATCAGTCTTTCGGTTCACTACGTTTCACTCTCAAGACAGCTTCCCTCACAAGGGAAGCCAAGTTTAGGACGATATGCGCTTGACAGCGCGCGATATATTGCTGGCGCAATACGATA
The DNA here is from genome assembly GCA_015069495.1 of Clostridiales bacterium. Lineage (GTDB taxonomy): Bacteria > Bacillota > Clostridia > Christensenellales > Borkfalkiaceae > Scatosoma. Next base: position 5,595 of record SVIN01000015.1, read on the forward strand.
TACAGCTTCGCTGTACGATATACGCCTAACGGCGTGCGATATGCGCTTGACAGCGCGCGATATATTGCTGGCGCAATACGATATAATGGTGTGCGAGAGGAGATTTGACATGAAAAACAAAGAAATGGAAACAAAAGAGATTTCAAAAGCGACGATTGCGCGGATGCCGTTGTATTTACATTTTTTACAGGAAGAATATTCCAAAGGCGCGCAATACATTTCTTCAACCGTGATTGCACAAAATATTTCCGTATCCTCGGTGTTGGTGCGTAAGGACCTTGCTTTGGTTTCCTCGGAAGCGGGCAGACCGCGGTTGGGTTTTGCCATCAGCCGTTTGATTGTCGATATTGAAAAATTCCTCGGATATGACAATCTTTCCGATGCAATCATCGTCGGTGCAGGCGGGCTTGGACGTGCGTTTCTTGGCTACGAGGGATTCAAAAATAACGGTTTGAACATCGTTGCGGCGTTTGACGTGAAAGAAAGTTTAATCGGTACGACCGTGTCGGGAAAAGTCATTTTACCTTTATCCAAGCTGTCTGAGTTCGTGCAAGAACATAACATTCGTATCGGGGTTATCACCGTGCCGAAAGCGGCGGCGCAGTCCGTCTTAAACCAAATGGTAGAGGCGGGGATTAAGGCGATTTGGAATTTTGCCCCCGCGCCCTTGCGCGCCCCGAAAGACGTTATTTTAAAAACCGAGGATTTGGCGGCATCCTTGGCTATGTTGGCGGGTAAAATTTACCGCGCGGGAAACTCGTAACCTCCTTACATAACTCTCAACGTTTGCGTTGGGGGAAGGAGGGGAAGTATGTCGGAAAATAAAGAAAACAATACCAAAGCGTCGGGGGCGAGCGATTCGCTTACGGCGCTTTTATCACGCGTGCGAGCGGCACAGCTGGAATACGCGCAATTTACACAACAGCAGGTGGATGAAATTTTTAAGGCGGCGGCAACGGCGGCAAACGGCGCGCGGATTCGTTTGGCGGAGCTGGCTGTGGAAGAAACGGGCATGGGTGTGGTGGAAGACAAAGTGCTGAAAAATCACTATGCCGCCGAATATATCTACAACCGTTACAAGGACGAGCAAACCTGTGGGGTGATTGAAGATGACGAAGCGGGCGGGTATATGCGAATTGTCGAGCCGATTGGGGTTGCGGCGGCGGTGATTCCGACGACGAACCCGACTTCTACCGCGATATTCAAGGCTTTGATATGTTTAAAAACTCGTAATGGTTTAATTTTATCCCCGCATCCGCGGGCGAAAAATTGCACCATTGAGGCGGCAAAAATTGTCTTGAATGCGGCTGTGGAAGCGGGCGCGCCCAAGGATATCATCGGGTGGATTGAACAGCCATCCGTGGAGTTATCGGCTACGCTGATGAAGGAAAGCGACCTCATTTTGGCAACGGGCGGGCCTGCGATGGTACGTGCGGCGTATTCGTCGGGAAAACCCGCCATCGGGGTGGGCGCGGGCAATACGCCTGCGGTATTCGACCGCACCTGCGATATACGGCTTGCAGTGGCTTCGGTCATTCATTCGAAAACGTTTGATAACGGTGTAATCTGCGCGTCCGAACAAGCCGTGGTGGTCGCGAAAGAAATTTACGACCAAGTGAAAACGGAATTTGCTTTGCAGGGCTGTCGGTTTTTATCCAAGGCGGAAACGGACAAGGTTCGCCAAGGGTTGTTCGGCGGTGGGAAATTAAACCCTGCCATTGTCGGACAAACAGCGGGGCGAATTGCTGAAATTTGCGGGATTTCCGTGGAAGAGGGTGTGAAAATTTTGATTGCGGAAATCACTTCCACGGGCGAGGACGAGCCGTTGGCGCAGGAGAAATTATCCCCTGTATTGGCGATGTACAGGGCGGATGATTTTTCCGATGCATTGGAAAAAGCGGATGCATTGGTGCGGGGCGGGGGCTTTGGCCATACCGCTTCTATCTATATCGACGAGGGGGAAACGGAGCGGTTGTCTGCGTTTAACGAGAGGATGAAAACCTGCCGTATCCTTGTGAATACCCCTGCGGCGCAAGGGGGGATTGGGGATTTGTACAATTTCCGTTTGACTCCGTCCTTGACCCTTGGCTGCGGCAGTTGGGGCGGGAACAGTGTTTGCGAAAACGTGGGGATATCCGAATTGCTCAACGTTAAAACGGTGGCAAAACGACGTGAAAATATGTTGTGGTTCCGCGCACCCGAAAAGGTATATTTCAAGCGCGGGTGTCTTTCGACCGCTTTAAAGGAATTGAAAGACGTCTACGCGTGCAAGCGGGCGTTTGTGGTCACGGATGGGTTCTTGTATCAGAATGGCGTTTCTAAACGAGTGACGGACGAATTGGATAAATTGGGTATCACACATACGGAATTTTTCGAGGTTACTCCCGACCCGACCTTGGCATGCGCACAAGAAGGGGCGAGGCGCATGCAAGCATTTTCACCTGATGCGGTGATTGCGGTAGGGGGTGGTTCGCCTATGGACGCGGCAAAAATTATGTGGGTATTATACGAGCATCCCGACAGTCGTTTCGAAGACCTTGCAATGCGGTTTATGGACATTCGGAAACGTGTGCTTGGTTTTCCGAAAATGGGGCAAAAATCCATTTTTGTTGCCATTCCTACCACGGCGGGTACGGGCAGTGAAGTCACGCCGTTTGCTGTTATCACCGATGAGAAAACGGGGGAGAAATACCCGCTTGCCGATTACGAATTGATGCCCACAATGGCGGTTGCGGATGTGGATTTGATGTTGGATATTCCACCTAGTTTGACCGCGAACGCAGGATTGGATGCCTTATCGCACGCGGTGGAAGCGGTGGGGAGTTTGCTTGCCAGCGATTATACCAACGGTTTGGCGATGGAATCGATTGCACTGTTGTTCGAATACCTGCCCTACGCGTATGAAAAGGGCAGGGGGGATATTTTGGCGCGGGAAAAGGTTGCCAATGCTGCAACGATGGCGGGGATGGCATTTGCCAACGCATTTTTGGGCGTGTGTCATTCGATGGCGCATAAGTTGGGCGCGCGGTGGCATTTACCGCACGGTATGGCGAATGCGTTACTGTTGACGGAAGTGATGCGCTTTAACGCTTCGCCCTGCCCTGAAAAGATGGGGACGTTCCCGCAGTACGCCTATCCCGATTGTTTGGCGCGGTATGCAAAAATTGCGCGGTATATCGGCTGTAAGGGGAAGACGGACGAGGAATTGTTTGACGGTTTATTGGAAAAAATCGAAGGTTTGAAGGCGACCTTGCATATGCCCAAAACCATTCGCGAGGCATTGGGCGGCGAAGTGTCTGAAAAGGCGTTTTTAGACAGTCTGGATAAGTTGAGTAAGGACGCGTTTGACGACCAATGTACGGGCGCGAACCCGCGGTATCCGTTGATTTTGGAAATCAAAGAAATGTATTTGCGGGCGTATTACGGGGGATAAGCAAAGCAATATTTAAGGGTTTCACGTGGAATGTTTATTGAAATAAAAAAGTGTGCAAATGCGCATATTTACAGAGAATGGGGCGGGAAAATATTTCCGCTCTATTTTCTATCTATGAGGAAAATCTTTTTTTTCTTAAGAAATGCTTGATTTGAAATGGAATAAATGGTATAATATAGGCGGTAAAATATTATTTTGTTAGGAATGAGTTATGCCAAAGAAAAAGAAAAAGCAAAAATGGATTCGTTTCCGCCACCGTATTGTGTGGTCGTTGGCCTTCCTGGTGTTATGGCCTTATACGCGCATGAAATACCGTGTGAAGATCAAACGTTTTAAAGAAAAGCAAAAGCGCCAATACATAGTGCTGTTCAACCATCAAACCGCGCTTGACCAATTTATCGTGGGTGCGGCGTTCCGCGGGCCTGTGTATTACGTGGCGAGCGAGGATCTTTTTTCCAACGGTTGGGTTTCTCGATTGTTAGAATGGGCAATCGCGCCCATCCCCATTAAGAAACAAGCTACCGATGCGCGCGCGGTGCTCAATTGTATGCGTGTCATGAAAGAAGGCGGGACAATTGCGATTGCGCCTGAAGGCAATCGTACCTACAGCGGTAAAACCGAATACATAAAACCTGCCATCGTGGGGTTGGTTCGTACCTTGAAAATGCCCTTGGTGCTTTACCGTATTGAGGGTGGTTATGGGGTGCATCCGCGCTGGAGCGACGTGATTCGACGCGGTAAAATCCGTGCGTTTGTATCCAAGGTGGTGGAATACGACGAATATTCGAAGATGTCGGATGAGGAACTGTACACCTTGATTTTGGAAGGCTTATACGTGAACGAAGGGTGTGTGGATACGCCTTACAAGAAAAAACGCCTTGCGGAATATTTAGAACGCGCGTATTACGTTTGCCCCGATTGCGATTTGAGTGAATTTGTCAGCGATAAGGATTTGGTTACTTGTAAAAAATGCGGGAAGACAGCGCGTTATTTACCCGATAAAACCATGCAAGGGGTGGATTGCGAATGGCCATTCCGTTTCACGACCGAATGGTATGATTATCAAAGCAATTTCATCAATCATTTGGACGTTACGCAATTTACCGATAAGCCTTTGTATACGGACAAAGTCATGCTCTCCAAGGTGAAGCTTTACGACAGAAAATACCCGATTTCGAGGAGTGCGGAGATATGCTTATACGGGGATAAAATCACGGCACAGGCAGGTGACAAGCGTTACGATTTCCCCTTTGAAACGGTATCCACCGTGTCTGTTTTGGGTAGAAATAAGGTCAATATTTACTTTGACGGCAAATTGTATCAATTGAAAGGAAACAAACGTTTTAACGGCGTGAAATATGTGCAGTTGTTCTATCGCGCAAAACATATCCAAAAAGGAGAAGACGATGAATTTTTGGGACTTTGAGGCATGGGGTAGCTTAAACGTTATCGGTGTGCTGTTGGTGACTTTACTGATTGCAAACGGATTGAAACGGTCGATTGGACTCTTGAGAAAATCCTTGATTCCTACTTCCGTTCTGGGTGGTTTAATCTTGCTTGTGATTGCAAGCGTATATAAGGCAATGACGGGGAACGTCATGTTCAACGAAAAGTTTTTCGGCGGAAACGGAATGTCCTTTATGGAAGTGTTGACGTATCACGCGTTGGCGCTTGGGTTTATTGCCAATACCTTGAAATCTTCCACAAAGAAAATGACCAAACAACGCAGTGTGGAAGTGTTCAATACGGGCGTTACGACCGTTGCAACCTACCTTTTACAAGCGGTATTGGGGCTTGGGATTACCTTGATTGCTTCACTGCTGGTAAAAGAATTTTTTGCGGCGGCGGGCGTGTTGTTGCCTTTTGGGTTTGGTCAAGGTACGGGGCAGGCGCTCAACTACGGCGGTATTTATGAAACGCAGGGCTTTGACGGCGGGCGAGCGTTCGGTTTGACCGTTGCCGCGCTTGGGTTCTTAAGCGCGAGCTTTGGCGGCGTACTTCACCTTTCCATCTTGAGAAGAAAGGGTAAAGTGCGCGTGGTAGAGGAAAAGGACGAAATCCTTTCGGGCGACGAAGTGCAGCCGCGCGGGGAAATCCCTATGAACGGCGGTTTGGATAAGTTGACGGTGCAACTTGGTTTTATCATCGGTACATACGTGTTGACTTTCCTTGCAATGTATGGACTGAGTGAATTGGTGCCTGGTATGCGGGCGACGATTTATGGGTTTAACTTCCTTATCGGCGTATTGCTTGCGACCCTTGTAAAAGCGGTGTTGAAGCTTTGCAGAAAAATAAAGATTGTAAGAAGACAGTATTTAAACAATTTCTTATTGGACCGTATCAGTAACTTTTTCTTTGATTTGATGGTCATTGCGGGTATCGCGGCGATTCAATTGGATTTGATGAAAGGGTACTGGGGCGTTATGGCAATCCTTGCCGTTGCAGGGTTGGTCAGCACCTATTTGTACAATTATTTTATCGCGAGAAAGTTTTTTAAAGACTATGCCGAGGAACAGTTTTTGGCGATGTACGGTATGTTGACGGGGACGGCTTCTACGGGTATGATTTTGCTTCGTGAAATCGATCCCGAGTTTAAAACTCCCGTTGCGGATAACTTGGTATATCAAAACTTTCCTGCCATCGTGTTTGGGTTCCCTTTGATGTTGCTTGCTAATATGGCGCCTGGAAAGCCTTTTATAACGTGGGGGATATTGGTTGGATTCTTTGCGGTGATGAATATTATCTTGTTCAGGGCGCAAATTTTAAAACGCTTACAAGGCAAAAAGAAATCGACGGAAGATTGATACATTGTAAAACAGAAAGAGAGGAAAAATCGGTTGTGTAAGCCGAAATCTCCTCTCTTTTTTTATTGATGATATCATATCCATTTCACGTTTGCGAAGCAAACATATCGCGCGAAAATCGCATATCGTATTGTAAAGCAATATATCGCAAATTCCGTAAGGGATTTATATCGTTACGCGTTCTCTTTCAAAGAGAACGCGTACAACTTAGTTTTTCTTTTCTTTGATATGGTGGAACCAACCGCGTTCCTTTGCGTGTTCGTGACGTGCGCTGGTTGCGCCTTCGGGGTCGATTTCGCCTGCTTTCATCAAGGCAATCTTGGTGAGCAAAGGTCCAAACAATTCGTAGACAAGCACCGCAAACAAAGTGATGTTTAATACGATTTCAGCTACGGACATACCGCTTGCAAGCACTTTGAGGAAGGCAATTTCTTCTTGAACAATGTCCGCCATACCAAGCGCAACGCCTGCTTGGGGTAACAAGGTGATGCCGAGGTATTTGACGATGTTATCATCGCACTTTGCAAGTTTCGCACTGCTCAACGCACCCGTATATTTACCGATGGAACGGGTAGCGATATAAATAACGCCAACAAGTACAATCATACCCTTGGTGAAGATAGACAAATCAAGTTCCGCACCGCTGATGACAAAGAACAACGCAAACAAAGGGGCCGTCCATCTGTCGACTCTGTCCATAAGTTCTTCCGAGAAATCGCAGATATTGCAGAAAATCGTACCCAGCATCATGCAGGAAAGTAAGGGGGAGAATGCGATATGCACGCTGCCGAAGCTATGTTCAAACATGGAAAGCCCGATGGTAAGCATAACGAAACCCACCGATACGGAAAGTCGCTTGGAGCGGGAGTGGAAGAACCGTTCGCAGAATGCGAAAAGAAGACCGACAAGTACACCGAGGAGCAACGAACCGAAAATTTCAATCAAGGGATTGACGATGATGGAAACGGGGTCAACGTTGCCTGCGCCGAAGGCTTTTGCAACGCCGAATGAAACGGCGAATAATATCAAGCCGACTGCGTCGTCCAAGGCAACAACGGGCAAAAGGGTGTCGGTAACAGGGCCTTTCGCTTTATACTGTTTTACAACCATCAAGGTTGCGGCGGGTGCGGTTGCGGATGCGATTGCACCGAGGATGATCGCCGCTTCCAAGGGTAAAACGTCGGGACGGATAAAATGGAAAGCAATCAACGCCGCGTCTACAATCAACGTAGTAACGACCGCTTGCAAAATCCCGATAATCGTTGCTTGTTTACCGATTTTTTTCAGTTGTTCCAAACGGAACTCGTTACCGATTGAAAAGGCGATAAAACCAAGTGCGAGTTTGGATAAAATGGCGAAGTCCTCGATGTGTCCTTCCACAAAGCCAAGACCCTTTACGTTAAGTTGACCGAGGCAGTAAGGACCGACCAAAATACCTGCAACCAAATATGCCGTAACTGCGGGTAATTTTGCCAACTTTGCAAGACGTGACAACAGTAACCCTGTCAATAAGGCAATGGAAAGGCTAAGTAATATTTCCATAAAAATGCTCCTTCAATATGTTTCTTTCGTTAAGCCGTCAAACATTATACTACTTACAAACGAGAAAAGCAATCGAAATCATGCGAAAAATGAAAGATTTGTGAAAAAATAAATCGGGTAATACCACATTCAAGGATTGACTTTTTTCCTAATAAAATATATAATGTAATGGATATTGTATAGGAGAAAAAATAAAATGTATCAAATTGTGACAAAACAATCGTTAAATCCCACGGTGACGAAGATGGAAATTTACGCGCCGTTCGTGGCAAAAAAAGCGTTGCCCGGGCAGTTCATCATTTTGCGTGTGGACGAAGATGGAGAACGTATTCCTTTGACGATTGCCGATTATGACCGTGAAAAGGGTACCGTGACCATTATTTTCCAAATCGTGGGCGCGGGTACGCAAGCGTTAAATAGGAAAAATGCAGGGGATTCTATCCCTGATTTTGTAGGACCTTTGGGCAGACCTACCCACACCGAGGGGTTGAAAAAGGTTTGCGTGGTAGGCGGGGGCGTAGGTTGCGCCATCGCATTGCCCGTTGCGAAGGCTTTGCATGCGCAGGGGGCAGAGGTTACCTCGATTATCGGTTTTAGAAACAAAGACCTTGTGATTTTGGAAGAGGAATTTAAGGCTTGTTCTGCGAACTTTCACATGATGACGGACGATGGTTCGTACGGGCGCCAGGGCAACGTTTGCGTGCCTTTGAAAGAACTGTTGGAAGCGGGTGAAACTTTTGACGAAGTCATCACCATCGGTCCTTTGATTATGATGAAATTCGTTTGCGCGACGACCAAGGATTACGGCGTGAAGACGATTGCCAGCATGAACCCGATTATGATTGACGGTACGGGCATGTGCGGTGGATGTCGTTTGACCGTAGGCGGTGAAATGAAATTCGCGTGCGTAGACGGACCTGAATTTGACGGGCATTTGATTGATTTTGATGAGGCGATGAGCCGTTCTCGTGCGTACGCGGATTTTGAAGCCCGCGAAAGAGAAAGCGATTGTAATTTGTTTAAAAAGGAGGTTCAATAAGATGGCAAAATTTAACATGAACCCCTTAAAATATCCTATGCCGACGCAGGATGCGCAGGTGCGTAACGGGAACTTTGACGAGGTTGCGTTGGGGTATACCGCGGAGATGGCAATTGATGAGGCAAAGCGTTGCATCGGTTGTAAAAACCGTCCTTGCGTAGAGGCTTGTCCCGTCAATATAAAAATCCCTGAATTCATCGCCAAAGTGGCGGAAGGGGATTTTGAGGGTGCGTACCAAATCATCGCGGAAGATTCGTCTTTGCCTGCGGTTTGCGGTCGAGTTTGCCCCCAGGAAACACAATGCGAAGGCAAGTGTACCCGCGGTATCAAGGCGGGTTGCGAAGCGGTCGGTATCGGGCGTTTGGAACGCTTTGTTGCGGACTGGCACAATGCAAATTGCACCGTTCAACCCATACCTGCCCCCTCCAATGGGCATAAAGTGGCGGTGATTGGCAGCGGTCCCGCGGGGTTAACTTGCGCGGGGGATTTGGCGAAGATGGGTTATGAAGTGACCGTTTTCGAGGCGTTGCACGTAGCGGGCGGTGTGCTTGTGTACGGTATCCCCGAATTCCGTTTGCCGAAAGCCATTGTACAGAAAGAAGTGGATAATTTGAAAGCTCTTGGCGTAAAGGTGGAAACCAACATGGTCATCGGTCGGGTTATTACCATTGAAGAATTGAAGTGCGAATACGGCTTTGAAGCGGTGTTTATCGGTTCGGGCGCGGGCTTGCCGAAGTTTATGAATATCCCTGGCGAAAGCCTCAAAGGGGTGTATTCCGCCAACGAATTTTTGACCCGTTCCAACCTCATGAAAGCATACAAAACGGACAGCCATACCCCCATTCAACGCGGGAAATGCGTGGCGGTTGTGGGCGGCGGCAACGTGGCGATGGACGCGGCACGTACCGCAAAGCGTTTGGGCGCGGAAGTGCATATCATTTATCGTCGAGGCGAGGAAGAATTGCCCGCACGCCGTGAAGAAATCGAGCATGCAAAAGAAGAGGGAATTATCTTCGATTTGTTGACCAATCCCACGCGGATATTGGCGACTTCTACCACCGATCCCCGCGACCCTGCCTACGGTTGGGTAGAGGGTATCGAGTGCGTGCGCATGGAACTCGGTGAACCTGACGACAGCGGCAGACGTTCGCCTAAGGTTGTGGCTGGCAGTGAATTTGTTATCCCTGTCGATTGCGTTATTATGTCGTTGGGGACTTCACCCAATCCTTTGCTGAAGGCGACGACCCCTGATTTGCAGACCTTACGCCGTGGGGAAATTGCGGTGGACGAAGTGGGGAAAACTTCAATTGAGGGCGTATATTGCGGCGGTGATGCAGCAACGGGCGCGGCAACGGTTATCAAAGCCATGGGCGCGGGAAAAGTTGCGGCGAAAGCTATCGACGAGTATATTCAAAGTAAATAAAGCACACGGAGCGTGAAAAAACGCTCCGTTTTTCTTACAAATCATTGACTTTGTCAATGAAAGGTGGTACAATGGGGATATGGAAAATATGGAAGAATTACAAGAAAGTAAATTGGAAAGTCTAAAGCAAAAAGCGAACGCGTTTTTCGAACGGAATTTTGCGTTGATTTTCGCGCCCCTTTTGGTGGCTTGTTTGTATATTGTCGGCTTGGTGGCGTATAGCGTGGAACCGTTTGGGGATAAGTACACGGCGGCAAGTTATGACTTGTCCGCGCAAATTTGTCCGTTCATCGAACATCTTTTTGACGTGTTGCAAGGGAAATCTTCGCTGACCTATTCCTACGCCATCGTCGGCGGAGCGGACGTTACGGGAACGTTTTTATATTTCTTTGTCAGTCCGTTCAGTTTTCTGTTTTTGGTGTTTGGCGATGGGAAAGTTGCGCATGCAAGCAGTATCGTCATGATTTTTAAATTGGCGTCGATTGCTTTTGCAGGGACGTGGTTTGCGCAAAAACAATTTAAGCATATTCCCGAATATATCTGTATAGCGATTGGTGCGGTATATGCCTATTGCGGGTATATGTTTGTGGCAAATACCTATATCAACTGGATGGATTTTCTCATCTATATGCCTTTCTGCGCGGCGGCGTTTGTGCATTTTGTCAAGACGGGAAAATTCCTTTGGTTCTCGATTATGGTTGCGTGTTGCATTTATACCTGCTTTTCCATTGCGTGTTTCTCGCTGTTTATCGTCTTCCCTGCATTGATTGCGTATGCGTTGATTTGCGTGGAGAAAGAGGATAGAAAACTTTTCATTACCCGTTTTTGCTTGTCGCTTGCGGTGGCGTTGTTTATTTCCTTACCGATTTTGTTGCCTGCGCTTGGCGCGTTTATGCGAAGCGCGCGCGGGGGGAGTTTGTTTGAAAACGTTTGGTATGGCTTTAGCGTGTCTTCGGAAGGTTCGATTGGGGATTTTAATTCTTCTACTTTTATTGAAAAATACAGCGAATCGTTATACAGAAAATGGTCGTACATTGTTGCGGATTCGGTATTCTTGGCATTGACGGTGTTCTGGTTTATCCGTACGGGGTTAAAGGATAAGTTCGCCCGCTTTATGTTGGTGGCGGCGGTTTTGACCTTGTTGCCCTTGGTGGTGGACGAATCGATGAATCTTCTTAATATGGGTTCATACATGTCTTATGCCTTGCGCTTTGGGTTCTTAAACGCGTTGTATTTCCTTGGCGGGGCGTGTTTGGCAATCGATGGTTGGTGCTATGACAAAGGATGCGCGTACGATGGCAAACCGTTGTATACGGATTTCCTGCAGTTGCCTGTTATATCTTCGGTAGAAGACGAGGAAGAGGCGGAAACGGAATTCTTGCCCATCGCTTCCACCATAAACCAAAAGAAGAAAAAGGTTTCCTATATTTGCATGGGTGTGTTGGTTGCCCTTGCGTTGGCCGCTATGGCGATTATCTGTTTTGTGGCGTACAAGGGCTGTGAAAAGCTGTTCTGGAGTTGGTTTATCAAGGATGAGGAACTCTTGAAAGAGTTGGACGGCTTTTCTGCGCGTTTGGCGCATTCGCTGGGCGGTATCGAGGTAATCGTTATACCGTTCACCTTCGTGGCGATATTGGTTATTGTCGGCTGTGTATTGGTTGCGTGCCGCAAAATCAGTCCCCGATTCTTGTCGTATATTTTGATTGGCGTCGTTGCAACGCAGTTGGTATTTTACAACAGCCACCTCATCGCGGGCAACGCTTCTACGCAACACGTCAATATCGGGCATTATCAAGATATCTGCGCGGTATTGAACGAGCAGGACGATTCCTATTTCCGTGTGAAAGATCATGATGATAAACTGACGGCGTGCGTACCTTTTACGGGGAATTCGAACTCGTTCAGCGTATTCTCGTCCGTGATTGACAAGGATAATTACGGCACTTATCAAATTTTCGGGTATCTCGGAAACGGTAAAAACAGTTTCAAGAGCGGACATAACAAAAATAAATACAACCGCAGTGATGAGTTCGGGGATGCGTTTTTAGGGTATAAATACTTTATCAAGTACGTCAATCCCAACAACAAAGAGGATACGGTTGAGGAACAGTTGGCCTCCTTCGAACGGAGTAAAACCTACGTGAAACCCGTGATGGAAGTGGATAAAGACGGTAAAGAAGTCCACTTGCACAGAGGAAATTTCTACGTGTATGAAAATACCATCGTTTTCCCGCTTGGGTTCCGTGTACAAGGGGGCGAGGGGTATGCATTCGAAGTGGATAATATCTCCAACAGCAGTAACCGCCGTATCAATCAAGCGGCGCTTTACAAGTATCTGCGCGGTGAAAATTTGAAAGCGTTTACAAACAGCGATTACGTGACCCCGAAATCTGCGACCGAGCTTAGCCAATATCTTTGGGATAAGGCTGCGGACGTGGAAGTAGGCGCGGGGCAGTTGAAGGCGAAGGTTACCGCAAAAGCGGGGGAAAACCTGATGCTTAGCTTTGTGGCGTCGAAAGGTTATACCGTCACCGTAAACGGGAAAGCGGTTGAACCCGTGGAAAATGATTTGAAACTTTTGTTGATTCCCTTAGAAGAAGGGGAAAACGAAGTGGTTTGCACCTATTCTTCTCCGTACGTGAAATACGCGGCGGTTGGGTTTGGCGGCGGTGTGATTGCGTTGCTGTTGGTATGGTTGATTTTGAAGAAAACTAAGCTTGTTTACACTTTATCGGGCGTTATTTCGTGGGCAGGGATTTTGCTTGCTGTTGGCGTAGTCGCGTTCTTTATGCTGTACCCTACCTGTGTGTTTGCGGTGAAGTTGGTCACTTGGCTGGTATAGGGCGGGGCAGATTTTACAGTTGATAAAGATTTTGATTTTGTAACAAGTAAAAAGGAGATAGATATGAAAGACTTTTTTATTTACTTTTTTGGCGTTGGTACGGAGGTAGAATTTTCAGCTTTTACTTTACCTCATTTCGCACCGATTATTCTCATGGGATTGGCGATTTACTTGATTTATCGTTTTCGCGAGCAGTTGCGCAGTAATGATAAATTGGACGTAGGTTTGCGTTATACCATGGCGTTTGTGATGATTGTTGCCGAAATGTCCTATTTTTGGAGATTGGTAGGAAATCCCTCTCTGAATCCAAACCCCGTCGACCATTTGCCGATTACCGTATGCGGGTGGAGTGTTATCTTCTGCAGTTATATGATTATCGGGAAATCGCAGACATTGTTTGATATTGCGTATTTTTGGCTGTTTTCGGGTACGTTGTTTGCGTTGATTACGCCTACCGTAATTACTTATACAGGGGTTACAAGATATAGATATTACCAATTCTGGTTGGAACATACGATGGGATATATTGCCATTTTCTATATGATTTTTGTGCATAAGTTCCGCCCGACGGTAAAATCTATAATAAAATCCTATATCGCGCTTTTTGTCCTTGCGGTAATTGCTTACGCAGCCAATGAGATGATTGGCAACGGGGCAAATTATTTGTTTATGGCGCGTCCCGAAGATACCAAGTCCATTTTGGATATTTTACCTGCAAACTTCGCTGTGAGATTGTTGGTGATGGCAAGCGTTATTACGGTGCTGTTTGTGGGGGCTTATTTGCCTTGGTTTTTCAAAGACAGAAAAGAGAAAGCTAAAGTTGAAAATGTAAGTTAATATATAGTTCCCCGCGGTGTATGGAAGACGTACCGCGGGGGATTTTTTTGATTGGCGCTTTAGCTTGACGAATCCCCCAGTTCTACTGTGGGTAGGTAAAAATGCTTTCGTATAATGTCACTCTGGAGCGTAGCGATAGAGTCTAAAAAAGCAATTTTAATATTTCGCTATACTTCATTTAATTTGACTTTTGATATTGTTTATGTTATGGGCGTTTCCTGGGTGGGGCGGACTTATCCTTATATCTGCTTTTGGGACAGGGGTTAAATGAAGTGTTGGATGAAGTTTGAGGCAGGGAGTAAGCGAAGTGTTGAATAGGGTATGGGTTATAATCTAAATGAAACGTTAAAACACTTGAACAGTTGAACAACTATTCAAGTGTTTTTGATGTAAAGCCTATGAGGGAATCTGTAAGGGGGTGGGAAGAGAGGGCGTTGGTGTGCATGCAGAAATATGTGCTTTGCTTAGGGGATAGAGGTTGTATAGTAAAGATATGCTGTAATATTTTTTCCACTGATGATAGGTGAACCGTTAAAATAACATGCGGGGGAGTAGGAGCGGGAAAAGATAGGGTGTTTGTGTTGCTTCGTTCATGCGCGGTAATACATTATGCAGATAAGGTGTAGCGAGTGTGTTTCCTTATGCCTATATCAGCTAATGTATACGATAGCAAATAATAGACAGAATAATAGACAGAATAATTGACAAAATAATTGACAGAATAATTGACAAAATAATTGACAAAATAATTGACAAAATAATTGACAAAATAATTGACAAAATAATTGATAAAATAATTGATAAAATAATTGATAAAATAATTGATAAAATAATTGATAAAATAATTGATAAAATAATTGATAAAATAATTGATAAAATAATTGATAAAAAATATGAGGGAACACTTGAACACTTGAATAATTATTCAAGTGTTCAAGTGTTTTTTGTGTAAAGCCTATGAGGAGTGAGGGCGGAAGAAAAAGAAAGTAAGAAATAGAAAGTAGGAAGTAAAAAGTAAGGCGTAAGGTGTAAGAGGTGAGATGTAAGATATAAAATGTAAAGTGTAAGAAGTAAGGAGTAAGGCGTAAGAGGTGAGATGTAAGATATAAAATGTAAAGTGTAAGAAGTAAGGAGTAAGGTGTAAGAAGTAAAAGGCAAGAATTTAAAAGTAAGCAAATTGTTTATGTGTGTAAATGTGTTATCTATCTAAAGCTATGTAAAGACTCCGCGGCGCATCGAAGATGCGCCGCGGAGTTGCTATTTATTCCATATTAAGCGTCAACAATTCTTGTATGCTGGTGATGCCTTTGAATACGAGGCTCTTGCAGGAATTCCACAAGGTCACCATGCCGTTTTCTTTGGCAATATCACGCAAGCGTTCGAGGTTCTTTTCCGTCACAATGGCGTTGCGCATGTTGTCGTTGATATACATCATTTCATGTACCGCAATTCGGCCTTTATAGCCCGTTCCGTTGCAATACTGACAGCCCTGCGGACGGAAGATATTGATGGGTTCGTCGAGGTCTAACAATTCCAATTCCTTTTGTGTAGGCTTAGAACGTTTTTTACAAACGGGACAAAGGCGTTTGACCAAACGCTGTGCAATTACACCCACCAAGGAGTCGGCTACCAAGTAATCTTCCACGCCCATGTCCTGCAAACGAGTGATACTGCCAGGGGCGTCGTTGGTGTGCAAGGTACTGAATACGAGGTGCCCTGTGATCGCGGCGCGGACGGCAATTTCCGCTGTTTCTTCGTCACGCATTTCCCCGACCATGATAATGTCAGGGTCTTGACGGAGAATGGAACGAAGTGCGACCGCAAAGGTCATGTTCGCCTTGACGTTTACCTGTGTTTGGTTGATGCCCGCCATGATGTATTCGACGGGGTCTTCTACCGTGACGATATTGACTTCGGGTTTGTTGATTTCCTTTAAGAAAGCGTACAAGGTGGTGGACTTACCGCAACCCGTAGGCCCCGTCAACAGAATGATACCGTGGGGGCGGGTGAGCATTTTATCCAGCACTTCGTTTTCTGCTTCGGTAAAGCCGAGGTCCTCGCGGGTAAAGCGGAAGGATGAACGGTCAAGTACACGGATAACGAACTTTTCTCCGAACATAGTAGGCAGGGAAGAAATACGGAAGTCGTATTCTTTACCGCCAATCACCAAGTTAATACGCCCGTCCTGCGGGATACGGCGTTCGGCAATATCCATGCCCGCCATAATCTTGATACGCGCGCAAATCGCCGAATAGGACGCGGTAGGGAACTCGGCACGTTCTTGCAAGTCACCGTCAATACGGTAACGCACTTTGACCGTCTTTTCAAAGGGTTCGATGTGAATATCGCTCGCGCGGTAGGGAATGGCTTCTTTAATGATGGAATCGACCAAACGAACGGACGGATTGTTGACGGCATCGCCTTCCAAGGCTTCCGTTTCCTTTTCCGCTTCTTTGGCGAACAACGCCGCGTCGCCCTCGTCATTCAAATCATCCAACGCCGCGGTGGTCGAAATGACGGCGGCGATTGAATCGATATACCGTTCAATTTGCAAAGGGGGAACCAATACGTAATCGACGGGGCAAATCAATTGAGAAGCAATCGACGACAAAGCGGTACAATCGAGCGGGCTGCCCGTTGCAACCAACAGCGTGCCGTCTAACTTGCGCCACACGGGGATGATTTTATGGCGTTTCATGAACTCAAACGAGAAGAGGTCGAATAAGGATTTGTCGATGTCCAACATGTCGATTTCGACGTAGGGCATGCAGTAGAAATCCCCCAACACCGCCAATTCTTTGGTGTCGGTAACAAGCTCTTTCGCGAGCATATAATCACGGACGGATACGTGCAAACGCGCGCAATCTTCCAAAATTTTGTCTTGTTGCTTTTTCTTGATAACTTTTTTATAAGTATAAAATTGTAGTAACTCTCTGTTAATATTCATAGGAAAGTCCTTTTTCGCGAGGTTTTATTACAGTTGGTTCATGATGGACAGCATCGGCGAATATACCGCAAGGAACAACGAACCGATGGTTACGCCCATAATCAACAACATGACAGGCTGAATTTTTGCAGTTAAAGCGTTGAGGGAAGTTTCTACTCGTTCGTCAAAGTACTTATACGTACGGGTCATGACTTCGCCAAGCGCCGCTGTTTTTTCACCAACGGATACCATCTGAATGAGGATATCGGGGAAGAAGTTGAGATTCTGCAACGCTTTGGTTAAGGATACGCCGTGTTTGACTTCATCTTTTACTGTTTTAAATCGCTTTTGCAGGCATTGGTTGCCGATGATAATCTCTAAAGTATCCAATGCTTCTGAAAGGGGCATACCGCTGGAAAGCAGGATGCTGAACGCACGCGCGTATCGGGCGGTAATTAACTCTACCTGCACTCTGCCGATAAAGGGTGCGTAAAGCTTGAACGCGTCCGCGACGTATTGCCCTTTTTTCGTTTGCAGCAGTAAAATGAGTACACCCACAACAAAGATAACGCCCACCAATAAAAACCGCCAATTTGCTGTTAAGAAATCGGAAATGTCGTATACGGTTTTGGTGAATCCTTCAATGGTAACGTCCAATTTACTCATGGTATCTTTAAAGGTTGGAACAACGAAGGTCAACATCAAGATAACGATACCGATGGTCATGGCAAGAAGCATCAGAGGGTAAGACAGCGCACTTTTCGCTTTTCGTCTGATTTTTTCATCCGATTCATAGTAATCGGCAAGGGATTCGAAGACTTCATTCAATCGTCCGCTGGCTTCACCTACGTGCACCATGCTGCGGAAGAAGTGGGGGAAGACCTTTGCGTGCTTATCTACGGCGGCGGATAGCATAGAACCGCTCTTTACGTCGTCGTAAATGACCTGTAAAATGGATTTAAAGTAGTGCGAATAATTTTGTTTTTTCAGGTTATTCAAACATTCCAGGACGGTGATACCAGCGGTAATCATGATGGCGAACTGACGGCAGAAGGTCGTCAATTCTTTTAGCTGTACTTTACCCGTACCCGTTGTAAAAAAGGCGGACGGAGTCCCTCCCTTGTCAACCGAGGAAGAAACGAGGAAAAGGTTCTTTTTGGCGAGGGACGCCGCAAGTTGCTTTTCATTGTCGGCAATAAATTTGCCTTTCACCTTTTGTTTTTGCGCGTTGACCGCGACGTATTTATAAACCGGCAATTGTATTGCCTCCTTACTTAAATTCCAAATAAAGAAATGTACCAAGTGATAATTTGCGCGCCAAACATCATGGCGATCCAAAACCCGCTACACAAGAAAGGCGCAAAAGGATATTCACCTGGTAAAGATTCCCCCTCTGCGGGGTCAGCCGTTTCGATTGCGGGCTCTTGCCCGTCCGCGTTTTTACGGTTCAAAATCAAGAGGATAACGCTTGCAGAAAGGGATGCGATGACCACAGCCAAGAGCAAACGTTCCCAACCAAGTAACAACCCGACTGCGCCCGACAGCTTGATATCGCCTCCGCCAAGGGCGTCCTTTTTAAATCCGTAATAGAACAACGCATGCACACCGTAAAATACAGCAAAGCCCGCTACACCGCCGATGACGTGGGACAGCCAATTGTAATAGGGGTCGAAAAAGACCGCAAAGCCACCCAAAATCAACAACATGATAACGAATCGGTCAAAGACCAACATATGGTCTAAATCGATGAAAAATACGCAAATAAGCAGGCTGGACGCAAGCGCGGTAATCACGGTGAAAGGGATACTGGTATCCCAAAACAGCCAAACCGAGCCAAGCCACGCCAACATATTGAAAAGTTCAACCGCAGGATAGCGGAAAGAGATAGGCTGTTTGCAATTATGGCATTTCCCACCCAAAAACAGGTAGGAAAGGACGGGGATATTGTCCGACCATTTCAGCTTATATTTGCAGTTGGGACAGTGAGAATCGGGCTTCGCCAAACTCATACCAAGCGGTACGCGGTAAATAACAACGTTGAGAAAAGTGCCTACGCATACCCCCAACAGCCCTGCCAAAATAAAGGCAACGATTTTGTAATATTCGTCCATAAATCCTCTTAAAACTTCGCGGAAATGTGCCAGTTATTACCGTACAAACCACCGAATAATTCCAAATTCTGCGCTAAGTCCGCGTTGTCGTCCGCGAATTCAAAACGCACGAAAGGCAAACCGTTTTCCTTTGCTTCCAAGTTCACGCCATCGATGATGAATTGCATATCCTTGGGTAAGTTCACGCATACGAACTTAGGCGCGCCAAACGCCGTCAGTTTCGGGTTGCTTTGAATTAAGGACAGCGTCCACTTTACAAACACGCGGAAATTTTCCTTCGTGATGTCTTGTTCGGTTTCGGGGGTAGGGCGTTGCATGAATAAGGGAAGTTTTCTAGGGATTTTCTTCGCCATTACCTTCGCTTTCGCAGGCGCGGGTTCGGGTTGTTCCGTAGTTTCGTTTTCTTCCGCGGGTGTATTTTCTTCCGTAGCGGGTTCTTCCGCGGGCGTAGTTTCTTCCGTAGCGGGTTCTTCCGCGGGCGTAGTTTCTTCCGTAGCAGAAGCTTCCGCTGTCTCGGTTTCTTTAACCGCCTGTTCTTCCGTTGCTTCACCTTCGTCCGCAGTGCTTTCTTCTGTAGAAGCTTCTTCGTCTTTGGTTTCTTCGGCAGGAGCTTCTTCCGCCTTTTCACTTTCTTCTGCAGGTTCTTCTTCCGTGGCAGGTTCTTCCGTCTTTTCTACTTCTTCCGTAGGGGCGGGTTCTTCTACGGCTTCCGTTTCTTCCGCAGGTGCGGTAATTTCCGTAACCGCGACTTCTTCCGCAACCGTTTTTTTAACGGGTTTCATGTCTTCGTCATCGTCATCCCAATCGTTATTCATGGACATCATCGCGTCCAAATTTACACTTTCGGTCATTTCGCCAACGTGTTCGTTGTCCAAAACGGATAGTTTTTTCGACTTAGCGCGTTCGCGTGCGTTCAATACCGTCAATTCCGCCATGCTGTGGTCGAATAACATATCTTCCTGCACGTATTTAGGGGTAGAAAGGAATTCCATGCCAAAGGGAAGGGGGTAAGAGCCCACGCATCTGCCATCCGCCACGAAAATGAAACGGGAATATACGTCCTTGATATCCAAGAAGAGATAACTTTCGTTTTTCCACTTGGGGTTCAAGGTAGCAACCGCGGTGACAGTAGAAGCCGACGCATAAGTCAAAACGTCCGCATACAGTTTATTTTCCGAGCATACGGTGTAGAGGGAGTTTAATACTTTTTCCTGAATCGCCGTTACGCTGTAGGTGCAGTATTGTCTGTTCTTTTCCACCTGAAAAGTACGGATCTCGAGATCGTCGCGGTTGAGGTAAATTTCCGACAGCTTGGTGTCGAGCAAATTTTTGATGAGTTTATGCGAGCGAAGAGTCGGCAAGCGCACGTTATCAAGCGCAGCGACTTCGTCAGGCACAACAAATGCGATTTGACGAACGGTTTCCGAGGGATTGTTTTCGACGAACTTTTCGACGACGTTGGCGAATTTCTTGTAGAAGTCTTCGGTAAAGGATGCGCCCGTATAATTTTGTACAGTATGCACGACGGACTTCACGTCATCGCCCAAAACGTTGTATTGGTGGAATGCGCCGCGGCGCATATCAATACCTAAAACAGTCATATAGGGAAAGGGAGTGCTTTGTTTTCTAGCCATTTTTATTATCCTCGTTGTTAGAATATTTCCAACTGGTTATTTTTCCATTTTCTACTTTAACGAATAAAACAGTATTGTTGTTTCTTTTCAATGTAAGAGTTTTATTGTTTTCATTGTAAGAAGTGATTGCTTCATACTTATCATAAACGGTGAAGTTATCTTTATCCATATGGACGAAGTCTTCACCGATTTGTTCAATTTCCAATTCGCGGTCAAGTAAAGTATCATTGACTTTTACCCGCAAATGAGTCGTCATGACAATGCCCGACAATAAAAGACCGAACATAAAAACGATGAACATAAACATAATGGCGCTTTCGATAGCCATTCCGCGTTTATTTTTAAGGAGTTTCTTCATTTGTTAAAGGCACCCCCTTGGTAAATTCAGCTTCCGCTAATGTTTTTCCGTCTTTTACGATGGTGACGGTAAGAGTTTTTTTATCTTCCAAGAATTCAAGATTTGCTTCGTAATCGCCATCCAGTGCCCAAGCCATATTTTGTTGAAAGGTTTCGGTAGAATTACTCACGCGATAGCAATTGATAATATCCATCGCATAGAGTTGAGCCTGTTGTTTTTGAGCGGCGTTGATAGTAGCGCGTTGGGCAGAAAGAACAAGGGAAAGAATGCCGACAGAAGAAATAGAAATGACGGCAAGAGCCAAGACAGATTCCATAAGGGAAAACCCGCGTTTATTTAGTTTTTGGTTTCTTCGTATAAACATAGGGGTTCCTTTGTGGTGTTTTTTGTGACGGGGGATACACTCGACTATGGCTACGCCTTCGCTCGGTATGACAGAGGGAAGTGACATGGGATACAATACTCGCTATTGCTCGTGGCGTCGCAAAGCAGGCTTTGCTCGCGCGACTACGCAACAGAGTTGCTCCGCTCGGTATGACAGTAAGAGACAGGGGATACGCTCCACGCGGGCACTGTCGCGCCCTTGGGACGCTCGCAGACTTGCTATTCCGTCGCGCATTGCGCTCCTTACGGTATGACAGAAGGAACGCTCAAAAGGATACACTTAAGTCATCCCAAGTAGGATTTTGCATTTCAATCAAATTGCATTTTTTTATACGCGCCCACTTTTTTAATGTCTTTTCGCGTTCAATTGCAATATTTACATCGTTTGTTGATTCAAAGTATACCAATTTATTGAGGTTATACTTTGAGGAAAAGCCGTCTAGTAATTTATTTTTATGCTCGTAAATACGGCGTTGTATGTTGTTGGTCATACCTATATACAATACACGATTTGATTTGTTTGTAAGGATATATACATAGTATGGCAAGGTCGCTGACTCCTTTGAGAATGTTTATGGTATGACATACGCTTGACATGGGATATGCGTTTTATGTCATTCCGACTGAGCGTAGCGAATGGAGAGAATCCCAAGGAATAATGAGGGGATACACTCGACTAGGCAACATAGTTGCTCCGCTCGGTATGACAGTAAGAGACAGAGGATACACTCCACGCGGGCACTGTCGCGCCCTTGGTCGGTATGACAAAAGTCGTTCATTCCACCTTGGATATTAAGGTGAAACTTTGCGATTCGGATAACTTCTTGTTGGTTAACGTTACTTTGATAATTTTGCCGTTAATGTCAAATTCATGCTCGTCTATATATTCATACTCTTCCCAAGGAAAGGAAAAGTCAGAGTTGCCAATTTTAAGAGTTTTGTTATCAGCGGAAATAGAAATGGAACTGCCGTTGTCATCTTCTGCAAATTGTTTTTGCAGGTCGGTGCGGAGTGTTATTACTGATTCTAAAAAGTCCGCGCGGAGATTGTTTTTGCGCGTCTGCGCAGAGATAAGCGTGGAAAAACTGACAATCATTACCGATATGATTGCCGTGATCGCCATAACCATGGTTAATTCCACTAAAGTGAAACCTCGTTTATTTAGTTTTTTATGCGGTGTAATAAACATAGGCTGTGTTTTTGTATGTGACTACTCATCAGTCATTCGGCTCGCGTTGCTTCGCACTCATGACAGCTTCCCTCACAAGGGAAGCCAAGGTTGCGGTGTTCCCCCCATAGGGGGATAGGTGTGTGGGGGAGAAAAGCGAAAACACTCTGCACTCGAACGAGTGCAGAGTGCCTGCATTTTTGTTTTTTATCCTTAGTTAAGGCTAAGTCGCGGGCAATTATGCCTGCATTTTTTTTCTTGTTTTTTATGGATTAGTCAACGGCTTTAACGCTGTACAAATTGTCGCCAACTTCCGTAAGGTTGCCCGCTGTATCCAATTTCGTAGCATCATAATCTGCATCAATTGCTTGAGCTGCAGCCAATTTGGTGCTGTAAACGCCTTTAACGGAGTTACCTTGGATTACAACAAATCTGCCGTTGTCTTCATAGATAAGGTTGTCAGCGATTTCTTCTTCGCCTGCTTCAAGGATGTATTCTTGATAAGCAATTTTTGCGTTTTCTTTCGCAGCGGTATCCTTGGATTGCCCAATTAAGCCAGAGAAAGAGGGGACTAAAATAGCTGCAAGGATTGCGATTACTGCGATAACGATAGACAATTCAACAATCGTAAAGCCTTTTTTGTTCATTTTTTTCATGATTCATTTTCTCCTTTATTTTTTTAATAAGCCGATGCCGAACACGGCATCGGCTTATTTTGTTTCATTGTAATCAAGAATTACTTCGTGATGTCATAGATGTTAGCGGATTCGTCGATGTAACCAACAACTTTACCTGCGAACAAGTTAGCAACACCACTATTGGAAATAGCCCAATTGAGATCGAAGTCCGTCGAAGCAACGTCAAGAGTACCACCGTACATATTGAATGTACCACCGTAAGTCCATACCAAAGATGCACCATAGGCAATATCCGCTGCAGAACGGTCTTCAGCGAGCGTAATCGTACCGCTATACATATTTACCGTTGCGCCTGCATCGATTTGGAATGCCGTGTTGCCAACTTTAATAGCACCAGTCTTAGCGGTGGAGCTATCAATGATGGTCAACGTAACACCGCTACGAACGGCAAAGAATGCAAGGCTTTGACCCGTACCAGCGTTTGCTTGCGTAATGCTAAAACCATTAAGATCAATCGTCGTATCTCCTGTAATGTTGTAAGCCATAGAACGACCAGCATTACCTTTTTTACCCAAAACCAAATCTTCGGTCAACTTAATGTTACCAGAGAATGCAACACCCTCTTTCTTTGCGCCGCTAGGAAGCGTGGTTTCAACTTTACCATTCGAGCCATTGGACCATTCAACCAATTCTTCAAACGTATCAATATCAGCGGGCATATTTGCCGTCGTACCAGCGGGTTTAGCAGTCGTGTCAGCGGGAGCTGCGGGAGCTACGGCTGCTGCTGCACTAATCTTGGTGCCAAGAGCTTGACAAGTATTTTCGCTGAAATCTTTAACGTTCTTAGGGAATACAAGGTCAAATGCGCCATCTTTCGTCTTAACGTATACGATGGTGTTGCTGGGTTTATGCCAGTAGAAAGCGTGATCCTTAAGGGTAGGGAATAAACCGTTTTCTGCTGCAAAACCGTTTTCGGAAAGTGCGGTAGAGACGTCAAAGATGTCAGGGTTTTCTACTTCAATTTTTTGAGCCAATGCAGTGTTCATGTTGCGAACAGCAGCTTCGTCAGCAGTTTGTCTTGCTTTTTTGGTTACACCAGCGAAGGTGGGGATCAAAACCGCGGAAAGGATTGCGATTACGGATACAACGATCGTCAATTCAACAATCGTAAAGCCTTTTTTGTTGTTTTTTCTCTTAAACATAATTTTATATTCTCCTTTATCAAATTACAACCAGAAGATGAGCGCGAGAGCAACGGAAACAAGCAATACGCCACCGATTACACTCCAAGCCACAACGGGTTTCACAGGCGCATTCCAAGGAATTGCCTTTACTTTTGCCCAAGCGTTTTTGAAGAAGTTGGAAACAGCGTTCCATGCTTTTTTAAAGAAGTTGTCGCCAGTGTTCTTCTTTGCGCCTTTTGTTACTGCCTTTTTCTTATCAGCCATAACAGATACCTCCAAATTTTTTTTTATTTTTTCTTTATTTTTTATACAGGCAGGGCGGTGAAGCCCTGGGAGTATCGGGGGGGGGGATGTTTGCTTACGCAAACGCGATATGTTTACAGTTGTAAACACGATATACGCCTTTGGCGTTCGATATGTTTGCTTATGCAAACTCGATATATGCCTGACGGCATGAGACTCTATCGCTTCGCTCCAGAGTGACAATTGCGTATATTATATATATTGTAAGCGACGATGGGGAATATGTAAACACATTATTCTATGCGCGCTTTCGCGTAAATAGTCACCTCATCATGAAATCCCTATTATCATAGCACTATAAATTTTGTTTGTCAAGAGGATATTCGATTTTTTTTGACAAAAAATTGTATTTTTCGTTTTTTTTGTGCATTTTGTCATAATATTGGGTGATTTTTTGGGTAATGTAAATGGGGGAAGAGGGACTTTTTTTTGTAAAAGGTCGAGTGAAACGAGCAATATGATATTAAGTTGTCATTCCGACCGAGTGAAACGAGTGGAGAGAATCCTAAGGGATAATGGGGGGATACACTCGACTACGCAACAGAGTTGCTCCGCTCGGTATGACAGTAAGAGACAGGGGATACGCTCCACGCGGGCGCTGTCGCGCCCTTGGGTCGGTATGACATACGCTTGACATGGGATATGCGTTTTATGTCATTCCGACTGAGCGTAGCGAATGGAGAGAATCCCAAGGAATAATGGGGGATACACTCGACTACGCAACAGAGTTGCTCCGCTCGGTATGACAGTAAGAGACAGGGGATACGCTCCACGCGGGCGCTGTCGCGCCCTTGGGTCGGTATGACAGTAAGAGGGGGATGAGTGGGGTAATTTTTTTCAAATTTAACGCGCATACTGCTGTTATGTGGAATGAGAAAAGTTTGCAACCAGAGTTGGTCAAAATCCGCCGTTATTTACACAAGCATGCCGAAGTCGGTTTCCATTTGGAAAAAACGAATGATTTTATCTGTAAAAAATTGACCGAGTACGGTTACCGCCCACAGCCTTGCGGGCGCGCGGGGATTGTTGCGACTGTCGGAAAATCAGGGAAAACGTTTTTACTCCGCGCGGATACGGACGGCTTGCCTATCCCCGAGCAAACGGGGCTTTCTTACGCTTGTACAACTGGTCAAATGCACGCTTGCGGACATGATATGCATACTGCCATGTTGTTGGGGGCGGCGAAACTCTTGAAAATTCATGAAAAAGAGTTGCGCGGTAGAGTGAAACTCTTATTCCAACCCGCTGAGGAATTGTTGGAAGGTGCAAAAGAGATGATAGAAAACGGCGTTTTGGACAATCCGAAACCGAATGCGGCAATGATGATTCACGTATTGGCAGGGACGCCTTTGCCTGCGGGGACAGCGGTGGTTGCAAAAGGCGTCAGTGCGCCTGCCGCCGATTACTTTACCATCACGGTACAAGGCAAGGGGTGTCATGGTGCGGCGCCTTGGAACGGCGTGGATGCTTTGACGGTTGCGGCACGGATTTTGCTTGGGTTAGAGGAGTTGTCAGCGCGGGAAATTTCCGTGGCGAATACTGCCGTTTTGACGGTGGGAAAAATCGAGTGCGAGGGCGCGGATAATGCGATTTCTGACCGCGTTGCGTTGAAAGGGACTCTGCGTTCCTTTGACGAGGATACGAGGAAAACTATCAAAAAACGCATGGAAGCAATTGCGCGTTACACCGCGAAAGGGTTTCGTGCAACGGCAGAGGTTGCTTATGGGGGCGGGTGTCCAACCTTGGTCAACGATGAGGGGTTGGCTCTGCACACCGAGCGGGTTTTTGGGGAATATTTCGGCACGGAGACGGTGTATAATTCGACCGCGCTTGGCGGTGACGTGCGCGCGGGACAGGGCGGTTCGGAAGACTTTGCGTACTTTACCCATAAAATTCCGTCCGTTATGGTGGCAATTTCCGCGGGCGGTGACAAGGCGGGGAGCGGGTATCCGTTGCACCATCCAAAGGTGGTTTTTGAGGAAGGGATTTTGGCGAAAGGGGCTACCATGTACGCGTTGAATGCGTATAAGTGGTTGCAAAATGCCGAGAAAATCGGGCAAAAAGGGGAAAATACGGAAGCTTGAAAAATAACATTTTTTATCATTCTTTTGTGAAAAAATAACAAAGCGAAAAAAAACTGAAAAAAATTACCTTGAACGATTGCTTTTTTGGATTCTTTCTGTTATAATAATGTAAGTAGGTCGGTGGGAAAACAAGATGAGTATTTACGAACAGTACGTGAGGTTTGCCATGAAACGTTTGCAAGGACTGAAAAATGCAATGATGACGGGCTGTTTTTCGCACGCAAAACTGTGGGCAATTTCCACCATAAAATCAGTATAATATTGGAGCGCATGGAGAATTTGCGCTCCATTTTTAATTTCGAAAAGGAGAAACACAATGAGCAAAGTCGGTATTTTAATGGGCAGTAAGTCGGATTTTGACGTGGTAAAACCTGCGGTAAACGTGTTGAAGAAATTTGGGGTAGAAACGGAAGTTCGCGTAATTTCCGCACACCGTACTCCTGATGAAGCGCACGAGTTTGCTTCCACAGCAAAACAGCGCGGGATTGAGGTGTTGATTTGCGCGGCGGGCAAAGCGGCTCACCTTGGCGGTGTCATCGCGGCGATGACTACGTTGCCAGTGATTGGTTTACCCGTGAAAACGGATATGATGGGCGGGTTGGACAGTTTGCTTTCCATTGTGCAAATGCCTGCGGGGATTCCCGTGGCAACCGTCGGCGTAAACGGCGGTGAAAATGCGGGCTTGCTCGCGTTGCAGATTTTGGGCATCAAGTACCCCGAAATTGAAAAGCAGTTGGCGGATTATAAAATCGCGATGAGAGAGAAAATTAACGCGGACGACGAAGCTTTACAAACACTGCTTTGAAAAGCGTCGCAATACGGCGTCATGTTTGCGTTTCCCCTTAGTTACGTACGTCCTTGTACGCGCCTGTCGGGGAATCCGCACATTCCTTGTCTTGCTCGCTTTTGAAAGCAGTAAACTTTATGCGTGAAATTTTACAACTTTTACATTTTACAATCAAGAAAAAAATAAATTTTTAATGGAGATATATCATGGAAAAAAGAGCACAACTTTATGAAGGAAAAGCAAAAAAAGTATATGCAACGGATGACAGCGCGTTGGTTATCGTATCCTACAAGGATGACGCAACGGCTTTCAACGGTTTGAAAAAAGGTACGATTGAAGGTAAGGGCGTTATCAACAACAAAATGAGCAACTTCCTTATGCAGATTTTGGAAAAGGAAGGGGTTAAGACGCACTTTGTCGAAGAACTTTCCGAACGCGATACCCTTGTTAAAAAGGTAAGCATTTTACCTTTGGAAGTGATTATCCGTAACATTTCCGCTGGTTCGTTCGCGAAACATTACGGCGTAAAAGAAGGTATCGTTTTCGCTGAACCCACCATCGAGTTCTCCTACAAAAACGATGATTTGGGCGATCCTTTGCTCAACGAATATCACGCGCTTGCGCTTGGTCTTGCAACGAAAGACGAAATTGCATTGGTAAAATCCATGGCGTTCAAAATCAACGAAGTTTTGAAAGAATACTTCAAGAAACTCAACGTTACCTTGGTTGACTTCAAAATCGAATTTGGTAAAACGGTGGACGGTGAAATCGTTCTCGCTGATGAAATTTCCCCCGATACCTGCCGTTTCTGGGATTCGACGACGGGCGAAAAATTGGATAAAGACCGTTTCCGTCGCGACCTTGGCGGTGTAGAAGGCGCTTACCAAGAAATGATGAGAAGATTGATGGGAGAATAATATGGCTGTATTCGGGATTTTCGGCACGGAAACGGCAAACGTTGCGTCCAGTGTTTATTACGGGTTGTATGCTTTACAGCACCGCGGGCAAGCTTCCTGCGGTATCGTGGTAAACGATGACGGCGTGTTCCACGTTTATAAGGATTCCGGGTTGGTAAACGAAGTATTTACACCCAACGTATTAAACGCTCTTGGTTTAGGGCAAATTGCAATCGGCAACGTACGTTATGGTACGGTGGACACAAAAGACCGTATCAATGCCGAACCCATCGTGGTTAATCACAACAAGGGCCGTATGGCGATTTCCTTGGACGGTAAGCTGGTCAACGGTGCCGAACTCAAACGTGAAATGGAATTGCAGGGTTCGATTTTCCACACGGGTAACGACGCAGAAATTATTTCTGCCGTTATCATCAAAGAACGTATCCAATCTTCTTCCATCGAAGAAGCGGTATGTAAAGCGGTGTCGCGTTTGAAAGGTGCGTATTCCTTGTTAATTATGTCCCCGCAGAAATTGATTGCGGTGCGCGATATCCAAGGCATGCACCCGCTGTGTTTCGGAAAACGCAACGACGGCGAATACGTTATCGCAAGCGAATCTTGCGCGTTGAACTCTGTCAGCGCAAACCTTATCCGCGACGTGAAACCTGGTGAAATCATGGTATTCACCAAAGACGGTATACGTTCCATTGAAGACCATTGCGGTAAAGTAGGCGAACGCCTTTGCGTGTTTGAATATTTATACACGGCGCGTCCCGACTCGGTAATCGCGGATTGTTCGGTACACTTGGCACGAAAACGCGCGGGGGCAATGCTTGCCAAGGCGCACCCTGTAGAAGCGGACGTTGTTATCGGCGCGCCCGATTCTGGGATTGACGCAGCAATCGGTTACGCGGAAGAATCGGGGATTCCTTACGGGTTAGGGCTGATTAAAAATAAATATATCGGCAGAACCTTCATCGACCCTGGTCAAAACGTGCGCGAGGATAAAGTGCGTATCAAGTTAAACCCCGTTCGCGAAACCATCGAAGGCAAGCGCGTTATTTTGGTGGACGACTCGATTGTGCGCGGTACGACTTGTACTCGCGTGGTGAAACTTTTGCGCGACGCAGGTGCGAAAGAAATTCACATTCGCTCCTCTGCACCTGAATTTTTGAATATCTGTTACTATGGTACGGATATTGGTTCGAAAGCGGAATTGATTGCATGCAAGTACACAACGGAAGAAATGGCGAAAATCTTCGGTGCGGATTCGGTAGGATTCTTACCGATACAAGACGTTTTCAAGTTGGCGGAATCGGGCAAGTGCAAAGGTTACTGCGCGGCGTGCTTCAATGGGGATTATCCGACGGAAATTCCACAGGATACGGACAATAAATACGATTATAAAATTTCCGAAAATAAAAATTAACAAAGGGAGAAACAGACAATGGCGATTTCCTATAAAGATAGCGGCGTAGACGTAACCAGAGGTTATAAAGCCGTAGAATTGATGAAAAAACACGTAAAATCCACCTACGATAACAACGTTATCGGCGACCTTGGTTCGTTTGGCGGATTCTACTCGATTGCGGGCGAAAAAATGGAAGAACCCGTTTTGGTTGCTGGTACGGACGGTGTTGGTACGAAATTGAAATACGCGTTCTTGCTTGAAAAACACGACACCATCGGTATCGATGCGGTGGCAATGTGCGTAAACGATATCGTGTGCCAAGGCGCAAAACCCTTGTTTTTCTTGGATTATTATGCATGCGGCAGACTTTACCCCGAATCGGAAGCGGACGTGGTCAAAGGGATTGCGGACGGCTGCCGTCAAGCGGGTTGCGCGTTGATTGGCGGTGAAACGGCGGAAATGCCCGGTTTCTACCCCGATGGCGAATACGACCTCGCAGGGTTTGCGGTTGGTATCGTGGATAAGAAAAAGGTTATCAACGGTAAAAATATTCAGGAAGGGGACGTTATCATCGGTTTGAAATCGACGGGCGTACATTCCAATGGGTATTCCCTTGTTCGTAAACTCTTTGGCGACAGCGACAAAGCGGCGTTGGAAGCGTACGATGAAGAGTTGGGCGCATCCGCGGCAGAAGTATTGCTCAAGCCCACCCGCATTTACGTAAAGAGCATTCTTGCCTTGATTGAAAAGGTAGAAGTAAAAGGCATCGCGCACATTACGGGCGGCGGTTTCATTGAAAACGTGCCTCGTATTTTACCCGAAGGCGTTGCGGCTGAAATTGATAAAAACTCCTACGAAGTTCCCCCTGTATTCAAAGTAATGCAAAAGCGCGCAGGGATCACCGACGAACAGATTTACAACACCTTTAATATGGGTATCGGTATGATGGTTGTGGTATCTCCTGAAAACGTGGAAACGGCAATCGAATCCTTGAAATCCACGGGTGAAGACGTGGCGGTTATCGGTAAGATTGTAAAGGGCAGCGGAGTTATTTTGAAATGAAAAAAATAGCAGTTTTCGCATCTGGCGGCGGTACGGATTTTCAGTCGGTTATCGACGCCAACGAACGCGAACAATTTTGCGTCATCGAATACCTGGTAGCCTCAAAACCCGAAATCGGTGCGATTGAGCGCGCTCAAAAACACGGTATCAAACCCTTGGTATTCGACAAGCAAACGGAAACGAAAGATCAGTTTTACACCCGCGTTGCGCAGACGTTAAAAGCGGCGGGGGTAGAATATATTGTGCTTGCAGGTTGGTTGTTGGTTGTACCCGCAAGTTTTATCAATGAATTTGAAAATGCGATTATCAACATTCACCCTTCGCTGATTCCTTCCTTCTGCGGTATGGGCTATTA
The DNA here is from genome assembly GCA_015069495.1 of Clostridiales bacterium. Classification (GTDB taxonomy): domain Bacteria; phylum Bacillota; class Clostridia; order Christensenellales; family Borkfalkiaceae; genus Scatosoma. The sequence continues at coordinate 36,819 of SVIN01000015.1, forward strand.
CGGTATTCACGTGCATGAAAAGGCGATTGAATACGGTGTAAAACTCAGCGGTGCGACGGTGCATTTTGTGGAAGCGGACGTGGACGGCGGGGCCATTTTGATGCAACGCGCGGTCGAGGTTTTACCTGATGATACGCCGCAGGATTTGCAGGCACGTATTTTGAAGGAAGAACATAAAATGTTGCCCGAATGTGTGAAATTGCTTTGCCAAGGCAAAGTAAAAAAAGAGGGCAGAGTTGTACGCTTTCTATAAAGGCGTGAGAAAAAATAAACGGAGAACGATAAATGAACGTTTTGGTGATTGGTAACGGCGGCCGCGAACACGCCGTCATTCAGGCGCTTGCAAAATCGCCCAAGGTAGACAAAATTTACGCCATGAAAGGCAATGCAGGGATTGCGGAACTTGCCGAACTTGTCAACGTCGATTATTGCGATGTAAAAGCGGTGGGCGATTGGGTGGACGCGCATAAGGAAATCGACTTTACAGTGGTAACCCCCGACGATCCTTTGGCTCTTGGTTTGGTAGACGAATTGGAAAGCCGCGGACATCGCGCGTTTGGCCCTCGTAAAAATGCGGCAATCATCGAAGCGAGTAAAGCGTTTTCCAAGGAACTCATGAAAAAATACAACATTCCCACAGCGCAATACGCAACGTTTAGCGATTATGCGGAAGCGAAGTCGTACGTGGAAACCTGCGATATCCCCGTGGTTTTGAAGGCGGACGGACTTGCGCTTGGCAAAGGGGTTTTGATTTGCAAAACCCGCGAAGAAGCGTTGCAGGGTTTGGAAGAAATGATGCTCGAATCCAAGTTTGGTTCGGCGGGCAGTAAAGTGGTTGTGGAAGAATTCTTGGAAGGCCCCGAGGTTTCCTGCCTTGCGTTCACGGACGGCAAAACGATAAAACCGATGATTACCAGCTGTGATCACAAGCGTGCTTTGGACAACGACGAAGGCTTAAACACGGGTGGTATGGGTACGTTTTCTCCTGCTCCTTTCTTCGGTGAACAGTCCGCAAAAGAGATCATGGAAAAGATCATGGTGCCTACCATGTACGCGATGAATGCGGAAAACCGCACTTTTAAAGGTGTTTTGTATTTCGGTTTGATGAAGACGAAAGACGGATATAAAGTCATCGAATACAACGCTCGTTTCGGTGATCCTGAAACGCAGGTTATTCTGCCCATGCTCAAAACCGACCTCATGGAAATTTTCGAAGCGATCGTGGACGAACGTTTGGACGAGGTAAATATCGAATGGCAAGACGGTGCGTGCGCGTGCTTGGTCTTGGCGAGCGGCGGTTATCCTGAAGCGTATGCAAAGGGGAAAGAAATCACGATTGGCGATTTGGATGAAGACGTGATTTTGTGTCACGCAGGTACGGCGATGAAAGACGGTAAGTTGGTTACCAGCGGCGGCAGAGTGCTCGGTGTGTGCGCGCGCGGTAAAGATATTGAGGACGCTCGCAGAAAAGTTTACGCCAACGCAGAAAAAATTCACTTTGACGGCATGTACTACCGCAAGGACATCGGTATCAAATATAGAGATATAATAAAGGAATGATAGGGCGGATTAAAAAGAAGGTTTGCGTGCTAACGGCAGCCTTACTTGCATTGACAACCTTTTCTTCCTGCGGTATTGGCGGTAAGGGAAACGATGTTGCTAGTAGTATTCGGGAGGAAACGGTGATGTTGACCATAACGGAATCGCGCAATGTTGCAGTGCCCTATATTCCCGCAGTGAAAAACTATTTAGAGGCGGGGGCGTCGGCGAACGTCAGCGATTACGGCGGGGCGAACAACCAATACAGAGGGGTAAAAATCTCGTGGCAGTGCGACTTGGATAAGGTCGCGTATTATACAGTAGAGTATGCCACAAAGGCGGATTATACGGACGCGCTCTGCGAAAGAGTGACGGAAAACACCTCTTTAGAGCTTTTCAATTTGTACAAGGCGACAATATATTACGTGCGCGTTACGGCATACGGCACCAACGATGAAGTGTTTGCGCAGGCGGAAAGTACGTTGGAGACAACGGACGTAGGGCCTCGATTTATGAAGGTGGATGGTATTTATAACGTGCGCGATCTTGGCGGTTATATAACGCAGGATGGTAAACGGACGGTTCAAGGCATATTGTATCGCGGCGGATCGTTGACGCCTGCGGACATCTTTCCGCATAACTTAACCGACGTCGGGAAAGTATATATGCGCGACGTGATGGGGATTAAGACGGAGATTGATTTCCGCTCAATCGCAGAAGCGGGCGGTCACGTGGTTAGTCCGATTCCCGGCGCAAATCTCGTTTACATTACAATCGGCGGTTACGCGGATGCATTTGGTGGGTATGCGCAAGCTTATAAGGAATTCTTTTCCATGCTTGCTGTGAAAGAAAATTATCCCATTTACATGCATTGTACAGGCGGTGCGGATCGTACGGGGACGGCTTCCTTCCTTTTAAATGCGTTGCTTGGCGTGTCGGAGTTAGAGTGCGTGCAAGATTATGAATTGACGACTTTTTCTATCTATAACGCGCGCAATACAAAACGAGGACCGTATGCAAAATATTACCAAGACTTCCGCGAAAAATTGGATACTTATGCAGGGGATACCTTGCAGGAAAAAGTAGAATCCTACCTCGCGGAGATTGGATTAACTGAAACAGAAATTGACAATATCAAGGCAATTATGCGTGGAGAAAAATAACAACGGAGAAAAAACAGACGATATGATTTACCGTATTTTTGTGGAAAAGAAAGACAACGTGCAGGCAAGAAAAGAGGCGGCGGATATTAAAACGCTGCTTGGTATTCAAACGCAGGATTTGCGTTTGGCGCTTCGTTATGACGTGGAAGGTCTCAGCGAAGAGGAATTGAACGCTTCCTTGGGGACTGTGTTTTCTGAACCGCCCGTTGATAACGTGTATTTGGAAACCCTGGAAATCCCTGCGGATTACAAGGCGTTTGCGGTCAGCTATTTAACTGGGCAGTATGACCAACGCGCAGACAGCGCGGCGCAATGCGTACAGCTTTTGACCCGTAAATCCCGTCCTTTGATTAAGTGCGCAAGGGTATATCTTGTAAAAGGCGTTACAGACGAACAGTTGACAGCCATTAAAAAGCATATCATCAACCCTGTGGAAAGTGAAGAAGTCGGTTTTGAAAAACCCGACACGCTTGCACGCGCAACGATGGAAGGCGCACCCGTGGAAGACGTGCAGGGCTTTATCGATATGTCGGATGAAGAAATCGCAAATTATCACAAGAACGTAGGGTTCGCAATGAGCGTGTTGGACTTGGTGTTCGTGCGTGATTATTTCCGTACGGAAAAGCGCAACCCCACGGAAACGGAACTCAAAGTGATAGATACGTATTGGTCGGATCACTGCCGTCATACAACGTTCGCAACTGAACTTAAAAACGTGAAAATTACCTCGAAGAACCCTTCGATTGCCAAGGCATATCATTTGTACGAGGATTTGTATCAAGAATTGAACGGCGCTCGTCCTGATAAATATCCTTGCCTTATGGATTTGGCAACGATTGCCGCAAAGAAGTTGAAGAAGGACGGCAAGTTGGATAACTTGGATATTTCCGACGAAATCAACGCTTGCTCCATTCAAATCGAAGCAGAAATCGATGGTAAAACCGAACAATATCTCGTTATGTTCAAAAACGAAACGCACAATCACCCGACGGAAATCGAACCGTTCGGCGGTGCGGCGACCTGCCTTGGCGGTGCAATCCGCGATCCTTTGAGCGGTAGAACGTACGTATATCAGGCAATGCGTATTACGGGTGCGGCTGACCCTCGCGAAAGCTTGGAAGACACGATGAAAGGGAAACTCCCTCAGCGTGTTATCACCCAACGCGCGGCGGCGGGCTTCTCCTCGTATGGTAACCAAATCGGTTTGGCAACGGGTATCGTTGACGAAGTATACCACGAAGGCTACAAAGCAAAACGTTTGGAAACGGGCTTCGTTGTCGGCGGGGCAAGAAAGGAAATGGTTTACCGTGAAACACCTAAGGCGGGCGACGTAATCGTCTTGTTGGGCGGTGAAACGGGCCGTGACGGTTGCGGCGGCGCAACGGGTTCGTCCAAGGCACACGACACGCATTCGGTGGAAACCTGCGGTGCGGAAGTGCAAAAAGGCAACGCTTTGACGGAAAGAAAGCTGCAACGTTTGTTCCTCAATAAGGAAGCAACGAGAAAAATTAAAAAATGTAACGACTTTGGCGCGGGCGGGGTTTCGGTTGCCATCGGTGAGCTTGCCGACGGCTTGAATATCGACCTTGACAAAGTGCCTAAGAAATATGAAGGCTTGAACGGTACGGAACTTGCTATTTCCGAATCGCAGGAGCGTATGGCGGTTGTCATCGATGCGAAGGACGTGGAAGCCTTCAGCGCATTGGCGGCGGAAGAAAACTTGACCGCGACTCCCGTGGCTGTGGTAACGGATACGGGCAGAATGAAGATGTTCTTAAAGGGCAAAGCCATCGTGGATATTTCCCGTGACTTCCTCAACACCAACGGGGTGAAGCAGGAAACCGAGGTGGAAATTGCGGATGAAGTGACCAACTGGTTTGATAAAAAATCAGGTGTATCGTTCAAGGATGAAACCAAGAAAGTGCTTTCCGATCTCAACGTTTGCGCGAAGAAGGGTTTGTCGGAAAACTTCGACTCGACCATCGGTGCAAGAACGGTCTATATGCCTTGGGGCGGTAAAACGCAACGCACGCCAGCAATTGCAATGGCGGCAAAAATCTGCGGCGGAGAAACGGACGTTTGTACCGTGTCCGCGTATGGTTATTCCCCTTATTTGATGGAAACCAGCCCCTTCATCGGCGCAATTTACTCCATCGTTGCATCGGTGTCGAAAGTAGCGGCGACGGGTGCAAAATACAGCGATATCCGTTTGACTTTGCAAGAATTTTTCCAACGTATGACCAAGGATGCGAAGGTATGGGGTGTACCTGCTTCGGCATTGCTTGGCGCGGTATACGCGCAAATTGGTTTGGGGTTGGGCGCCATCGGCGGTAAGGACTCGATGAGCGGTACGTTTGAAAACATTCACGTACCCCCCACGCTGATTTCGTTTGCACTTGCTCCTGCAAAGGCAAGTAAGTTGATTACCAACGTTTTGAAGGGCGGGGAAACGCTTTACCATATCCCCGTACCCAAAGATGAACAATCTGTACCTAAGTTCGATGAACTCACAAAGGTATACGAAGAAGTTTACAAAAATATCGAAAGCGGTAACATTACGTTTGCGACGGTTGTGGAAAACGGCGGTGTCGGCGCGGCGGTTATCAAGTCCGCGTTGGGTAATTCGTTGGGTGTAAAATTCGACATGAGCGCGGAAGATTTGTACTGTGAAGGGTATGGCGATTTGGTCGTTTCCTTGAAGGATGAAGGCGCGATTGCGGACGGCATTTTGATGAAACGAGTGGGGCAGGTATGCGGTGAAGCATATATTTGCGGTGATGAAAGCGTTGCAGTAGAGTGCGCGGCGAACGCATATATGCAACCTTTGGAAAGCGTTTTCGCAACGACCGCGCCCGCAACGGGCAATGCAGAAGCTTGCGATTATACCGCAGGCGCGAAGTATACCAATATCGCAACGAAGATTGCTAGACCTCGCGTGTTTATACCTGCGTTCCCTGGTACGAACTGTGAATTGGATACTGCGAGAAAATTCCGTTTAGCAGGTGCAGACGTGCAGACGGTGGTTGTACGTAACCGTAACGCGCAAGATATTGAAGAAAGCGTTGCGGAAATTGTGAAAGCAATTAAGAATGCAAACATTATTGCCTTCCCCGGCGGTTTCTCTGGCGGTGACGAACCGGATGGCAGCGGTAAATTCATCGCAACGACTTTCCGTAATCCGTATATCGCGGAACAGATTGAAGAATTGCTGAATAACCGCGACGGTTTGGCACTTGGTATTTGTAATGGTTTCCAAGCTCTTATCAAGCTTGGTTTGGTGCCTTATGGTCACGTAAAGGAAATGACGGAAGATTCGCCTACTTTGACCTTTAACAATATTTCCCGCCACGTTTCGACTGTGGTGGACGTACGTGTG
>SVIN01000047.1 GCA_015069495.1 Clostridiales bacterium
CAAGGAAGACATCGCGAAGGGCAAACAGCGTGTGGCTACGCCTGAAAAATACGGTGCAACCTGGTCGCTTTACCAATCGCAATCGTTTATCGATTATGCAAATGGTAAAAAGGATAACTTCACGTCCACGATCGACGACGGTTTGCGCGCGCAAATGGTTATCGACGCAGTTATCAAATCTAGCGAAGAAAAACGCTACGTTACTATTGACGAAATTGCAAAGGGGTTAAAATAAATGAAACATAAACTTGGTATTATCGGGTACGGTACAATGGGTTCTTGGCACGCGGCAAACGTTCGTGACAGAATTAAAGATTTAGATGTTGCGCTTGTATACGATATCAATCCAGAAAAGCGTGAAAAGGCACGCGCGGAAGGCTTTGAAACCTGTGAAACGGCAGAAGAATTGTTGCAAAGCGACGTGGATTTGGTGGTGGTTGCAACCCCCAACAACTTCCACAAAGATTACTGCGTGCGCGCGCTCGATAGCGGGAAGAATGTCGTTTGCGAAAAGCCCGTTTGCATGAACATGCAAGAGCTGGATGAAATCGAAGCCGCTGTGGATAGAAACGGTAAGTTCTTTACCGTCCATTTCAACAGACGCTGGGACGTGGATTACAATATCGTGAAAGATGTTTTGGCGCAAAATCTTGTAGGCAAACCGTATCAGGTATATTCTCGATTGTTCAGTAATCGTAATATCCCTGGGGATTGGCGTACCGTGAAAGCATCGGGCGGCGGTTTCTTATACGATTGGGGTATACATATGATTGACCAAGTTTTGCAATTATTCGGCAATCCCGAATCCGTTCATGCGGATTTGAAGTATATCTATCAACCCGAAGTAGACGATGCAATTCGCTTGGATTTGAAATATCCCGGCAACTTAAGCGTGCATATCGTGGCGGATTCTTGGACGTTCATCAACGAATCGCGTTGGCATATTTCGGGTGACGATGGTACGGCGATTGTTTACGATTGGTTTGGCAGGACGGGTAAAATTATCCGCGCAAACGTGAAATCGGTGGATTGGACGCAGGGTTGCGTATATACGGAAAACGGCTTGTCCCGTTCGATGTGGCCTCGTCCTCAACACGAAGTTACCGAGATGGAACTTCCCGTTCGTAAAGACCTGCCTTGGTGGGAACAATTCTACGAAAACGTCATCGATTGCATCGAAGGTAAGGCAACTCAATTTGTCACGCGTGAAGACATCCGCGCTTCGCTTGCCGTTGTAATGGCTGCCTTTGAATCCGCGGAAAAACAGTGCGTTGTCGAATTGAAAAAATATCTCTGAGGTGACAGAATGAAAAAAATAGGTATTATTGATTACTTTATTGACGAATGGCATTCTAACACGTATTTAGGGCTTTTCGAAAAAGCCAGCCAAGCGCTTGGCGTGGATTATAAGGTCGTATACGGCTACGCGGAAGTGGAGCAGGACGGCAAAATGCGTACGGACGATTGGTGTGCAAAGAACAACGTTATCCGCTGTAACACGATTGAGGAACTTTGTGAAAAATCCGACAATATTTTAATTCTCGCGCCCGCAAACCCTGAAACGCATTTAAGATACGCAGAAGCGGCTTTGAAGTACGGTAAAACCACATATATCGATAAGACGTTTGCGCCTGATTTGGAAACGGCGAAAGCCATTTTTGCGGTGGCGGAAAAGTACAATACGAAGATTTTTACCTCGTCAGCCTTACGATATGCGGAAGAAATCGCGGACTATACCGACGTTAAAAACGTCATGATTAAAGGCGGCGGCCGCAGTTTGGAAGAATATATCATTCACCAAATCGAAATGGCGGTGAAACTGACGAAAGGCGAGCAGGCAAAGCTTGCGCACGTTTTCAGCGGTGATAAGCAATCGACAATCGTGTTGGAATATGCAGGCAGAACGGTAACCCTTAGTTATTCCAACAGCGGTTGGGGATTCTCTGTGGACGTGGAAACGGATAAGGCGAATTGTGAATATAAAAACGTGGAAAAGGGTACCGAATTCTATCGCTTGGTAGAAAGTATCGTGAAATTCTTTGAAACGAACGAAGAACCCTTTGATAAGAAAGAAACGTTGGCAGTTCTTGCCATTCGCGACGCCATTATGAAAGGTATTAGCAACGGTGAGAAAACGATTCCCGTGGAAAACTATTGATGATAAAACAAGATTTGAAAGATATTATGGAGGCTTAGCTGTGAACGAGTTTTTATTTACGCAAATTTTGACCGAGCTGGAAGATGCGGTAGGCAGAGAAAATTGTTCGGTAAAAGAAATTGATAAGGTTACGCATAGTGCAGACTTTTTCTGGCTTTCGAGAATGTGGGTGGACCGCGGTGTAAGAATGCCCGAAGCGGATTTCATCGTTGCGCCCAAGGACGCGCAGGAAACGTCGAAGGTGCTGAAAATAGCAAATTATTACAAAATCCCCGTGACGACTTGGGGGGGCGGCGCAGGCTCGCAGGGCGGCGCGCTTCCCGTTTGCGGCGGTATTATACTTGACACCAAGCGCATGAATAAGATTTACGAAGTCAATACGGAAAGTATGTACATAGAATGCGGTACGGGTGCGATTTATAAGCATATCGAATGGGCAGCGAATGAAAAGGGGTATGCGACAATGCATTATCCCTCGTCATTGACCTGCTCGACGGTGGGCGGTTTCTTGGCGCACCGCGGTATTGGTGTTGTTTCCAACAAGTACGGTAAAATTGACGATATGGTATTACAGATGGAGGTCGTTCTTCCCAACGGCGATATCATCAATACGTCCGCTACGCCCAAGCATGCGGCAGGGCCTGACTTGAACCAAATTTTCATCGGTTCGGAGGGGACGCTTGGTATCATCACCAAGGCGCAAATCCGTATCTACGAACAACCCGAGGTAAGACGTTTTAGAGGGTTCTTGTTCAAGGATATGACCTCTGCGTTTAAGGCAAGTAAAGAAGTTTTGCAGAAATTCAAACCTTCCGTTATGCGTCTTTACGACGATGCAGAAACGGCAAGCTTGATTAAGAAAATCGTCGGCGTTGCTAAGCCTGGTGCTTTTATGAATATTGCTTATGAGGGCGTAAAAGAGTTGGTGGACGTGGAAGAAAAGATTTTGTTGGAAACGTTTGCAAAATATGGTGCGGAAGATTTGGGCAGTGAATACGGTGAAAAGTGGTGGAATGAAAAGATTACATTCTTCTATCCTGGGCACATGATGGACATTCCTCAAATGTTCGGTACGATGGATACGATTGCACCTTACGATAAAATCGAAAAGATTTACTGGGCAATGAAAAATGCCATCGAAACGAAATATCCGTATGCGAAATTCATCGCGCACTTCTCGCATTGGTACGAATGGGGCTGTATGATGTACGACCGCTTCATCATCGACGGCGAACACGTACCTCAAGACCCTGTGGAAGCTATGCGTTTGCACAATGAAATTTGGACGCTTGGTATCCGTACAGCGCTTGAAAACGGCGGTGTAGTCAACGATCACCACGGTGTGGGCATCAAGCTTGGCAGAATGATGAAAGAGCAGTACGGTCCTGCAATGCAGGTATTTGAAGGAATTAAAAAATTCCTTGACCCGAACGGTATCATGAACCCGTTCAAACTTGGTTTGTAATAGGGGGAAACGATATGAATATCACGGAAAAATCAAAAAATATAATCGATAATTGCAGATTCTGTTGGATGTGCCGTCACGTATGTCCAATCGGGAATGCGACGGGGTTGGAAAGAAACACCGCCCGCGCCCGCGCAATGGGCGCAAGCTTGGTTGTGCGTAATGCCACCGAGCTCAAAGAAATCGCAGAAAACATCTACGAATGTACCCTTTGCGGTGCGTGTACGAACAACTGCATGACGGGCTTTGACCCTAAGGTGTTTATCCAAGAATTAAAGACGGAAATCGTGTTAAACGGCGTTGCGCCCACGTATATTATGGACTTGCTTGAAAAATATACGGCGATGGGCAACGTGTTTGGCAAGACGGCTTGTGCGTGCTTAGATGATTTGTATAACACGGACAGTGAAACGGCGTTGTTCGTTGGCCAGGATGCATTGTACAAATCCCCCGAAAGTGTAAAGAATGCAGTTGCGCTTTTGAACAAGGCAGGCGTAAGCGTGTCCTTGGATAAAAACCAAGACAGCGGCGCGGCGCTTTGGTTCCTGACGGGGAAAACGCAGGAAACGCAAAACGCGGCAAAGGCTTGCGCGGAGATGCTCAACCAATATAAAACCGTTATCGTTTACGATCCCGTTGACTTGAAGTTGATGCTTCACGAATATAAGGAATGGGGCATTGAAATCACGGCGAAAGTGGTTGGGTTTAATGAATATCTGCTTGCCTTGATTGAAAATGGTAAGCTTGCAGTGAAGAAGACGGCAAACGAGTATACTTTACAGGATAATTACGCGTACGCAAGAGAACTCGACGACAGCGAAACGGGCAGAAAACTCATTGAAAAAGTAGGCGTGAATAAGGAAATGCTCCTCATCGGTAAGGAAGCAAACCTTGCAGGTCAGTTGATTATGGCGGAATATATGCCCGACGTCATCGTACAGGTTGCGAAAGATAGATGGCAAAATGCAATCAATATGGATTGCAAAACGATGGTTACCGAAAATCCTGCGGAATATGTTGCGCTCAAAGCAACAGCTCCCGACGGTTATCGTGTGATTTCCGTAGAAGAAATGCTTTTGGAGAATATGTAATATGAATTTGAAAAAATCCTACGTTGAAAAATACGGTTATGAAAGAGTAGTAACGGACAGAAACTCCCCGCTCGTATACGCGGAAACGGATATGTTGAAGCTTGCGGATGGTCAAAGCTACACGATTGACGAACTCGGTAAAGAATTCGTCTTGGTGGTTTTATACGGGAGATGTGAGGTAAAGGGCGAAGATTTCACTTTTACCGTAGGCAAGAGAGCAAACGTATTCGAGGGTGCGGCGGAAACGGCATACATTGGTAAGGACACGGCTTTTACCGTTACGGCAATGGGCGGCGATGTGAAAATTGCCGTATGCAAAGCGCCCGCAGAAAAATATTACAAACCTTATCAAATCAAAGCGGAAGACGTTATTATTAAGACGTTTGGTAAGGGCGCGTTCGTGCGTGAAGTCGCTTTCACTTTCCCTGAAACAGGGGAGGCAAACCATTTGTACATCGGTGAGTTTTGGGTAGAAGACGGCAAATGGGGTAGTTATCCTCCGCACAAGCACGACGTGGACAATCTTCCTACGGAGGGGGCGCTCGATGAAATTTACTATTATGAATTCGATAAACCACAAGGGTTTGGGTTCCAAGCGGTGTACACCCCTGAAAACGACATCAACGAAGTGTATAAGGTACAAAATGGTGATATGGTTGTTATCCCTAAAGGATATCACCCTTTCACGGTTGCACCAGGTTATAAAAACTATTGCTTATGGATTATGGCAGGGAAAAACCGCGGGCTGTTGAGTTCGTCGGAAGAATGCCATAAGTGGATTGTGAAAAACTAAAAGGAGTATACCATGTACGTACTTGGCATAGATTTCGGCGGGGGTGCAAGCAAAGCGACGCTGT
>SVIN01000048.1 GCA_015069495.1 Clostridiales bacterium
ATCCCTATGATTCACTGTGAAAAGTGCGGTACGGTTCCCGTACCCGAAAAGGATTTGCCGGTTAAGCTTCCTTACGACGTAGAGTTCCGCCCCACAGGTAAATCCCCTCTTGCTAGCCACGAAGGGTTTATGAAGTGTACCTGTCCTAATTGCGGCGGTAAAGCTTCCCGCGACCCCGATACTTTGGATACCTTCGTATGCTCCAGCTGGTATTATTTGCGTTATCCCGACGCGCACAACGATAAGCAAGCCTTCTCGAAGGCAATCGCTGATAAAATGTTGCCCGTTGACGTATACGTAGGCGGCCCTGAACATGCTTGTATGCACCTTTTGTACGCGCGTTTCATCACGAAAGCATTGCGCGACATGGGTTTTGTAAATTTTGACGAACCTTTCAAACGCCTTGTACATCAGGGTATTATCCTTGGTCCCGATGGAAACCGTATGTCGAAATCGCACGGCAACGTTATTTCCCCCGATACTTACATTGAAGAATACGGCTCGGATATGTTCCGTCTGTATTTGATGTTTGGGTTCAGTTACACCGAAGGCGGGCCTTGGTGCGACGACGGTATCAAATCTGTTGCTAAGTTTGCAGACCGTATCGAACGCTTGGTACGTAAGTCTTTGGAATTGGCGGACGGCCATACGCAAATGACTTCGGCGGAAAAAAATATCAACTACGCAAAGAATTTTGCAATCAAAGGTATCACGCGCGACGTGGAAGATTTCTCTTTCAATACCTCGATTGCGCGTTTGATGGAATACGTAAACGCTTTGCAGAAGTACGAAAACGACGTGGAAGCAAAGAACGTGCCTTTCTACAAGTCCTGCTTGGAAGATTTGATTCGCATGATCGCGCCCTTCGTACCGCACTTTGCAGAAGAGCTGTGGGAAGTTTACGGACATAAGACCTCGGTATTCGAAGAAACCTATCCCCTTGTTGACGAACAAGCGCTTATTAAGGATGAAGTGGAATACGCCATCCAAATCAACAGCAAAATCAAGGCTAAGATGATGATTGCAGAAGGTTTGTCGGATGCAGACATTCAAGCAACGGTTTGCGCGAACCCTGAAATTGCGGAAGCAATGGCAGGTAAAACGGTGAAAAAATGTATCATCGTTAAGGGCAGATTGGTAAACTTGATTGTTGGTTAACCTAACAGAACTCGAACCTGCAAGCCTAAAATGGTCTTTTTCACATCTTTCGTCTAATGCGTTCTTGTAATATTTGTGATATTGCTTTGGTTAATGAAATATAAGGAAACCCGCCGAGCAAGGCTTGTCCTTGCTCGGCGGGTATTTTTTACTGTTAATCATATAATGGACTTTCAGGCATGGATTTCCACGCTTCGGTATTTTCAAGGATTGCTCTAATTGCATTACATGCATCCATGAATTTTTGCCCTTTCTCGCTGGTTGCGTTGCCAAACGCAACTTGTTTCGCAGTGATGGTCTTCTCCCATGCGTCCACTTTTACGCTTAATATCAAAGATTGATACGGGTCAGAACCAAGCCCTTCGGTCGGGTTATATTCATCGGGATAAGAATCCATATCCAATTCCTGAATGATTTTATAAATTTGTACTTTCTCCTGCATGGTCAAGTTGCAGGTCACTGCACCTATTTTATAGTCTGGCATTGTGTATCTTTTCGTTAAATTCCCCGTTGTGCTTTCGTAGGAATAATCACCAAACACACCCCAAATAAACGAAAAAGAAAAATCCAACACGGAAGCATCTATCACCGCCATATAATCCGCGGGCGCACTAAATACAGCGGGATACATCTCCATAATTTCTACGCCTGAGTAGAAATCCATCACAAGCAAATCCCCTTCTTTGATGTTCAGCGTTTCTTTCTCATAGGCGGGAATTTGACAAATCCCCACATTTTTAATGTTTACATACAGTCCTGGATTTAATTCGATGGTTTGAACCACGCCGTAATAAGTCTGAGGGGAAGTATTAGGCAGAGTCGGAGTTAAAACATCCGCACTGCTCTCGCTTGCAACAGAATTAGAACTGTTCAAAGGCGGTACAAATGTCTTAAAAATATCACATCCCGCAAACCATATACAGCTGATCGCAGTCAGTAAAATTGCAACCAATTTCTTCATTTCCATGCCCCCCTTTTTTCTTTATTCTAGCATATAAATCTGGATTTGTCAATAGATAAACGGGTATCACCCTTGCAATATCTAAAACTGCTACATATGATAAAATTCATTCGCAATTATGAATAATAGATAACCTATAATTGCAGGAATAATCCTAAAATTCTTTCGCCATTCAGGAATAAAATTTACCCCCATTAAGTACGATGTAGAAAAACACCCAACCATTAAAAGTGTTGTTAATCCCGCCAAAATCTTTCCACCATGAAACGCTGTGGCACAAAAAAGTGCAGATATAATGCCTGAAACAATGAGCAATATACGAAATCCGCTCTTCATAAAAACATGAACTTCTTTTTCTTGTGTTTCTTTTTCTTCTTTTGCGAATTCATGGCGCATTTTTTCATGCTCAAGTTCAATTTTGCTTTCTTCTACTTTTGTGCGCATTTCTTCGATAATTTCTTCTTTACTTTTATGTAAAACATCATTCACCGAAAATTGCCTTGAACATGCAGGACAAGTGACAATACCATCACCATCCAAAATATCCTTCGCCAAAAAATCCGCATCACACATTGGACATTTCAATGCCCTAACCTCTCGCCCTTCCATATAAAACCTCCTAAAAAATAAAATGTCGCTCCGCAAAACGAAACGACACTGTAAAAATGTCCTTTTCGCCTTGCTGCGACACAATTTCTATTACACATCTTAAAAGCTTGTTGTAACGCGAAAAGAATACACTCCTACCCAAGAAGTATATCGCTTTTAAGATATTATTATGAAATTATGTCGCAACTTTATTTTACCATACTTTCTAAGAATTGTCAATAATTTAAAAGAAAAAAGTTGAAAACATGTGCGATGTTTTCAACTTTTTTATTATTCCAACTCTTTAAACATTTTATCCAAGCGCGCTTTGGGAATACGGATATCGCTCTCACCGCGACGGTAATACGCCCCCGTTTCACGGTTTCCGCCAATATATATCGGCTTATCTTGCGGGTTCGCTTTGGGTACGTAAATTACTACAATATCTTTGCCGTCTGCTTGTTCAATGCAAACGCTCGTCTCGTGTAAAATATTTTTACTGACAATGCGAGGATTGTTCACCAGCTCCCAAAACTGCGCAACCAACCGCCACGGATCGGGCAAATCCACCGCATATAACGATTTGTCCGTTTTACGTTCCGCTACCCCCAACAAAATCACACCGCCATCAGAGTTGGCAAACGCAGAATAGGTTTCCCAAATACTGTGCGGTAGCCCCCCAACAGCTTGTTTTGCCTCGATTCGGTTGGTTTCTTTATATTGCGCTAAATTATTCCAATCAAACATTTTTTTGTCACCATCCTCTATATAGGGCGCGCCCCGCCTATTAACAGTATACTATGTTTGAATCAAAAATGCAATACTTTGCACAAAAAATCCCCTGCTGTATGCAGAGGATTTTGATTCGTTTGATTAATAGTTCTTCGTCCATTCTTCCGTCTTCAAAGATGCAACCAACTCGATGGTTTCATTGGAGTCATAAGACCACGTACCAGCGGAAGCAATTAACGTACCATTCAATTTCCAGCCTTCAAACACGTAACCGTCGGTAACAGTCACCGCGGGAATCGTATAATGTCCGTCATACGTTACGGTCATTGTCGTTTGAGTGCAAGTACCGCCGTTTCCAACGGTCAATACAACAGTGTATTCTTTTGCGGTCCAATTTGCAGTTATCGTTTGATCGTCTGCAATTGTCCAAGTACCGCTCATAGCTACAAACGCCCCTTCTTCCGAGGTAAGCTTTTCAAAGTTATAACCCGTTACCGTGGTAAGAAGATTCGACCAATCATAAGTTGCGTCATAGGTAACGTCTACAGTACCAGTAAATATATTTTTTGCATCCGAGAACGTCACCGTATAGGTGTTCGCCGTTTCAACCGCTTCTACCGTTACGTTGCTTTGAATATTGGAAAGTTGCGCTAAGTGATCCGCGTTCCATACAACCGTATAACCAGTCTTTTCTGCGGTATCAGGAATATTGGTGAAATCTGCACCTTCATTAACTGTATAAGATTTTACGGGTTGCCCATCTTGTTTAAAGTTTACAATATACATATCGGGAAGAATTTCATTCCACGTAGCCGTCAAGGTAATATCGCTTGCAATCGTCCATTTACCGCTGGTTACTACGTTTTCATCCGCGTCTACCCAAGCAACGAAATCAAATCCAGTGCGAACGGGCGTAGGAAGAGTAACCTCGCTGTCATAAACAACGGACATATCTTCCACAGCTTCACCGCCATTTTCATCAAACGTGATGGTATAAGTGTTTGCCGTTGCAACTGCTTTTACTTCGATATCTGCAGTAATGTTCGACAAATCAACGTTTTCCCATGCCATCGTATAACCAGTTTTTTCCTCAAGTACAGGAATGTCAGCCGCTGCAACAGCGCCGCCTTCCTTTACTTCTACGGTTTTGATAACTTCACCGTTTACGGTAAATTTAACGTTGTAGAATTTTTCTTCAACTTCAGAAGTAGACGAATCTTCTTCCGACGATGCAGGCGTTTCTACCGAAGAAGCAGGCGCATCGGATGAAGAAGTCTCCGAACCGCCTAAAAGACTACACGACGACAAGGCCGCTACCGACATAGAGAGACTTAAAATTAAAATCAAAAGTTTTTTCATCATATATTCTTCCTTTAACATATTTTTTAGTGTATCAGGCATAATACGACCTTTATACATTATTTTGATTATATTATAACATATATTTTTCAATTAGTCAATACTCTTTTGGAAATTTCTATATCAAAAAATTGACTTTTTTTGAAGTACAATACAAGTAAATGGTAGCCTTAAAGCTAAAGCTATTTACCGTCAGCTTTGGCTATCGATTTCTAACAATCGCGAATGGGAACACGTAATGATTGCTGTATAAAAAACTCGCTGAAAGGTCAGCAAGGCTTTGTCTGAAAAGTGCGATTGCTTATCGTTAATAATTTCACCGCAATAGAGCGTTATACAAAGAAAAACCTTACTGAAAACTCAGCAAGGCTTTGTCTGAAAAGTGTTGAGTGCCTATCCTTAACAATTTCAGCGCAATATAGTGTTATACAAAGAAAAGACTCACATATTCAGCAAGGCTTTATTTGAAAAGTGCGATTACCTATGCTTAACCATTTCACCGTAATAGAGCGTTATACAAAGAAAAACCTCGCTTGTTCAGCGAGGCTTTTAATGAAAAGCGGCGATTACCTATCCTCCCAACGGTTAACCGTAAGTACTTTCGGCGTAAAAGAGCTTAACTTCTGTGTTCGGAATGGGAACAGGTGGATCCTCTTTGCCATCATCACCGCTAT
>SVIN01000016.1 GCA_015069495.1 Clostridiales bacterium
AAAATCCGCCGAATACGGCAAACCCGTGTCGTTGTAATATTTCATCGGGCAAGGCACGATCGTTTCCTGATCGTACACCAATTCACGGTACGGTTCGTCGGAAATCAAGTAAACGGGTTTGCCGTATTCGGCGGATTTTACCCGCAGAATCTCCCCAAGTCGTACCATCGTTTCCTCGCCGTAGACAACCCCCGACGGGTTGTTGGGCGAGTTTATCAATACCCCTTTCACGTGGGGATTGAGGGCATTTTCCAACGCTGTAAAGTCGGGTAACATGGTTTCGGGGTCGGACGGCAATACCGTCAATTTCGCCCCCGCACCCTGCACAAACACAGCATATTCAGGGAAGAAGGGCGCAAAGACGATAAACTCGTCCCCTTCACAAGCCAACGCGCGCAAAGTCACCGTCAAAGATGCTGCCGCCCCACAAGTCATATACAAATCATCCCCCGACAAGGGCACGCCGAAGCGTTTGGTATAGTTCGCCGCGATTTTGTCGCGCACCCCTTTATCCCCCTGCGCGGAAGTATAACCGTGTAACGCCACGGACGGCGTTTCGTTGACGATGCGGACAATGGCTTCGTTAACCGCTTCGGGCGCGGGCACAGACGGATTTCCGATGGAAAAGTCAAACACGTTTTCCTCGCCAATCTCCGCGCTGCGCTTCTTCGCGTATTCGAAAATTTCACGAATCGTCGAACGCTTACTGCCCAATTTGTACGCTCTTTCGTTATACATAAATACCTTTCCTAAAAATTCTCGTCAATACAAGTGAAAGAATGCTTTACTGCTGGAAAGCAACTTTTCATCCAACACCCAATTGCCGTTCTTTTCTACCAAACCAAACGAACACTCTTTCGCGGCTTCGTACAAATCATTGCCGTCGTATCCCACAATTTTATCCGACATCGTATCCAAAATACGCTTTGCCTCGGGGGTAAAACGCGACGTGGTAATAAAAATTCCTCGACAATGCTGTTTTCCGTCTTTCGCTTGACGGCAAGCACATGCGCCAATGAATTGTTGCAATAAGGTTTCACCCACTACCCACAGCTTTTCGTCACCCTTTTCAGGATTCCAATTTTTCGACTGTATGTAGATAGTTTCCTTAAAGCCGAGTTTATCAGTCAGTTCAATTTCACCGTCGATACCGCCGTCACGGTCGCCGCCGTTTATTTTTAATCCCTCCAACCGTCTGCCGTTGCGCATGGAATATCTTTCCAACAGATACACCGAGTAATATTCGAAATAGTCCCCGCCCAACGAACGAAGTCGCTTGAGGAACGCCTCACGCAATTTCTCGTCCGCAGTCATAGGTTTTGTTTCGGGTTTTCGAATATTCTTTTCCGACAGTTTACGCACGTTTGCGGGTTTTTGCACCTTGATGGGTTCTGCTTTTACAGCAGGTTTCGTCTGCGGTTTTTCCTCTGCCTTGGGTTCGGTTTTCACTTCCTTAACTTCGGGCTGTTTTTCCTGCTTCAGCTCGGGTTCTACCGTTTTCGTTTCAGGCTGTTTTTCCTGCTTGGGTTCAACTTTCAGTTCGGGTTTGGCATCAGGTTTTTTCTCCTCTTTCACCTGCGGTTTCGCGGGCGTTTTATCCCCGAATAAAAAGCTCATGTCCATGACGACGTTCTTTTTCGCTACTTCTGCCTTTTCTTTCACTACCAATTGCGTTTCCGCCTTGGGCGCAGGAATTTCTTCCTTGATTTCGGGGGAAATTTCTGCGGGAGCGGGTTGCTTTTCCGTCTCCGTTTTGGGTTGTTCCGCAGGAGCGGGCTTTACTTCTACCGCCACGGGTTCTTCCACAGCAGGCTGTTTACTCTCTTCCGCAACGGGTTGATTTTCCACCGCTTTCGCCTTTCTTCCTCGTTTTTTGGGAGCGGGTTGCTCCGCGGGAATGGGTTCGGGCGCAACTTCGGGAGTCACGGGCGCAACGGGCGCGATAGGCTGTATAGGCGCAGGGGGCAGGGGTTCTGCCTTTTTCTTTGCTTTCGTTGCCTTTTTAGCGGGTTTCTCTGTTTGCGCTTCTACCGTGGTAGCTTCTTCTTTTTTCTTGCGCGTTGTCTTTTTCGCGGGTTTTTCAGCAGGTTGTTCAGCGGGTTGAGGCGCGGGCATCATACGAGCTTTCAACGCATACATGCCCCCATCGTACATAACGTCGCTGTCTTTTTTCATAATGTCAAGTACCGAGCCAATCCGCCCCTTGACGTCGTTGATATTGTCCGAATCCTCACCGCCGAAACGTTCGACGTAGAGAGTTGCCACTGCATCCAACAGTTCGTTGTGTTTCATCGGTTTTACCGCCAAGCATTCTTTAATCAAATTTTTCGTCGCGTCCTTCTTTTCAGCGCGGGTCACGACGGGCGCGCCCTCTTTCGCGGGCGCTTGTTTTTTGGTTGTTTTTGCCATAATTCATTTTCCTTATTCTTCATATAACCGAATCAATTCGCCTAAGTTTTCTAATTTTGATTCGGTTTTATCGGCAAGGAATGCGCGCACCAGGCGCAAGGCGCGTTTTTTGCCCCCGCTAAGCGCATCTTCCCGATAGGTTAAACCCGCGCATTTGCGCAAGGTATGGTAGGTGGAAACGCTTGCGCGTTCACCTTGGGTACAGCGGTCGAACGTTGTGAACTTACCGTCCGCAAAGTCGAACCATAATTTTTCACCGATATCCCCATCGCATTCTTCTAAGAAACCCAGATCGAGGGGGTATCCGCTTTCACGCAGGGCGGCAAGAGCAAAGGTGATGACCGCTTCCGCGGGATCGTCTTCGGTTAACGCGAGG
Organism: Clostridiales bacterium; assembly: GCA_015069495.1. Taxonomy (GTDB): domain Bacteria; phylum Bacillota; class Clostridia; order Christensenellales; family Borkfalkiaceae; genus Scatosoma. Next base: position 2,786 of record SVIN01000016.1, read on the forward strand.
GATTTCAAACCCTCAATCAATGCCACAAACAGCCCTTCGTAGTCCTCGTTTTCATACAGAATGGTCATGCAGATTTCCGCCAAAGCGCACGCGGCATAAAAACGAACGATGTCATAACGCAAAGAGAAAAAACTCTCGTGCAGGTAAGCGTTTGTAACCGTATACCTGCCCCCTTTTTCCGCGAGAATATATTCGGCAAAGCAAAAGGGCTGCGCAGAAAACGCCAACTTTGCAGTTGGTTTTTTCACACCCCTAATCCCTGCCGTAATTCTGCCCAAGGACGGAGAAAACAGCGTCAGCAATTTATCGTTGTCTTTATAGTCGATCGCTTGTAAAACGATTGCTTCCGTCTTAATCTCCATACAGTTTTTTTCCTAAAGTGTTATTTTTTTCTTAAGATGTCGTAATAGAGCATGTAATAACTGATACTGCCCGTTTTTTCAAAGAGTTCCCACGCCATTTGCGCGGCGCGGTTTTCGTCTTTTTTGTCATGCATAAGGAAGAACCCCCTTAGGCATAGTGTGTGGAAAGAGCGCAGGGTTTATGCGAGTGAATTGCCCCTATGGCGTGAATTGGCTATGCCGTGAATTGCCTGACGGCGTGAATTGCGTTGCTTTGCAACGCGTTATTGAATAATTACCAAAACGCAAACCTGTGGTTTGCAATTCACGAAAACATAGTTTTCATTTCACGCGATAGATATCGCAATTCACGATGGCTATGCCATCAATTCACCAAATGAAAGCACGAAGCAATATTTAAAGCGTGCGATAAGACACCTTACTGCCTCCAAGCTCAGCTTGGCCAGCGTTCCGCTGGACCATGTATAGAGTGTTTTCTCTCTTTCTTTATTTTTCTTCGCATATCACAGTGAATGCGCGAAGCAACCTTTCAAATGTGCGATAAGACACCTTACTGCGCCCAGCGTCAGGCTGGTTTTACTCTTTATAATCCTCGTAGCCGTATTCCTTAAGAAGATTCATCTTATCCCGCCAATCCTCTTTCACCTTGACGTAGGTAGTCAAGAAAACTTTCGCACCGAGGAATTTTTCCATGTCTTGACGTGCAAATGAAGATACCTCTTTGATGGCTTTTCCTTGCTTCCCAATCAAAATCGCTTTGTGGTTTGCACGTTCGCATACAATGTCCAAATTCACGTCGTATACCCCGTTTTCCTGCAATTCGAAATTGTTGATAACAATGGCGATACCATGCGGAATTTCCTTGTCAAACTTCAACAAAATCTTCTCACGCATGATTTCGGAAATCATGAACTTCTCACTCTTATCCGACACGATATCCTCGTGGAATACTTTGTCCCCTTCAGGCATCTGCTTGACGAGGAATTCTTTCAATTGACGTACGTTTTTCCCCTTACGCGCCGAAACAGGGAAAACGTCCAAATCCATATCCGCGTCCGCAAATTTCGCCATATCCAAAGGAATGTTTTCCTTGGGCATGATATCGATTTTGGTGTAAGCAACCGCCATGGGTATATTGAGCGCCTTGTACTTTTTAATCAGTTCAAAGTCCTCGTCCTTTACCCCTTCGTGTCCGTCCAACACGAACAGAATATAATCCACCGACTTCGCACTCATATCCGTGGTACGCATCATCATATCCGTCAATGCATTACGCGCCTTGTAAATACCAGGCGTATCCACAAACACGATTTGATAATCGTCTTCCGTCAATACCCCCAAAATTCGATCGCGCGTCGTTTGAGGTTTGGGTGAAACGATCGACACTTTCTCCCCGACCATGACGTTTATCAGCGTGCTTTTACCCGCGTTTGCTCTGCCAATTACCGCTATATATCCGCTTCTCATTGTTTTTTCAACACTCCTTTTACTCTCTTGTGATTCCTAACTTAGAAAGGATATATTCTTCCTTTTTCCGCATCTCCGCCTTTTCTTCCTCGGTCATATGATCATAACCAAGACAGTGCATAATCCCATGTACCAACAAATAGTGCAATTCCCGCTTGTACGAGTGCCCGTATTCTTCCGCTTGTTCCTTCGCGCGGTCGCAACAAATGGCAATCGAACCAATCACAAGGTTGCCTTCTTCGTCGATTTCATACGGATAATCGTCACCATAAAGGGCTTGTCCTTTGATACCGTCTAAGGTAGGAAAACTAAGCACGTCCGTTACTTTGTCAATATTGCGCATTTCACGGTTTAAGCGTTGGATTTCCGCACCGTCCACAAAGGCAACTTCCACACAAAGCGGAATATCCGTTTCCACAAAACCCTGCATTGCGTTTTCCAACGCACGCACGCTTTCTTCGGGTAATTCTTCCCCATCGCATACAATGACAAACTCCGTCATACGTTTTCTCCTTTCGTACCCTGTTCCGTACGCTTGTACTTGATGGAAGGGTATTTCACGCGGTGGTGATATACACCCGACAGCGAAGCCACCAACGCCATACGGATTTTGGTCAAATCCACCATCGTAATATCACATTCGGAGAACTGTTCCAAATCCATACGCTCTTCAAGAATGTTACGAATGGCGCGTTCGATTTCCTCAGGTTTACGCGCATTCACAGCGCGAACCGCCGCCTCTGAAGCGTCCGCAATCATGATAATCGCCGCAAGCTTGGTTTGGGGTTTGGGCCCCATATACGAGAAATCTTCGATATTCAGTTCCCCATCCGTCATTTTCATCGCCTTTGCGTAGAAGTAACGGATAGGCATCGTGCCGTGGTGCTGTAAAGCGACGTCCGCCAAGAAATCGGGCAAGTGGTTCGCCTTAATCAAACTGTACCCATCGTGAGCGTGCGAACGAATGATATCCGCGGAAAGCTCGGGGGTCAATTCATCGTGCAAATTATACTCGCCTTGGTTTTCCGTGAAGTGTTCGGGATAATGCAATTTCCCAACGTCATGATACAAAGCCGCCGCGCGGGCATAATCCACGTTTTCGCCAATCGCCGCCGCGCACGCTTCCGCAAGCTGCGCCACCGTCATGCAATGGTTGTACGTGCCAGGCGCTTCCGCTTTTAATTTTTGTAAAATTTTCGCGTCGGAACTGGTCAATTCGCGCAGTCTATACACCGTCAAGCAATTGAATATTACCTCGAAGATGGGCAGGATTGCCAAGAATATCACGGTGGAAGTTACACCGCCAAACAAACCGTAACCCATGTGTTCCAAGATACGTTGCAGAGCTTTCAAGCCCCCTTCCGCATTGTTGATGAAGGTGGAAACTTCCAATAAGAAAATGATGATTTCAATGGGGATAACGATTGCAATGCCAACCAATACCACGCGGAAACGGGTTTTGGCTTGTTCACAGAAGAAGATTGCAAGCATGCCTGCAGAGAAGGAAATTAACAAGGAAGAATAATACGCACTCTCTGCAGAAAAACCGCCCGCGAAGGTATCCGCAACAAATATCAACAATGCGCTGATGATATTCATAAACACCGCCGTACGGCGTCCCACCAACACGCAAATCATCAAGGCAACCAACGCCACGGGACGGGCGAAGATATCAATTTTTTCCCCAACAAACCAAGACAAAATAAAGGAAATGTCCAAGATTACAAACATAAGCGCGATGTTTTTACCCGTGGACAGCATCCGTCTGTCTTCAAACAGGAAATACAGATACATAATCACAATCAGCAACAATACGCAGAACAACGCATACAGATAGGTTGCACCGTATTGTTCCATTTGTGTGTGCAAGTTTTTCACGTCTTGCCCTAACAGCAATCCCGCCATGATACCAATCAGTATGACGAAATGCAAAAAGAACAGCAAAATACTTGTAACGGTCTGCTTTCTCGACCAATCTTTAAATCGCAGTATTGCCATCTTTCGTTACTCTCCTTTCGCGCTGTTTTCGCGCGTTTTCTCTTTATCTGCTTTCTGCGCGTTTTTCTTCGCTTCCGCCTTTTCAGCATCCTGCTCGTACGCGCGGATAATCCGCATCACCATAGGATGTCTCACAACGTCCTTTGCCGTCAGTTTACATACCGACACACCCTCTACACCGTCCAAAATCGAGGTCGCATGCACCAACCCGCTGGCTTTACCGTCAAGGTCAATCTGCGTGACGTCACCCGTCACCACCATTTTACTGCCCTCGCCCATACGGGTCAAAAACATCTTCATTTGTTCCTTGGTCGTATTTTGGGCTTCGTCCAAAATAATGTACGCGTTCGACAGCGTTCTGCCGCGCATATAAGCCAAAGGCGCCACCTCAATCGCACCGCGTTCCATCAATTTTGCATAGGTTTCCAACCCCAACAATTCCTGCAAGGCGTCATACAGCGGACGGAGATACGGGTCTACCTTTTCATGCAAATCCCCTGGCAGGAAGCCAAGCTTTTCTCCCGCTTCTACCGCAGGGCGGGTGAGAATGATTTTCTCCACCTGTTTACTCTTAAACGCGGACACCGCCATGCAAACCGCGAGGTAGGTTTTCCCCGTACCCGCAGGCCCTACGCCAAACACCACCGTGTTTTTCTTGATTGCCTCCACGTATGCTTTCTGCCCGACCGTTTTACATTTGATTTGCTTCCCGCGCGCCGTAATCGCCACCACGCCGCTTTCCAACAGCGCGATATCTTCCACTTTACCCTCGCGGGCAAGTTCGATACAGTACGCAATTTTCGCCCCGTCGATACGTTCGCCGCCGCGTACCGTCTGCGCAAGGGCTTGCACCACCGCTTCCCCCAAACGCACGTCTTCCGCGTTGCCTTCCAAACGGAGTTTCATTCCGTCCACGTAAGCGAGTAAATTGAGCTCCCTTGCGAGGTTGGTCAAGTTCTCGTCATACGTACCCAAAATCCCCGACAGCTCGTCCAAGGATTTTAATTCAATTGTTTTCTTAATTGTTTCTGCCATTGTGTTCCTTTATATGTTAAGTAATCGAAATTTCAAAGGTTAAATATTTCTATCGCGTGAAATGAAATTTGCACTCTGTACAAGTCACCAACTCTTTCCACGCTGTATTGTTGAATGGTATCTTGGTCGGTGAAGCCCTGCGAAAGATACGCTTTTGCAAAGGCTGTTTCCTCATCCTCCGCCTCGACGTCTATCTCGTACGTACACGCTATGCATACGCGCGCGATAATTTCAACGCGTACCTGCCCCCCGCTTTCGGTAGAAAACCAATCCCCCGCAAGGATATCCCCCTCGCGTACGGTATCCCCGATTTTTACGAGCGGCGTTCCGCGTAATACCGCCATAGATACAATTTCACCCGCGCATCTCGCGCGCATAACACCCGCTTGCGTTTCTTTTTTGGAAAAGGGCGACAGCCGTGTTTCTACCACGATACGGTGTCCGACTTTTTTTACTGAACAGAACTCGACGTCCTCTATCGCAAGCAATTTTGCGCAAACACTGTCCTCTTGTCCTGGCTTGTACGGTGCAAACAATTTTACCCCCGCCTCGTCCAAGGCTTGGTAAGTTTCCCGCGCGTACACGCTTGTGCCGACAAATTCCACCGCCAACACCAACGGCTGGCTTGCCAAAATCATCGACAAACCGAGTAATCCGCCAAGCAGTAACCCCACCCGCCGTTGCGCCGTTTCAATCCATTTGCCAAGACCAATCGCACCCAAGTCCTTGACTTGGTACGCCCGATAATTTTCCGCACCTGCCTTGGAGTAAATCGCAAAGATTTTTTCCGCGTCTTGTTTCCGTACTTGGAAAAGAATTTGATTCGGTTTCGGCTTCTCTATACGGTAAAGCGGGATTTGCGCGCGGCGCAATTTCAACAACGCGCGTTCAGGCATCACGCCTTCCAACAATATCCGTTTGCGGTAAAAGCTCATATCTCCTCACCGCCCGTTTGCAAATCTTCCACGTACAAGCGGGAAATTTGACCCGACAACTGCAAGTCACCGTCGTAATATTTCTTGATAGAAAGCCCCTTTCCTTCCACCGCTACGTTGCCGTGCGGAAAGCAAACCACTACCTTTTCGGGGGAGAAATCCCCCACCGATTTGACTCCCTCGAAATACCCGCCGCCGCCTGGGACCACAGTGCATCTCGAAAAGGAAAATCCGTCTGCATTTTTGAAAATTTCATCGTATAATCGCATACCTGCCCCCTATATTTCAGTATATGAGGGGGATATGCTAAGTATGAGTTTTACTGAACGATATTCATCAATTCTTCCTTAATCTTTTCAGGTTCGTCCGTTTTCACAACCACCGTCAAGATATCATCCGCATGCAATACCGTACCGCCTTCAGGCATGATATGTTCCTCTCCGCGCAAAATTTCTTTCACGCGCGCATTACCAGGCCACAGCACGTCGCGCACTTCGCGTTTGACCGCAATCGAATTGGGGGATACGTGCAAAGTGAATACAAGCTTTTCCGAACGTTCGGGGATACCCGTTTCCTCTTCGTATGCTTCCAACAACAACTCGTAAATCCCGTCCGTACGCAACATTTCACCAATGATATAACCAAGGGCAACCGCGATAATCACGGGCAACAAAGCGGCGAAACTGCCGGTGAATTCACAAATCATGACGATGGACGTAATCGGCGCACGCACCACCGTGGTGAAAAACGCCGACATGCAAATCATGACAAGCAAATCGCAATAAGGCGCAATTTCAGGATTCACCGCCAACCATATATTGTTCAGCATCGCACCGACGCACGCGCCGATGGCGATGATGGGGATAAAGATACCGCAAGGAATCCCCGACCCCACGTTGACTGACGTTACGAAAATCTTTAAGATGACCACAATCAACAACGCCCACAGCAAAGGTATACCGAACATACTGTTTCTGATATATTCGCTAAGACCGCCGTGCGTGCCGAGGGATTCAATCAATTCATGTCCGCCGCCCATAACCAACTCACCAATCAGCGAAACAAACCCGCCGATTAACACCGCGGTCAGTATGCGGGAAGTATGCGTCCACCATTCGTTTTTTACGTGCATGGATTTGAACAATTTACGCATGAAAAAGCAAAGCTTCATAAATCCAAACCCTAAAAACCCGCAAATGATCCCGGCCAAAATTACGTAGCCGTAATAATCCATCGGGATATCATGGAACACGTACGAGTGGAAGGAGCTGACGATTTCCATATCCATCATATTGTAAATGACCCCGCGGGTCAGCATCCCAAAGATAACGGATGAAAAGGAACAGATAAACACTTCGGGGGTGAAACGCTTGTGCGCTTCTTCAAAGGCGAATGCTATGCCTGTCAAAGGCGCGTTAGACGCCACCGCAAGCCCCGTGCATGCACCGCCCGTGATTTGGTATTTGCGAATCATTTGGTTACGGCGTAAGGTACTTGCCACTCCATCGCCCGCCGTCGCGCCAATCAATACGCTGGGACCTTCCGCTCCAATGGATAAACCCATGAAAATACTAAGCAAACTGGCGGTGAACATGGCAATCATATCTCTCCACCACGTAAAGCGTATCATTCCGCGGGTTGCGCCTTCCGCCTGCGGCACCCCGCAACCGCGGATAACGGACGAGATATTTACCAGCACGCCAATCACAAACGCACCCGCAATCAAGCCCAACAACAGTATGGGTAACAGCGCGGGATTTGCGCGTACGTATGCGTACACATCACGCGAGATATGCTCGCCTTCGTGCACAAGGATATTAAACAGCGTAACAATCACACCGACTGCGATGCCCGTGATACAGCCCACCGCAACCAACTCGATGAAAATACGGTAAACGCTTGTTTTTTTCAATTCTTTGCGTTCATTTGTCTTTTGCATATCAATCTAAGCCTCTGTACAATTCCGCATACACACCGTTTAAGCCAAGCAATTGCGCGTGCGTGCCTTGTTCTACCACGTGACCGTTACTCATGACCAAAATACAATCGGAGTGTACAATGGTCGACAAACGGTGCGCCACCACAAACGAAGTTCTGCCTTCCATCAATTTCCCGAACGCATCGCTGATTTTCAGTTCGGTGCGGGTATCAATGGACGAAGTTGCTTCGTCTAAAATCAGCATGGGCGGTTTGGTCAACATAATACGCGCGATACACAAGAGCTGTTTCTGCCCTTCGGACAATGCGCCGTTTTCGCCCAATACCGTGTCGTAACCCTTTTCCATGCGCTTGATGAAGCTGTGTGCGTGCGCCGCTTTCGCCGCGGCAATCATTTCTTCATCCGTCGCATCAGGCTTTCCCATCTTCAAATTTTCACGGACTGTGCCGTGCTTTAACCACGTTTCCTGCAATACCATACCGTAATGCGAACGCAGGGATTTCCTGGTCAAATTGCGCAAATCGCGCCCTTCCACCAACACCGCCCCGCCGTTGACGTCGTAAAACCGCATCAATAGGTTGATAAGCGTGGTTTTGCCCGAACCCGTTTTCCCAACGATGGCAATGCGTTGTCCCGAATGCACCGTCAAGGACAGATTCTCTATCAATTTTTTCGTTTCCACGTAGGAGAAACTTACGTCGTCCAAACGCACGCTACCGTCTGTATCGACAAGTTCCTCACACCCCTCGTCTGAAACTTCTTCCGTTTCGTCAATGAGCTCAAAAATCCGCGCCGCGCAAACGAACGCGCCCTTTAACTCGGTCACCACCCCCGAAATTTCATTGAAGGGTTTGGTGTATTGGTTGGCGTAGGAAAGGAACTTCGTCAGCCCCCCGACCGTAAACACACCGCCAATAACGTCAAACGCGCCAAGCAACGCCACCAAAGCGTAAACAAGGTTGTTGATAAAGCGAGTAGAAGGATTGACAAGGGAAGAATAGAACGTGGCGTTCATCGTCGCTTTTTCCAAACGATTGTTGATTTCATCAAAGCGTTGCGCGTTTTCATCTTCCTGCGCAAAGGCTTGCACCGTCTTCAAGCCACCGATGGCTTCTTCTGCAAACGCCGTTTGTTCCCCTCTGCATTTGGTTTGTTCTTTGAAATACTTGTGGGTATGGTTCGCCACAAACCGCGCAACGAACAAGGATGCGGGGGTCACGAATACGACCACCAAGCCGATTTTGTAATTGGTAATCAACATAAAGACAATCGTACCCAAAATGGTCAATACGCCCGTGAAAAATTGCGTAAAGCCCATCAACAAGCCGTCTGAAAATTGGTCGGCGTCCGCCACGATACGGCTGACCGTATCCCCGTGGGAATGGGTATCAATATATTGCAAGGGCAAACTGCCCAACTTATCAAAGGCATCCTTACGGATATCACGGACTACGTTGCAGGAAATGCGGTTGTTGCAAAGACTCATCAGCCATTGCGCAATCGCCGCCGCCCCGATGGCGATGAGGATTTTTACAAAGATGTCTTTCAGTTCGCTCCACAAAATCCCGCTTTCCACGATACAGTCAATGGCATCCCCGAAGAAGACGGGTACAACCAAAGTCGCAGCCACCGTAATCATCGCAAATACAATCGACCCGCACAAGGACAAGGGATATCTGCCTACGTAGCGCAGAATGCGTTTTAATGTACTTTCCTTTTTTATCACGGTAGGTTTCATGCGCTCACCTCCGTGTCTGCTTCATATTGCGAGAAATAGATTTCGCGGTAGACTTCACAATTTTCCATCAACTGCGCGTGCGTGCCGATACCGACCGCTTTCCCATCGTCTAACACGATGATTTTGTCCGCATCGCGTACCGACGAAGCGCGCTGAGATACCACGAACACCGTCGTTTGCAAACCGCGGATTTCTTTGCGGAGCGCCGCATCCGTCGCATAGTCAAGCGCGGACGAGGAATCGTCCAAAATCAAAATATCAGGGTTGCGCACCAATGCGCGGGCAACCGTCAAACGCTGTTTCTGACCGCCTGAAAAGTTTTTCCCGCCCTGTTCGACGGGGGCGTCCAAACCGCCTTTTTCCAAGATAAAATCTTCCGCCTGCGCAATCCGCAACGCCGCCATCAATTCTTCATCGCTCGCATCCGCTCTGCCCCACAGCAGGTTGTCGCGAACGGTGCCTTTGAACAGTTTCGCCTTTTGCGGAATCACACCGATACGTTCGCGTAAGAAAGTTTGCAAACTTTGACTGCGCACGTCTTTTCCGTCGATGGTCACTTGCCCCGACCGCACGTCATAGAAATGAGGAATGAGGTTGACGAGGGTGGTTTTGCCCGACCCCGTACCGCCGATAACCCCGACAGTTTCCCCACGGTTGACGGTAAAGTTTATCTCGGACAAAGCGTCCTCGCCACCTTCCGTATACCGCGCGCATACGTTGTCAAAACGAATAAACGCGCCTGCGTTTTCCACCCTTTCATCCGCAACGATTTGTAAAGAGGGTTGCATCTTCAACACCGCTTCGATACGTTCCGCGCTCGCCGCCGCCTTCGTAACCGTTACAATGAGATTGGCAAGTTTGATAAGCTCGATTAAAATTTGCCCCATGAGATTGTACAGGGCAATGACTTTACCTTGCGTAAGCGCGCCGCTTTCCACGCGGATTGCGCCCGTCCATAAGAGGATCATCGTCGCGATATTCACCAGCACGTAGGTCAAAGGATTGGTGATGGCGGCAATACCGCCGACAAATTTCTTTTCCTTGGTTAAATCCTCGTTGCGGGTTGCAAATAAGTTGCGTTCGTCCTCTTCTCGGCAGAACGCGCGAAGCACTCTTGCGCCCGTTAAATTTTCTCGGGTAGAAAGCAATACCTTATCAAGCTTGGCTTGAGCTTTTTTATACAAAGGCATACAGATAAACATGACGGCATATACCACGATGGCAAGCACGAGAATTGCCCCGCCGAATATCCCGAAGGAGTTCGGGTCAATGATACACGCGCAAACCAACGCCCCAAATACGATGAAAGGCGAACGGAGCAACAAGCGCAAAAATAGATTGATACCCATTTGCATTTTATCCACGTCGCTGGTCATGCGGGTGAGCATGGTCGCTTGACCCATTTGGTCAACGTCTTTGTAGCTGAAGGATTGCAATTTTTTGAATAAATCACTGCGCACCCGCGCGGATACGCCCGTTGCCGCACGCGCGGAAAAATACTGCGCCGTCACGGAAAACGCCAAACCGACCACACCAAACCCCGCCAACAAAAGGCACATCCAAACGACGTAGCTTTTGTCTGCGTTAGGATATCGACCGTCCGCCAACTCGCCAAACCCCTTGTCCACGATTGCCGCCACGACAAAAGGAACCAGAAGTTCGAAGGTGGCTTCCAGCAATTTGAACAACGGGCCTAAGAAGGCTTGCCGTTTATATGGTTTGAAGTAGGTCAAAATCTTTTTCATAGCGTTCCTATTATACCACGCCTTTCTTGCAAAAGCAAGAAATTATCACCCCTATATGCGTGCGCGCGAAAAAAAATAAGCGAAATTGAGATATTTTTTCCCAACTTCGCTTCATTTTTCGATTATTCTTCTTCCGTTTCCTCGTCTGTTTTTTCTACGGGCGCGGTCAATAAGGCTTCGTATAACTCCTTATAATCCCTGATTTCCAACAAACGCAAACCGTCTTCAGTTGAGGACAAACGCTCGTTTTTACGATACATACGCCCTGCGTTGATGTACTTGTTTGTGACAATCATAAACGCAATAAACAGCACAATGGATACGCCTGCCAACACGATGGTGGGCACCAAATAACGAGTATCGGGCGCACCGAAATTGGACAACCCTACCACAATTGCGGCAATGATTACCGCCACTGTGGGAATGGTGCAAAGGATAAATGCAATCCCCCAACGCAATTTTCTTGTGGATAAAATTTCACGGCGGGCTTCCTGCTTTTCTTCCACCTTTTTCGCCAAAGGCTTTTCTTCTTCCGTCAATTCTTGGATACGTTTTTCAAACGCGGAACGGTATTTTTGTTTGATGATGTCCGTCGCTTCGTAGCCAAGGTCGTATTCTAAACTCTCAATCCCAGCGTCCACGTATTCGCTTGCCAAGACGTCAGGTTTGGTGAAATCCGCGGTCTTCGCGCGCCAATACCCCACGGATGCTTCCGTTGCCGTCTCATCCAATTGCAACGCCTTTTCATATTCCAATTCCGCCGCATGATAACTGCCGCTTTCCAACAATTTTTCACCCTGCGCGCAGATACGCTGATAATCCGCTTGGCGGCGGACAATCGCCTCGGCTTTCTCCTTGCGTACGCGTTCGGCTTCCTCAGGCGAAAGATCTACCAAGTCTTCATCGTCTTGGTCAAAATTTTCCAGGGTCGGAAATTCAAACGCAATTTCTTCCCCTGCTTCTTCGCCTTCGGGGAGTTCGCCGTCCGTCAACTCGTCCGTGACGTCCACAAACCCGTCTTTCGTCTTTCTCAAACGCACCCCTCTGCCATATTCATCATCGATAATTCTTTCTTCCATGGTCTTATCTCCCTGTGATTTTCCATATTATTCCACGTCCAAGTCCGTCAATACAAACGGATTATTCCACCCGAACGCCTTTTTCGTTTTTGTGTAGTCGGGAACTACGGTCTGTACCGCATAGGTACGAAATTTCCCTTTATAACGGCTCTTTGCCCAATCGCACAGTTCCTTGGTTTCAAACATCGCCAAAACCGTACTGCCCGAACCCGACATCGTTACGCCAAGCGGTGAAAATGATTTTGCTTCGTCGTACGCCTTTTCCACGTCGGCATTCAAGTGTAACGCAGGCACGTACAAGTCGTTCATCAAATACCTGCCCCCCTCGTTTACCTCGCCTTTACATAATGCATCGATACAGCCTTGGGTCGCACTTTCCTTCCATTGTAAGGTTTGCGGAAGCTGATCGTACTTGGTATAACACGCCCCCGCCGATACCCCGCTTTCGGGACAAATCAGCAAAAGGTGTAACCTTTCCTTTATTGCAAGCGGAGTCACCAAATCTCCCCTGCCTTGCATCCGCGCAAAACCGCCCGTCAGCATATACCCCGTATCACTGCCCAAACGATCGGCAAGCTCCTTCAACGCCCCACGGTCAGTGATACCGTACAAACGCGCCATGCCGTTCAATACCCCGACCACGTCCGCCGATGAACCGCCCAAACCACCGCCGATGGGGATATTTTTATATACGGTGATATCTGCACCGTGTGTTTGGAATACCTCGGAAAAAGTTTCCGCTGCCCTCAAAGCATTGTTTTTCTCGGGTGGAATTTCCTCACTGCCCATACCGTGCATCGTGATGGAAGAAAGGTTGTCCTTGCGCTTCTTTACAACGATGAGATCGTACAGATCAATGCTGGCAACCAACGAATCCAACATGTGAAATCCGTTTTCCACGCCCGTGATTTCCAAGGTAAGGTTGACCTTGGCGTACGATTTGATTTTGACCGTATTCATACCCGTCCCCCTCGCTTGAAAATTGCGGCGAGGAACCCCCGCCGCATCGATTGTTCTGTTCTATTTTACCATATTTTTTCTAAAAATACAATGCTTTCTCGGTATTTTTTTATGAAAATTACCGCATTTTTACTTGATTTGTCGGTAAACAAAGATACGCTGACGGTCTTTTAAGGGAAATTCCAAGTTCGGATTGCACTTTTTCAAATCCTCAGGCGGGCAAGCCAAACGCTTGGAAACCTGCCACAGTTCTTCCCCCGCATCCGTCATAAACACCGAAAAACCGCAATCCGCGTCCCCGTACGGTTCCCCCTCGTTCACCTCGGAAATATACCCCCACGAACGCTGCGTAAACGACCGCACCGAAAGGCGCAATGTTGCCTCGGCTTCCACTTCACCGCTCTTTTTGCGGCGCACGTTTAACCCGCATACCGCGCAATCCGCTTCCGCATAATCCCCCTCGGCATCAATGGGAAAGATAAACGGTAAAGTCAAGGTTGCCGACCGATGTCCGCCGTCCGTACCGCGCAACAATACTTCCGCCAAAACCGCGCCCTCCGCCTCGAACCCGCGTTCGGTTTTCCTGCAAGAGATTTCCGCGCGCGGCAACACAGCGGCTTGCAAGGTGAAATCCCCCTCTGCCACAGGTGAAATCACCCCTTCCCCGCCCACACGTTCGGTCATTTTAGAAAGGTTCGTCAAATACCTGCCCCCGTCCTTTTTAATTTTCAACTCGGTTTCCGCTTCCGTTGAAAAAGCGTCTTCAACCACGGAAATTTCATCCGCAACCGTCAAGAAACACTCCGCGGATAAAGTGTACGAAAGCAGGATATGGCTCGCCCCTTTCTCCTCATCCGTACCCGCTGACAAGTGCGCCGACTTCACGTCCACGTGCGCCCCTGCGGTCACATGCCCGAAGGCTTCTTCGCTGGACAGGGACATTTTGTAAGGAATCAACCGCTCGTACGAACACACCTCATCGTCGCTTTTGAGTACGCAGATGTGGAGCGCAATTTCCCCCTCGACGTCGATTTGCCCACCGCTTGCGCTGACGCGGTTGACCACCGCCTTTTCACTGTGCAATAAAATATCACCGATGTGGTCGGTGTCAAATTCATCCTCCCCCTCGGTTTCACCGCTCACGCACACGGTTTTGTAGATGCGCGACACGTCCTTTTTCACAACCAACCCATCCCCGCCTGCGAGGTAGTCGATTTGTTTACTGCCGTATACACGGGTATCCGCATCCACCACCACGGACACGTAGAGCCCCGAACCTTCCCTGCGCCAGGTCACGTTCGCACAAGAAAAAGCCGATTTCGCAAAACATGCGGGGGTGACTTCTGCACCCTCGGCTTTGTGGTAAAATTCCGCTCCGCGCTCCGCTCGGCAGACTTTTTTATCACCGTCCTCGTACACGATGCAAAGCAAAAGTTTCCCGCCGTATTGCACTTCACCGTCCGCGCAAACGCTGTCGGCAGGGATTGCCTTGGCATGCACCGCCAAAATCCCGCTGATTTCACTGCCAGGCAATCGGCATTCGACAATCGATTGGCTGTTTAAACGGCAAATTTCCCCCACGTAACGATAATTTTCAAACTGTGGCTTAATCATATTTTTCTTTCCTCGCTGTTTTATTTTCGCTTATTTAGGTGTATGCGAGCGGGGCGGAATTTAGAACGCACCCACGCATTTTTACAGGAAAATTTTACCTTTTGAGGGATAAAAGGAAGCGCGCGGGGGTATACTGAATATATGATAAAGCCAACAAAAAACATCAAAGACGTCAAACAAATGGTAAAGGATTGCTCGGCGCAACGGGTTGCGGTGCGGGTGAATTTAGGCAGAAACAAATCCGTCAGCTTTTCAGGCGTGCTGTCAGGAGTGTATCCTGCGCTATTCACCGTAAAGCCCGACGACGAGGGATTTTTAGGGAAGACGGCGTATTCGTATTCGGACGTGCTGTGCGGGAACGTAAAAATTAAAAGGATTTAGGGGGCGGTCGCAGTTGTAGAAACACCTCATCCACCGCTATCGCGGTCCCCCTTCTCCCACTGGAGAAGGCTCCCCCTATCCCCCTATAGGGGAATTCCATATCCCTTGCCTTCTCTTGCGAGAGAAGGTGTCCTGCGTGTGAAGCCTTGGCGAGCCAAAGGGCGGATGAGTAGTAAAAAGGCGGGCGAGTCTTAGCCTCCCCCTATTGTAGGGGGAGGGGGACCGCGTTAGCGGGGGAAGGGGTAAAAATCACTCTACCCCACCAATCCCTCAGTCAACTTCGTTGACAGCTCCCTTTGTGAAAAGGGAGCCTAAATTATTGCACGTATAACAAAAGGCGGGCGGTCATTGACCGCCCGCAAATTATTAATTTCTACCGCCAATTGTCATTCCGACCGAGTGAAACAAGTGGATTGTATCTCCAATGAGATACGCTCGACTCCGCAATAAATTGCTTCGCTCGGTATGACATGATTGCATGCAACGTCAGGTTGCTCATCCTAAAAGCACGTCCATCGCCAACATAAAACAGAACCCCACCAATAACGCATACGTCGCACCGCGTTCACTGCCATGCGCATGCGTTTCAGGTATCATTTCATCACTGATAACGTACAACATCGTTCCGCCTGCAAATGCCAACGCAAACGGCAATATCGCCGTGGAGAAACTCACCGCCAAATACCCAATCAACGTACCGACAACTTCTACCACCCCCGTCATCATCGCGGCAATAAACGTCTTCTTTTTCGATATCCCCGCCGCCAGCATCGGCGCAATGATAACCATGCCCTCAGGTATATTCTGTAAAGCAATTCCCCCCGCAATAATCAACGCTTGCGCGGTATTTCCCGAACCGAACCCTACCCCCGCGGCTATCCCTTCGGGCAGGTTGTGTATCGCAATCGCCAATAAAAATAACAACACTTTGTCAAGGTTTGCATTTGGATGGTTTTCTTCCTTTTCACCCATTAAGCCATGCAAGTGCGGGACAAGTTTATCAACAAAATTCAAACATACCGCACCCGCAAATATACCTATCACCGTGATAAGCAAACCCCACTTTCCGCCGTATTCCATCGACGGTAAAATCAACCCCACAATCGCCGCCGCAAGCATTACCCCCGCAGCAAACGACAATACAATATCCGAAAATTTATGCGATATGTTTTTAAATAAAAAACCTATCACCGCACCAATCACCGTCGCTCCGCCTACGCCAAGCGCCGTCAATAATACCATGTCCATATTCTTCTCTCCATATACGGATTATTTTCTAAAGTTATACCTCTTACAATATATGCATTCGCACGTAAAATCGTGTACAGTTACACGTGAAACACAAACGTGCCTACCTACAACTAGGAATATTTTTATTGGCTATGTCACAGAGCCTTTATATTTTATTACTTCACCATACTGCGGCTTTCGTGACAGCAGAAATACACAATCTGCCGTCCGCTTGACAAAGTTTTCATCAAGTCCGCCACCCTGTGCAAGTGCAGTTCGTCCAAGTGCACGAAGGGATCGTCCATGATGATAAACGGCTGTTCTGATTCGTACATATTGTCAATCAACGCCAAGCGCAAACACAAGGCGCATAAACTGCGCTCGCCCGCACTGAGGTGTTTATCGCTGCGTTCTTCCCCGCCGCGTTCAAACTTCACACGATAATCGCTGTCCATGCTGATTTTCTCGTCCAAAACCCGTTCCAACGCCTCGGCATAGTAGGAAAAACGATCCTTAATGGGCGCAATATACCGATCCTTCAACGCCTTTTCCGCACCCTTTAAAGCCTCGATGGTATCCGTCAACAAGTCATAACGCGCTTTGTAACCTTTCAACGTTTCTTCCGCTTCTTCCAAATCGTTTTCCGCATCGGGGAGCTGTTCCACCATGCGTTCGATTTCCGCAATTTTATTGTTGCAAGCCAACAGCTGTTTCCGTAAAACGGACAAGCGCGCGTGCATATCGTCCGTGTTTTCCTCCAACACAAGCGGGCGCTCCGTCAAACCGTTTTTTGCTTTATAAGTGGTCAAATTTTCCTCTAAATCTGCCGTTTCCACAGCCAATTCCTGTATGTGTTTACAATCCACTTCCAAAGCGTTCAACGCAACCATGGTACCCTCGTATGCATGCAAAGCGTACTTTTGTACAATACTTTCAACCGAGGTTTTACACTGTAAAATTTTCACACGCACATCCTCTGTTTTCTTGTCTGCAGACGCCTTGTCTGCAAGCAAAGACTTGTACGCAGACACAGAGGAAAGCAATTGGTTTAACCCCTCGCGCAAATCCCCCTCTTCGCCGTAATCCGCAAGATACGCTTGGGTTTGCGTTTGAATTTCTTCCGCTTCTTTCATCGCGGTCAAGTATCGTTGTTCGCCCTCTTCCCTTGTGTGGACTTGTGCCCGATAAGCGCGCGCCCCTTCTTCCAACGCAGTAAAATCATACACCGCGCCCGCCTCACTGTAATACCGATAAGGCACTGTGAAGGCACGCAATTTTTCTTCCAAAGTCTTCAACTGCGCCTGTGTTTCCGCAATTTTCACCGCGATACCGCCGTCCGTATTCGCTTTGCTTTGCAAGGTAAATCCAATCACCCCAAACGCCATACCTACCGCAAGCAAGGGCGCACCGACCAACCAATACTGCAAACCCGTCAACACACCCCCGATAAGCACCAACAATGCGGCAATCGCAAAACAAATCCATTTTCCCCCGCTCGGTTTTTTCTGCGTGGGGGTGGAATGCACCAACGCGTCGTGCAGAGCTTTCAGCTCCGCATCCTTGCGCTTGTACGCTTCCGCATCCGCGCGCTTTTCACGCAACGCTTCCTCGCTCGGCACACCGTTTGCAAAACGTTGGTCAAGATCTTTTTCTCGTTCGGTCAACTGTCTATTTTCCCAAGCGTCCCTTTCTGCGATCAACGTCGCAAGCCGTGTCAAACCCTGCTGTTTTTCCGCAATCTCTTCGGGGGTAGGCACACCGCGGGTAAACTTTTGGGTCAGCGCGGTCAATCTTTCTTCCTTATCTTCCCCAAATGCCGCCGTTTGCAAAGCACCCGCCAAGCGAGCAGTCTCTTCCATGCATACGCGCAAAGTTTTTCGCTCGTCATCCGTCGGCACACCCTGCGGGTATTTCTCGCGATATCCTTGCAAGGCATCGCATTTTTGTTGCGCTTGCACCGCCAAGCCGTCCAACGTTTCCCATTTTTGTAAAACCAAATTATGCTCGCCCGCGCGTTTGAGATCGGTTTCCAATACCGCAATTTCTTTCGTCAAACGCTCGTATTCGAGATATTCGTCCGTCAACCCCTCGCTCATATCCTGTAAATTTTTAATGCGAGCGGTTAAGTCGATAATTTCCGCCTTTTTGATACTGATTAAATCGTTATTTCCGCGCCCCGCTTTCAGGCTCTTTTTCGCCTTTTCCAAGGATTCCAAAGCCGACTCGTAATTACTGTCGTCGCCGTCTACCACGTCGCGGTTTAATTTTTCATTGATAGCGTAGGTAGATTCCACCTCAATTTCATCCGCGGTGATAAACACCGTCTTTTTGAAGGATTCTTCATCCAAACCAAACACCTCTTTGCCGATATCCTCGCCAAAACCAGTGTACGGCATGCCGTCTTGATAGACTTTACATTCGTCCCCTTTCGCACTCTTTTTATCGAAAAACCGTTCAATCTTATAGGTCCTACCCTGCATTTCAAAGGTCAAATTCCCGCCGAACTTTCCGCCCTCGAACGGGTAAAAATGCTGTCTGTCGTCAAAGGCTTTCGTCTTCGCCGTATAGGTCGGCAAACCGTAAAACATCGCGCGAAGAAAGGAAGCCATGGTGGTTTTGCCATAGCCGTTCTTCTCGCAAAACTCCGTCAACCCCTCGTCAAATTTCCCGTCAAGGTTGTGGATTTTACCGTAATTTTCAATATGGTAAGAAATGAGTTTCACGCGTCCACCTCCTGCCCCGACAAGGCTTTCAAACCAAGCGTAATCATCTGGCGTTTTCGTTCTTCCGTCAAATCAGCATTGCCCATGACCGCTCGGATAAATTCACCGCGCAAGGACAAATCCCCCTCGTATTCCTTGGGGTCGATTTTTTTCAAAGTTCCGTTCTTCACCGATACGAAATAACACTCGCTCGCAAGCAAACGTTCCGTATCCTCGGCAAGCGTTTCGCTTTCATACGCAATATCCCCGACCAAGTGAATTCGGTAAAGGTCGGCGGGGTTGAATTTTACCTGCGACTTCACCGCTTGATACGCGCCATAAGCGTTTTCCGTACCGCTGACGTCCACCTCTATCTCGTCAATTTTACGCTGTGAAAATGGTACGAACGTGGATTTTACCCCCTCGTCAATTTCCAATAACACGAAACCCTTTTCACCGATTTCGTCAAACCCACGGCCTTCCAAACAACCGCTAAACGCATACCTGCCCCTATCATCCAGCTTGTTTTCGCTGTAAGAATGGATATGCCCAAGCGCCAAATAATCGATATTTTTATCGGCTAACTTCGCGGGATTGATTTTGTCCATACCTGCCGTAGGCGCAATTTGACCGTGCAAAGTGACCACGTTGATTTTGTTTTTGTCAAGTTTCAAAGTCGCGTACAAAGACGAAGCGTTTTCGCGCGACAACTCTAAACCGCACACGTACACGTTGCCGTATTCATACCCCGACCATTCGCCAGAAAAGGTTTTGAGGTTGGCAATTCCCTCTTCCACGTACGATTCTTTACCGTCATGGTTTCCGCGCAGATATAAAAAATCGATATCAGGATTCCCCTTGACCACCTCATAAAAAAAGGTTTTGTCCCGTTTCAAGGGGCGGTCGCTGTCGAACACGTCCCCTGCCAATAAGATGACGCGCACGCCTTCATTTTTAGCATACTCAACCATACGGTGGAAGGTATTTCGCACTTCACCGCGCCGTTCGTCCGCCTTATGTTTGGGCAGTTTTGATTCCATTTTCGAACCGAGGTGTATATCGGCGCAATGGATCATCTTTAACATATTTATCTCCTTTTTTACGGGAGTATACGTATTTCAACGCATACCTGCCCCCTTCATTTACTCATCCAAGCCATCCCAACGCTCATTTTTCCACAGATATTTTTGCGGAATTTTTTTCACGTACGGACTGGGTTTTAGGCGTTCCCGCCCATTATACAGCGCGCGGGTTAAAATCAATTTTTTCTTCGCGCGGGTGATTGCCACATAAAACACTTTTTCCTCGCCGTCCTCGTTATCGCCTTTGGCGTAGAAGTTTGGAAAGTTTCGCTCATCCGCGCCTGCCACGATTACGGTATCAAATTCGCACCCTTTTGCATGGTGAACGGTCAACAACGGAATGCGGTTTTCCTTGGCAACCAACAAATCCCCGCGGCTGCCTGAAAGGTCGGCATTTTCAATAAACGCGCGGAAAAAATTTTCGGTATCCTTTGCGGAAGTCTGACGAAAATAGGCAACTACTTCCCGCAGAGCCCGACGGTTGACGTCCGTTTTACAGTATTGTTCCATGCGCATCGTCTCTACGATGGCATTCACGATTTCGTAGGGCGTTTCACTTTTCATGCGCCGTTGTAAATCCGTGAAAAATAAATAGAATTTTTCAAATTTTTCCTTGTGCTTCGCACAAACGTTTTGCCGTTCCATGGCGGTGGGAATCACATCCTCAGCAATCATACGCGCCAACACTTTTCCCGTTGCCACGATATCACCGTAGGCATTGTGCGCCGCTTCGTTGATTATGCCATATTTTTGACAAAGCGTAGACAAACGGAAATCGGGCAATTCTGCATGGAACTGTTTCGCAATCGTCAAGGTGTCGTATTCGGCTTGCACCTCTAATGGGGGCAAACCATTGTCTTTCAGTTGGCGTTTAACGAGCGGAGCATCAAAACGGAAGCTGTTATGCCCCACCAACACTCCACCCTTGACAAAGTCGGAAAAGTCAGCCAACGCCTCTTTTGCCGTCACCCCGCCGTGGGTGTGGATATAGTTCAAATCAAAACCATGGGTCGCGTATGCCCCCTCGCCAATTTCCACCGTGGGGATAATCATACGTTCAAAGGTTTGTACAACGTTCCCGATGCTGTCAATACGGATTGCCGCCAACTGCACCATCTCATCCTTGTCCAAACCCAACCCCGTCGTTTCGGTATCATAGACGATGATATCCCCCTTGCGAGAAGCTTCCATCAATACATGGTATGGGTCTTGGTGGTCGTAGGTCTGCTTATCCAAGAAGGAAACGATGGATGCGCCGATGCGATTTTGCAAGCGCAAATACTCGATCGTTTTCATACCAACCAATCGCACGTACTTTTCCGCGATGCGTTCCATGCTGATACGGTCGGTCTTGTTGAGGAGCAATTTGATGACCGCCACCACGTCTTTCACGATGGGATTGCGGTAAAATTTTTGATCCTCTTCCGCGGTAAAAAAGCGCAATCGCTCCGTTTCGGGGTAGCCATCGTTACATTCTTCAAACACCCGCGCGAGCATGGAAACGTAAAAATTCGACCGCGCAATCACGCAAATGGAAGTTATGCCTTGTTCAAGATTTTTACGGATATAGCGGTAAATTTGCCCCGCCTCTTCGCGGCGGTTGTCAAAACCCACGCAGAGAATTTTCTCCCCCGCGTCTTGGCTGTTCACCACAATATCCTGCGGGCAGTATTTCCCCACCAAATCGGGATAAGTCGCCCGAAGATAACCAAAGGTCGCCCCCGTCAAGGTTTGGGTCGAACGGTAATTTTGCGAAAACATATATACTTTCGCGCGGTAATTGCGGATAAAATCATCCAACACGTATTCGGGTTTCGCGCCCCGCCAAGCGTAAATGGATTGAAAGAAATCCCCGCACATCATCACGCGATTGTTACCGAAGAGTTGCTTTAACACCGAGTATTCTAATAGGCTGGTATCCTGCATTTCATCCACGATAATATACGCATAACGCGCCGACCAGCGCGCGCGGATTTCCTCGTTTTTCAAGCCTTGGCAAGCGAACAAAATCAGGTCGTCGTAATCCACGCGATTGCTTTGCCGAAGATGGTCGCAATAAGCAAATACCAGCTTCCCCGCATGCTTTTGCATGGCGGTTTCAAAGGCTTCATCGCATACCTGGGTATGCCCTTTGCCTGCAATCGACATGCTTTGCAGGTAAGCTTCCACGTGGTGTTTGGCATAAAAATCAAACGCGCGCTGAAAATCATCCGCCTCGTTTTCGGTGTAGAAATTCTCTTCCTCGCGCACGTGTTTTAGTGCGCTGACGAAGTTACGAAGCTTACCGTTTTTGGCAAAAATTTCAAACTGTGTATCGGGTATATCCTCATCGAAAGAGGTTTCGGCATCGCCGTTTTCCCACAAGCAGTATTGGGAAGAAAGAATGCTTTTGAGGATTTCCTCGGCATCCGATTCATCACATACAACAGCATCAAGGTAACGTGCGTCTTTACGGCGGGATTCTTCCCGCATCAGTTGGTAGCAAAAACCGTGAATGGTGCGAATTTCCACCTCGTCCGCGGATTGTCCAACGTAGCGCGCCACGTCCTCGCGCATCTCGTCACATGCTTTGACTGTAAAAGTCAAACAAAGAATTTCATTGGGATTCGCGCGGTTTGTTTGAATGATTTGACTGACGCGCTTTGCTACGGTGAAAGTTTTACCCGTACCCGCACTGGCAAATAGAATGAGATTGTTGTCAAGGTCTTCAATAACCCGCAATTGTTCCGCGTTCGGTTGACGATCCATTTGCCTTTCCCCCATTTTGTTTGGGGATATTATAGCATGGCTTATTTTTCTTGTCAATACTTTTATAAATAAAAATCATTCGTAGGAAGTTTTAATGCGCTCCTCTATATGGCTTCTCTTGCGAGAGAAGCTGTCCTGAGAGTGAAACGTAGTGAACCGAAGGGCTGATGAGTAGTCGTGCAAAGTCAGGTGCACACCTCATCAGTCATTCAGCTCGTTAGCACTTCGCGTTCATGACAGCTTCTCCCACTGGAGAAGCCATCATTGCAGTATTCCCCCACCTCTTGCCGTTGGAAAATGTGAGGAAGACTAGCGGAAATCGAAGGAGTGTACAGAGAGGTACATGACTGAGATTGACGCGCCGTATTACGGGTTATACTCCTCCATCTTGCCGTGGGAAAATGCAAGTAAGACGAGGAGCGCGCGGATTTCTCGACGGGAGCGTACAGAGACGTACGTGACCAAGAGAAAACGCAAACGCGACAAAGTATGACGTAGCATTTTATAGGCAAAAAAAATTAAACCCCTGTCTATTCGGCAGGGGCTTTATACACATATTCAGTTGTAAGAATGCAGTCACTTTTTACTATCCGTGTCTTTTCGAACTCAATTTCGGATTACGGTCTTATGCCGCGCTGTGGTATTTACGGATATTTTCCTATTTGCATTCCTCACATGTAAAGTTCATTGGACTGTTACCTCGCTTTATCTTCTTTGTTAAAGTACCTTTTTGACGTCGGGATATAAATCATCGCTCGCGTACCTCCTTTAACAAATTTTTCAACCGCTTCCGACCTCTCGTCGGTAGGCTTTACGTGTACGTCGGAGTATCCCCGTCCTTTTTAGTTTTCATTGAAGTTACAACAATCATCGTCGTATACCTCCTTTTCACCTATTTCCCGCTACTCTCGTTTTGCGGTTACGCCTTCGAAACATACACAAGATGGCTCTTGTTGCGCTTTCGCGCTGGGCTTAGGTTAATTCTATTTAGGCGTTAGCCTCCAAATGGGAAGGAATCATCGCTTTTCGTACCCTCCTTTTTCGTACTCTTTCGCCGTATCCCTACGGCACTTTGCCAACTCTCTCCTTGTTTGGCGAATGTTTTATTTGTTCATTGGATTTTCCTCTTTTTTGAAAAGTTGAAACATTTTTTGTTTGTTTCTTTCTTTTTGTACCTTTATTATAGCAGAAAAAAATCATTTGTCAAGGGGTTTTTGAAAAAAAGTTTGAATTTTTTTAAAATTTTTTTTCGCAGGGGGATTTTTGCGGTATATGTTATATTACTGTGTGCAACGTCAGGTTGTCCCCCCTGCTGTCACTCTGGAGCGTAGCGATAGAGTCTCTTCCCGCAATATGGCTTCCCTTGCGAGGGAAGCTGTCCTGAGAGTGAAACACAGTGAACCGAAGGACTGATGAGTAGTCGCTCAACGTCACGTAAACGCCTCATCAGTCATTCAGCTCGTTATCACTTCGCATTCACGACAGCTTCTCCCGCTGGAGAAGCCATAAGCACTGCATGAAGAAAGCAAAAAGCGGGCGGTCGAATTTTCGACCGCCCGCCAGTGTTCCGCTGGACCTTATATAGAGTGTTATGACTCTTTCTTTATTTTTCTTCGCATATCACAGTGAATGCACGAGGCTTTCTACAAACACGTAGGAAAAGACACCTTACTGCCTGCAAGCTCAGCTTGCCCACAACGCCCGCAGGGCATATCGCATTATGCAAAGCCCGTTGGTTTTATATGGACAGCAACGCAACCGCAGATGCTCCGAATGCAATCCCCAGCCATTGCCACCACTTTATCTTCTCGTGGAACGCAAACAGCGAAAAAAGCATTGTCACCATCAATCCTCCCACCGATAAAACAGGATAAACCAAGCTAGGCGACAGCGGAGAAACAGCAAGCAACAAGACAAAAAAATTACTACACACGTTGCTCACACCCGAAAGAATGGGGAAATGCGCAGATGTTTTCAAAACCCTTTTCACATCCCCTTTTTCACCCCGCAAAAAACGAATGAAACACAGCACAAGCGCGAAGAACGTAGCAAAACACATCAACTGCGCACCGTGTTTACCATCGAACGCCAATTGCTGATTCTTTTGAAAAATCGTACAACATGCGTTACCCAAAAACATCACCGTAACATACATCAGCCAAGCTTTGCTATTCTTTTGCTCCACCTTCTCCTTGCCGTTGTAAAGGCAAAGCACCAAGGCGACCGCCACCAAACCCAAACCGATTACAACGCTCGGCGTTACTTTCGACCCCCAAAAGAAGAATCCCCAAATCGTCGTGCCAATCAGCGAAAGCTGCATGATCAGTGAAGTGAGCGCAACGGAACCCGTATCCATCGCTTTGATCATGCCCACCATCGCCAAAGTATACCCAACACCGAAACCCAAGGAATAAGGCAACACCGCAACATCAAAGGAAAAATCGGTGAGATATAAAATCAACCAGCCTACAAACACACTGCAAATTTGCACAAAGCTATACAGCGCAGACGCACTCTTATCCGTATTCTTACGGTTGTAGTATCCCCCCAAGATTCCCGTCATGGAAATACATATCGTCGCTACTACCAAATAAATATAATCGTACATCATCCCTCTATATTTTTTACATATCCACTTTTCTTGCGAAACGGTTCAACAGCACTTTATCCTGCAACAGCACACCACCGCCCAAAACCGTGGCGAATTGCGGTTCTTCACACACGTGGCAACGCATGTTCAATCGCCCGCCAATGTATTGCGGGGCTTGGGTCAGTTTCATTACTCCGCCCGATAAATACACGCCGTTGTGGTGCACCGCCGCCGCGACTTCCGCAGGCAAATTCCACAGCACCCCCACAGCGTAATCTAATATTTGATTTACGCACGCGCGCACGCAATCGGTCAAGTCCGTCGCATGCACCGAAGTCGAACAAGGTTGATAATTTTGGGTAGAGCTTCCCTCTGCGACCATACTGCCCAAAGGACTCATTGACAGCGAACCAATCTCGTTTTTGATACGTTCTGCACTCAACGCGCCTATCAACAGTTTGTTGTCGGTCGCCAATTTATTGATGATATGCTTGTCGATGTGACTGCCGCCCACGTTCAGTGCAATCCCCGCAATGATTCCGTTCGCGGAGATAACCGCCGCATTAGACATTCCGCCGCCGATATCCAAACAGAAAATGGGGTCGGTTTCACTGAGCACCGCACCGCCGCCCAATGCCGCGAGATAGGGTTGCTCGACAAAACGCACTTTCTGTAAATCGCACTCTTCCATGAGCGCGGCGTATTCGGAGAGCTGTTCTTCCCCCAAACCGCAGGGGATACTGACCACGATTAAGGCATGGCGCAGGGCGGATTTTTTAATCCCGATACGAGACAAAAACTCGCTAAGCATCTTCGCCGCAATCTGTCTATCGACAATCAACCCTTCCTTAATCGGGTTGACGATGCGGGTATATTCCGCGGTTTTACCAATTAAATTTTTCGCCGCTTTGCCTACTGCCTTGATTTCCTGCCCGTCGTCGTAAACAGCAACGCAGGAAGGTTCGGCAAGCACCACGCCGCTGTTGGTGTCCGCGCGGTAAATTTTCGTCATTGACGAACCAAGATCGATTGCCAGTTTAATCATGTTGTCCACCCCTTATCTTTTCTAACATTTCTTGTACCAATTCCAAGGGAAAGCCCACCACGTTGGTGTAACTGCCCTCTATCTTTTCCACCAAACCGCCGTCCTGAATCCCATACGCGCCCGCCTTATCCATCGGCGAACCGCCCGCGATATACGCGTGAATCCAATCATCCGACAACTCCACAAAATACACGTCCGTTTTTTCCGCGCGGGTTTCCTGGTAAAAATCTTCCCCCTGCTTACGCGCAAAGCACACGCCTGTATAGACGGCATGCTTTTTCCCCGACAGCATTTTCAACATACGGAAAGCATCCGCCTCATCCTTGGGTTTGCCAAGCACTTCCCCGTCAAACGCCACCACCGTGTCCGAGCCGATGACGATTTTCCCCTCATGTTCGGGACGAAGCGCGACTTCTTGGGCTTTTAAGGCGGCAAGCTGTAAAACCAAATCCTCAGGCGACGAATACGAAGCCACGTTTTCATCAGCGTTGGATGGGCAAATTTCAAAGGTTGTGATAAGCTCCGCCAATAATTCTTTGCGCCGCGGAGACGCGCTTGCTAAAACGAATTTCATATCTTTTTTCTTGTGAATTTCTCTTTCTATCTTTTCAGCGCGCCAGCCGTAGGAAAATGTGAGTAAGACTAGCGGAAATCGAAGGAGTGTACAGAGAAGTACATGACTGAGATTTTCGCGACGTAAAATTTTCTTTCTATCTTTTCAGTGAGCCAGCCGTAGAAAAATGTGAGTAAGACTAGCGGAAATCGAAGGAGTGTACAGAAAAGTACATGACTGAAATTTTCGCGACGTAAAATTTTCTTTCTATCTTTTCAGCGCGCTAGCCGTAGGAAAATGTGAGTAAGACTAGCGGAAATCGAAGGAGTGTACAGAGAAGTACATGACTGAGATTTTCGCGACGTATTGCTTACATTTTATAGGCAAAAACGCCGCCGAACGGCGGCGTTTTATTTTTACAGGATCTCCAAATTCTTTTTAAACGCCCTCTTAAATTCAGGGTTCGCCGCTTCCGCATCGCGGATTTCCAACGCCGCATCGCCCGTAACCACCGTCTTCATAATCACGGAGTCACCCAACACGTCGCAATTCAATCCGGTCACCATACCGCAATGGGTACGGTCTAAGCTTTCCGCAATACGCAACAACACGCCCAACTTCTTCACTGCGTCAAGGTCCTCTTCCAAAACGATGCCTTTGTATTTCTGCCATTCAATCATAGGCACGTCTTCGTGGTTGTGACAGCCCGCAACAAACGCCGCAAGGATAATTTCACGGTGGGTCGCGCCGTAAATTGCCGAATTCAAAATCGTATAACAGCTATGCTTTGCGTGTCCGTAATACTGTGTACTCATACCGCAATCGTGCAAGCTTGCCGCAATCTTCAACACTTTCAAGTATTGACGGGAGAACTTATGCAACACGCGGAGCTGTTTAAACAACTGCACCGACAAAGACATAACGTGTTCGATATGCTTGGGGTCGCATTTGTAATATTTAATCAAACGATCCAACGAATAGGACAATACGTCGGAGATGGGTTTTTCCAAGGTAATAGGCAACGCCTGATTCACCATCAAACCTTCACGCAAACCGCAGCCGCCGATGGTGAAATTTTCAATACTCATGTGGCTGACAAAGGATTTGATGATTGCCATTGCCGCAGGCATGATGTCTGCACGCGCAGGGGAAAGACCTTTGATTTTCTTTCTTCTGTCTACGTCCAACACCTTCAACATATCGTAGATGCCCGTAAAATCTTCCGTCGTCATCTTGTAATTGTGTGCGATATCCAAAGGATATTTTCTGACCAAACGGCTAATCTTGAACAAGTTTCTAAACGAACCGCCGACACCGATCATCTGCGTTTCAGGGTCGATATCCTTGAGCCACTCTACCTTCTTCAACTGTTCAGTGAAGAATTCTTCCACGTGCAAAGCCGCTTCTTCAGGGGTTGCATCGTTGGCGAACAAGTCGGTCAGCGTTACCGCACCAAACGGCAAGGACGCAAAGCCCAAAACGTTTCTTCTGTTGTAATAAATAATCTTCGTGCTGCCGCCGCCGATTTCCAAAATCAAACCCTTAGGGATATCCATCGAGTTGATTACACCGCGGTATACAAGCAACGCTTCTTCTTCCTCGGACAATACACGGATGGTGATATTGCAGCTAACCTGAATTTCATCCAAGAACGAGCGTTGGTTTTTCGCACGGCGCACCGCCGCCGTACCCACTGCAATGATACGTTCTACCCCGCTTGCGTCGCAAAGACGTTTGAACATTTTCAAGGTTTTAATCGTTTCCGCGATACGCTGGGGTTTTAAAAATCCGTCTCTGTCCATGTCCTGACCGAGACGAACGCTTTCTTTCAGCTCGTCCACCACCATGTAATGTCCTTCCGTGAACATATCCACGATCAGCAAGCGCGCTGTATTGGATCCTAAATCAATGATACCGATTCTTTCCACTTCTTTACCTCTTTTCTATAATAAGCCCTCATCATAGGCTTGTGTTGATTTTTTGCATTTTTACGAGGCGTTTCGGTGTTTTGACCGACTGCGCCCCTTTCCCCATTTTAATATTGTAGATAGTTTACCACAGAAATTCCAATTTGTAAATACCCTTTTGGAAAAAATTTCACACTTTTTTAATTTTTCTTTTATTTTGTACAAAATAAGGCAAATTTTTCGTGCAATTTTATCTGCGACAGCCTTTTATCGAGCGAAAAAAATCCCCTTTTGCCAAAGGGGTACTGTTTTACAGTAAAAACGTTTGCAATTGTGCGAAGTCTTCCAACAAATATTTAGGCTGGGCAATCCGATATTCTTCCTCGTTTTCCGCATAGCCGACCTTTAACAAAACGCAATCCATACCATTCTCTTTCGCACCGTCCGCATCATGGTGTCTATCCCCAACCATCAAGCATTCGTCCGCGCGTACGTTCAGCCTTCTCATAACCTCGGCAATCACGGACGCCTTGGTGGGAAAACTGCCGTCGACCCCACTGCCGACTTCCACGTCGAAATATTTCGAAAACCCGAATTTTTCCGAAATTTTCGATGCGTAAATCAAAGGTTTCGAGGTCGCCATCGCAAGCTTATACCCCGCTTGTTTCAAGGCTTTCAGCGTTTCCAACGCCCCTTCGATGGGCGCATTTTCCGCCCAGCCTTCCACCGCGTAGCGTTCGCGGTATTTTGCCGTGGCAAGGCGCGCAGTTTCCTCGTCAAAACCAAAGTAATTTTGGAAGGAATACATCAACGACGGACCGATACATTTTCGCAATTGCTCCATCGTGGGCTCGCCCAAACCAAGCTGTTGCAAGGCATAACGAAAACACCCGTAAATCCCCGGGTGCGAATAGGTCAACGTGCCGTCTAAATCAAACAAAATACAAGTATATTTTTTCATAGCGGAAGGATTATACCATATCCCTTTTCGTATGTCAATCGTTTTTCAATGCGCCGTAACCGCCGACGATACCCAAAACGATTAAAAAGACCCCAAACCCTGCCCGTAAAAAATCCGCGGGCAACACCCCCGCAATCCACGCGCCAATCGCGGACAAAATCAAGGCGGGCGCAATAATCCACCCCACCCCTTCCGTACACAATAAACCGTTGTCCGCGTGCGTTTTTAACGCCCCTAAGCTCATGGGTAAAAAGGCAAAAAGATTGGCACATTGCGCAATTTTTTGCTCCACACCCCCTACCAAAACCAATAAAGGAATGGTGACCGTTCCGCCTCCCATCCCCATCCCCGCAGGGATACCGCCGAGAAACCCCAAAAGCAAATACAGATAAAAGCTCATACCAGCAAAAATACCCCCGCCAAAACTTGCAAAAACGCAAACAGTAAATTGACCGTTTTTACGGGCATTTTTCCCAATAATTTCGCACCCAAAAAACCGCCCGCCGCCACCCCCAACGAAGTAGGTATCAAAACCGACGGATGGTAAAATCCCTGCCATACGTACAGAAGAAAGGACAGCAACGATACGGGTAAAATCACCAAAATCGCCGTGGCGTGCGCGCTCTTTTCCGACATGCCCGTTTTCTGCAACAACGGCACGGCTATCATTCCGCCGCCCCCGCCGAATACACTGTTCGCTATACCCACCGCCCCGCCGCAGGCAACCCGCTGTACGTTTAAAAAACGCTTTTCTTCCATCATTTCCCCCTATATACATTATATATTGCGTAAATTTTTCAAAATTATCAAACTTTTTCTTTGTTTTGACGTCATAAACGCTTGCCAAGTACGCGATTTTGTATTAAAATAGTATAGTGCAAAATAGCGAAAGCTGAGAATGTATCTTTTTTCCGCTGAGCTATTTACACAAATAACAGAAACAATGGCTTTGCAAAAAGCAAAATCAAATTAAACCAAAGGTGGTTACATGAAAACAACACACAACAACCGCAAGAGTAAGTTTCTTGCATTCCTTTTATCGGTGATGATGGTTTCTACCGCTGGCGCAATGTTTGCGTCTTGCGCTGACGGTGACGATTCCTCCTCTTCTACGTCCAGTTCGGAAGAAACGAAAGAAGAGGAAGAAACCAGAACGGATGACGGCGTCATCAAAAATGCAAACTTTGATTTCACCAAAATCAACACCAAAACTGTCATCGGCACTTCCGTTACGGGTTGGAGCCGTTCGGTAAATTCGTCTCGTAACGCTTCCAACTCGGCAAGCGGTGTCATCGATACCGCTAAGTGGGATTATATGACGACAACCACAAAGACGAAAGAACAATTGGAAGCAATGTCCGAAGCAGACGTTATTGCTATTTGGGATGATTTAACCGCGCAAGATAAATTGACCTACTATGACGTATGGAAAGCGAAAGAAGAAAACAAGGGTAAAACCTTGTCCACTTCTACGTTTGAAAAATATGAATCGTTGAACGTAGACGCGGAAGATTTGAAACTTCCCGCAAACCCTGGCACGCACACAGTTGCTGAAGGTGAAACGTTGGATTCTAACGTCTTGATGATTCACAACAATTACTACTACAGCAGTACCTCGAAAGACAAGCCTATCGGTACCGCGCAGAAGTGGACTTCCTCTTCTACCGTAAACGTACCCGCAGGTACTTCTGCGAAAGTTTCCGTTTGGGTGAAGACGGCGGATTTGAAAATGTCCGCGACGGGTACCCCTTCCGAACACGGCACGCAAGACGCTGTCGGTAAGGGCGCGTATATCAGCCTTACCCACTCGGTTGGCGGTAAGTCGTTGGATGCATACGAAGTAAAGAACATTGACGTAGACGATTGGACGCAATACACCTTCTACATCAGAGGTTCGAACTATGCGGAAACCACCTATTCGTTGGTGCTTGGTTTGGGTCAGGGTGACGAATCCAACCGTTTCGAATACGTAAACGGCTTTGCATTCTTCGATGATATTCAATGCGAAATCATTGAAAATTCTGAATTTGAAACCGCAACCAAAGACAACGAAACCATCAAAGGTTTGACAGACGACAAAATCCAAAAATCCTTCGACGCATACGAAATGCCTGACGCAAAGGTATTCGGTATGGATTTTGCTACTGCAGATTGGGGAAAAGCTGAACTTACCTCGCTTACCGTAAAAACTACGGAACAAGAAGACAATGTAAGCAAAAACCCTACGGCAAGTGATAAAGACGTTATCAAGGTTGGCAAGAAAGCAGATTTCAATGATGCAAACAACAGCAACCTTAAAATCGTATACGACAAGTTCCTTGAAGCAGAGGGCGACAATGATTTCGTTACCGCTGACGATGAAATCTTCTTGATGCTCAGCAACAACGGTACGGCTTACACCGTAGACAACGTGCTTTCCAACGACAAGATTACCTTGGCAAAAGGTAAAGACTACATGGCAATCTCCTTCTACGTGAAGACGTCGGATATGAACGGCGGTGTCGGCGCAGGCGTTACCCTTACGGATGCTTTGAACAAGACTTCGTTCTCCTCGATTGATACCACGGATATCGCAAAGGTAAAAATCGGTGACGACGAAGACGCTTACGATGGTTGGCAGAGAGTATTCTTCTTCATCGAACGCGGTGAAGATGCAACGGAAGAAGACATTCCCCTCTCCTTGACCTTCAACTACGGCCCTACCGATATCCTCAGCAGTACGTCGGCTGACAGCTTCCAACAAGGTTTTGCAGCATTCACCAAATTCGAAGTATATTATGATATGTCGGAATTGGAATACGAAGCGGCAACGACCGGCACGTACGCAAAGAAAGTAACCGTTTTCGGTGAAAAAGCGGAAGAAGCAGCTGGCAACGGTGGTTTCGATACGGCAGTAACCGTACCCAGCGACGCTTTGGAAAACGGCGGTTATGCAAACCTTCAAAATTATAAGGGCGTTTACAACGACAGCTACCGCGTGTCCTTGCCTACGGCAAACGAAAGCGCAGCCGATAAAGAAGCAAAACGCGCATACAATAACTATTTTGATAAAGACGGTAAAGCATTGGCAGGTCTTTTGAATAGAGAAAATGTAAAAGAGGGTGAAACCTGGGCATACGGCAACGCAACCCAACCCCTCGTTATCGACAACTCTGGTTTGACGACCAAATCCTACGGTTTCATCGGCAACACCAAATCGTTGTCCGAAGAATATACGGCAATTTCCCTTCGCGTTATGACGACCGAAGGTGCAAAAGCTTCCGTATACCTCATGGATATGAGCGACGAAACCCGTCAAACGGTATTGTCTGTAGGCAGATCCCTCACCTACTGGTACGATGCAGACGGTAACCTTTGCACCGATGACAATGGTGAAATGGGCGCGATTGCATTCAACCTTGATAAGAGCGGTTTGTACAAGGCAAACAAGAACTGGGTAAACTACAGCAAGCTTAATAACTTGAAAGATGCTTACTTTGCAAACCTTAACGCTTACACGGAAAAAGACGGCATCCTTTACGCAAACGAAAACAGTGCAAACCACTACTATGCGGCATACAACTGGGAACGTGAAGTATTCTACAAGCACGAAAACGCTTGGTACACCGAACCCAACGGACAAGGCGTTCGCGTATACAACCTTGCAGACATCACCGAAAAAATGGGAAGTTCCTCGTTGTTGAAAGCACGTTACTTGCCCACTACCGCTCAGGAATTGAAGATTGAAAACATCTCTTCTGACAATAAGTGGACAACCGTTACCTTCTACATCCGTAAGGGTGAAAGTGCGAAGGATTACCGCTTGGAAGTTTGGAGCGGTACGCGCGACGGTAAGACGGTCAACACGAAAGGTATTGTTGCATTCGACACAAACAACCCCGGTACGGCATCCAGCAACTTCGACACGTTGATTGAAGAATTTGAAGATACCGCAACCTCGAAATTCGACGGCGTATTCTCCTACTTCGATACCGATATGCACGTAAGATTCGATGCAGAAAAGGATACCGAAAAGAGAGGCAACGCATACGAAGACAATGCAAAGGCTACCCTCGCTTCGGAAGCAAGCACCGCTTACTTGAAACATTACAGCGATGCAACGGGTTACAACGTATTTGCTGATTACAGCTTGTCCGACAAGACGGTTGCAGCAAGCGAACAGACGGATGACGATCATGACCACGAAGACAGCTCGGATGAAGAAACCACCGCAAGCGCAGCAGACGGTTGGTTGCTTGCAAGCTCGATTGCAGTTGCAGCTGTACTTGTCTTGGCAGTAGCAAGCGTAGCCGCTCGTAAGATTCTGGACAAAGTTCGCAGAAACCGCGGTAAGAAAGTTCGCAAAGAAAAGGCAGAAAAAGCGCCTAAGCAGAAGAAAGTTGAAAAGACTGTTGACGAAGACAGCCCTTACAATGACTAATCTTTAACACAAAACACCTCGCTCCATCAGCGAGGTGTTTTTATATCCATATTATATCTTGAGCGTGAAGTGCAACGAACCGAAAGACAGATGCGTAGTTTTTCGTAAAAACCAAAGGGCGGTCATCGACCGCCCTTTTTTTCAGTGAATGCACGCAGCTAACTATAAACACGCGTAATAAGACACCTTACTAGCTGCAAGATTATCTTGCCTGCCTGCAAGCTCAGCTTGCCACAACGCCCGTAGGGCATATCGTACACCATAGGTGTATATCGTACGCGCAAGCGTATATCGCGCACCGCAGGTGCATATCGCGTTTGCGACAGCAAACATTCTATACTCTTCTCAATCCCTTCGGATAATGATTCTTCACCGTACCGTTGACCGCTTTGCCAAGCCCCAACGCGTACCCATGCACACACAACAGACACCATCCGTTTTCCGTGTCCGCATCCACCGTTTCTCCGCGCAGATATTTTTCCACGCTATCTTCGTCTAATTCCACCGTGTTACGGCATTCAGATTTTTTCACGCACATGGCAAGCGAATGCGAGGGTTCAAACCGTCCGTTTTTCACTTCGCCCAAGCGCACGCCCACGCGCAATACCTGCACGCCTTTCCAATCAAACACCCCTTGCGGTAAATCGTACAAAATCCCATTTACCTCATACAAACGGGTGGCAAATTTTTCCTTGAAGAACTTCTTCTCAAAATCCCGATACGCCTTTTCAGCATCGCGGGTGCACCATGGTTTCGCCTCTTTCAAGCGAGTATCCCATTCCCCCGTCTTCGCCGTTTTTTCAAACAGTGCGGCAAAATGCCCCTCACCGTCCACCCTATGCGGGTATAATTTCTCCTCGGAAATCAAGCGCATTTCGGGGTGTTTTTCCAAATAATCGCGTACCTGCCCCTCGTCTTCCGCGATGGCAAACGTGCAGGTGGAATACACCAAACGCCCGCCCTCGCGCAACATTTTGGTCGCTTCATCCAAGATTCTCGCTTGCCGTTCGGCACAGAGCGTTACGTTTTCCTCACTCCACTCACCAAGGGCTTCTTCCGCGTTTTTACGGAACATCCCCTCGCCCGAACAAGGCGCGTCCACCAATATCTTGTCGAAGTACCCCGCGAATTTCGCGGATAAGTTTTCGGGCAGTTCGCTGATAACCACCGCATTTTTCACACCCATGCGTTCCACGTTTTGGGATAAAATCTTCGCGCGCGACCCCACGGGTTCGTTCAAAACAATCAACCCCTGCCCGTCCATTTTACAAGCAAGCTGTGTGCCCTTGCCCCCTGGTGCGGAACAAAGGTCAAGCACTCTTTCCCCAGGCTGTACGTCCAACAAGGGCGCGGCGCACATTGCCGACGGTTCCTGCGAGTAAAACAACCCTGCCGCGTGGAATGGGGACCCGCCAAGTTTTTCCTGCGCGGTATAATATCCGTTTTCTTCCCAAGCAACAGGCTCGCCCAAGAATGGCAACAATCCTTTGATTTCCGCCAAATCCCCCTTTAAGGGGTTGAGCCTTACACCCTTAAACGGCGGCTTTTCATATACGGCGAAAAAGGCTTCCCATTCGGTTTCGGGAAGCTGTTTTTTCATGTTTTCTATAAATTTTTCGGGTAATTTCGTCATAAAGTCCACCCTTTATTCCACCCCAAGATATTCGGAAAATTCATTCACGGTCAACACTCTACCCTTGACCGACTTCAACCGAGGCCCGCCCTCGCCGTCAAAGCACACGTACACGTCGCAAGTTTCGGCATGGGAAGTGAAAAACGCGCCCTGCGCAAACGCCGCAGACAGTAATTTTTTCGATAAGGGCAATTCCAGCTCCAGCGGATGCGAGAAACACACGTTTTGATTTTTCAATAAACCCTCTTTCGCGCGCTTGCGTTTTTCCTTGTCCGCGAAGCGGTAAAATTCCACCTTCGCCCTTTCTTTCGCCTCTTTGCGTTTTTCCTGCTCGATGCGGTAAAGTTCTAACCCCTTCGAATTGGTTTGAGTGATTTCGTAATTTTCAATATACCCCGTGGTGATTTCGTACTTTGCAATCAAATCATGTAAAGTCACGCCCTCGCCCTCGGCTTTGCACATCGCTTCCGCAATACGCATGGTCGCGTAAGCATCGTCCACAGCGCGGTGCGCCACGAACTCTACCCCCAACTGCTCGGCAATCACACCCAAGCCGAACTGGCGGGAAAATTCCCCGATGCGGTTCATGTATAAAAATTGCGTGTCCGCAAAACGGAAACAGAACGAGGGAAGCTGAAAACGCTTGCTTTCAAGGTTGAGATATTTCACGTCGTTCATCGTAGCATGACCGACCACCAAAGTGTCTTCGTCCTGCAACAATCCGTAAATTTTCTCCGCGTACTGTAAAAAAGTCGGGTAGTTTTTGAATTTGGCATATTCGTACGGCAAAACAAGCCCCTGCGTCCCCTTGCGGTCGGTCAAGTGAAAACCGCCCTGCGGGTTGATGAGGAGATCCTCTTTTTCCAAAATATGAAATTTTTCATCTGTCAAGCAATACCCGAACGCGCAAATTTTCGCCGCGTTTTTGGATACTACCGAACATTCAATGTCGAAAAATAAATATTTCATACCGTTGCCATATATATAATAATGTAGGGATTCTTTACAACATTCCTGGGCGCTGTCACAGTGCCCTTTTATTATACCACACAGTGAGAAAAAACGCAATGGGTTTTCGCCCTTTTTCAACGGCTTGAAAAAATTTTCAATTTTTTTGATTTTTTTCTAAAAAAAATACCCCCCCC
>SVIN01000017.1 GCA_015069495.1 Clostridiales bacterium
TGAAATCCTCAATCGGGTCGCGCCCTTCGCAACCGGAAATATCGATCACGTGGCAAAGCATACGCGTACGTTCGATATGGCGCAAGAAATCATGCCCCAAACCCGCGCCCTGCGCAGCTCCTTCAATAAGCCCGGGGATATCCGCCGCCACGAAAGATTTTTCATAATAACGCACCACGCCAAGGTTAGGCGAAAGTGTGGTGAAATGATAGTTTGCAATCTTCGGACGCGCCGCGGAAATTTTACTAAGCAAGGTACTCTTTCCCACATTCGGGAAACCCACGAACCCAACGTCCGCGATAACCTTCAACTCCAAAATAACGTAATGCTCTTTTACCTTTTCCCCTTTCTGCGCGAAATTAGGCGCATGACGGCGTGCTGTGGTAAAGCGCACGTTGCCCTTACCGCCATTGCCGCCGCGGGCAACCAACACAGCTTGTCCGTCCTCGAAAACGTCGCAAATCAAACGCCCCGATTCCTCGTCGCGTACCAACGTACCCATAGGCACCTTAATGTATAAATCCTTACCGCTTTTCCCAAAGCATTTCTGCGTACCGCCCATTTCACCGTTTTCGGCAAAATATCTCGACGTAAAGCGGAAAGGGAACAAATCGTTCATGTCCTTATCCCCGACAAAATACACGTCACCGCCCTTACCGCCGTCACCGCCGTCAGGTCCGCAGGCAGGTTTCCCCTTGAACGCCTTGAACGAGTTCATCCCGTCCCCGCCGTCGCCTGCTTTGATGAGTATTCGCACTTTATCGGTAAATTCACCCGTAGCCATAATCTTATCCTCACAAATGTTAAATGGTATCTAAATCCTATACAGTATAGCAAAATCCACGGCAAAAATCAATAGATTTTTATACCGCGGAGCGAAATTTATTCGCTCCGCGGTATTTTCCTCACTATTTATTCCTTCCAACCACTCCGCTTAATATCCCCGTGGTCAAAATTTTTTTCTCCCCCGCTTGATGATTTCTCAACGCGTCTTCCATCAAATCCCCAAAAAAAGTCCGCGCGTCCGTCATGCGCTCGCAAAAAAGGTAATAGGCAAGCGACCCAGGTACGGTGTTCACTTCGCACAAATACGCTTTGCCGTCGCTGATCAAATAATCCATCCGCACCGCGCCCGCAAGATTCATACGCTTATATACCGTCTTCGTGTACGAGCGGATTTTTTCCCGCAATTCACCGCTCAACACATACCTGCCCCCGTCTTTTGTAAAATTTCGTCCCCGCCCCGCCAAACCATCCGAGGTACGTTTGATATATTTTTCCTCAAAGGAATATACCCCCGCGCCAAACGCCGTTTCCGCTTCGGATACGAAAATTTCACCGTTTAATGAATAGGCGGCACAGTTGACGTCTTGTTTGTTTTGTAAATATTTCTCAATAAGAATGCGGTCATCTAAAGCAAACGCCGCGTCAATCGCTTGTTTCACTTCCGTCTCATTCCGCGCAAGCGAAATACCAATGGACGAGCCAAGGTGTGCAGGTTTGACGATCACAGGATATTTCAAACGGTTTGCAATCCGTTTCAATAAAAACGCACCGCGCTTTTGATAATCCTCCTCATTCACACGGATATAATCAACGGTAGGAATATCCAACCCGCGCATCACGACCTTGGTCATGCATTTGTCCATAAACACCGCTGAGGATGCAAGATCGGGGGAAGCCAAAGGAATGTCATTATAACGACAAAGCGCAGAAATCCCGCCCCCTTCTTCCAATCCACCGTGACAGCAATTGATGGCAACGTCAGGGGTAAACAAGGGTTTGATACGCCCTTTTATCTCATTCAACGCATACATGGTGCCTCCCTCAATGATGATACGTTGAAATTGCGCATATTTCTTATCACGGAAAATATCCACACTTGTCATCTTGGGCGAAGTGTATGCCAAGCCGTTTGTGTGTATGTAAACGGGAAACAACTGATACCTTTCGCACCGCAATACGCTCATTACAAAAATCCCCGTCAATACGGAGATTTCATTTTCACAAGATTTGCCACCAAAGAAAACCGCCACTTTTCGCATAAAAAAAACACCTCCGCAAGAATCGTCCGCTTTGGTGTTTCCTTTGTGAAATTTTCCTTAGTACACGTCAGGTAAATCGTTCAGGAACAGCACGGCGTCCCCTTCCTGTAAATACCCTTTCAAAATTGTCTGTGCCTTATCCAAACTTTCTGCAATCGTCAGCGTTGTCATATCTCCGCCCGCGTTTTCAAAACCTTTCTTCACGCAAGCAACCAAAGTATTGCCAACCAAAATGACCTTTTCAAAGTGAAAACTTGCAATCTTTTCGCCAAGCTCGCCGTTGATTTTTTCTTCCAATACACCGCATTCTACAATGCCAGGGGTCACAAGACATTTTCTTCCCGAAAAGCGGGAAAGCGCTGTCAGCGCCTCTTCCGCGCCCTTGGGGTTGCAATTGTACCCATCGTCCAAAATATACACGCCATTGTTATGCGACAATTGTAAACGGTGCGGAACGGGTTGCAATTTTTCCACGCCGCGCATAATTTCTTCCGCGGTCATCCCCAATTCGATACACAGCATCACGGCAAGCCGAATATTTTCCGCCGCCATCCTGCCAAGCAACGCGGTCTTGAATTGGATATTTTCTCCGTACACTTTCATAGTGAACACCGTCGCCGCCGCGCCCGTATCCACCTCAAAATCGCTTTCGTCCACAAAAATACTTTCACCGATTTTATTGGCAAATTCCCCTTCCGCAAGCTTGCGCAAACTACCCCCGCAGAAGACTTTTTTCGCTCCGCATTTTAAAATTTCACTCTTCTCAGCCCAAACGTTTTCAATCGAGCCAAACCCTTGAATATGCTGTTCGCACACCCCCGTAAACACCGCGTAGTCAGGGTGAATTAAATCACACAGTTCTGCGATATCCCCATGCTTACGCGCGCCCATTTCCGCAATAAAGATTTGTTTCTTGTCAAAATCGGGAGAAAGCACCGTTTTGGCTAACCCCATCGGCGTATTGAACGATTCGGGCGTAGCCACCACCGCATATTTTTCAGACAGCAGGGTGTAAAGAATATGTTTTACCGTTGTTTTACCATAACTGCCGACCACGCCAATGCGGATAATTTCGCGTTCATCTAATACCTGCCCTGCGCGTTTAATGAATTTTCGATTTCTTTTTTCCTCGAAAACCGAAGTCACCGCACTTGCCCCCGTCAACAAAATCGGGGTCAAAACGGGCATCACAGCAAAGGGTATATACGCCACCAAGCCATACACGTGCGAGCCGTTGAGTTCGGATAAGAACCCCAACCCCGCAATGAAGATATACGCCACGCACGCAGTAAAGAAAAAGTATACCGCAAATAAACGTTTTAACCTGCCCGTAAAGTGTACGTTCACCTTTAAGGCATACTTACTATCCATGCGCACAAACAAAAACAATAAACCGAAGAAAGGAATCCACGCCACCAACAACGGGCCGTTTTTCGGTAAGAATGAAAAGCAAAGCACCGTCACGGCAGAAGTCAGCGCAAGACAAAGCGACAACACCGCTAAGCGATTGAAATATAAATTGTCTTTACGCTTCAACCAACGGAAAAAGACACCGTTTTTGTAACCGCTCTGTTGCAACGCGCCCATCATTTTCAACGTTGATAGGCACAACAACACCGCCGTCAATAGGCTGGCTACCACTCTCAATTCTACTTCACCCATAGAAAAATTCCTCTGCAATCATATTAAACGCCAACGGATATTGTGCAAATGCAAAATGTCCGCCATCCATCATCGTCAACCGCCCGCGCTTGAAGCAGGCGAGGTAAGCTTCCGCTTCCCTTTTCGGTGTGGTAGTATCTTCCGCACCCTGCACCAAAAGCACTTCTCTGTCCATCTTCCGTGCGCACTCGCGCAAGTCTTCATTGACAATTTTTTTATAACTTTCTTTCATCACGGGGGATAAACTTCGGTATTCCGCCGACCCGAAATTCCGCTCGGCAAACCGCGGTGCAAACCGTCGAATTAGGCGGTAGGTTTTCACTTTACAATGATAGGAAAACCCGCGTTTTAACACAACCCCCGCCGCGCCCGTGAGTAATATTTTATCGAAAAAATCAGGTTCTAACGCTGACAACTTCACCGCCACCCGACAGCCAAACGAATGGGCAATCACGTGCGGGTGCTTTACCTGTAAAAGTTCCAAAACCGCTTTCGTCCACAACGCGTAATCTTCCACGGAAAATGCTTGCGTTAAAGGCGCACTGTCCCCAAAACCGATAAAATCGATTGCCGTTACCCGATAAAATTGGGAAAAATAGCGCACCTGCGCCATGAACGCTTCTTTCGAAGAAAGGTAGCCGTGCAACAGCACCAAATCCTTTCCCTTACCCGTCTGTAAAAACGAAACGTCGGATAACGTAACCGTCGCAAACCTCCTTACAACGCCTTGGTCATTAAATAAGCGTCCTCACCGTCCGCATAATATTTTTCCCTGATTCCGTAACGGTGATACCCGTATTTTTCATATAAACCGATTGCGCTGGCGTTAGAAACGCGCACCTCTAACAACATACGCTCTGCGCCCAGCGCTTTGGCTTTTTCGTGCATACTCTCCATCAAAGCTTTCCCCACGCCCTTTCCGCGAACATCGGGTGAAACCGCGATATTGGCAAGCTCTGCGTCCTCAAACAGAACGATTAAACAGCCGTAGCCGCATACCTGCCCCCCTTCTTCCGCCAAAAACGTGTAATAAACGGGATAGCGCAAAGTATCCGCCAACATGTCTGCCGACCATGGGTCGGAGAAACTTTGACGTTCAATCTCTGCAATTTTTTCAATATCTTTTTGTTCCCAAGGTCGAATAATCATTTGTTTAAATTCAGCTCTGCCGAGCTTTTTCTTACGTATAACGCTGTCAACTCGCCAAACTTTTCTTCCGCGGACAGCGCAAGCACCGCTCTTTCCAACCCCTTGCAAGGGTCAGCCAAAAGGACGGAAATTTTTTCTTCCAAAGGCAAGTGGGTACACGACACAAGGGTGTATCCCTCGCCCACCAATTGCAATACGTCCGCTTCTTCCAAATATGCGGGCTGGTAAATCACTTTACCGTTTTCATAACCGCACGCGTAATAACAATCATGCAATGCGTCCACCAAGCAAAGTTGCTTGGTTGAAACACCGTCTAAGGCATTATATGCCGCGACGTCAAAAGAGGTGACGGGCAAGGTCGGTTTTCCAAACGCCAACGCAAATCCTTTCACCACGGAAATGCCAATACGAATCCCTGTAAACGATCCCGCGCCCACAACCGCCGCGAAGAAATCACATTCTTCCAAGTGCAGGTCGGCTTTTTTTAACGCCTCCTCCACCGCAGGCATCACGGAAACAGAATGTTTCATCGCGCAATCGGGGATAAAAACCGACTGCACGTTGCCATTTTTACAAGCCAATACGGCAAGATGATTATTGCTGGTATCTACCGCTAAAAAATTTTTCATCTCAGTAGTCAATCTCCCGTTCGTTTTCACTGATTTTGCGGATGCAAACTCGTTTTACTTTACGCGGTAAAAGCGGGGCGATGTTCTGCGCCCATTCAATCAAGCAAATACCGCCCATATCAAAGTAGTCGGCAAGCCCCAAATTTTCCGCCTGCGCCACCGATTCAATGCGGTAACAATCATAATGAAACAACCGTCCGTCATAATCGTTCATATAGGCATAGGTCGGGCTGGTGACTTCTTCCTCGATACCAAGTCCCTTAGCAATTCCCTTGGAAAATACCGTTTTTCCCGCGCCCATATCCCCGTCCAAAAGTACGACGTCGCCCGCGCGCAGGGTCTTTGCATATTCTACCGCGAACGCTTCCGTATCCTCGCGGGATTTTGAAATAAAAGTAGCCATACCTGTATTATAATACCTCTTGGAATTTTTTGCAATCGTTTAAAGAAACTTCCCTCAAATTTTCATCTTTTTTAAGAAATTTGACAAGCGTTTATACAACAACATTGTCAAAATTCCCACCGCCATTGTCTTAATGAGGTTAAACAGCAACAATCCTATCCACAGCGCGGAAAAGGATTCCGCGACCGTCATACCAAAAATATTCCCGCCCATTAGGTACGCGTAAGTGGGAAAAATAAGGACTCGGTTGACGGTAAGAGCAACCGCAGTCGCAATCAAGCAGGATGCGCTGAGGCTGAGAATGACCGTCTTCAAAGTTTTGCGGTATTGGTACAATATGGAAGGAAGCAGGAGATACGAACTTGTCACGAAAAAGTTGGCAAGTTCCCCTGCGCACATGGAAGTTGAACTAAGACAGCGCAACCCCTCTTTCATCAAACAAACCAACACACCTTCCGCGGGTCCCAATAAAAAGGCGATGAGGACAATGAACACGTTCCCAAAATCCAACTTTAAAAAACTTGCCCCAAACAACGGCAAAGGAATCTCCAACAAGCTGACGGCGTAACTAAGCGCGGTAAACACCGCCATTAACGCCAAACGCTTGGCTGTAAATCGATTTTTTAACTTTGATTGCATACCTGCCCCCTTCGTTTGGGTAAAAACGTACGCGCCCCGATCCAATCGGGGCGCGTGAAAATACTGCATTCTACCGCCAACAACAGCGGTTGTCTTTGCCTTTTTCATCCGGACTATACCGTCGGTATCGGAATTGCACCGATTCGGGAACAGCCACCGCCGTTCTTCGCAGACTTTACTGCCGGTGAGGAATTACACCTCGCCCCAAAGCTTATGTTTTTTTGACTGTCTTTATTATATTCCACTTCTTGTGTATTGTCAAGCAAAACAACGGCTTACGGCGCTTTTATCAAGGGGAAAATGACGTAGAACGTACTCCCCTTACCCACTTCACTGTCCACACCGAACAGGAAATTGTGCCGTTCTAAAATCGTTTTCACAATCGACAAACCCAATCCCGTACCTCGAACGGGGCGTTTGTGCGTTTCCGACGAGCGGTAGTAGCGGTTCCAAATTTCAGAAATTTCCTCCGCTTTAATCCCCTTACCCGTATCGGTCACAGAAAAACGGAAGGTCGTTTCCGTTTCCTTTTGTAAACGTACGTATACCGTTTGGTCATCGCCCGTGTAGTTGACGGCGTTGCCGATTAAATTATACAGCACCTGACCAAGTTTCATTTCATCACCGCTTGTGAACAAGCCGTCCTCAATTTCCGTGATAAAGCGATACCCTTTCGTTTCCTTGAGGTAATCAAAGCGCCCCAGCACTTCTTCAAGATAGGAAGACATGTCGAAAGTCGTTTGTTTCAAAGCCTCGATACCCGAACTGATTTTTGACAAATCCAATACGTCGTTGACAAGGGACGCCAAACGGTCGGATTCGTCCACGATAACCTGCGCGTGCTTGTTGCGCTTTTCAGGGATATCTCCGGAAATTTCCATAATCATGGATGCGTATCCCTTAATCATGGTCAAAGGCGTTTTAAAATCGTGGGAAACGTTGGCAATCAAATCCTTTTGCATGCGGTCGGTTTTCGACAGCTCGTCACGCGCATGATTTAAGGCTTCGGCAAGG
This sequence comes from Clostridiales bacterium, assembly GCA_015069495.1. GTDB lineage: Bacteria > Bacillota > Clostridia > Christensenellales > Borkfalkiaceae > Scatosoma. Next base: position 7,542 of record SVIN01000017.1, read on the forward strand.
TCAACCATTTCCTTACCGTAATTCTGCCCGCGGAAATCCACGTCAAACTGTCCTTGCGCCAATCGGCGGGCTTTTTTCGTCATTTCCGTGATGGGATTTGTGAACCATCCCGCCACGACACTTGTCAACGCAAAAGACAGCATAAATACGAAAATGGAAATCAAGACAACACGCACGTTCATACGCGCGGTCACCGCTTCTATCAATTCCAACGAACGCCCAACGTACAAATAAGTATTCATGTCCTTGTACTTCGACAATTCCGTCGCGTACACGTATACTCCTTCCGTTTCATACACGGCATAACCGTTGCGCGTTTCCGACAATTCAGCCAGCAATACCCCCATTTCATCAGAAAAATCCATTTGTTCTTCTACTTCAGGCGCTTCGGGGTCAAAATTCGGCTCCTGCGGAAACAGCACGTTGCCTTGCCCGTCCAAAACGTACACTTCTACGTCGTACATGTGGGACAGCATACGCAAATATCCGCTGTAATTCCCGCCCGTCCAATCGGGCTCACGCAGGATTTCACGTTTGATAATCTGCCCCTTTTCCGCCACTTGGCGAGAAGCTTGGTCTCGGTAAGTTTGACTCAAAACCACTCTCTGCGATACCGCCGTCATCAAGACAATCATCAGCGAAAGCGCAGTAAAAATCGCCCACAGTAAAAAGTAAATACTGGTGGTGCTTTGCGTTTTGCGAAACTTCTCCCAACGGCGCAATTTGCGGGGGTTGGGTTGTTTGATTGGCTTTTGATATTGCGGTATAAATTGATCCATTATTCCTCGAATTTGTACCCTAAACCGCGCAAGGTCACAACGAACTTGCGGTATTCTTTCAAGTTACTGCGTAACATTTTCACGTGCGTATCCACCGTGCGGTCATCCCCATAAAAGTCAAACCCCCACACGTCGTAAAGGAGTTTTTCACGCGTTAAAGCAATCCCTTTGTTGCGTACCAAGTAAAACAACAACTCGTATTCCTTCGGGGTCAGCTCGGCTTTCTCACCGTCCACGTATACGTTTCTGCCCGCCATGTCGATTTCCAAACCCTCAAATTTGAGGATTTCGTTGCCCGTGACTTTTGCAGCACGGCGTTTGGTCACCGCATTGATACGCGCCATCACTTCTTTGGGAGAGAAAGGCTTGGTCACGTAATCATCCACACCGATTTCAAAAGCAAACAACTTGTCGTATTCTTCTCCGCGCGCGGAGAGCATTATCACAGGGATATCCTTGGTCTTTTTGATTTCCTTGACCGCGGAAAAACCGTCCAAATAGGGCATCATCACGTCCATCAATACAAGGTCGTATTCGTTTGCGCGGCAAAGTTTCACCGCTTCCATACCGTCCGCGGCTTCAAATGCCTCATTGCCCTCAAATTCGATGTACTCGCGCAAGACCGCACGAATCATTTCCTCATCGTCTACGATTAAAATTCTCATAATAACCTCTTTTTCCCATCGTTTTCGGCGATTTTTACATGTTCGCTATATATACTATACCCAAATTTTGTTAATTTTAAGGCAATTTGGGGTGAAAACTGAGTGAAATTTATTTTGACATAGGTATTATATCACGTTATCGGGTAAAAGTCAAGGCAAGCGGAAAATTTCCAGCTTGCCTTTTTTTCTTCCTCTATATGGCTTCTCTTGTGAGAGAAGCTGTCCTGAGCGTGAAACGCAGTGAACCGAAGGACTGATGAGTAGTCTCTCAATGTCAAATAAACACCTCATCACCGCTCCACAAGCTCCGCGAAGCTTCTCCCACTGGAGAAGCCATAAACACTGCACTCATAAGGTAAGGCGGGCGGTCGCACGCGACCGCCCGCCCATTTTCAAATTGTACACCACTTTAGCCGTCCCTGTGTAAGGGAAGGGGGACCACGTGAGTGGTGGAAGGGTTGTCACAATCCCTCACCGCTTTCAGCGGAGCTCCCTTTACACAAGGGAGCCTAATTTACTGCCTGCAAGCTCAGCTTGCCCGCAGGTCAATTCACTGCCGTCAGGCATCAAAGTTTGTACCAATAATACCAACCATACGTTTCCATAAAATATCTCGCATTTATCGACGCATTGGTTACATCCGTTTCCGTACCGCCCGTCTTATTATTCCAATCCGTTTCGCTGGTGGTTCTATACCAAGTCGAAGTATCTTTAAACGTAATACTTGTCAACGAAGAGCAATAAGCGAACGCATATTCACCAATACTCGTCACCGACTCAGGGATAGTAAATGAGGTAGCAGTTTTACCAATGGCATATTGTATCAACGTTTTACCGTCTTTGCTATATAAATTGTCATCTATCGATTGATATGCTACATTATATTCCGATACTGTGATACTTGTCAACGAGGCGCAATTAGAGAACGCCCCAACACCAATACTTGTCACCGAATCACCTATCACCACACTTGTCAACGAGTCGCAACCATAGAACGCAAAATCGCCAATACTCGTCACCGAATTAGGGATTTCCACACTTCTCAACGATTCACAATAATAGAACGCATCTTCACCAATACTCGTCACTGAATCAGGGATTACCACGCTTGTCAACATACGACAATGTGAAAATGCACCATCCGAAATACACAATGTGCCCTTCTTAATTATATATTCACCTGAAACATGTTGATCAACATCGATTAAATATTTCCCGATATACAATATACCATCTTCCCAATTACTTTCATCGTTCTTATATGCTGTATCCCAGAAAGCACTAGAACTAATGTTCGTCACTGAATCTCCTATTTCTACGCTTATCAACGAGGTGCAACTATCGAACGCCTGTTGCCCAATACTCGTCACCGAGTCAGGGATTTCCACACTGGTCAACCTGGTGCAATATTCGAACGCGCAGTTACCAATACTCGTCACTGAACTAGGAATCGCAATACTTGTCAGCGAATAATGATTATAGAATGCAAATTGATAAATTTCTGTAACACCTGTAGGAATAACCAAATCTGTTTCAGAGCCTACATACCCCATCAAGCTAATTGTGTTTCTATCCGTATAGAGGATATACCCATCATCCGTGGTAGACAACTTACTTCCACCTTTTGTCGGCGTATATACATTCTTTGCATAATATTCTATATCGCCTTCCCTTCCACCACCTGCTGTAATGGTCAATCTGGATGATTTATTGTATACTTCAATCAATGTATAACATCCATAAAATGCATTATCCTCGATGCTATACACCGCAGCGCCTATCTCTACACTTGTCAATGAAGCGCAATAAGCAAACGCATGTTCACCAATCCGCGTCACCGAGTTAGGGATTACTACACTTGTCAACGAGGTGCAATTCTCGAATGCATATTGATAAATTTCCGTAATATTTTCGGGCAATACTAAATCTATATCCGTACCTATATAACTTATCAAACTAACCACATTGCCATCCGTATAGAGAATATATCCGTCATCCGTGGTAGAAAGCTTACTTGTATACGGTTCGGTATACACCGCTTTTGCGTAATACCCTACATAACCATAATCACTGCCACCAACCGTAATCGGCAAGGATGATTTATTATACACCTCTACCAATCTACCACAGCTAGAGAACGCATAAGCACCAATACTCATCACAGAATCACCAATTACCACGCTTGTCAACGAGTCACACAACCTGAACGCAGAATCACCAATACTCGTCACCGAATCACCGATTTCCACGCTTATCAATGAGTTCCAATGATAGAACGCACGTTCTTTGATTTCCGTCACGGTATCAGGAATCACAAGATTCCTCACCAATTCGTTATTCGAGTATAAGTTTTTAGCATAAAATAATGGATTGGAATCATCACCCTCAAATGTTATATTACACCAATGGACGATATCATCTATATATACGCTTGTCAACGAGTAACAAAAATCGAACGCGTCGCTCCTAATCCTCGTCACCGAATCACCAATTACCACGTTTGCCAACGAGGTACACTTATTGAACGCATCATTACCAATACTAGTCACTGAATCGGGGATCACCACGCTTGTCAACGAGGTACAATACGCAAACGCATAACCATCAATACTCGTCACTGAATCTCCTATTTCTACGCTTATCAACGAGGCACATTCATCGAACGCCCAAGCACCAATACTCGTTACCGAATCAGGTATTACCACGCTTGCCAACGAGGTACACTTATTGAACGCCCTATCACCAATACTCGTCACGGATAACCCATTATATGCAAACGGAACCACAATTTCTGTCGCAGTACAAGTCCCCATACCTGTTACTGAATAGGAAGCCCCATCCTCATTCAAAGCATACTCTAACCCTTTCGTCTGTAAATCACCGCAATTTTCACGAGCACAAACGCCTTGTATATAATTATGACCAAGGGCCCCAATAGAGTTCGTATAACTACTACCGCAATTGTTTGCACAGGTAAAGGTTCTTACACCATTCGCCGTACAAGTCGGCTCGGTTGTCACAAGCCCATCGCCATAATCATGTTCAAGCGCCGTACCCAAAGCAGTTCTTGTTTTTGACAAGCCACAACCATTATCACAATCTGCTGTTTCTGTACCATTTTTTAGACATTTTGCGTCATTATTATATATATAATTTGTATATTTATGTCCCAACGCAGAAAGTTCCACCGTATACCCCGCACAACCATTTGTGCACGTAAAGGTCTTAACCCCTTTTTGCGTACAGGTGGATTGCGTAGTAATCACACCATCGTCATAATTGTGTTTCAACTTTGAGCCTACAATACTCCTTACCTTCGTATTGTTGCAACCATTATCACAGTATGCCGTTTCCGTACCATCTGCCATACAAGTCGCGTTGTTGTTGGATACATAATTTGTATAGCTATGAGGCAATTTCTCTACTGGCTTCGTATAGCTCGTCTCGCAACCATTTATACAAGTAAACGTTTTTACGCCTTTCTCCATACACGTGGGTTGCGTGGTGATTGTACCATCATCATAATCATGACCATATGCAGGACGTTCCACATAAGTACTATAAACACAACGAGTGCAAGTATCGTAAGAATCCCAACCAATTTCCGTACATGTAGGTGCCTTTGCGTAATATCTTACAATATCATGTCCCCTCGCCGAAATTTCCTCGTAGGTTGTATAGGTACAACGATTACACTTTTCGTATGCATTCCAACCAATTTCTGTACAAGTGGGTTCTTTTGCACTATACGCATCGATTACGTGGCTAAGCGCAGGAATTTCTTGATAAGTCGTATATTCACAACGACTACATGTTTCGTATACATTCCAACCGATTTCCGTACATGTAGGCGCTTTTGAATTATGGGAAATTTTAGCATGACCAAGTGCAGACAATTCTTTCGTATAAGAGTCACCGCAATCACGGTTACAGGTAAAGGTCATCACGCCTTTTTCCGTACAAGTAGGCTGCGTGGTTACTACACCGTTATCATAATCATGCCCAAGAGCAGGTAATACTACCGTATGCCCACCACAACCATTTGCACAAGAATATTCTTTTTCACCACTCTCTGTACAAGTGGGTTCCTTGATTATCGTTCCATTGTCATAATCATGACCAAGGGCAGGGCGTTCTACATATGTACTATAAGAGCAACGACTGCAAGTTTCGTATGCATACCAACCTTTTTCTGTACAAGTAGGTTCTTTCGCGATATGCGATACAATATCATGACCAAGCGCAGGAATTTCCTCGTATGTCGTATATTCGCAATTTCTACACGTTACGTATGCATACCAACCATTTTGTGTACAAGTAGGCGCTTTTGCAGGGTGTTGAATTTCCTCATGTCCAAGTGCAGGTACAACCTCCGTCTTACCAGCACAGCCGTTCGCACAGATAAAGGTCTTGATACCCGTTTCCGTACAAGTAGGTTGCGTGGTAATCGTACCATTGTCGTAATCATGGCCAAGCGGTCCTACTTCTTCCATGTAAACATATCCGCAACCATGTTCACAAGTAATGGTTCTCACCCCGCCATCTGTACAAGTAGGTTGTATAGTTATTTTCCCATCATCATAATCATGACCAAGCGCAGGCAATACTTCCGTTCTGCCTGCACAGCCATTCGCGCAGGTATAAGTTTTCACCCCTGTCCCTGTACAAGTGGGTTGCGTAGTAATCGTACCATTGTCATATTTGTGACCGAGGGCGGGAATTTCAATATATGTATTATATCCACAACGGCTACACGATTCGTAGGCGTTCCAGCCAATTTCCGTACAAGTAGGCGTTTTCGAATCGCATATAGTTATCCTATGACCAAGCGCGGGTTCGGTGGTTTCTTCATAATAAAGCCCGCATCTTTCACAGCAATATGCATTATAGCCAGGTGTCGAACACGTAGGAGGAATTTCCGTCATCGTGTAAACATGGCCCCCAGAGAGAATTGCTTCCTCGCCATAACCACACAACCAACATCTATATAATACGTAGCCATCTTCGGTACAAGTGCTCTCCCAATAGCATTCTTCGTAAAAAGCATGACCGCCATACAAGCATTGTTCACACTCGCCACACACAGTGCAATAGCCGACGTACCATTCTTCACCCCATGGAGAAACAACCAACGCGTCTTCGTAGATATGCTCGGTGAAGATGCTTTCTCTCATAGTTTCACCACACCAATAACAGCTATATACCACGTAGCCCTCTTCCATACAAGTAGCCTCTACGCGCTCCGTTTCGAAAAACGCATGCTCGTATTCTGCACACGGCTCAATTGCGTCACAGATGGTACAAACGGAAGTGGTTACCACACCCCATGGAAAGGTCACCGGTGCCCGCGCATAGTTATGCTCAAACACGGTTTCTTCCCACATTTCCTCACCGCATGCGCAAATAAACCATTTATACCCGATTTCCCCGCAAACAGGGGTGCCGAATTCCAGTTCTTGCCATTCATGCACGTGCTCATTTTCGGATGACTCAGATGAATCTTTTCCACTGCTACTTTCTTCCATGGAAGAATCTTTTCCACCGTTACTTTCTTCAATGGAAGAATCTTTTCCACCGCTACTCTCTTCAATGGAAGAATCTTCCTCGCTTTCATTCTCACTCACAAGGGAATCCTTGCTCGAATTAGAATGACTTTGAGTGTCCGACTCGACATCCGATTCAACGACAATTGAACTCGAGCCAAGCGCGGTGCTTGCCTCACCATCTCCGCCGTTACATGCCGTAATTGTGCCCGCGCACACGCACGCAAGTAAAATCAGCCACAGTTTTTTCATACTATACCTCCTTCGTAATATGAAAAATGCTATGGCTTTATTTTACCACTTTCCACCACACTTGTCAAGGTTTTTATGTAATAAAAATAGCAAAAGCCCCGCCATTTCGCCACGAAAAAACGGAGCTAAATTGCTCCGTTCCGCCTTTATTCATACTCTTCAAAATTCCGTCCCTGCGCCCCGTAGTTTGGGGACGGCGGCGGTGCAACGCAGGTACCATGTCCGCGTTTATCGTGTTTTTGTGACCGAGGAAAACCCACGTTGACCAAGATAACGTCCTCACCGATTTTCACAATTTGGCGCAGTTCTAAAAACAACTCCTGCTTACGCGAAAATCCCCGCCCGCCTGGCACAACCAAACCAATCCATTTATTTTCAGGATAACACAGCACCACGTCACTGACCCGTCCCAACCGCCGACCATCCTGCGTGTTAATCACCTCTTTCGTGCGAAGCTGCGTAAAGCTAATCTCCATACCCGTCCCCCCCTACTTTACAGTATATGCGGACGAGTGAAATTTTGTGACCGTTTACGAAATATTTAACCGAATATTTTGCAAAGCATTCTTCTCTAAACGGGAAACTTGCGCCTGTGAAATGCCCACTTCTTCCGAAATTTCCGTTTGCGTTTTTCCCTCGTAGTAGCGCAGGAATAAAATTTTCTTTTCCCGTTCGCCAAGCTTCCCCAATGCCTCGCTTAACGCAACGTGTTCCGTCCATACTTCATCCGTGTTTTTGTCGTCGCAAAGCTGGTCCATGAGCAGTAAAGTGTCGCCCGATTTATTATACACGGGCTCGTAAATCGAAATCGGGTCGGAAATCGCATCCAAAGCATACACCACCTCGCGTTCAGCCACTTTCAATTCGGCGGCAATGCGCGCGATGGTCGCTTCTTCGTCCTGCTCTTCTAACATTTCACGCGTTTTCAGCACGCGATATGCCATATCGCGGATACTGCGCGATACCCGTAAAGAATTGCCGTCGCGCAGATACCGTTTGATTTCCCCGATAATCATCGGCACGGCGTAGGTGGAAAATTTCACCCCCACGCGAATATCAAACCCGTCAATTGCCTTAATCAACCCCACGCACCCCGCTTGAAACACGTCGTCCGCGCCCAAGTTTTTAATGCGGAAACGCTTGACCAGCGACAGCACCAACCGCATATTGCCCACGATAAATTTATCCCGCGCTTGCTTATCCCCCTGCTTTAGACGAATCATCAACTCTTCATTTTCTTTCGCCGTCAGTTTCGGCAACCCCGAAGTATCCACCCCGCAGATTTCCACTTTTTGCATACTCTTTCGCCTCCTTTTCGTATGTAAAAATTCAAAACGAAGGGGGCAGGTATGAGTTGAGTATGCGCATTTGCCGATATTTTTATACCTTGTAAAATTTTACGGGGATTATTCCATCTTCGCGATTTCCTTTTTTAATCGTAAAATAATCTTCTTTTCCAAGCGGGATATGTAGCTTTGTGAAATCCCCAAAAGGTCTGCAACGTCCTTTTGCGTCATCTCCTCTCCGCCACCCAAACCAAACCGCAAAAACATAATTTTCCGTTCGCGGTCGGTTAATTTTTTCAATGCTTCTTTCAACTGCTCCTTCTCTGCGTTCGATTCGATATCCCCATACACCGCGTCCGCAGAAGTGCCCAACACGTCGGAAAGAAGCAACTCGTTCCCATCAAAGTCGGTGTTAAGCGGTTCATCGAACGACACCTCGCTTTTTAACCGCGCCGTACGGCGTAAATACATCAAAATTTCATTTTCAATACACCGCGAAGCATAGGTCGCCAATTTAATATTTTTATCCGCGCGAAAGGAATTGATGGCCTTAATCAACCCAATCGTGCCGATAGAGACCAAATCGTCGTTGTCCACGCCCGTGTTTTCAAACTTCCGCGCGATATACACAACCAAGCGCAGGTTGTGTTGTATAAGTGCCGTCTTCGCGCGTTCCTTATCCGCCTCTTCCGCTAACAGTCGCACAAACTCCCCTTCCTCTTCCGCAGAAAGGGGCAAGGGCAACGCTTCCCCGTTACCGCAAATGTAATCCACCGTCATTTCTTCCGTGCATACCTGATGTAAAAATCGTTTTACAAGTTCAATCAATCGCATAGTTCTCCGCCTATCCTTCTAATATTCGCGCGTGAATCAGCACCGCATATTCTCTCCCTATCATATTCTTACTCGGTGCGAAATATACCTCGCAAAAGATATTCCCTGCGCCCGTTTTCACCTCTATTTTTCCGCGGTAAAGCGAGGTCTTCGTTTGCCCGCCAAGCGTGGAAAAAGCCACTTCATCAAATACCTGCCCCTCACTTTTCATAATTTTATCCCCGATTAAATCATACAACAGCGCAGGAGAAATGAAGCAAACGGGGGTATTTTTATACGTTGCCAAATTTCCGCTGTCGTAAAACCCCACCGCTGTCACAAAAACTTTGTCCACCTGCAATCGGCAATCGTAACACCCGCGCTGCACCTGCCGTTTAGCGTACAACCGCTTGACCAAGTAGACTCCGCATATGCTCAATACTGCGAATCCGATAAAGACCAGCCAGCTTGGAATTTTCTCATCCGATACTCCATAAGTCCCCAACAACGCCCCGCCAAACCCAAACGAGAATGCAAAAAATATCATACAGGTAAAAGCATACCGACGCATTTCCCCCTTCGCGCGTAAAGCGGGAAAGGGCAACAAACAGAGCAAACAGCCGATTGCAATTTTACATACCAGCCCCGCGCCAATCGGCAAGCCAAGCAAGGGATATACCACGGCGAATACTGCGCCCACGAGCGCTGAAAAGCAAAGTTTTCCCCAAGCGATTTTCACCTTGGCAGTATAATACGCAAGCCACAGCAACACGCCATCGTAGAGAAAATTTTCCATCAGCGCATATTCAATATAGATTTCCATAGGTTTACAAAGTATATCAAAACATCATAGCAAAATAAAAACACCTTTTGTCGAAAAGGTGTCTTTCTTGTATATTCCCTAAAAAGCGTATTTTATATATTCGATACGCCCGTCGCCGTACACTTCGGCAACGTCAAAGCGAGCGTTCGGTTCTTCCCCCGTCCGCATCCAGTAAAATTTTGCAATCTGCATATACCGCCGTTGCTTGTCCTGCCCCACCGCCTCGGCGGGTGTGCCATAGGCGAACGATTCACGGGTTTTTACCTCGACAAAGGCAATTTCATCCCCGTCTTCCACAATCAAATCCGCTTCGCCAAACGGCGTGCGGTAATTGCGTTCAAGAATTTTACACCCCTGCTTTTTGAGGTATTTTTCCACAAGCTTTTCGCCCTTGCGCCCTAGAATTTTTTTGTGAAGGTCCTGCGGTGAATCGGGCATAAACCATACTCCTTAATCCCTTGAATGTGCGCCGCCGTGCCGTAACCTTTGTTTTGGTCAAAGCCGTAATGCGGGTATTGTTTCGCGTATTCGTCCATCATGCCGTCACGGTAAACTTTTGCAATAATACTCGCCGCGCCAATCGAATAGGACAGCGCATCCCCGTGCACAACGCTGAATTGAGGCAGGTCGATATCCAAGGTCATATTGCCGTCCGTCAGCACGATTTCAGGCTTACTGCCATCGGGTAAAATCAACCCCTCTACCGCTTGTTTCATACCAAGTTTCGTAGCTTCCAAAATGTTGATTTCATCAATGGTTTTTTCACTCACCTCAACCATGGTATAGGCAATTGCTCTCTTTTTAATTTCTTCAGAGAGAATTTCACGTTTCTTAATCGACACCTTTTTACTGTCATCCACGCCTACAATCAGGTCGTTTTCTTCCAAAGGCATCACCACCGCCGCGCAAACAACGGGACCAGCCAAAGGACCTCTGCCCACTTCGTCTACACCGACAATATAACGATATCCCTTCGCTTGCAAAGCGCGTTCATATTGTAATTTTTCTTCTGCATTCCAAACTTTTTTCATAACTTAAAATTCAAAATCGGTATAATCCGCGGGCTGTTCCAAACAAATCCGACCGATTCTGCCCTTTCTAAAATCATCTATAATCGCTTTCGCGCCGCGTTCGTAGTCAAATTCACCGCCGCGGAAAATAAATCCCCTGCGCTTGCAAACCGCCTCATACATACCCAATTTTTCCGAAAAATCGGTAATACCGTAACGGTCGGTCAAGCACTGCGGATAGCGTTCTGCAAGTTCCCCCAACAATTCCAACGCCACATCGTCCATATCCAAAATATCGTCGTTGATACTGCCGATATATGCCAAATGGCGGGCATGGTATTGGTTGTCAAAGGACGGGGGCATCGTACCTGGAGTATCCAGCAAATCGAACGCCCCGCATTTCAACCAACGCACGTCGCGGGTTACCCCCGCTTTATCCCCCGTTTTCGCGCGCTTTTGTCCGCTGAGCAGGTTGACAATGGTACTTTTACCCGTATTGGGAATCCCTGCAACCATAAAACGGAAGGTACGGTTTAACCCCTTCGCCTGCGCTCTTGCACGTTTCTCCTCGGTGATTGCGTTCAGTTTCTGCAACAAAATACGCTTGGTGGAAATATTGGTCGAATCACACTTTACCACGTACTTGCCCTTGGCTTCGAACATTTTCACAAAGCCGTCCACCTTATTGGGGTCGGCAAGATCCGCCTTGTTTAAGACGTACAAAATGGGTTTTTCACCGAAAATCTTTTTCAAATTTTTATTGACCGTAGCAATCGGAGCGCGCGCGTCCAACACGCAAATAACCCCGTCGCAAAGGTCGCGTTTTGCTTCCATGTCGCGCATGGCTTTCGTCATGTGCCCTGGAAACCATTGTATTGTCTTCATAATTTACCTCAATAAATCGGGGCGGTTCTTCTTAGTAATCGCTAATGCCTGTTCCCTGCGCCAAGCATCTACCTTGGCATGATCCCCGCTTCGCAATACGTCGGGTACAGTCAAGCCCTTGTACTCCTGCGGGCGAGTATACTGCGGATATTCTAACAAGTTTTCCGAAAAACTTTCATCCACCAAAGAGGAATTGCTAATTACCCCGTCCACGTAACGGGAAACACAATCGGTTACAACCATGGCGGGCAATTCCCCGCCCGTCAAAACGTAATCGCCGATGGAAATTTCCTCATCAATAAATAAATCCAACACGCGTTGATCCACGCCCTCGTAATGCCCGCAAAGCAAAATCAAATGCTCGTATTCCAACAGCTCAAACACCTTTTGCTGTTTGAATACCTGCCCCTTGGGGGACATGTAAATACGGCGCGCCTTATGCTCGGGGTCAAGCGCCTCGATGGCGTTGCCGATGGGAGGTGCCATCATGACCATCCCCGCGCCCCCGCCAAACGGATAATCATCGCACTTGAGGTGCTTGTCCGTTGTGTAATCACGAATATTTACAATGTTGATTTGTATTTTTCCCGACTTCTGCGCTCTGCCGATGATACTCTCCGTCATCGCGGAAAACATGTCGGGAAATAAGGTTAAAATGTCAATTTTCATAATTCAACGCATACATGGTACCCTGCTTTTACAGGATTGCCTCCACAAAGCTCTTCGAATCGAAGAACTCTAAATCGTCCATTTTTTCACCTACACCCGCAAAAAGAACGGGCAAACCCAATTCCTGCGCCAACGAGAAGACGAAACCGCCCTTTGCCGTACCGTCCAATTTGGTCAATACGATGCCGTCCAATTCTACCGCTTCGTCAAACACACGCGCTTGGTTGACGGCATTTTGCCCCGTCGTAGCATCCAACACCAACAACTTCAAGAAATCTGCTTCGGGGTATTCGCGCGTAACCACGCGATCCATCTTGCGAAGTTCGTTCATCAAGTTTTCTTTCACGTGCAATCTGCCCGCGGTATCCACAATCACCACGTCCGTACCCTTTGCTTTTGCCGAAGAGACCGCGTCAAAAATAACCGCGGACGGATCACTGCCCTCTTCATGCTTGACAATACGCACCTTGGCACGCTCTGCCCAAATGGACAACTGTTCGCTTGCCGCCGCACGGAAGGTATCCGCCGCCGCTACCGTAACCGTCTTTTTCTGGGTCAAGAAGTAGTGCGCCAATTTCCCCACGGTCGTCGTTTTACCCACACCGTTTACCCCTACAAGCATAATAACGCAAGGGTATTGCGGGGGCTCTACTTCCGATTCTTCCAAAATATCGATTAAAATCCTGCGGAGCAAACCCGTAACGTATTCCGGGTCACGCAATTTTTCATCGATTGCCTGTTCCTTAACGCGGTTTACCACTTCTTCCGCGGTCGAAACCGAAACGTCGGACGAAATCAACAATTCTTCCAATTCTTCATAGAATTCGTCGCCAAGTTTATTTTTAGAAAACAGCACGCGAAGTTTTTCCGAAAAGTTATCCTTCGTCTTTTTCAGCGCACCGAAAAATTTTCCAAATAATCCCATAACTTTTTACCTCTTATTTAGAAAACGGCGTACGCGCGTGTTTTGCTGTACGCCGTTTTATTTGATTTCGTGATGTCAATACGGATTGACGAAACGATATTATTCCACAGTACCTGCGCCAAGCTTCGTTTCTACTTCCGCAAGTTTTACAGATACAATCTTCGATACGCCCTTTTCCTGCATCGTAACACCGAACAGCGTATCCGCCTGATTCATGGTCGGTTTTCTGTGGGTGATAACGATGAACTGCGTATCTTGCGAGAAGCGTTTTAAGTAGGATGCAAATCTATCCACGTTCGCATCGTCAAGCGCCGCTTCGATTTCGTCCAAGATACAGAACGGCATCGGTTTGGATTTCAAGATAGCGAACAAAATCGCAATCGCGGTCAAAGCTCTTTCACCGCCCGAAAGCAAGGAAATTTTCGTCAACTTCTTACCGGGAGGGCAAGCGACGATTTCCACGCCTGCCGCAAGGGGGTCTTCCACCCCTTCGTAGTCAATTTGCAATTCCGCTTTACCGCCGCCGAACAATTCCTTAAACGTCACCTTGAAGTTTTCGTTGAAATCGTAGAAACCTGCGTTGAAAATACGCAACATTTCTTCACGGATTTGGTCAAGCGCCGACTGCAAATCGTCGATTGCCTTTTGCAAGTCGTCACGCTGTCCGACCATTTCATCGCAACGCTGACGTTCTTCGTCGTATTCTTCCACCGCATGAGGATTGACTGCACCAAGAATGGTGATTTTACGTTTCAATGCGGAAATCAAGCTTGCCGCTTCTTCCACGTTGAAGTTTTCCACACGGAATGCAAGACAGCCTTCATAATCCAATTCGTACGCTTCTTCCATACGCTGACGGCTGTTTTCAAGCGTGGTGTCGATTTTACTGATTTCAATTTCGGCTTTGTAACGCTTGTCCGAGCTCTTGGTCAAGGTTTCCTGCAAGTTTGCCTTTTCATCTTCGAGGCTGATTTGTTCCGCGTTCACCGTTTCCTTTTCACGGGTCACTTCGCTGATTTCATCCACGATGGCTTGCACCGCCGCCTTTTCCTCGTCCGTCAATTCCTTGCTTGCCGCTTCCGCTTCCAAACCTTTTAACTTGGTTTCCACGTCCGTCTTTTCGTATTCCATATCCAAAATACGCTTGACGATTTCTTCCTTTTCCACGGTCAAACGTTCCACGGTTTCCTTCTGCTTTTCAAGCTGTGAAGTAAGGGTGGTATATTCCATTTCTAAGGCGCGCAAAGTCTTGCTCTTTTCCGCGCGTTCTTCCTTGAAACGGTCGCACTGACTGCGCTGGCTTTCCATTTCTTCCGCCGCGCTCTTTCTACGGGATGCGATTTGCTCTTCGCTGAGCGAGGAGTTCGCTTCTTCGTCCTGCAATTCTTTCAATTTCTTGTTGAGCTCGTCCAACGCTTCCTTATAGGTCACGATATCACTTTCCGCTTCGGCAAGCTGTTGGGTCAAAGCGGTTTCACGCTGTGCAAGCCCTGCAATTTCACTGCTTGCGCCTTGATATTTTTCACGCAAACGATCGACTTCGGCTTCCGCTTCCTTTCTTTCGCGTTCGCTGTTGGCAATCGCCGCCTTTAATTTTTCAATCAATTTCTGCTTGCGCGCGATATTGTCTTTACATTCTTGAATTTTACGTTCGTTCGACATCAGCGAACCTGCGTTTCTGCCGCGGCTGCCACCCGTCATCGCACCGCTGGTCGAAACGGTATCACCGTCCAAGGTAACGATTTTGAACATGTTGCCGTACTTCTTCGCGATTGCTGTTGCGTTGGCAATATTATCACAAATCAAGGTGTTGCCAAGCAAGTTGCTGACTACGTTGTAGTAATAATCGTCGTAATGTACAAGTTCGGTCGCAAGCCCCATCGCACCGCGTTCATCTAACGCACGGCGGATTTCACGGGAATCGGGGCGCGCCTTCATGCTTGCTACGGGCAAGAAGGTCACGATACCGCCATTGGTGCGCTTCAAATATTCGATGAGATATCTCGCATCGTCTGCCGTGGGCGTAACTACGTTCTGCATTGCACCGCCGAACGCCGTTTCGATTGCCGTTTCATATCTTTGGTCGGTGGTCACGATATCCGCCAACGCACCATGCAAATGCTTGGACAAATCGGGATTGGTCTTGGAAATGGAAAGCAAACGTTTTACCGATTCCTTATACCCTTCGAAACGATTTTTCAGGCTGATGTACATTTCCAAATTTTCACGCAACGAAGCCAACTGACCGTTTGCATTGAACAGTTCTTGGTTGAAATCGTTGACCGTGAGTTGCATTTCACGCGCTTCTTCCTGCTTTTCTTCCAATTCGCGAATCCCTGAAGAACTGAAATCCTTCAAGTTTTTCATATCCTTACGAACGGAAGAAAGCTCATCCGCAAGACGTTCCTTTCTTTCGATTGCCTTGGTCAACGCACCATTGAGTTCATTCAAACGGTCCTTGGTCGCTTCCATACGTGCGGCAAGCGTACCGAGGTTTTTCTTCATTTCTGCGATTTGATCCGCATCGGAAAGCTGGGAAAGACGGCTTGCGTCCGACAGCTTTTCAAACACTTCGATTTTCTTATCCAACGCGCTGACTGCGGAACGCAACACTTCAATTTGCGTTTCCAACTCGATGATACGCTTGTTGCCTTCCTGGGTCTTTTTACCCGTCAGAGCGATTTCATCGTCAATTTCACCGATACGGATTTTGTTTGCCGCCAACATATCCACCGCCGCTTCGATTTGCGAACGATAGGTTTTGATACGTTCCTGCGCCAAGCGTAATTCACCGTCCTTTCTTTCGTTGCCGACCGACAATTCCACGCGGCGGTCGTTGAGAACGGTCAAACGCGCGTCCGCGCGGTTGATTTTATCGCGGTTTTCTTCCAATTTACGGTTGATACGCTCGATTTGCGTGTTGAGCGAAATAATTTTATCAGAAATCGCTGCAATGTCCTTTTTGAACTTGCTCTTTTCATTTTCCGCATTTTCATAACGGTATATGTAGGTATTCGCTTCGTTTACCTTTAACGAATTGGAATATTCGTTGTATTCACGCGCGGCTTCCGCTTGCTTTTTCATGTGGGGCAAACGGCGTTCCACTTCATCGATACGCTGACGGTAAATGAATAAGTTGTCGTTTGCGTCCTCAATTTTGCGTTCGATTTCTTGTTTTCTCTGCTTGTACACCATCAAACCCATGGCTTCTTCGAAAATCAAACGTCTGTCTTCGGGACGGGCGTTCATGATTTGTTCTACTTTACCTTGACCGATGATGGAGTACCCTTCTTTACCCAAACCAATGCCGTGGAACAAGGTAACGATGTCCTTCAAACGGCTGCTTTGGTTGTTGATGAGATATTTACTTTCCCCCGTACGGTACAGACGGCGGGTCATCGCCACCTCCGACGTTTCCATGGTCGGGAAAATTTTCTTTTCGTTGTCAAAAACGAGGGTTACTTCACAAAACGATTGCGGTTTTCTTTCCAACGTACCGCCGAAAATAACGTCTTGCATGTTCGAACCGCGCAACGATTTCGCCGACTGCTCACCAAGCACCCAGCGCACTGCGTCCGCGACGTTACTCTTACCGCATCCGTTCGGCCCTACGATACAAGTAACCCCCTCTTCGAAGCGTATAGTCGTCTTATCTGCAAACGATTTGAAACCAGCCAGTTGTATTTCTTTTAAGTCCACAGTCTACTCCTTTTTATAATCTATATATCCGTTTATTTTTTTCCTTCCTCAGCTTAAGTTGGGCAACATAATTCGAATCCGCAAAAAGGCATGCATTTTCCGCGCTTTACGGTTCGTCCTCCTTGAAATACGCTTGTATATCTGCGTCCTCCTCACCAAAAATCATCGAAAACTCCACACCTTTTTGTGCGAGGCAATTTAGGATGAGCAGATTTTGAACACAGATAAGGCGAAAGTCGCAGTCAAACCATAGTGGTTTGACAAGAATTTTAACGAAATATGGGGCAAAATATGCCACCCTAAATCGGGGTTCGAGTTATGTTGCCCAACTTATCCAACAGCATTTTGGCCGCTTGTTGTTCCGCTTCTTTTTTATTACCGCCCGAGCCAAACGCATTTTGTCCCATCGCGGTGACAGTCGCTTCAAATACAGGGGCATTGTCTTTGCCCGATTTCACCGTTTGATACACGGGGGGCCGTTCACCTTGGCTTTGTAACCATTCCTGCAAAGCCCCTTTATGGTTTTCGGTTTGCGCTTGCGTTTCCAAACGCCCATGCTGTAAAATGAACGCTTTCGCGGGGGCATAACCGCCGTCCAAATAAATGGCGGCTACCACCGTTTCGAATATGCTGGAAATCGTCTTTTTCCCGACGTTGGCGCGCCCGCCCTCTATACGCAAATATTTCTGCAAGCCAAGGCTTCGCACCGCTTCATCCAAAGCATCCTCGCACACGTATTTTTGCCGTTGAAAGGTCAAACGCCCTTCTTCCGCCCGCGCGTCACGCAGATACTGCCATTCGGTCACCACCAATTGCAACACCGCGTCACCGAGGTATTCCATGCGCTCATTATCCTTACCGCCGTGTATATGCGCGTAAGTCGAATGGGTAAACGCTTCTTCCAGCAACGCCTTGTCGCGGAAGGTATACCCGATTTTATTTTCTATTTCTGTAAAAGGGAAATTCATTATTCCGCCGTTTCCGTCTTCGTTTCGGTTGCCATCGCATTTTCTAAAATCCCCGCGATTTTTTCAACCATTTGTCCGCGCACTGCGTTTGCCGCCTGTTCGATACAAACCGCGAACCCGCGCGCTTTCGAGTTGCCGTGACCTTTTACCACTGCTTTTTTCAAACCCAAGAACATTGCCCCGCCGACCGCTTCATAATCCAAGCTGCCGCGAATTTTCTTGATGATATCTCCGCAAAGCAACGCGCGGATTTTCGTCCAAAGGTTGCGCTTGAATTCACGTTTCATAATCGTGCTGACCGTTTTCCCGCAGCCTTCCACCGCTTTCATGGCGATATTACCCGTAAAACCGTCCGATACCATGACGTCAATTTCACCATACATCAAATCGCGCCCTTCCACGTTGCCCACGTAATTCACCGAGGGCGTTTCCTTTAACAAGGCGTTGACTTCTTGTTGCAAAGCAAGCCCCTTGTGGTCTTCCGTACCGTTGTTCAAAAGCCCGACCTTGGGGTTTTCAATGCCGTATGCCGCTTGCGCGTAGGTGGAAGCCATGATGGCAAAATGCACCAAGTTGATGGGTTTACATTCAAGGTTTGCCCCGCAATCGCAGATGAACGTACCGCTGCCGCGATAGTTGGGAATAATGGGACAAAGCGCAGGACGGGAAACCCCTTTCAAACGCCCAAGCACCAACACGCCCGCCGTCAATACCGCGCCCGTCGAACCCGACGATACCAAGCCGTCCGCCTTGCCGTCTTTCAACAGTTGAAATGCCACGACCGTGGACGAATCCTTTTTCGTCTTGACCGCTTTCGTGGGGACTTCTTCCATGGTAATGACTTCCGTGGTATGTACGATTTCCAAGCGGTTTGCATCGTACTTGCACTCGGATAAAATTTCTTTGATTTGCGTTTCGTCGCCACAAAGAATCACGGACAAATCCTTATCCTTTTTCAAAGCTTCTACCGCGCCTAATACTTGCTGTTTCGGGGCGAAATCTCCGCCCATTGCATCGATTGCTATTTTAACCATTGTATTTCTCCGTGTGTGTATATTGAGTGAATTGACCGCTTTGCGGTCGTGAATTGTTGCTTTTGCAACGTGAATTGAAAACGTTGTTTTCGTGAATTGACAGCTTTGCTGTCGTTATTGCTGATATTTACCACAACGCAACGCTTGGCGTTGCAATTCACTGAGCGCAGCGAAATTTCACGAACGCCTTTACGTTCTATTCACGCCGTTAGACAAAATTCACCCTATATGTTTTTGTGAGTTGACCGCTTTGCGGTCGTGAATTGTTGCTTTTGCAACGTGAATTGAAAACTTCGTTTTCGTGAATTGACAGCTTTGCTGTCGTTATTGCTGATATTTACCACAACGCAACGCTTGGCGTTGCAATTCACTGAGCGCAGCGAAATTTCACGAACGCCTTTACGTTCCATTCACGCCGTTAGGCAATTCACTTTAAGTTGTGCGCCTGAAGGTCGCCCAACTTAATACTTAAGGTCACCAAACGTACGAGGATAAGGCAAAACGTCACGAATATTCGAAATCCCCGTCAAGTACATAACCATACGTTCAAACCCAAGCCCGAACCCTGCGTGAGTTGTACCGCCGTAACGGCGTAAATCCAAATACCACGAATAATCTTCGGGGTTCATGCCCAATTCTTTAATGCGGTTGACAAGCTTGTCGTAATCATCTTCTCTTTGCGAACCGCCGACCAATTCCCCAATACCAGGTACCAACAAATCCGCTGCAGCAACCGTCTTGCCGTCGGGGTTTTGTTTCATGTAGAACGCCTTGATTTCCTTCGGATAATCGGTCAAGAATACGGGCTTTTGGTATACTTGTTCGGTCAAGAAACGTTCGTGTTCGCTCTGTAAATCCTTACCCCAGAAAATATTTTTATCGTCAAATTTATCCGCGTTCTGCTTCAAGATTTCAATTGCGTCCGTATAGGTCAAGCGCACGAATGCGTTTTCGGATACGTTCTTCAAACGTTCCAACAAGCCCTTGTCAACGAACTGGTTCAAGAAGTTCAACTCGTCCTTACAAGTTTCGCTTACGTAGTCAATGACGTATTTTACCATCGCTTCCGCAACGTCCATATCCCCTGCCAAATCACAGAACGCCATTTCGGGTTCGATCATCCAAAACTCTGCCGCGTGACGAGCGGTGTTGGAGTGTTCCGCACGGAAGGTAGGGCCAAACGTATATACGTTGCCGTATGCCATTGCAAACGTTTCCGCGCTCAACTGCCCCGAAACGGTCAACGCCGCGCGGGTATTGAAGAAGTCTTGTTTATAATCAACGGGTTTGCCCGTCTTTGCCACTTCGTCCAAATCAAAGGTTGTTACTTGGAACATTGCGCCCGCGCCTTCACAGTCGCTGCCCGTGATGATGGGGGTATGCACGTAAACGAATCCGCGGTCGTTGAAGAATTTGTGAATTGCGATTGCCGCTTCACTGCGGATACGGAACGCCGCGCCGAATAAATTGGTACGGGGACGAAGATATGCGATTTCACGCAAAAATTCTACCGAGTGGCGTTTTTTCTGCAAGGGATAATCGGGGGTAGATTCGCCCTCCACCTTGATTGCCGTCGCCTTGATTTCATAGGGTTGTTTGTTTTCAGGCGTCACAATGACAATACCCGTCACAATCAACGCGCAACCAACGTTTTCCTTTGCGATTTCATCATAATTGTCAAGGGTAGCGCGTTCAAACACGATTTGCGTGTTTTTGAAACAACTGCCATCGTTCAGTTCGATAAACCCGAACGCCTTTGAATCGCGGATGGTCTTTGCCCAACCCGCAACGGTAACGGTTTGACCGTCGTATTGAGAATAGCTTGCGTTAAGTGCTTTCAGCTGCATTCTTTCCATGATAACCTGCCTTTTTTCCTATGGAAAAGTCTTTTTTCGTCTTGCGACACTTCCCCATTCTTTCGTTTCCTTTTTATTATACCATTTTCCTTTGGAAAAGACAAGCGTTGGAATGCATTTTATTTGTCGTTTCCGACACTTTTTTGCCGATAATTCCTTGAATGGGGCGGTATTCGTCCACACGAATACGCTTACGGGAAAGGAGAACCCCGCCTTGATAGCGTTCGAGGTATAATTCACTGCGTGCGCCGTTCTTGGGCGAACGGATAATTTCCTCTTTTTCCCCCATTTTTACAATGGGCGCGGGCGGTGGAATTTCGGCAAGCACGTTGGAAACCATCTCATACCTGTACCCCTCGTTTTTTCCGTAAACGGACACCCGGATCCCGCCTGCGAACACTTCCGCCGTGATACAAATTGGGTATGCATGCGGGTTGTATAATTGCAAATCGCACTCACTGGACACCATCGCATCGCGCGAGGGCTGTACGTAGGACACCCGCAAGGAATGCGGGTGATATTCTACAGCTTCCAACCCGCTTTTTAATGCCGCATTGTAAAGGGTGGAGCTGACTTGGCAAACACCGCCGCCCACCCCCAACACGTATTCACCGTTGACAATAATTTTCGCCTGCCGAAACCCCGCCTCTTGCGTGCGCCTGCCCACCGTCTTGTTGAAGGAAAATTCCCCGTACGGTTGCAACGTTGCGCCATCGATTAACTCCGCCGCAATCGCGATATTCTCACACCTGCCCCTATCGTTTGCGTTGTAATAGGTCGTGTACGAGGATATTTTCTCCCAACCGTACGGTGTATTTTGCACAGCAGATACAGTTTGCGTTTCCCACGTTTCCCTCCTTGCTTGTTGGAATTTTATTCCGTTGACAAAAAGAAAAACAGCGCCCGCAAGTAAGAACGCTGTTGTCTGTTTTTTACCTATTTTCATCCCCTCACCCCTTTTCAACGCGTACATGGGTACGCCCTTTACCGCTTTTAGTATGTGCACTTTATTGAAAAGTATGTTTAAGGCTCTATCACTGAGAATGATAGATTCGGGAAAATCCCCCCCATTTTTACGCGAAAAACATAAGAAAGGCAAGCGATACGCAAGGGCGCATACCCGTTGCGGTCTGTAACTGCGTGCAGCGCGTAGTATTTCACAGGTTTTTTCCGTAAAAAATCAATCAGGTGGAGTAATCGTGCCTCTGGTTTAATTTTTAATTTTTCCGTCCTCAATACGGATTTTATTACACTCCGCTCCGTAAAGCACTCTTTCCGCGTGCGTGCAAGTCAACACCGTCTGCATGTCCGCGATACATTTTAACAACTTCTTTCTGCGGGGTAAATCCAACTCGCTCATGACGTCATCCAAAACCAAGACGGGATATTCTCCCGATAAAATTTTGAATATCTGCACTTCCGCCAATTTCAAAGCAAGGGCGGCGGTGCGGGTCTGTCCCTGCGAAGCGTATGATTTTGCATCGATACCGTTAATCAATACGTCTAAATCATCACGGTGCGGACCCACCGTCGTATAGCCAAGGCGTAAATCCTTTTCGTAATTATTTTCCAAACGGCGTTGCAAAACGTTCGCCACTTCCGTGGTATCCCCTGCATATTTCCATTCGGGTTTAATCAACAACTCTTCTTTGCCGTCCGTTAAAAAGGCGTGAAATTCCTTGGCGTGAGGTGCCAACTTATCCACAAACTCCGCACGCTTTTCAATGATAAGCGCGGCGTATTTGCAAAGCTGTTCATCCCACACGGGCAGAGTATCCAACACCAACGACACGTCACGGTTTTTTAACAGTGTGTTGCGCTGGTCAAGGATTTTATTATACCGCAACAAAGCGGTGTAATACGCAGGCGAGGTCTGCGAGATGGAAATATTCATAAACCGCCTGCGTTCATCGGGTCCGTCTTGAATCAAGCGCAATTCCCCAGGGGAGAAAAATACGCTGTTGATATGTCCCATGAGGTCGGCGTTTTTGGAAATTTTACTGCCGTTGACGCGGATTTCGCGTTTATTTTCGTAAATGTCTGCCTCAATGGTGACCTTGCCGTAACGGTTTTCCGCTTCGGCAACGATACGCGCGCTTTCCGCACCCATGCGAATGAGTTGCTTATCGTGCCGAATACGCAATGACGCGCCCGTACAAAGATAGAAAACCGCCTCGGCGCAATTGGTCTTCCCCTGCCCGTTTTTACCAAACAGCACGTTAAGACCGTCCGAAAACGCGAACGTTTCGTTTTCATAGTTTCTGAAATTTTGAAGGAATAATTTTTTTATTTTCATAATCCTCAAAAAACCTGCCGAAATTGCTTTCTTTTCCTTGAAATTTGTATTATAATTATATCAAATAATTTTCAAAAAAACAAGTTTACAAACGGGTATGTGTAAACAATTTTAACAGGGGAAGAAATAATGGCAGAATTTTCACAGCTTCAATTCATCTGGAAACAAATCAGCGAACGGTTGGAAAACCTGATTTCGCCCATTTCCTATAACACCTATATCAAAACCTTAGAGCCCATGGATATCCTCGGGCGTATCCTCGTTTTGAAAGCGGCGACTCCGCTTGGCGCAAACACTATCATGAAAAAACACGCGGAAAAAATCCGCGACGCGATGGCAAAATGCGATTTGGGTGTGAAGGATTTCCGTTTGGTTGTTGACGGCAGTGAAGAATATTCACTTGAACAAGAAGAAGACGCCACGGAAAGTTTTCAAATTTCCCCTATCAATAAGCAATTCACTTTCGACTCATTCGTAGCAGGTTCCAACAGTAAATTTGTCTACGCGGCGGCAAAAGCGGTTGCGCAAGCACCAGGCGAAACCTTTAACCCCCTCTTTATTTATGGGGAATCGGGGTTAGGGAAAACCCACCTTATGCACGCCATCGCCAATGAAATTTCTCGTTTGTACCCTGACAAGAAGGTATTGTACACAACTTGCGAAAATTTCTTGAACGAGTTCATTGATTCGATTGCGCAGAAAAACAGCGCGAAGTTCCGTTTCCATTACCGTAACGTGGACGTATTGATGATTGACGACGTGCAGTTTTTGCGTAATAAAACGCAGGTGCAGGAAGAATTTTTCCATACCTTTAATGAATTGTCGGCGCAAAACAAGCAAATTGTCTTAACGTCCGACCGTCCCCCGAAGGAAATTGCGACTTTGGAAGAACGTTTGCGCACTCGTTTTGAGGGCGGTATGATTGCGGACGTACAACCGCCCGATCCTGAAACGAAGATTGCGATTTTGAAAAAGAAAGCGGAAGATAGAAAATATATCATCAACGATGACGTGTTAGAGTTCTTGGCGCGCGATTCAGGGCATGACGTTCGTACCTTGGAAGGGCGTTTGACCAAGGTTATTTTCGCCAGCAAGTTACACGAAGAACCCATTACTTTGGCACTCGCAAAGAAGGCTTTGAGCGAGTCCGTGAACGAGTCGGAAGAACAAGAAGATATCACCCCCGACAGCATTGTGAATGCGGTATGCACTTATTTTAAGCAAAAGCGGGAAGATTTAATCGGGAAAGGCAAGCGCGCTGATTTGGTAAAGGCGCGTCAAATTTGCGCGTATTTATTGTGTGAAATGCTGTCCCTGCCTTTGGTTGCCATTGGGAATATCCTCGGCGGGCGCGATCATACAACGATTATGTATGCCCGCGATAAAATGGAAAAATTAGCGTCGTTGAACGACCGTATCGCGAAAGAAATCGACGATATCAAAAACATTGTCCTCAAACAATAAGCAAGCTGAGCTTGCCAGCCTGACGCTGGGCGCAGTATGGTGTCTTATCATACGTTTCTATAGAAAATTTCGCGCATTCAGCAACCTGACGTTGCACGCAGTATGGTGTCTTATCATACGTTTCTATAGAAAATTTCGCGCATTCACTACGGTGGATGCGTATAAATTGAAGTATTAAATTATATAGGATAACTATGTCAAATAAAGAAATGACTTTTCTTGAATATGCCGCAGATGCGGTGGTTGTAGGCGCAGGGCACGCAGGTTGCGAAGCCGCCCTTGCTTTGGCGCGCACCGGTATCAAAACCGCCCTTTTAACCCTCAACCTTGACAGCATCGCATTTCTCCCCTGCAACCCCTCTATCGGCGGTACGGCAAAAGGGCATTTGGTTCGTGAGATCGACGCACTTGGCGGGGAAATGGGGATTGTCGCAGACAACACCGCTTTGCAAATCCGTATGCTCAACGTGGGCAAGGGCGCGGCGGTACAATCGCTCCGCGCGCAATCGGATAAAAACGCTTATCACCGTGAAATGAAACAAGTGTTGGAAAACACCGAAAATCTCCGTATCATCCAAGCGGAAGCGACGGAAATTTTGACCGAAAACGGCAAATGTACGGGGGTCAAAACCCAATACGGCGGTATCATCACTTGCCAAGCCGTGATTCTTTGTACGGGGGTTTATCTCAACGGGGAAACCATCACGGGACACGTGGTGCAAAAATCGGGTCCAAACGGCTTTGCCCCCGCCAATCATTTGACGGAAAGTTTGATAAAGCTGGGCTTTAACGTGCGCCGTTTCAAAACAGGTACGCCTGCACGTGTGGATCGCAGGACGGTGGATTTTTCTAAGTGCGAAGTGCAAAACGGAGATACGGATATCTATCCTTTCTCCTTTATGCACGATACTCCGCCTGAAAATAAACTCCCTTGCTACCTCACTTATACCAACTTAACCACGCATCAAATCATCAACGACAACCTTGACCGTTCCCCTCTTTATGACGGTACAATTTTATCGGCGGGACCTCGGTACTGCCCGTCCATTGAAACCAAAGTCGTACGCTTTAAGGACAAGGAGCGCCATCAAATTTTCATCGAACCCGAGGGCGCGGACACCCATGAAATGTACGTGCAAGGTATGTCCACTTCTATGCCCCACGACGTGCAACGCGCTATGTATGCGTCCGTTGCAGGTTTGGAAAATGCAGACATTATGCGTTATGGTTACGCCATTGAATACGATTGCATCGATACCTTAGACGTGTTGCCAACGTTAGAATTTAAAAAGGTTGAAGGTGTTTACACCGCAGGTCAAATCAACGGGACTTCGGGTTATGAAGAAGCCGCCGCGCAAGGCTTGATGGCAGGTTTGAACGCCTCGCTGAAACTTCGCGGGCTGCCTCCGTTCACTCTGCGCCGTGACGAAGCGTATATCGGTGTACTCATCGACGATTTGGTCACCAAAGGGACGGATGAACCCTACCGTATGATGACTTCACGTGCGGAACATCGTATTTACCTGCGCCAAGACAACGCCGATTTCCGTTTAACTGAAAAAGGAAAAACGGTTGGGTTGGTCACCGAGGAACGCTACAATCGCTATCTTGCCCGTAAGGAAAAATACGAGCAATTGTTGGCTTCGTTACAGACACGGGTGCCTCAAAAGGACGCAGCGCCCTTCTTAGCGCGCTATGGCTACAGCGAACCATCCAGCAGTGTTTCCTATGCAGATATGATTAAACGCTCGGTACCCTTGAAGGATATCATGGAAGAATATCAGGTATTCACCGAATATTCCAAAGACGTTTTGGAAACGGCTGAAATCACGGTCAAGTACGAGGGTTACCTCAAGCAAGGCTTTGACTTGATTGAAAAAGCAAAACGCTTGGAAGAAAAATTGTTACCCGACGACGTGGATTACACCCAAATCAAAGGTCTGCGCTTGGAAGCGCAGGAGAAACTCAACCGCATCCGTCCTTTTAATCTTGGACAAGCGGGAAGAATTTCAGGGGTCAACCCTGCGGACGTTTCCGTCCTTATGGTTTGGCTTGCCACCCGAAACGAACGTTAAAAGAAAACGCCCGCGGCATTTCACCGCGGGCGTTATTATATGCTTATATTAAGAAAAAATAGGTAGAATGGATGGGTCGAGCAGGAATACCCCCGCCAACGCGACCGCAATGGAGAGATAGAAAAATCCCTTTGCCGCCAATTCCAAACCGCTGTCTTCGGCAGACGTCTGCATGAAAATAGATCCTACAACAATCGGCCAACCGAATAAGATGATTTTAACCACGCCGCCTTTCCAAGACGCATAGCCGACAAAGAACGACGGCCAAAAAGACGAAAGTGCCCACCATACCAAGAAAATCGCAAGCACACTAACCAAGCGAAGCAAGGTAAACATCATCCCGCCTTCGCAAACGTTTTTCTTCGCGCCTCCGCGTTTGCTTGCAATCGACAAACCAATCAAGCAAAACGGCCAAGCCAAAATATCAATGAACATTGCCAAAATATACCCTATCCACGCCATGGCATTCCCTTGTTTGCGCGGGGTTTGAGGCTGTTGTGCTTGCTGTTGCTGTACAAGTGCAGGGTTGTAAGGATACAGCATCATTTGCTGATTTTCACTTTCTTCCTCGTAATCATCCTCGTACGATTGCCCGCCGACGGGGGTTACTACGTAATCGTATTTTACATTGTAAGCATTCCCCTTCGCATCGTAATAACACGATTGCGTATTATTGTTGGGGTAAGGCGGATTATTTTGATAAGGAAGATTGGGATAATTCGTGGTTCTGTACTGTGATAAAGCTGCTTCGCGCAATGCTGTGGGGTTATATCCACAGTATTTACATACGGTTGCATTGTCTTTATTCTTCTTTCCGCATTCCGCACATTGAATCATGGCCACACTCCTCCTTTTAACATTTCAACACATTATAACATATACTCGGATAAAAGTCAATATATTCTTTTTACTTTTCACAATAAAACAAGGCTAGGGCACATATTAAAATTACTTTTTGAGACTCTATCGCTACGCTCCAGAGTGACCATATACGAAAGTATTTTTTTCTACCCCTATTAGAATTTTGGGTGAATTAAGCTAAACCGCCAACAAAAAACCTGCCATGCAACTTTACATGACAGGTTTTTTTCATCTTAAGCTTCTACTGTTTTTCCCGTTTCTTCCTTTTGCTCTTTTACTCTTCTTCTGAAAATCAAGAACAAGAAACTAAGTACCACGCACGCACCGCCGATTGCCATCGGGATCATTTCTACCTGATAACCGCCAAGGTTAAACAAGTTCATTTCCTTTAACAATGTTTCGGTCAACGTAGTGCCTTCACCCGTACCGATAAGCGCGGACATGGAAATCGTATAATCCAAAAGCCCTGCACCGAGGAAGAACAAGGATCTGCGGACACGCTTGGGAGCGTTCGCTTTGGAGAACACTGCAAACAACGCATACAACACCGCAAATACACCGCAAAGCGCCATGATGTAGACAGAAAGGTTATATGCCGTACCCGTTCCACCGTTGGAAACAAAGGCGGGCAATACGTTAAACAACGAACCTTCCGCACTGAATACGTCCATCACCATCTTCAGCATGCTGTCATAGGAAGTACCTTGCAAGAGTGCACCGCTTCCTTGCGCCAATTCGGTAATCGCGTGCACGTCCAAGAACCCAAACGTGAATACACACAAACCAATCAAGAGGAGTGCAAACAAACGGCTTGCTATATTTTTAGGAACATCTTGTTCTATCTTATCTACCGCTTTCAGCGCAGCTTTCGCCCTCTGCTTTTGCGCCTTGGTCATCTTTTTCTCAGCTCTCGCCATCAAACGCTTCGCCGCCTTTTCCGCGCGCTTGCCGACCGCCGTTGCCAAATCGTCCGTATCTTCGGTTTTGGTTTCCGCTTTTACTTCGGTAGTTTCTGCAGGTTTCTGTTCGACAGGCTGTACCGTTTCTTGAACGGGCTGTTGCATGGGTTGCTGAACGGGTTGTTGAATGGGTGCCGTCGCAAATTGAATTTGCGAACCCATCGTGTAATTCGGCTGACCTTGCGCATTGGTCGAAACGGGATACCACACGTTCGGATTTGCCGGATTAAACGTGTAGTAATTTACCCTCGGGGTATACGTAGGCACTGTAGGAGCCACCGTTACCGCAGGCGTTGCAGGCTGAACGGGCGCAGCGGGCGTTTCCGTCTCAGCAGGCGTTTCATACTTTGTCAAAAGGTCATACCCGCATTTCGCGCAGGTAGATTTTTTCATTTTTTTACCGCATTTTGGACATTTCATATCTATGTCTCCCCTATAAGTTATGCCTATTTTAACCATTATATCACATATCGTTCACAATGTCAATTATTTTAATAAAGTTATAAAGAAGTTTACAAATCGATTTCTGCACATAACTAAAGTATTATGATGACGACAAGCCGAAAAGCATTCAAAAAACGGCTTTTAGACTCATTCGGATTATATTGCTTTGGTTAAAAAAAATCTGCCCTTTCACAAAGAAAAGGCAGATATCGTTGATTTATTTATTTTTGTTTCTTCTTCTAAAAATCAAGAACAAGAAGCTGAGCACAAAACAACCCGCGCCGATTACCAATGCATACATGTCAAAATCATACCCTACAAGGTTGATTACGTTCAAAGGACATTTGCATGCTACCATTGCATCTGCGGAAGCCATAAGCAATGCCGTTGCTACCGCATAGAACAAGGCGCCAACGCTGAGGAAGAACAAGGATCTTCTAACACGCTTGGGTGCTTTCTTCTTGGAGAAGATTGCAAACAACGCATGAAGAGCCGCAAATGCTACACAAGCAATAAACACGTAAATGGACACGTTGTAAAGGTCTGCGCCTTCGCCTTTGCAATATGCGGGAAGAACGCCAAATGCCGTTGCATCCGATTTCAATGCCGCCATCAACATGGAAATAAGCGTTGCATTTTCGTGCGTATACGTCACTTTACCATTGATAGACTCGATACTGGTAATGGCAGTAAAAGTCAACAGCGCCGCTACACCTGCGCACAATGCAATCAATACAAGTGCGAACAAACGGCTAAGCACGTTTTTGCGTACGGGCGTTGTTTCCAGGATAATCCCACCGTTTTTCTTTGCCGCTTTCTTAGCTTGTTTCGCTTCTTTTTTGGCAAGTTTTGCGGCTTTCTTTTCCGCTTTCTTTGCTGCTTTCTTTGCTTTTTTGCCTACAGGCGCAACGGGCGTTTCTTCTACCTGAGCGGGTGCGG
>SVIN01000018.1 GCA_015069495.1 Clostridiales bacterium
TTTTGTTTTGTTTTTTGTTATAAGATTATATATAATTTCAGGTCGGAAAGTTTTGTACTTTTTATTGAAATTGAATTTGTCTTATAACAAAACTTGTCAATTACTCACCTTTGAAGGGGAGAAGAGCCGTGATTCTTGCACGCTTGATTGCGGTTGCAACCAATCTTTGATGTGCTGCGCAAGTACCGCTCATTCTGCGGGGAAGGATTTTACCGCCTTCCGTGATGAATTTCTTCAAACGGTTTACGTCCTTGTAATCGATCACGTCCAACTTTTCCTGGCAGAATGCGCATACCTTTTTACGGGGCGCTTTTTTGAATACCTTTTTAACAGGTGCTTTTTCTTCCATAATCCGTTAACTCCTTTGAAAATTTTTCTTTCCGTCTATGATTAGAACGGAATGTCACTGTCGTCGTCCATTGCCTGAAGCGTAGGCTTCTTTTTAGGGGCGGACTGACGGGGCATATCGGGGATTTCGTCAAAACCATCACCGTTCTCTCTAGGGGAGAGGAATTCGCAATCCTGGACGATAATGTCCACAGCGGTGCGTCTTGCGCCCTGGTTGTCTTCGTAGTTGCGAAGCTGGATACTTCCGCTTACGGCAACCTTTTTGCCCTTTTTGGTGTAACGCGCAATCGTTTCGCCTAAACCACGCCATGCGGTACAATCAAAAAAGTCCGTCTGACGTTCGCCGTCTTGACCCGAATAGGGTCTTTGTACAGCGATAGAGAAACGACACATGGGAACGCCCGAAGGGGTTTCTCTGATTTCAGGGTCACGCGTTAAGTTGCCAATTAAAAATACTTTGTTCATACTGTTTTCCTCGATTAGTTGAGCTTCGTGATCAAACGTCTTACAACGTCAGCGTCGATAAGTGCGATACGCTTAAGCTCTTCTACTACCTTGCCGTCTGCTTCGAACGTCATAAGAACATAATAAGCTTCGTTCTTAAACTTGATGGGATAAGCCGTTTTCTTCGTACCCCACTTGTCCGAACCAGCAACGCTGCCGCCCATCGAAGTAACTACGTTTTCGAATTTAGCGATCTTTGCGTCTTTTGCTTCGTCAGACAAATCGTTGTTGAGCAAATAAAGCATTTCGTATTTAGCCATATTTTTTCACCTCCTGGTCTTATTCGGCACATCTGCCCCGATGTGCAAGGTTAAAACAGCTGTCTATACAGCCGTACTATATGATTATATCCTATTTTATAGGAATAGTCAACTGTTTTTTATTGGTTTTTGGAATTATTACAATTTATTTTGTCGATAAAGTTTTAACTTATTAGGGCATTGCGCTTATCAAAACGCTCATATACGTCAAAATTATATCTGTTTTCATAGTACCCAAGGTGGGGTATAAAGTAGGTTCAAAGCCTTTCGCTCTTAACTCATCGGAAAGGTCGATTTCTGCAATTGTGCCTTCCAAGAATACAGTACGAATAGGGGTGTTTAACGTTGCATCGTCCAAGGACATAATACCGTCCGTCTTCAAATCGTTTAAGGTTGCTTTTTGCATGTTTGCGGTCATGTTGGCAATCATCTGATTCATGTCCGACGTGACTTTATATTCGGTATTCACTACGCCGTCTTCCATCAACAGATATTTCCACGTGCCTTGTACCGCTTTTTCCGTATCACTGCGGTGGGTCTTTCCGTTTTTGTCTACGTAGTACCAATCACCCGTTTCAACCATGATAGGATTGCCGAGCGCATCCTTGTCGTCTGATGCGAAGGGCGCGCCTTCGTTTAAAGTGCAGTTTATAAAAATTTCCTCTTCGAATACGTCGCAGAATTTCAAATTGCTGATTTCGTTTGGTAAGTTGGTAACCGTGCTGTCTTTGAGGTGTTTCAATAATTTATTTTCTGCAACTGACTCTTCAC
The DNA here is from genome assembly GCA_015069495.1 of Clostridiales bacterium. Classification (GTDB taxonomy): domain Bacteria; phylum Bacillota; class Clostridia; order Christensenellales; family Borkfalkiaceae; genus Scatosoma. Next base: position 1,884 of record SVIN01000018.1, read on the forward strand.
CGAAAATCTCTGACACAGTCAAACGATTGGTCATATTAGAAACCAAGTTATCACCGCCCGCCAAGAAACCGAGGGTATGCGCGGTATACATAGCAGGGGTGCCGTTTTTCTCGTTGAGATAATATACCCTAATTTCGCCTGTGCCATCGTTTGCCGTAATCGTTTTTACGGGATCGGGTTCGGCGTAGTAGAAGACGTTGCCGTCATAATCGGTGTATGCCTTTTCTGTTGTGTCTAAGGTGTATTCGTTATTGTGCAACAATTCACCGTATTCATTATACACGCGGGTAAAATCGTCGGAAATGGCGATATATCTTTGCAACATAATGATGTTGTCTTCCGCGTCTAATTCGTAATGAATACCCTCTTTACCATACAGCATATACATGGTCAAAGCGTCGTGATGGTCCACGCTCATGATATCCGAAATGGCGATATCGTTGATTAAGTTTGTACCGCTTCCGCGTAAATCACCGATGGTGCGGGGTTGCGAACCGTTGATCATTTCAATCGTCCAAGTGGTGGAATCATCGGGGTTCGGCTTATGCACGATATAATCCACGCCTTCCCTGCCATAGGCAAGGGAGAACATGATTTTGTGGGGGGCGGGATTGTTGCCAAGATAGTAAATATTCATGGCGTCTTTCAACATAATCCCATCGATAAGATTTGCAGAATTTTCTGTGATAGAACCAATCATCGTCTTTTTGAAAAGTACGGCTTCGGCACCGTCGGCGGGTTCTTTATACGCGTAGAATTTTCCGTCGCTGTTCGTTTCCTTCGCGTAATAGGTTTCGATGGTGTCGCCGTTGACGTTGGTTTTGGTAATCATTACAAACCCGTTTGCATCCGCTTCGCTGACAAGATATGTCAATTCCTTACCCGAATAATCCGTCCAAATACCATCCTCAGTTTTTACGAAGTACATAGGAAGCATGGTGACTTCGGGACAGCCTCTCGAATCAAGCACTGCATTCCCGCTTTCATCTTTCACAAGATTGTAAGTAGTGCCTTCAAGACCGTAACACATAGACATCATCAAGGGGTCGTTTGCTTTGGGAGATACGACAGATGCCAAGGAGATATTGTTCATCAAGGAAGTAGGTTCACCCGCGAAAGTTTCAATCATGGCAGGCTGTTTACCGTTCAGCATGATGATTTCCCCTGTTTCACTGTCGATGGTATAATCAAGCCCTTCTTGACCGTAACAAATTTCCATCAAAAGGGGTTCTAAGTCCTTACCGCCCGCCGTTGCTTTTAAGATATTCCCCAAGGGGGTGGTGCGGAACGTTTCACCTAAGTAATTGGGCAATTCGGCAAATTCGGTGTTAATCATGGCGTCAGAATCCAAGTTTAACCCAAACTGTGTGTTCATGTTGCCGATCATTTCTCCGATATAATCCCCAAAAGCAGGGACAACGCGGTTAATCCCCGCGAGGTTTTTGTCGGTGACCACAGAGCCCAACTCTTTTACGATTTCCAAAATGGTTTTATTTTCATACTCTTCCGAGAGGAGTTTATTTTTTACAGTTTCCTCATAATTCAAACCCGTGAATTTGCCAAGCAATTCAATGGTAGGGCGAACGGGTCGTCTCAGGGCGAGATACCCGCCGGCGAAAATACCGCCAAGGGCAATGACAGCGCCTAAAACGAGCGCAATGGCTGCCTTCAGCCATCCGCCCCCGCCGATGTGTATGTGTTTTTTCATTCCGGTTGTTTTGTCGGGATTGCCGTAACCTTCAGGTAAAAGGTCATCTGTTTCCAACTCTAAACCGTATTCCTCGTAAATGTCAGACATGTACGTTGCTCCTTTGGATACCCATATCATAAGGGTAAAAATTCTCGTGCGCGTATATGCATAATGCGCCACTCTGCATGGTATACGTAATCATTATAAACGATATATTAAAAAAAAGCAAGTATTTTTGATAAAAATAAAGGCGAAAACATAAAATGTTTCCGCCAAAATGTAGCAAAATTCTTATTTAAACAAGGGGATAGTTGCCAAGTAAATCACGTCCGTACGATCCGCCGCGTCTGCTTCTGCCAAGACGAAGGCTTTCTTGTGAATGATACCGCCCGCTTTTACAACCAAATCTTCCAAACCTTGCAAGGAAGCACCCGTGGATACAACGTCGTCTACGATGCCGACTTTTTTACCTTTAATCAAATCCACGTCGTGCTTGGAAAGGTATAATTTTTGGGGTTGGCCCGTTGTAATGGACGACTCGATGGTGATTTCGATGCCGTCTTGCATGTATAATTTTTTGCTCTTTCTAGCAACAGCATAATACCTTTGACCCAATTCTCTTGCGGTGCAATGCGCCAATTGCAAGCCCTTGGATTCTGCGGTAATCAATACGTCGCAATCGGAAAGCAGGGGGGCAAGGCTCTTCGCACAATGTTCCGTCAGATCGCTATCACCGTGCAAATTGAAAAAGGCGATACCGATTCCGCTGGGAAGGGATAAGATGGGCAATTCGGCTTTGAAACCTGCAATATCAACGGTATGAACTTTCATAAAATCCTCCTAAGTGTCTAATCGACCGCTTTATTATAACACATTTTTAAAAAAATGCAAACGGATTTTAAGGGGTTGGTTGACATTTTTGTATAAATGTGTTATAATCCTAGCTAAGAGGTGAGGATATGAACGAGATAACGGCAATTACACCGCAAATCAAGGACAAACGTCGCTGTAATATTTACATTGACGGTCGGTTTTGCTGTGGTTTGACACTGGAAGCAACGGTGAAAAACCGTTTGAAAGTTGGACAGATTATCACCCCTGAACGGCTGTCGGAGATTCAGTTGGACAGTGAGAAAAACACCGCCTTTGATAAGGCGTTGACTCACCTTTCCGCAACCCAAAAAACGGAAAAACAAGTGCGTACTTTTTTGGAAGGGAAGGGGTATTTGCCTGCGGTGGTAGAGTACGTTATGGAGAAACTCCGCTCGTACAATTTTCTTAACGACGGGCAGTACGCGGAAAGCTATGTAGAATGTGTAAGCAAGCGCAAAGGCAGTAAGCTTATCCGTATGGAATTGAAAAAGAAAGGGGTGTCAGACGAAGCGATTGATACCGCGATTGAGGGACTTTCCCCCGAACGGGAACAAGAAACTGCGACGGCAATTTTGGAAAAGTATATGCGCGGGAAAACTTGCGATAAACCTACCTTGCAAAAAGCATACCGTTATCTGATGGGAAAGGGGTATGATTATGAGGTAATCAAATCCGTGCTGACCGCTTACGGTGATTGTGAAGAAGAGTAAATGCAGGGGGCATGTACGCGATGAAAATAAAAAATGAAGCAAAACGCGTTCACTTTGACACCCTGCCGTCCACGCAGGATTATGCCAAAGAAAAACGTGCGGATGGGCAATCGTTGATTGTGACGGCAACCTCGCAAAGCGGGGGGAAGGGGACGAAAGGCAGAAGTTTTTCTTCCGCGGTCGGCGGAGTATATTTGTCCAGGCTGACCTTTTATGAAGAGTTTCCCGCAAAGCATGCGTTTTTGATTATGGCGCACGCGGCAACCGCGGTGTGCGAAACTTTACGTTTTTATGGATTGAACCCTTTGATTAAATGGCCAAACGACGTTTGGGTGAACGATAAAAAAATCTGCGGGATATTGATTGAAAACGTGTTTTCGGGCAGTGAAATTTCCTCCTCGGTGGTGGGGATTGGGTTAAACGTGTACAATCGATTGCCTGAGGACTTGTACCCGATTGCCACTACGATGCAAGAGGCTTCGGGGAAAAGGTACGAAGTAGAGGCCGTTACGGCACGGTTGATTGATGAATTAAACAAACCGCGCGGTATGGATGAATATCGCAGATATATCGGTTACATGGGTAGGCAAGCCACCTTGATTTTGGGGGATGAACGCATACCTGCTACCCTCGTTTGCGTGGACGATGAGGGCGGGTTGACGGTGGAAATAGACGGAACAAAGCGCCGATTGACGGCGGGGGAAGTGTCCGTAAGGATATAGGTGATGATATGTATATACTGACCAATGCACAAATGCGCGAAGCGGATCACTACACGATTGAGGAATTGGGAGTACACTCGTTACTCCTAATGGAACGTGCGGGGACTGCGCTCGCGGATGAGGCGGAAAAGATGTCGCCAAACGGTAAAATCGTTTGCCTTTGCGGCGGCGGGAACAACGGCGGGGACGGATTTGTCTGCGCGCGTATTTTGAAGAGCCGCGGCCGTGAGGTTGAGGTGGTTTGCAGTGCGGAAAATTTTTCAGCGGATTGCCGAGCCAACATGGAAAAATGGTTGAGCTTGGGCGGTGAAATTTTACCCGAACTGACCTATGGTTACGGGCTGATTGTCGATTGTTTGTACGGTACGGGTTTTCACGGCTCGTTGTCGGGGGCGGATGCGGAAAACGTTTCGCGGGCTTTGCGCTTAAGGGAAAACGGAGTGAAAATTTTATCGGCAGATATTCCCTCGGGGGTCAACGGTGACAATGGTCAAGTGCTTGGCGTGGTTATGACAGCGGATAAAACGCTGTGTATTGGCGAAATCAAGGCGGGGGTTCTCTTGGGCGACGGTATTGACCATGCGGGAAAAATTCAGCGCGCGGATATTGGTATTGAGGTGAAAGACGGCGTGGGGCTTGCACAGTTTATCAATCGAGCGTATGCGCGGGAAATTTTACCCAAACGCCCTCGGTATTCACATAAAGGGAAATACGGCCGTGCGGCAATTGTCGCAGGCAGTGAAACGTATATGGGTGCGGCATATCTTTCCGCGTCGGCTTGTTTGCGCGCGGGAGCAGGGTATACCACCTTGTTTGTGCCGAGTGCGCTGGTGCCTGCGTTCGCGTTAAAAGCACCTGAGGTGCTGTTAAAAATATCAAATGAGGGCACCATGTATGCGTTTAATGCATCCGTCATGTCTGCTTTACAAGAATATGATTGTGTGGCATACGGTATGGGTATGGGTGTGAGCGAGGACGTTGCCAGGGGCGCGGCTTGGTTGCTGTTACAATATCAAGGAAAATTGATTTTGGATGCGGATGGGTTGAACAGCCTTGCCTGCTACCATCATGATTTGCCTGCCCTGTTCCGTACGAAAAAATGCGACGTATTATTGACGCCGCATGCAAAAGAGTTTTCCCGTTTGTCGGGGTTGGGGCTTGAGTATATTACTTTGTGCGGATTGGTGCAGCCGAAAGAGCTTGCACAAACCTTAGGGGTAAATATTTTATTAAAAAATGCGGTGTCCGTGATTTCGGACGGCGCGCGGGTTTCCGTCAACGCTTCGGGTTGCTCGGGACAAGCCAAGGCGGGCAGCGGCGACGTGTTGGCAGGCGTGATTGCAGGGCTGTGCGCAATGGGGCTTTCCGCCTTTGATGCAGGGGTATTGGGCAGTTACTTGACAGGGAAAGCGGCAGAGTTCGCTTCGGAGACGGTCGGGGAGTATTCGATGACCGCAAGCGACGTCATTGCATACCTGGGTAGGGCATTTTTATATTTGACCGAGGTGTAAGCCAATTATTTGTATCCCCAAATACGTATCGCAACCGAGGTTGCCAACATTGCGAAACCGAAGATAAGATAGTAGCGCGGAAAGGGACTGACGAGGGCGGTGGTCAAGGTGAGTACCGAGGCAGTTAAAAAAGGTTTTGCATTTTTTCGGGAAAACCACAGCTGCAAACGACGTTGGCGTTTGTTTTCGCTTGTTTCCTCATGGGGGTATTTTTCGGGCAGAGCGTTGCGTTCTTTCAACATAGCGTATACTTCGTTACCCGTTAAACGCGGATTTGGAAACGTTGTGCAAGGGCGTAGGCTTGGTCTTCGATTTTGTTGCAGAGCAATACTTTCTCCTTGTCGGTTTTGTGGCGGTGGAGTTGGACAATCTCGTCTGCATGGACGGGTTGAAAGGTAAAACGGAGCCAATACATTGTCTGTTCGTTATGCAAACGAAGTGGGGGTAAAGGCTTGGTTGCCGATAAGCGGTCAAGGAAAAAAATCGTTTTTTCCGTATTACTTATACAGGCAAGGTGAAATAATAATTTTTCCTTCTGCGCCTCGTCGGAGCGTTTTAAAAACACCGACTTGCGTTTGTTTTGCAACCATGCGGCGGTGGCGCACGCGGATAATCCACCGCATATACTGGATAAAATGACGGCGGGAAATAGACGGATTTGTAAGTGGCGAAAAAGGAACAGCGTACAAAAAAACGCTACGATAAAGGAAAAAATAATATCAGAAATCAAGGCAGAACGTTTCATATTTTGATTTTTGACGGAAAAGCGGTCTGCTATACTTGAAAAAAATAAAAAAATGTAGTATAATGATAAGGAAGAGGATGGAGTAAGAGCCTATGAAAATTGGGATTTTCGGCGGGTCGTTTGACCCTGTGCATAAGGAACACGTACGTTTTGTCCGCGCGGCAATCGATTGTCTGCGTTTGGATAAAGTGTTTGTGATGCCCGCGCATACACCGCCCCATAAACCTTACCGCATACTCTCGTCCGATGCCGATCGTTTGGAAATGTGCCGATTGGCATTTTCACCAGTACCGCAGGTGGAAATCAGCGATTATGAAATCACGCAGGGCGGGACAAGTTACACCTACTTGACTTGTCGGCATTTCCGTACCTTATTCCCCGATGCGGAGATTTTTTTCTTGGTCGGTACGGATATGTTGCGCGATTTTCCGACTTGGAAACATCCTCAATCGATTGTCGAGGACGTGACGGTTGCCGTGTGCGGTCGAAACGATACGGACGGTTGGTGGGATGCGGAACAGAAAATTTTTACCGAGAAATTTGGCAAATCGTTCGCGCGGGTGGATTACAACGGAGAGGACGTGTCTTCGACCAAAATTCGCGTTTTGGCGGGGGCAGGTATGCGTTTAACGGATTTTTTGGATGAGAAAACCGCTGGATATATCCGCGGGAAGGACTTATACAAAATTCCAAATGCGGACAAAGCGTTGGCGTTGGAGAAAACCGAACGCCAAGCGCACAGTATCCGTGTTGCCAACCTTGCCGCGGCGCGCGCATTGAAATTAAAAATACCTGAACGGCAGGCAATTGCCGCCGCGTTATTTCACGATTGTGCAAAAAATTTATCTCCCGACAGCCCGTATCTGGAAGGGTTTATTCCGCCTGATATTTGGGGTGAGGTCCCGAAATCCGTTTGGCATCAATATGCAGGCGGGTTCGTTGCAGAGCATGTTTTTGGCGTGGCGGACGAGGACGTGTTGAACGCGGTACGCTATCACACCAGCGGTCGGCCGAACATGAGCGAGTTGGAAAAATTGATTTTCCTTGCCGATATGTTGGAAGAGGAGCGCCGTTACGAGGGCGTGGATATGCTTCGACGGTTGTTTTGGCAGGGTGAAAGTTTAGACGAGTGTTTGGAGACGGCGTTGTTTGAAACGTTGAAATTTTTAGAAACAAAAAAAGCGGACGTTTATCCGCTGACACAACAAGCATATTTATTTTATAAAAAGGAAAGGTGAGATTATGGCAGAAATTAGCAGTAAGGATTTGGCAATTTCGGTATGTAAAGCATTGGCGGATAAGCGCGGTAAGGACATCGTGGCTTTGTACGTGCGTGAAAAGACTGACCTTTGCGATTATTTTGTAATTGCAAGCGGCAGCAATGCCCCTCAGATTCGCGCGATGGGGGAAAGAGTGGAAGAATTGATTGAAAGAGAACACGGCTTGGTGCCGTCCCGCACCGAGGGTGTACGCGACGGTCGTTGGGCGGTTGTGGATTACGGTGACGTTATCGTGCATATTTTCAACGATGAAACCCGTTTGTTCTACCATCTCGAACGCTTGTGGGCGGACGGCGGTAACTTGCAGAAATTTGACGAACAAGCGGAAGATTTGGTCGCAAATTCGTAAAAACATGAGGGCAGGTATGTGTTGAAGTTAATTTTGCCCCTTAAAATTGATTTGTTTCGGTTCGCCGTAGGTAGGTTTTGCACGGCGCGTTTTCCGTTCGACAATGTAATAAATCGGCTCTGCCTGTTTCTCGGGCGGAGTCTTTTTTTCTTCGGGTTTTTCTTCGCTTTTTTCGGGGGTGGCGGGTGTGTTGCGCTGTTGAAATTCCCACCCGAAACGGGCAAGAATAATGACGTGCGTACCGATAAAACAGATGAGAAACAGTAAAATTGTCCACAAGAATCCCTTTATGGGTAAGGCAATAAGTAGAGTATTCATACGGACAGTATACAGCTTTTTTGCTGTCATAATATGGAAAATGCAGGTTTAAAAGGGCTAGGTTTGTCGTATAATCAAGCTATGGAAAACGTGGAAACAAAAAACAATGAAAATGATTCTACCGAGGAAAAAGGCTTAGAAAACGACGGGAAGCTGTTGTTGACGGCTACGGATATAGAGGAATATTACTGCTATAAAAAGCAGAAAAAGATTGGCGAAATTATGGACGCCTTATCCAAAACGGAAGGGGTGTTGGGGGAAACGGACGACGTGGCAAGGGCGGTGGAGCGCGCTTCGAGGATTCGTCAAGTTGCGCTCAGGCTTACGCCCACGCATTTTGCGCGTTCGAAGGGGTATTTTGTCCATGGGAAACTTGCGGTTGATTGTTGTGTCGGCGGTGATGGGGAGGTTTTACCACAGGTCAAAGCATACGAAATGAAGGTTGCGCGGAAAATGGGCGCGAAGGAACTGACGGTGGCGTTGACGCCTTCGTTGGTGGATGGATGTCGGTATACGGAACTTCGCAGGGAAATGAAAATGATGAGACGTGCCGCGGGGAAACGCGTGTGGAAGGTATGGGTGGATAAACAATACCCCTATACGACCTTGATGCGCCTTGCGCGATTGGCTTCGGAAGCGGGGGCTGATTATTTCAGCGTCCCCTATTTTGCGGGTTGCGAGCAGTTGCGGTATGAGTTATACCGCGGTTGCCGTTTGGAAATTTTAGGGGTGGAAACGCTTGGTGAATTGAAGAAAATGACGGCTGCGGGCGTGGGTAGAATTGTTACCGCGCGCGGTTATGAACTGTACACGCAATGGATGCAGGAAGCGGATAAGATACGCTATATACCCCCGAAAAAACAGTCTCTTACGATGGAAACACCCACTATGCAAACGCAGAAAAATGAAATGCAAGAGGGGGATGTGCAGGAAGAGAAAATAAAAGAATCGGAAGAGGATTATCAAGCTCGATTGGAGAAAACGGAGTTGTTTAAATATCTATAAAGAAACCGCGCAAATCTGCGCGGTTTCTTTATACGGGCATACCATGTACGCGTTGAAAATGAAAAACATTGGGTATATTCTTAGTAGACCGAACATATAATAGGGTATGAAAAAGACGATATTTGCGCTGTGTATGGCGGTGGTAGTGGTATTTTCGACGGCGGTTGGGTTATGTGTGCAGGTGTTGGGTTCTCCGCGGGCGGCGTCGGTGTTTGACAATGCGTTGTGCGTGGTGTTGGATGCTGGACATGGCGGGATTGACGGCGGAGTTGTCGGGAAAAATACGGGGATTAAGGAAAGTGATTTGAATCTCGCAATTGTATACAAATTGAAAACTGCATTGGAAGATATGGGGTTTCAGGTAGAGTTGACTCGCAAGACGGAAGCTGGGTTATATGGTACGACAGCGAAGGGTTTTAAAAAGCGGGATATGCAAAGGCGGAAGGAGATTATCGAGAAAGCCGATCCCGCGCTGGTGATTTCCATTCATCAAAATTATTATCCAGCGCGCGGTACGCGCGGCGGACAGGTATTTTACAGTAAGGAACAAGAGGGAAGCGGAAAATTAGCGGTTGGATTGCAAGGAAAATTGAATGCTTTATACGCCAAGGAAGGGGCGCGGGCACGTGTGGCAACCAGCGGGAAATTTTTCATGTTAGAGTGTGCCGATTGTCCTTCGGTGATTGTGGAGTGCGGTTTTTTATCGAACGCTGATGACGAGCGGTTGCTTTCCAATGCAACGTGGCAACAGGTATTGGCGGAAACCTTGGCGGGCGGGGTGATGGAATATTTTTCCGACGTATCGGCATGATTTACACAGTGTAAGAGCGTGGAAAGTTTAAAAATGGCAGGCGGATTTGCTTGTCATTTTTTATGCGGTGTGTTATAATGTCTTTGTATGGTTAATATTATGTATAATATTAAACTTTGAAACGGAGAAAGATATGCTGACGGAAAGGGAAATTTTAACAAAAACGGAAGCGATGCAATTGAATCCTGTTGCATTGGCGTTTGTCGGGGATACAGTGTACTCGTTGTACGTGCGCGAACGCTTGGCGCTGTCGGGGTGCGGGAAAGTGGCACAACTTCAACGCGTGGCGGCGCAAGTAGTGTCTGCCAAAGGGCAAAGCGTGTTTTTGGATAAGTTGATTCCCTTGTTCACCGAAGAAGAATCAGATATCTTCCGTCGTGGTAAAAATGCAAAAAAGGCAACCAAGAGTAAGAGCGCGACTTCGTTGGAATATAACCGTTCGACAGGATTGGAAGCAGTGCTTGGGTTCTTGTATTTGACGGGACAAGAAGAACGTATAAAAGAACTTTTATCGGTGAGCGAAGTGGAAAGCTTCGCCATTCAAGCAGAAACGACACCCTTTAAACCAGGTAGATTTTAACAGAATATAGAAAGAGGAAAAATATGAAAACGGAAGGAAGAAACGCAGTTATCGAACTGCTGAAAACGGACAAAAATATTGATAAAATTTTATTGGAAAAGGGCGCGCAAGGTTCGCTTGGTTTGATTTTTGCGCAGGCGCGCAAGAAAAATATCCGCGTGCAGTTCGTGGATAAGCAGGTTTTGGAAAAGGAAAGCGAAACCAAACGCCATCAAGGCGTTATCGCGTACACGACCGATTACGAATATTATGACCTCGATGAAATTATTGCCGAGAAAAAGAGTGAAAAAGGCGGGTTTGTGGTGTTGTGTGACGGCATTGAAGACGTGCACAATCTTGGCAGTATCATTCGTGTGGCAGAATGTGCGGGCGCGGACGGCGTGGTTATCCCGAAATCGGGCAGTGCGTCGGTAACGGAAGCAGTGATTCGTATCTCCGCGGGTGCGGCTGAACATATGAAGGTTGCCAAAGTACCCAACCTCAACCAAGCGGTTGAAAAATTGCAGATAGAAGGGTATTGGGTATACGCTTTGGAAGCGGGCGGCGAGGATATCTACAAGGAGAATTTCTCGGGTAATGTTGCCTTGATCGTTGGCGGTGAGGACAGCGGTGTAAAACGCTTGACCAAGGAAAAATGTGATAAAATTTTGTCCATTCCTTTGCAGGGGCAAGTCAATTCGCTGAACGCATCGGTGGCTTTGGGTATCGCGGCGTATGAGGTCGTAAGAAATCGGTTGGGTTAAAAGGGCATACCATGTACGAGTTGAACGCTAAAAAATCGGATGAAGAGTTGGTGACTCTTTCGCAAAACGGGGACAAGCAGGCGACGGAAATTTTGATGCTTCGCCATGCAGGGCTTGTTCGTGGTTGTGCGCGCGGTTTTTTCTTGATTGGCGGTGAAACCGAGGATTTGATACAGGAAGGGATGATTGGATTATACAACGCCATTGGCGAATATAGGCAGGGCGAGAGGAACAGCAATTTTAAAAATTTTGCCTATCTTTGCGTATCAAGGCGTATTATTGATGCGGTGAAAGCTTCCGCGCGGAAGAAAAATTCACCATTGAACACCGCAACCTCTATCGTGGCAGAGGCAGAGGTTTTGACGGGCGGTTTGAACCCTGAAGATATGCTGATTTTGCAGGACGACCGCAGGGAATTTCGACAGAAAATGAGCGGGGTTTTGTCTGATTTTGAGTTTAAAGTAACGACCATGTATATGGACGGTATGAGTTGCGCAGAAATTTGCGAAGCGACGGGTAAGAGCGGTAAAAGCGTAGACAACGCCCTGCAACGCAGTAAAAGAAAATTACAAGAAGTATTGAGGTAAATATGGCATATTTGGCATTATACCGTATGTTTCGACCGACGACGTTAAACGACGTTGTGCGTCAGGAACATATCGTGACCGTATTGAAAAATCAAATTGACACGGGCAGGATAGGACATGCCTATCTATTTTGCGGACCGCGCGGTACGGGTAAAACGAGTATCGCGAAAATTTTCGCTGCGGCAATTAACTGTGATACGCCCGTCAATGGTTCGCCGTGCGGTAAGTGTGAGCGCTGTAAGGCGTTGAAAGATCCGTCCAATTTGGACATCACGGAAATCGACGCGGCATCCAACAATGGCGTGGATGAAATGCGCGATTTGCGCGAAAAGGTGCAATATCCACCCGTTGCGGGTAAATACAAAGTATTTATCATCGACGAAGTCCACATGCTTTCACCAGGTGCGTTCAATGCGTTGCTGAAGACGTTGGAAGAACCGCCTGCGCATGCCGTGTTCGTGTTGGCTACTACCGAATCGCAAAAGATTCCTGCGACCATCTTGTCTCGCTGTATGCGGTTTGATTTTAAGTTGATTCCACAAGGTGATTTGGAAGACCGCTTGCGCTTTGTATTTGATCAAATCGGGAAAAAGTACGATGATGAAGCGATTGCGGCGATTGCGCGCGCGGGTGCGGGAAGTGTCCGTGATATGTTGTCGGTGGCAGATACCTGCGTATCGTACGCAAGTGGGAAATTGACCTATGCGGACGTTACGACGGTGCTTGGCAATACCGATTTTTCCGCGGTGGCTTCACTGTGTAATGGGATTTTGCAGGGGGATACAGGTTCAGCGTTTGAGAAAACGGAAGCCTTCCTCGCCGCAGGGAAAAGCGTGGGAATGTTGTTGAAAGACGTGATGAATTTCCTCAATGCATGCGCGGTTGCAAAAACTTGTCGGGATGGGAAAACGATTTTGGCGTTTCCTGATGCAATGTACGGTGAAGTGGCAAACGTTGCCAAGGCAACGGATGGACATCGATTGCTCCGTGTGATGGAAATTTTTGCGCGTGTGGAAACGGAGTTGAAGTATTCGACTTCTCCCCGTATCTTATTTGAAACGGCAGTTTTGAAGGCTTCTATGCCACAAGAAGATTATGACATTGAAAGCTTGATTTCACGTATTGCGGCGTTGGAAAAACAGATAGCCGAAGGTAATTTTACCGTAAATGCGGGGGGCATGTCTGCGTTGAATAACAAAATTGTACCCGCGAAGGCGGAGCCGATAAAACAAGAAACACCCCCGCCGAAAGCGGAAGTGAAGGTGGTGAAAGAGGAATTCGAACCGATATTCGATGCTCCGCCCGATGATGAACAAACGGGTGGTAACGTGTACTTTGGCGGATTTGAACCGCCCGCGCCCCCCAAAGTGAAAGAGGTGGAAAAACCTGCTCCCGCGCCCGTGAAAGCGGTAAAACCGACTGTTGGCGGCGGTGGAAAGGCGACCTTTGGCGGGTTCTTGCGCACGATTCGAAAGATAGCGCGCAACGGCGTATTGTTGACTTTGTGTATGGATTTGGACGGGGAATACGACGGCGACGTGTTTGCACTGTATACGACCAGCGACACGATTTACCGTTCGTTGACCAAGCCCGAACATTATGCATTGATAGGACAAGCGTTTGCGGAAATGGGTTTGACGGATGGTCAATTTGAAATCCGTTTGCGCGGTAAGCAGTCGGATAATTTTCAAAAAATGGTAAACGAAATTAAAGGTACGTTTGAAGGCGTGCCTGTTGAAATAAAATAATACAAGATAACTTGGAGGAAAAGAAAAATGGCAGGATTCAAAGGCGGAAACAACAACATGCAAAACTTGATGCGTCAAGCACAAAAGATGCAGGAAGAAATGGAAAAGACGGCTGAATTGTTGGATGATTGGGAAATTGTAGGTACGGCGGCAAATGAAGCGGTGGTCGTATACATGAATGCAAAGAAGATTATCAACGGTATCGAATTGGACGAAAGTATCGTTGATCCCACCGACGTGGAAATGTTGGAAGACTTGATTATGGCTGCAATCAACGACGGTTATAAAAAGGCTGAAGAAGTTTACGAAGAAAAGATGGGTAAATACGGCGACATGGGTGCGCTCGGGGGAATGATTTAACCGTATGGAAATTTTCATCGAACCGATTGGGAAACTTATCAACGAGTTTTCCAAATTGCCCGGCGTGGGGAAAAAGACGGCACAACGTTACGCCTATAAAATTATAGATATGCCCGAATCGGAGGCGCGCGCGTTTGCGGACGCCATTTTAGGCGTAAAACGCAAGGTGAAATATTGCAAAGTCTGCGGGAACTTCACTGAGGAAGAAACTTGTGGAGTGTGCCGTACGCGCGACCACAGTGTGATTTGCGTGGTGAAAGAACCTAAGGACGTGGCGGCGATTGAAAAACTGCACGAATTTAAGGGCGTATACCACGTTTTACACGGTGTAATCGACCCCCTTTCAGGGGTAGGGCCCAACGATATCCGTATCCGCGACCTGCTTGCGCGCTTGCAAACGGGCGAGGTGAAAGAGGTTATCGTGGCGACCAATCCCGACGTATCGGGGGATGCGACGGCAATGTATATCGCGAAGTTGATTAAACCGTTTGATATTACGGTAACTCGCTTGGCACATGGGATTCCCATTGGCTCGGAAATCGAATACACCGATGACGTTACACTTGCAAGAGCATTCGTTGAAAGAAATAAAATGTAAAGTAAAACAGACCCAATTGGGTCTGTTTTTTACTGCTCCATTTTCACACGGGCAATTCGCTTGCGCTGTTCGTTTGTACGCTAGGGTTGAAATATTCTTCCAATTCCTCAAGCGTGTAGGTTACTTCCTTATCAATGCAATAGGTGGAATTTTCCACCACGGTCACGGGTTCGTTTTCAAAACCAGAGTTTCGGTAATCGCAGGTGAATACCGCGTCGCCAATCGCACCGACCTCGATATGGAATTCGAAATGTTTGTACTGAAGATCCTTTACGTAGTAGAACCCTTCAATATACCGATAAGCGGCAAAGGCGTATTTGTCTGCAAGAGTTTCTTGGTTTATACCCATATAACCATGGTACATGCACGAGAAAAATTTATCGCCGTTGCGGAAGGTAATCATGTTCAAATCATCGTGAATATCCCCCATGGTGATGGCAACTTCGACGATGCCCGTCCCTAAATTTTTGCCAAGAAAAGCATTTTCGTCCGACAATTCTATCTGGAAATAGATGGTGCGTTTCATGGTGAAAGTGTGCCAACTGTACAGATCGTAATACACTTTTGTATCCGTATCCTGCGGGCGGTTTGTGTCGATGCTGTCGGGCGGTTCGTACCCATTTTCTTCTTTTTCGCTGATGTCTTTGCCGTATCCACTGTCGGGGATATCCTCGCCGTAATCGCTGTCAACAGAGGCTTCACCGCTATTTAAGGGGTCCCAGTTGGTGGTTTTTATCGCTTTCGTGGCAAGGTAATCGTCCACGGTTTTGCGCGCCGCGTAGTAATTCAGTTTATCCAAACTGTTGATAAAACCAGCCGAAAGATTGGGCGGGGGAAGCAGGATATCTTGGTTTTGACTGCTTTCACTGTGAGAGTTTTCTCCATCGGAAGAAAGCAATGCTAGGGGATTGCATGCGGTAAACGCAAGGCTTGTCAATGCCAACAATGTACATAAAATACGTGTCTTTTTCATACAGCTACCTCCTTACGCTTACATTATAACATACTGAAAAAAAAATGTCAATAGAAAATAAAAAAATCTTTCGGTGTGGAAACCGAAAGATTTTTTTATGCATTGATTAGAAACTTAATTCTTTGCGTGCTTTTCTGTAGTAGAGGAGCGACATTGCTGCCAATACGATACTTGAGATGAACGATACAACAGCCGCGGTTGAGATGCTTACACCCAAGGAAGCAAGCATGGGTACGCTGGAAAGAAGGGAGGACAATGCGATGGTAGGTACAATGTACAATGCGATGAAAGGAAGTGCGCCCAACCAAATGGGAATGCTCAAATTGATTGCATTGTTGTAGCTAGCACATTTGATAAGAATCATTACCACAGGGATTGCCCAAACGATAATCGTGAACCATACAACGTAGCCAACGTATTTCAATACCGTTGCAATCATACCCGTTGCGCCTTCAATCATACCCATCAACGCTTTGGTTAACTCTTTCTTCAATTCAGCTTTTGAATCGCTTTGTTCTTCGTTTAAATCGGATTTTGCAGCCATAGGGGTTGCTACTTTTGCACCCGTCTCGCCCGTACCGCCCAAAATGCCAGGGTCGATGCCTTCGCCTTGTAACAAGCCTAACAAGAACTCATTGGTGAATGCTTCAGGGTCGATTTTACCTTCTTCGTTTTCAAGAATTGCAAATTTGTCTTGCAACATTTCTTTCAATTCTGCTTCTGATTCGGGCGTGAGTTCTACGTTCGCGTAGGTTTCATTACCCGATGCTTTCATTTGTTCAAGGGATTCTTTCACGATGTCAACGGTTTCGTTAACAGCGTCTTCAACGGTTGCGTCTTCCTTGTAAATAGTATCAATCAACTGATCGGTTTTTTCATCGATGTACGTATCGGTAAGTCCCAAATCGTCCAATTCTTTTTGTACTTCTTCCGTGGTCATATTGGAACTCAAGTTTTCCTTGATTTGTTCCTTTAATTCGGATTTAAAAACGTCTTTTACAACCGTTTTAACAGCAGTTTTTACGATTTTATTGATATGGGGATCCAATTCATCGACAATTTTATGTACGTTGGAAGATAAGATGTCTTCTACAAGCTGGGTGGGGTCAGAGCTCATTGCGCTCATAATTTGTTTGGTTTCCAATGCGATGGAAAGTTCCAACTTGATATCTTCCTCGAGAAGAGTCGAGAAGTCAAGACCGCTTAAAAGGTCATTCGAATTTTCGGATTTATCCGTGGAAGAATCAGGAAGAATTTCTTCTAAGGTTGCCGCTGTCAACGTGTAGGTAAGATCTACACGGAAGAAGGGCATAATGAAATATGCAACGATAGATGCGATACAAAGCGCCGCAATGACTATGTTACAAAGCAAAACAGATTGTTTCGTCGACATATTGTGCCTCCATAATATATAATGTAATAACTATATTATAATAAGCAAGTGCCTTTTTGTCAAGCACTTATGCGAAAAAAATAGAATATTTTCTTTTTTGAACGCGCAAAATATGTGCATGGAGAAAATCAAGGAACAAAACATGGACGGCAGGACGAGGGACGAGCGGGAAACTTGCTTCCCTTCTGCTTGTCAAAATCGTAAAATGAAGGGGGCATGTACGCAATGACGGGAAAAA
The DNA here is from genome assembly GCA_015069495.1 of Clostridiales bacterium. Classification (GTDB taxonomy): domain Bacteria; phylum Bacillota; class Clostridia; order Christensenellales; family Borkfalkiaceae; genus Scatosoma. Next base: position 19,118 of record SVIN01000018.1, read on the forward strand.
ATCGGCAAAATTACAACAAGAATTATATTGCGTACGTGCATTCGTTTGACCCACCTACACAGCATTTTAAAAACTGCTTCCGCGCTTTTTTGGTGGGGGGATTGATTTGCTGTGTGGGTCAGTGTATACGCGAAATTTTGGAAAAGGCGGTCGGGTTATACGGTGATGAACTGTCTGCGGCGGTCAGTATTCTGTTGATTTTATTTGGAACGCTGTTGACGGGGTTTGGTGTATACGATCGCATTGGTCGGTATGCGGGCGCGGGGTCGATTGTGCCCATTACGGGGTTTGCCAATAGCGTAGCTTCCCCTGCGATAGAGTTCAAAACAGAAGGGTTGGTGTATGGTTTGGCGGCAAAGATGTTTATCGTGGCGGGACCTATTATTGTGTACGGCGTGCTTGCGGGCGCGGCGGTTGGTATCATTTATTTGTTTTTATAGGGTGGAAGGCGAATGCAGACAATTTTTTTTGATAAAAAGCCGCGCTTGGCGGCAACGGGTACCATTGCGGGGCCTAAAGAATGCGCGGGCGTGGTGGGAAAATACGTAGATAAAACCTTGGAAGATGATATGTTTGGGGAAAGTACCTACGAAAAAGCAGAATGTAAAATGTTGACGTATGCCATTCGACAAGCAATCCGCAATGCAGGTGCGAAAGAAACGGACGTGGATATGCTGATTTCGGGGGATTTGCTCAATCAAATCATTTCAGCATCTTTCGCCGCGCGGGATTTTGACGTTCCCTTTTTAGGGGTGTATGGGGCGTGTTCGACTTTGGCGGAAAGCATTGCCCTTGCTTCCGCGCTAATCAATGCAGGGTATTACAAAAAAATCGTTGCGGCGACGGGCAGTCACTTCTCGTCCGCAGAACGGCAATACCGCTATCCTTTGGAACTTGGTAATACTCGTCCGCCCCAATCACAGTGGACGGTTACGGGGGCTGGTGGGGTATTCATCGCAGACATGGGTGCCTCAAATTCCTCCATCGCGGTAGAGTGTGCCACCTTTGGAAAGGTGGTGGATTTTGGGATTACGGACGTGAATAATATGGGTGCGGCAATGGCCCCCGCGGCGGCGGACACCATTTTGACCCACCTCAAGGATACGGGGCGTGAAGCGGGGTATTACGACCTGATTGTGACGGGGGATTTGGGTGCGTTAGGTTCGCGTATTTTAAAAGACTTGACGTGGGAAAAAGGTGTGGAAATCGGTGGAAATCACGTGGATTGCGGGGAGATTGTTTACAACGTAATCGAGGATGAATTTCAAGGCGGCAGCGGTGCGGGGTGCAGTGCCGTGGTGTTTGGGTCATATTTATTCGACCGATTGAAAAAACGGGAATTGAATCGTGTTTTATTGTGCGCGACTGGCGCGTTGCTTTCCACTGTATCAAGCGGACAAGGGGAAAGTATTCCGTGTATTTGTCATACCGTAGCGATAGAAAATGTGTAGAGGTGGAGTATGTACGAGCCGTATTTAGAGATATTGTGGAATTTTATCAAGGCGTTTGCGGTGGGCGGAGTAATTTGCACAATCGCACAAATCGTCATCAATTTTACCGATTTGACTGCGGGGAAAATTTTGGTGTTGTTTATGTTGAGCGGAGTGGTTTTGCAGGGGCTTGGTTTGTACCAATATCTTGTGGATTTCGCGGGCGCGGGGGCGACGGTGCCGATATCGGGATTTGGATATCTGTTGGCGAATGGGGCGATTCGAGGGGCTGAGAAGGGATTTTTCGGCGCAGTTACGGGTGCGCTGTCGGCGGCAAGCGCAGGGATTTCTGCGGCGGTGATTTTTTCCTTTTTAATCGCCATTGTCTTTCGTTCCAAATCTAAGAAGAATTAAAAAAAGCGTAGCGGTGCGCTACGCTTTTAGGATATTAGTTATTGAGGGTAGGGATACCGTCTATGTAGGACCATGTCTCCTTGGAATATACGGCTGATACGTTCGGAAGATAATCAACATCGTTTAAATCCGTTTCGTAGTCCAAATATATTTCGATGGGGCAATTATTACCGAGGAATGCATAAAAATCAATATCTTCAACGGTCTCGGGGATTATGAGTTTTTGTACATTGCAATCTGCAAAGGCGCGTTCATCAATACTTATAATCGGTTTACCGCGGTGCGAGATAGGGATTTCAAGAACTGTTGAATCCTTATCGTTGGCTGAGACAATCGAATATCCTTCGGGATATTCAAAATAGGTAAATTTCGCTTGATTGGTTGGAGCGGCACCAATCAAAACTGTGCCTGCAAATGCAATTGTATTGTTCGAGTAATACACCACAAATTCGGTGTTTTCATTGAAAGCAAATCCTGTAATATAGATTTCATTTGACGGGTCGAATGTACCTGCGGAGACGCGACGGCCATCATTGTAGCTAAGGACAAGCTCGTTATGGTTCAATTCGGCGGATTGTATACTGCCATATTGCGATTCTTCAGGGTTTTTAGGGGATACCTTGCCAACAATTAAGGCTAAAGGTGCTTCCAATCCGTCACCGCCAGCGGTAAAATGAAGTAATCCCAAATTGCTCATATAGATATCTTCGCCTTTAGCATAAGTTGTGTCACGCAGGAATTCTTCGTAGGAAACTTCAACAAGTTTTACCGAGTAAAGAGTGTCGTAAATTTTTTGCATGGACCAACGTGCGTCGTTGTTAGAATCGCTGGGCAAAGGGAAACGTGTCAGGGTTGCAACAGGCGTGGCAGATGCTCCGCAAATCAAACAAGTACCGTCCATAAAGTAGTGTTCGCTCTGTTCAATATCTTCGTAAGTTTTTTCACCGCAATCGGCGCATAATCTTTCCAGTAGACCTTTTTGCGTACAGCTCGGGGTTTTAATGAGATAGTTCGACCAACTATGCGAGTGCTGTTTGAAATTAAAACAAGAAGTCGTTGAAAATAAAGTAGTGATGCATAATGCAAAAATAAATAGTTTTTTCATGTCTTTTACCCTCCAAAATATAGTATACATCTATAAAAATTGGAAGTCAAGTGTTTTATTCGTTATTGTGGCATATAATTCATTTTTATGAGTAAAAATAAAAAAATCGATAAAATCGAGGTTTTACGGGGATAAATCGGGACGGTTGCCGAAAATGTCCGATTGTAAATAAGCGTCGGGGACGGTGCCGACGATGACTGATTCTCCAATCAAAATATCTGTTGCGACGGCAAAATTCTCTGTTCGTGAAGGCATGACGATACTGATATCCGCAATTACGTTTAAGTAAATCGAGTGCTTCGTTTGGTTAATTCCCACGCTTTCAAACGCGGAAGAAAATTTACAAGATACGCTGCTGACGGGGATGATGCGGAAATGAATGCTCGGTCCAAGCCCCGCAAACGCCTCGATACCCGTCAATGCCCCCAGGGGAATGGGGATTCCGTTTAAACTGAGGTTTTTTAAATTGGATTGTGAAATGGACGCTGTGTCACGCGCTATTTTATTGATTTTTAAAGGATTGGCGGCGACTGCGATGATTTCTCCCTCGGTATCCCGCGTGACCGTCACCAAATCCTCATACCGCATTTCATCCGATAAAGTGTAATACACCGCGTCGTTTACCGCGACGGTGGTACTTGCACGCATGGTTGCTTCGCTGATGGAAATCAAAACCCGCGTTACGTTCCGCTGAAAATATATCCATAACCCAATAACGCAAAATAGGACGGCTGTCAAAATGCAAAACAGCCGTTTTTTTACGTTTCGCTGTCGGGGTTGCGTGCGTGCGGGCAGGTTGTAGTGGTGAAATTTACTCATTGCAAAGTTTGGCGAAGCTCCTGTAAAATCCGTGCGTTCCCGCTGTGGAAATCGCTGTCGAGCAACCGTTGGCGCATTTCCTCGTCGGAGAAGGCTTCTTCAATGGTTTGCGGTAAAGTAAACAAAAAATCCTGCTTTAATACCTTGCATAAGCCCTTGGCTTGAAAATATGCCGCATTTTCCGTTTGATCACCCCGAGTTTGACCTTCCAAGGGGACGAGGATTGCGGGCTTTTTTAAGGCGAGTAGCTCAAATACTGTGCCTGCTCCTGCGCGTGAAATTACAAGGTCTGCACAAGCGTACGCCATACCCATGTCTGCGATGAATTCAAATTGTCGGTAGTTTTTAAGGTTATTTTCAACCAAATTTCCCTTTCCGCAAACGTGGAGAATGAGATATTTCTCCGTCAGAGTTTTTAGGTGTTTGCGCAATGCTTCATTTATGGGCGCGCTGCCGCTTCCGCCACCAAAGATAAGAAGGACTTTCGCTTGAAAGGGTATGGAGAATTTTTTACGCGCTTCCGCTCTTGTGGCGTTAAAAATCGAACGGCGCAAGGGGGCACCGCTGTACGTGCCGTGGGATAAGCGTTTTGCCGTTTCGGGGAAAGAAGTGAAAACGCGTTGGCAACTGCGGGCGGTCAGACGGTTGGCAAGACCTGGCGAAAAATCACTCTCGTGCGCAAAACACGGAATATGCAATTTACGCGCGGCGGCAATCACGGGCAAAGCAACGTACCCGCCTTTGGAAAATACGGCATGGGGTTGAATATCTTGCAGAAGAACCTTCGCTTGCGCTTTGGCGCGGTGTAATTCTACAGGGATATGCAGATTGCGTTTCCATGCGTTCCACGATTTTCCGCGTATCAATTTGGGGCAGGTGATTTCGTAAAAAGGGATACCCCAATCGGCGATTAAACTCTTTTCAATTCCGCCCGTGCCCATGTAACAAATTTCAACGTCGCCGTCTGACAACAGTTCTTCTATCAGTGCGATATTGGGGATAACGTGTCCTGCACTTCCCCCGCCCGTAAACAATATCTTTTTCATATATTTATTATAAGCGCGCAGGCGGTAAAATATTACAAAGAGGAACGCGATGTGTTGTATATGAGGGTTTATAGACTTGTGAATTACCGTATGTAATAACCATTATTTTCGTCCTCTATGTAAGTATACATTCATATTATAGCAAAACTATAAGTAAAAAGCAACATATAGGAAAGTATACATTCCTATATTTTTTATCAAAAAGAATATAATAAATATGGAAGTATTCTTCCGTATGTATATTTTTAAGGGAGAAATAAAGTGACGGTTAATGATGCTGTGGCAAAAAGAATAATTGGTTTGCTCGCTGAAAAGCAAATGACTCAGTATCGTTTAGAGCAACTTTCAGGTATTCAGCACGGTCATATGCAATGGATTATGAGCGGTAAAAGTAAAACGGTTACTTTTTCAACCGTTTTGCGTTTGGCGAATGGTTTTGGTATGACGGTGATGGAATTTTTGGATAACGATATGTTTCTATTTGAAAATCTTGAAGTGGAATAGTGATCAACAATATAAAAGCCGAAATTGAGCAAATCAATCTCGGCTTTTCTTCATTTTTAGGGGGGCTATTTACTAGAGGGCTTAGGTTTAAAAATGGGAAAAATTTAAAAACCGCGTACCCATGTACGCGGTGAAATAAAAAAATCAGCTATAAATTTTTACCAAATCTTTGACGGCGGAACGTACTTTTTCACGCAGGGATAAAGGGGTAAGGACTTCGACTGCGTTTCCAAAACCAAGCACAATTTTGACCGCCGTTTCATTGTTGGGCAGGGATAATTCAGCGAACCACTTCCCGCCTACACATTGTAAAGTTTCCGCCCCCAAACTCGCGCGTAAGCGCGGAACGGCTTGTTCTCGGATAAGCAATCGCACGCTGACGGTGGTTTCATTTTTGGAAAGGCATGCCACGTCCGACCATTCGAAACTGCGCCTGCGAAAAGGGGTATCCGTTTGTATAATCGCAGTGATATTCCCCAAAACAAACAATTGAAAATCGCGTGTTTCGTGGGAAAATGCATAGGTATACCAAATTCCTTTACACAGCAATAGTGCGTGCGGTTCGATATAATCGGCGCGGACTTCACCGTCGATAAGATGGTTAATTTCCGCAAGGCAATTATTGCGAAGACAAGCCTCTAAAACGCGAATTTTTTCCGAGGACCCAGGCAGGGAATCTTCCACGTAAAACGCTCCCGCTTCTCCCGTAACGACAAGGGTTTGCTTTTCCGTTTTTACCTGCGCTGACAATTTGCGTTTGGCTTCTAAAAACCGCGGGTCGGGCTGTCGGGCGTAGGCGGAAACCAACGCTTCGATTGCCGCTGCGTATTCGTCTGCGCTCATAAATCCTACGGGCAAACGATAGGCGTCTGAAAGGCAGATACCGCCGTTTCGGCCGCGCTTGATGGAAAGGGGTAATTTGGCCGACAGCAACTCCACGTACCGATAAACCGTACGCGGTGAAATATCATATTTTTCCGCGAGATAGGCGGCGGTGATTTTACGTTTGGATAACAAATCGAATAACATGTCAATTAAAATGGAAAATTTCATACGGATATTGTATCATATAGGACAGGTTCTGTCAAGTTTTCTAAGGAAAAATCCTGACCAATCGCCTATAATACGGCGAAAACGCTTGACAAATCCATGGGAAAGTTGTACAGTAATAGAGTACATTTTTTAAATATAAGGAGAAAGATTATGGCAGTGAACGTTATGGACACTCTCCGTGCGAGAGGTTTTGTCAAGCAAACGGTTTACGAAGAAGAACTGTATGAAAAGCTGGGCAAAGAGAGCGTGCCTTTCTATATTGGTTTTGACCCCACGGCAGATTCCTTGCACGTAGGGCACTTTATGCAACTTATCGCAATGCACCACATGCAACAAGCTGGTCACAAGCCCATCATTTTGATTGGCGGCGGTACGGCAATGATTGGCGACCCTTCGGGCAGAACGGATATGCGTTCGATGATGACCAAGGAAACCATCAGACACAACGTGGAATGTTTTAAAAAACAAATGTCTCGTTTTATCAGCTTTGAAGGTGAAAATGCGGCGATTGTTGTAGACAACGGCGATTGGTTGCTGGATTTGAATTACATCGATTTCCTTCGTGAAATCGGTGCGCATTTCTCGGTAAATAGGATGTTGAGTGCAGAATGTTTCAAACAACGTTTGGAACGCGGTTTGTCTTTCCTTGAATTTAACTATATGTTGATGCAAGCGTACGACTTCCTCGTATTGCACAGACAGTACGGTTGTTCGTTGGAACTTGGCGGGGATGACCAATGGAGCAATATCCTTGCAGGCATGAACCTCATCCGTGTCAAAGAACAAAAACCTGCATTTGCAATGACCTTTACCCTTTTGACGACTTCGGACGGCAAGAAGATGGGTAAAACGGCAAAGGGTGCGGTTTGGCTTGATGAAAACAAGACAACACCTTACGAATTCTACCAATATTGGAGAAACGTAGGCGACGAAGACGTTGAAAAGTGTATGAAGCTTTTGACTTTCTTGCCCGTGGAACAAATCGAAGAACTTTGCGCGCATCGTGACGAACGTATCAACAAAGCGAAAGAAGTGCTTGCGTTCGAATTGACGAAAGAAGTGCATGGTGAAGAAAAGGCAAAATTGGCGGAAGGCCAAGCAAAAGCGGCATTTGGGGGCGGCGACGCGGAACTTTTGACCAAAGAAGTTTCGGACGTTGCGACCGTGGTGGATGCGATGGTGGCGGCAGGCGTTGCAAAATCGAAGGGCGAAGCACGCCGTTTGATTGAACAAGGCGGTGTTTCTGTGGATGAAACCAAGGTTTCCGATCCCAACATGCCCATCCCTGCAACCGAATTCGTATTGCACAAAGGTAAGAAAGTACACCTTAAAATCGTTGTAAAATAAGTTGTTATGCGGTGAAGTTTTCCAATTAAAACTTCACCGTTTTCTCAAAAAAAGGAAGTTATGGAAAAATCGGTACGTACGGTCTATGCGCCTCATGAGAGCGAAAAAATTATTGAAAAATCCCGCTTTATCACCTACAGTACGCACGTGGAAAGCGAGGAAGAAGCGAGGGGATTTATTGCCAAAATCCGTTCGCAACATTCGCTTGCGACGCACGTGTGCTATGCGTTTATTTCAGACAAGACGGGCAATTTACAACGCTTTTCTGATGATGGCGAACCGCAAGGTACGGCAGGTGTGCCCATTTTGGAAGTGTTAAAGGCGAAAAAATTGTACGAAACTGCGGTGGCGGTTGTTCGCTATTTCGGCGGGATTAAGCTTGGCGCGGGCGGTTTGGTGCGCGCGTATTCTTCCTCGGCGGCGGAAAATTTGGATGGGGCGGATATCCGTGTTTTGGAAATGTGCGCCGAACGGATTATCGAGGTGGATTACACGGGGATAGACGGTGTGCAGAAATATCTCGCGGCGCATGCTTGCACCTTATTGGATACCGAATACGGCGGGGCGGTACGTTTTCAAGTAGCCGTCAAAAAAGCGGAAGCGGAAGATTTTTGCGCGGGACTTGTCGATTATATGCAAGGTCGGGTGAAGATTGAAAACGGGGAGGAATATTACGCCCCTTTCCGTGAATAATTGCAGTCAGCTTGATTGCTTTGACGGTCTTGCGCGTACGCGCGTTTATACTAAATGTTATACAAAATGTGCAAAAGAAGTGCAAATGCTGTGCAAAATGGACAATACAAAGGGTTAAGTTTGTCTATTTTGCCCATTGTATTTTTCTTTGAAATATAGTAAAATGTTATTAATGAAAAATTATGTCCTTATAGGAGGAAAATATTATGTCAGGACTTTTGCTGAAAGGCATCAATAAAGTATATCCCTCGGGCGTACAAGCGGTGTTCAATTTCTGTCTCGATATCAGAGATAAAGAATTCATCGTACTCGTAGGTCCTTCCGGTTGTGGTAAGTCTACCACCCTTCGTATGATCGCTGGTTTGGAAGAAATTTCGTCCGGTGAATTGTATATCGATGGTAAGTTGGTAAACGACGTTGTACCCAAAGACAGAGACATCGCGATGGTATTCCAAAACTATGCTTTGTATCCTCACATGTCCGTTTATGACAACATGGCATTCGGTTTGAAGTTGAGAAAGGTACCCAAGGAAATCATCGACCAAAAGGTTAAGGCTGCTGCTGAAATCCTCGGTATTACCGATTACCTTTCCAGAAAACCCAAGGCATTGTCCGGCGGTCAAAGACAACGTGTTGCGCTTGGCCGTACCATCGTTCGTGAACCCAAGGTATTCTTGCTCGACGAACCTTTGTCCAACCTCGACGCAAAACTTCGTGCTTCGATGAGAACGGAAATCTCCAAATTGCACGCTCGTCTTGCTACGACCTTCATCTACGTTACCCACGACCAGGTAGAAGCTATGACCATGGGTACGAGAATCGTTGTTATGAAAGACGGTTTCATGCAGCAGGTTGATACCCCTCAGAACCTTTACGATTATCCTGTAAACCTTTTCGTTGCAGGCTTCATCGGTACGCCTCAGATGAACTTCTTCAAGGATTCCACCTTGACCAGCGAAGGCAACAAGATTTATATCAACTTCGTTGGTAACAACAAGATTCTTCTTCCTGAATCGGTTGTTGCTCGTATCAAGAACATGAACGAATACCTTGACACTGGTAAGACGATCACCCTCGGCGTTCGTCCCGAAGATATTCACCAGGATCAATTGTTCATCTCCAACTCGCCTGAAACGATTGTAAGCGCACGTATCGAAGTTATCGAAAAACTCGGTGCTGAAACGCAAATCTACTGCGAACTTGACCACGAAGGTAAAGAAAACTCGATTATCGACAACTCCACGCAGATGATCGCTAAGATCTCCAGCCGTGCAATCGTATCCTTGAGCGACGTTATCGAATTGGCATTCGACGCTAAGCACATCCACATGTTCGACGGCGAAACGGAAGCAACCATCCTTAACAGAGACGAAGGTTACGAAGTTATCGAAGAAAATGCAGAAGGTTCCGCATTCGTGCCTCCTACACCTCAGGAAATGCGCGCTCGTATCGATGCTGCTCGTATCGTAACGAAGGAAATGAAAGCTCAGGCAAGAAAGGACGCTCGTATGGAAAGAGCAAAGGCAAAAGCGCAAGCTGCTGAAGAATCCAACGAAGATACGACGGAAGAATAATTTTTGACAATAGAAAGAACGCATTCAAGTGAATGCGTTCTTTTTTTAATGTTTCGCTATAAAAAAATATACTACAAAGGTAACATGGAGCGTAGCACGCGAACCATTTATGGTTGCTTTATGACTAGGTATGACTTATACCGTGATATTTTTAAACAATCGCACCGCAATCGCGGTCATATCGTCTTTTGCGATACCGCCGTAAGCTTCCAAAGCGCGTTGTAGAAGCGTATCGACAAGCTGTTGAGGATTATGGGTGGGGGTGGCGCGCAGGGCTTCATATAGGTCAGTGGTCGAACCAAACGCATCAGCAATTCCGTCGCTGATAAACAGCAATACGTCGTTTTCATTGAGGGTGTGTTCGGTGGAATTGGGGCGGATGGCATCCAAAATGCCCAATGGCAGAGATGCGTTCTCCAACACTTTCACAGTGGTATCCGACAGAATAAACCCTGCAGGAGAACCAATTTTCACCACGTCGGCATTACCGCTGTTCAAATCTACCACTGCGATATCCACGCAAGCAAAACTTTCTTCCTTGTTAAAAGTCAGCAATTTATTCACGGTGGCAAGTACCAACTCCGACGGCATTTTTGCCCGATAAAAACTTTCAAGCAAAGAGATGGTCGTTTCGGAAATACGGCGGGCGTATTCTCCGCTTCCCATACCGTCCGATAGGGCAACCATGAAATGACTTTCATCAATTTTGATGACCGAATGCGTATCCCCGCTTGCGGTTTCTCCATCTTTACGGGCGCATGCAACGCCAAACGCCGCATCATAATGGGGCTTTTTCTTAAGAATACAGCAAAATTTATCACGGCTGAGCGCAAGACGTTGGGAGATCATCATTTCCACCCCGAACAAATGACTGGCAATTGCCGCAATTTTTTTTACGTCGGCACGCCCGAAGGTAATCAAGGAAAGGGTAAGGTTGTCTTCTTCACCGTAAATCATCACTTCCGAACAGACAATCCCCGCGCCCAACAACGCCACGTTCAGCGCGCGCTCTTTATCGGTGTATACACGCAAAGGCTCGCTTTGTTCCAAAGCCAGGTTGCGTAAAATTTCACTGACACCTTTGGCTTGGTTGGCAAGCATTGCCCGCCCCGATGCAGCGTTGTTGGCTTCGGTCATGTACTTGGTATAATCACGCAGTTGCCGATTCACCGCATATAGCAATTCGCTTTGCTTGTTACACACTTCGCAAAGCGCTTTTGGGATATCAATTAGGCTGGCTTTCCCCTTCATGCACCCAATTTCTATCAAACTTTGCAGGGCGGATTCTCCCGCTTTTTCTTGACAGAGTGCATAATCAGGACATTGTTGGCATACTTCATTGGTCACGCAAGTGCTAATATACGCACGCGCGGAATGGTCAGCTTCTTCGTTGCCCAACGATTGAAATGCATTTTCAATCTCGCGGAAGACTGCGGAAATTTCAAACAGCTGTTCCCCGATGGCCGAGCGGTTGCGGTTGATGGCGATGCGGGATAGGTGTTTTTCGCGGTAGAAGACCAAGCGGTTTTCCATTTCACGGATGATAGGGGTGGGGATAAGGATGAACAGCAGGGCGGGAAGCATAACAGATAAAATAGATTGTATCAATAAATCGTTTGTGTAACCATACAATCCGTCCGAATAGCCGTAAGCGAAAAAGACGGCTAACAGAGCGCAGACGGCGGCGATTCGACCCGATTTCATAAATAGGGATAAGGCGATACCGTACACGAAAAAACGCGCGGGGGAAAGGTTGCAAACCAGAAAAGGCGGCAGGGAAAGTACAAAGGCACAAATGCACGCGCTGGCATCTTTGGTGATACAAGTAAACAGCAGTAAAATAAAAAATGAGGCACCCATGTATGCGTTCACACTGAAAAAACGGCAAAATCCTACCCCAATCAACACCAGCATCAGTAAGGAAAAAATCATTTCATCATCGCGCAAACGGCATCGCAATAGCTTGTGTAACAAGGCTTTCATGGCAACGGAAAATATGGCGGATAATAGAAAAATGATGGATGCAATCAACACGCGTTGTGTGATGCTGTCCAAGGTGAAATCTCCCCACGGCAAGGTATAAGGGGAAAAAGGGGCAAGCGCAAAGAACAGCCCTAAGGAGATGGAAAGGGTAAATAGAGGCAGGAACCCCGTTTTAAAAAAGTCCTTTTGCTTGTACCGCTTTTGCGTGTAAAAGCTGATGATAAGCAAGAACGCTTGCCCTGCATACAGCAACAACAGGGTCGGGTTGGGAGATGGCAGGGCTGATAAAAGATAAAACAGCGCCGACCACCATGGGGACAATCCCGCGCTTGCCATTCCGTAAAAAAGGGGAAGCGCAAAGGGTTCGTGATTTTCTCCGATTTGAGCAAGGCAAAACATGCCAAATCCGCAAGCGATATGTAAAAATACTTGTGTGAAATCGATTGTTTTTCGTATGCGCATAAAAAAACCTCCGCAACGGTACTTCCACCATTATAAGGTCGTTACCATTGCGGAATTTGTGTTTTTTTGGGGGATGGGGGATGTTTTTGGCTTATTGATTGACGGGGAAACCAAGGCTGATTAAAATGGCACGGTTGACCCGCAACATGGTGGCGGGGGGCAGTTCGCCAATCCGTTCTTTCAATCGCCGTTTGTCAAGGGTGCGGATTTGTTCTAACAAAATCACGCTGTCTTTGGCTAAGCCGTACGCTGAGGGCAATTCGATATGGGTGGGCAGTTTTGCTTTGTTGATTTTACTGGTTACAGCCGCCGCAATAATGGTTGGGGAATACTTATTCCCGATATCGTTTTGCACAACCAAGACGGGACGGATACCGCCCTGTTCGCTACCCACTACGGGGGATAAATCTGCATAATACAGCTCGCCGCGTTTTACATTCATGATACACCTCTTTTGAAAACCGAATACTCTCCTTGCTATAGTATATGTAATGGCAAGAGGAAGTCGTTCGCGCCTCTGTTAAAAGTATTTCCCAAGCTTCTGCGGTTTATACAAAAACGGTAAAAAAAAGTACCCCCAAATACATTTGAGGGTACCATGTACGCAATGAAAGGTTAAATGATGCAGTTTTCATCCTTTGCGGGAAGGGAATCGAGCTCCGCTTTCTTTGCCGCGTAGCCTGCTTTACCAAGCAAAGCGAAGGTTGCTTTTTTGCCTTCTTCAACACCAGGTTGGTTGAAGGTGTCAATGTTGAGCATTGCGCCTGCATAAGCGGTTTGCAATTCAAACAAGAACAACAACTGACCGAGGGTGAATGCATTAAGTTCAGGGATCCACAGCGTGTAATTCATTCTGCCCGCTTTTGTCAAAGCATATGCGGTTGCCGCGTTTTCCGCCTGAATCAATTCTTCCATCGTATGTCCGCCAAGGAAGGCTACGTCGGGGATATTTTCACAACCATGAGGGATGGGCATTTCACAGCCGTATTTCTTCAAGGAAAGGAAGGTAACGACCTTATCGAACGGACCTTCGGTGTAGAGTTGCACCTGCGAGTGCTGGTCGGTAACACCGAGGGATTTTACAGGGGTCTGACCTACGTTGCAAGGTTTGCCGTCCAAGGTTTCGTTTTTGCCGAGGGATTCTGCCCAAAGCTGGCAATACCAATCGGCGAGGAATTTAAGGTTATCCGAATAGGGCATCATAACGCCGACGTTTTTGCCTTGTTCCATTGCCGCAACCTGCAATACCGCACACATAAGGGCGGGGTTGTGGCGCATAGCGGGCTTATTGCAAATTTGATCCATGTACGCCGCGCCTGCAAGCATACCTACGATATCAATGCCAAGCACAGCCGCAGGCAACAATCCTACGGGGCAAAGCTGGGAAAATCTACCGCCAACACCGTCGGGTAAAACGTAACTCTTAATCCCGCCGCATTCATCGGAAATTTTCTTGAGATTCCCCTTGTTTGCATCGGTGGTGAAGATAACGTTTTCTTTTACGTTTACCCCTGCCTTGGTCAAAAGGTCAAGGATGATAAGGTATTGGGTCATGGTTTCGCTGGTCGCACCCGATTTGGAAATAACGTTAAAGCAGGTCTTTTCAGGTTCGATTACGTCCAACAAATCGCGCATACGCACGGGATCTACGTTGTCTTCTACGTAGAATTTAGGACCCTTTCTCTTATATTTGGGTAAGTCGTTATAGTGCAAATGGCACAATGCATTGAACGCCATGATAGGGCCAAGCGCACTGCCGCCGATACCCAATACTACGAAATATTGAAATTTACTCTTTACTTCTTTTGCTGTTTGCAAAATATCTGCAACGATCTCTTTTTGGTTGTAAGGGAGTTCCGTCCAACCCATGTACAATTCGTCTTTACCGCGGTTTTCCTTGACGAATCTAAACGCCGCGTTTGCGCGCGAAGCGTAAGAAGCAAGCTGCCTGTCGGTAAAACCCTTGTCGCCTAAAAATTTTTCCGTCATATTGTTGTAATCCAACGTTACGCGCATCGAATTACGCCAGTCTCTCGTTTTGTAACCCATAAAAATCTCCTTATTTAGATTTGTATGATACTATTGTACTCCTTTCGCGGGATATTGTCAAGGGCGGGGACGAGAAAAATCAAATTTTTTTCATCTTTCGTTTTAGGGAAAAGCGCGAAAGGGAGCTTTTCACAGCGGAAAAGGGCAATACCCCTGATATCAGGTAAAGTACAGCCGTCGCGGAAAGGATACACAGCGTGCCGGCGATAAGGGCGGGCAGGGTACTCATACAGGATGAAAACAACAGGTGTATCAGACGAGCGAATATAGCGAGGGGAAGCATACACAAAAGGGGTATTAAAATATCGTGAATGCGTACATGCCCCTTTGATTTTTGGAAAATAGCACTGTATTTTTGTAAAAAGGTGAGGTTGCAAAGGGCGGTTAAAATAAAGCTTAAGCCTAAACCGATTAGGTATGCGTACGCTCCGCAGACGGCGGGTAGGAAGAGAATGCAAAGGAGCATCGCCCCCGCACCGACAAAATAAAAGACAAAGGTTTGTTTTTCAAACCCCATCGAGTTGAGTATGCTTGTGGAAATCATCGTCAAGCTCATGGGTAATAAAATGGGCGCGCTGCGGGTAAGCATTTCACCCGCGATATCATTGGAAAACGCCAACGCGCCAAGATCCTTACCCAGCGCGTAAATGATGGGGATTAGCGCGCACGCAAACAAAAAGGAAAAGCGTAATCCGCGCAGGATATTCGCACGCAGACGGGGGTAATTTTTACTGTAAAAATCCTCGGATAACTGCGGAACCAACACCAATGCAAGCGACCCGATGATGGTGGATGGGATAAACAAAATGGGCAAAACCATACCCGAAACAATGCCGAATAAGGTCAATGCTTCACTGCTTTCCAACCCCGCGCGGATCATCATGACAGGCAGTAAAACTGCCACCGCAGAATTGACAAGCGACCCGCTTGCGCGCACCGAGGTGAGGGGCAGGGTTGCGTTGAACAACGGTTTTAGCATAGTTTGCGGTCGGGTAAATCTTCCGCCGCGCAGGAGAAAACAGACGAACGAAGCGGTGAAGGAAAATAGGTAGGATATGACGACCGCCCAAGCGGCTTTTTCCGCGCCGACGGCAGGTGTGGGGATATTGTTCAGCAGTAAAATCCCCGCGATGACCATGACGGATTCTTCCGCAAGTTCTAAAATCGAGGGCAAAAGGAATTGTTTGTTGCCCCAAAAACTTCCGCGGAAAACCGCGTAAAGCGAGGAAAAACAAAGCCCAATCAGCAGAATGCGAAAGACGCCGAACG
Organism: Clostridiales bacterium; assembly: GCA_015069495.1. Classification (GTDB taxonomy): domain Bacteria; phylum Bacillota; class Clostridia; order Christensenellales; family Borkfalkiaceae; genus Scatosoma. The sequence continues at coordinate 34,866 of SVIN01000018.1, forward strand.
CGCGGTCGTCCGTGAAAAGAAAATCCAATTTATCCCCAAATAGGATAAGAAATAGGCAAACGGGCAGGGTAAGGAGCAGGGAAAGCGTTACCCCTGCCGATACGGCGCGGTGTTCGTCATAAGGTCGGCGTTCGGCTTTGCTTTTGGATATCATGCGGGATACGGTGATGGGGATTCCGCCCGTCCCGATGGTTAAAAACAGACCGAATAGAGAGAGGGCGACTTGGTACAAGCCCAACCCTTCCGCGCCGATTAGGCGGGAAAGTACAATACGGTATAAAAACCCCAACCCGCGTTCTGCGACAGAGAGCGCGGTAACGGCTGTGGCGGTAATGGCTGTGTTTTGACGGTGCGATTTTTTCATACCATATTGTACGAGCTGTTTGGACAAAATAGAACGGGAAAATTATAAGGAATTCTTGACAACACTTTTGTAAAGTGTTATACTATTGAAAATAGGAAAAATTTAGAGGTAAAGCTTCTATGAAAAAATTATGGGTGATTTTATTGGCGTGTTTGTGCGCTGGGACGATTTCTGCGTGTAAGGGCGGTAAGGAAGAACAGAGTTCTTCCATGTCCTCAAGCGTAGAATCTTCAAGCAGTGAAGAAACGAGTTCTTCAGAAGAAGCTGTACATACCCACGAATGGGATGAAGGTGTAGTGACGACTGCGCCGACTTGTGAGGGGAAGGGGGAAAAAACTTTTACCTGCGGTTGCGGGGAAAGTTACACGGCAGAAGTGGATGCACTTGGGCATGAATATGACGACGGTGTGGTAACTACGCAACCTACTTGCGAGGGCAAGGGTGAAAAGCTCTTTACTTGCGCTTGCGGGGAAAGTTACACGGCAGAGGTGGATGCGCTTGGGCATGAATATGACGACG
>SVIN01000019.1 GCA_015069495.1 Clostridiales bacterium
CAAAACCACCGAAGCCACCGCCGCCGAAACCGCCCATACCGGGGTGTTCCAACTCGTAATCGTACGCCGCGCGCTTTTGTTGGTCGGACAGCGTTTCATGTGCTTCGTTGACTTCTTTGAATTTTTCCGCCGCTACTTCATCGCCTTGATTGCGGTCGGGATGGTATTTCATCGCCAACTTTCTGTAAGCGGATTTTATTTGTTCCGGTGTAGCGTTTTTCTCCACGCCGAGAATGTCGTAATAGTTCTTTTTATCTGCCATAAATTTACCTCTGCGATTGTGAATTGCGCATTCGCGCGTGAATCGCCTATCGGCATGAATTGCATTGCCCCGCAATGCGTTGCGGAATCATTGCCACAACGGCAACATCGTTGCCTATTCACGAAACCCAAAGTTTCAATTCACGAAAACGCTCTTTTCAATTCACGACGGCACAGCCGTCAATTCACTATTATAGCGTAAGAGGGTTTGGAGACACCAAACCCTATTCCGCGTATTATTTTTTACTGATGAAATTCCGTATCGTCGCCTGCGGGCTGACCTGCGCCTTGTGCGCCGCCAGCTTGCTGGTAAAGCTTCGCAAATACAGGCTGTACGTCCTGCATCAACTTGTCGTAAGCCGCCTTGATACGATCGTCATCATCGCTTTCCAATTCCTTCTTTGCCGCGTCGATTGCCGCGTTCAAAGCATCCTTGTCCGCATCGTCAAGCTTGTCGCCGGCTTCCTTCATCGTCTGTTCAACGGAGAAAATCATACCGTCAAGCTTGTTTCTGTTTTCAACCTTTTCTTTACGCTTCTTGTCTTCTTCAGCGAACTGTTCTGCTTCTTTTACAGCCTTATCGATTTCCTCATCGGAAAGGTTGGTGGACGAAGTAATGGTGATATCCGTCATCTTACCCGTACCCTTATCCTGTGCCGTTACGTGTACGATACCGTTCGCGTCGATGTCGAAGGTAACTTCGATTTGAGGGATACCGCGGGGAGCGGGTGCAATACCCGACAACATGAAGTTGCCAAGCGTCTTGTTGTCTTTACAGAATTCACGTTCGCCTTGCAATACGTGAATATCTACGCTCGTCTGGTTGTCAGCCGCCGTCGAGAAGATTTGGCTCTTCTTAACAGGGATTGTGGTATTTCTGTCGATAATACGCGTGAATACCCCGCCAAGCGTTTCAATACCAAGGGACAAAGGCGTAACGTCCAACAACAATACGTCTTTTACTTCACCCGTCAACACGCCGCCTTGTACAGCCGCACCGATTGCAACGCATTCATCGGGGTTGATACCCTTGAAAGGTTCTTTACCGGTAACTTCTTTTACTTTTGCAACAACTGCGGGCATACGGGTCGAACCGCCGACCAAGATAACCTTGTCGATATCGCTGTAGGAAAGCCCTGCGTCACGCATAGCCGCCTTCATGGGCGCAACCGTTCTGTCCAAAAGATCCGCGGTCATCGCTTCAAATTTCTGCTTCGTAATCGTTACGTCCAAGTGTTGAGGGCCTTCTGCGCTCATGGAAATGAAAGGAAGGTTTACGTTGGTGGAGCTCATACCCGAAAGTTCAATCTTCGCCTTTTCTGCCGCTTCCTTCAAACGTTGCATTGCCATCTTATCCTTGGAAAGGTCGATTGCGTGGGATTTCTTAAATTCGTCTACGAGGTAGGAAATAATTTTGTTGTCCCAGTCATCACCACCGAGTTTCGTATCACCGTTGGTTGCAAGAACTTCAAATACGCCGTCGGAAATTTCAAGGATGGAAACGTCGAACGTACCGCCGCCAAGGTCGTAAATCATGACCTTACCGCCCTTATCCTTGTCAAGACCGTAAGCAAGAGCCGCCGCCGTAGGTTCGTTAATGATACGAAGAACGTTCAAACCAGCGATTTTACCTGCGTCTTTGGTTGCCTGACGTTGGCTGTCGGAGAAGTATGCGGGACAAGTGATAACCGCTTCGGTTACCTTTTGACCAAGATAAGCTTCTGCATCCGCTTTCAATTTTGCAAGAGTCATTGCGGAAATTTCCTGAGGGGAATAATCCTTTTCGTCGATTTTTACTTTATAATCGGAACCCATGTGACGCTTGATAGAAATAATCGTCTTATCGGGGTTCGCCACTGCCTGACGCTTAGCCGCCTGACCAACCACACGGGAACCGTCTTTCTGGAACGAAACCACCGAGGGAGTCGTACGCGAACCTTCCGCGTTAGCGATAACGACGGGTTCACCGCCTTCCATAACTGCTACACAAGAGTTTGTAGTACCAAGGTCAATACCAATAACTTTACCTGCCATAATATGCACTCCTTTTGCCGTTTTTCGGCACTGTTTTTTTATTTACAATTATATGTAACCCACAAAAACAGCGTTTAAACACAAAAAGATAAAAATTTTTTAAAGAAAGAAGCTGAACCCCATAAGAGCTCAGCTTCACGCGTTTAAATGGTTATGATATTACCTAACATCACGCGATAAAAAATAGAGTAGTTGTTTAGTTTGGTACCTCAACCAAAAAAGCATACACAGTTGTAGGACCAACAGATAAATCATTCCACCGCCCATTGTAATTCTCTAAATAAAACTCTATTCCGCCATTATTGTTTGGCTCTCCTTCACCCCAATTACTGTAAACAAATTCCTCACCAGTTACCCATTTCCACTCACCAGATGTAGATTCTGCACCAAGCCAGCAACCGCCAATCACTACCTCATTAAGAAGTTGACTAACAATTTCATTTTCCTCAGCAGAAGTGATTACCGCAAGAGTACCTCCCATATTTTGCGCATAAGCATTGGCATCATACCAACTTAATGTTCCCGATATTAAATAATACGTATGGCAATCATAGCTAATACTGCCCCTATTGATAAGATTCGTTGAACCATTATTTCCAGAAATACCATCTACTGCATTATTCCCAAAGTCATGGTATATAACACCATAGTTAATACCTATACCAATGCCATTTACTGGATTATTTGACCCAGTATCACCCTTTAAGCCTGCTGCGCCGCCTACGCCATAAACCCGTCCATCGCCACCGCGACCGCCGTTACCGCCTGAACCACCGCCACAACGCCAAACAGTTCCTAAAGAATTGTAGTAATTACCGCCTTTACCACCTTTACCACCGTTACCGCCGTTGCCGCCGTCACCATAGACACCATTCAACACCTTGGCACAATTGTTAACGTCGTTTAATATTCCTATAATAGCTAATCCCGCAGCCCCGCCGTTACCGCCGTTACCGCCGTTACCACCTTTTCCGCCATAATTCTTATTACCATCTTTCCCACCAGTAAGAATATTCACTACTGTTTTACCAGTAGAACCGATTTGGCCATCGCCGCCACGGGCACCATTACCACCGTTACCGCCTTTTATAATCACTTCTCCAGCATTTACGTTAAGTTGATTTACTTGGATGGCTGCACCACCGCTGCCACCATTACCGCCATTACCGCCGTTCTCACCCGCATTGACACCAAAATAGCCAATCTGCCCGTTACCGCCATTACCACCCGTAATGCTCAACGCACCCACCATATCAACTGTTAAAGTACCAACGGACATAGCCATTCCACCATTACCGCCAGCACCACCAGTCACTGTTGCGCTGATACCATGACCACCAACAATTATAAATTCGTCTCCATTGATGGTCATATTTTTGTTATTTGCCAAAACAGCTACTTGACCGCTTGCCCCAGCCATACTGCCGTTTCCACCTTTGATATATGCTTTATTAATAATATTCAGCGTAATATTTTCACTTTGCACCGCACTGAAATCCAAGGCAACATGTCCAGTCTTCGCCTCATATGCAAAACTGTCAAATTCCACAAAGATATCTGTATCCCAATGCTGATTAAAGACGATAGACATGTTTTCAAAATGATTTATCTTCAATTGGCCGCTTCTATCCTTTTGGTAATATCCACCCTTGAAAATTACTTTTTCCACGGGTACACCGTTAATCATAGGATATACCGTCAACACTCCATCCACAAAATCAATACCATTTGCATTTTGCTCATAGGAAACCCCTGCCAAACTTGCCGAAGTATACGTTTGAAGTCCTGCAAAGTTTACTGTCAAAATACCGCGTTCTTCGTCAAACGTAACCGATTCGCTGTACAAACTGCTGATTTTATCTTTCAAAGCATAATATTGCTCATCACATTGCGAATAGAAGTATTCATTGAGGATATTTTTCGTTTCTTCATATTCACTTCCAAGGAAATCCCATACCAATACCAAGCTTTCGTTAGGTACGTCAATCAAAACACAATTATCGTCATTCAAACCTGCTGCCCATACTTCACAAGCGGATGAGAAAGCATCCAACGATGTAGCACCGCTCACGCCCTGCGCCGCACCGCCGATTGCCGTCGCTGTGAATTTCGATTGCAAACTTTCATTGGTCGTGCTTACAAAATCACTCGTTTTGGCTGTTGTACTATTAGAGGTATCTACACCAAGCTCAACCCCATAAACCGTACCGCTGATTCCTGCGGAAATTGTATTTTTGATATTAGTTCCAAACATTTCTTCCGCAGTTGCTTTATTGGTCAACAGTTCGTAATGCGCATTAAACTTCGCACCATAAATCCCCGCCGTAACAATATGCGTACCATACTTCTTCACAAATTCACCTGCGCTCATGGTGCCATTAGCAACCCTGTTTGCGTCCGCCTTAAAGCTTACCGACAAGATTGAGGAAAGCTTTTCCGTATCATTGTAACCGTAAATTTCCTTTTGATTGCTGATATAGTAGTAATCCATATCATAGAAAATGGCTTTCGTTTCGTTGTAATTGCTCGCTTCGTATTCAGCCCCTACTTCAAACTCAAAACCTGCCGTAGCCTTGGCAACCTTTGCATAGCCTACAGAGGCGCTTACACTCGTCTTATTGTTAATATTAGACGTAATTTTGTTCAAATAGGTATCCAACCCTTCAGCATAAGTAACCACCGTTTGTTGTTTCTTAACACTAGTGTCATTAACCAAACGAAGGCGGTTAAACAACGTTTCATCAAAAATTTTGGTCGTACCGTCTGCAAATTCGGTATATCCGCCCGTCAACAAGTTGACAGCATCCCCGACGCCACGTGTACCTACAACCGTTTCCCCTGCAATTTCATAAGTATATACACTTGACCAAACGGAATTTACGTAATCGCCTGCAGGGTCCGCCACCGCTTGAATATATACGTACAAATATTTATTTCCTGCAAAATATTCTTCCACGTTCATCATTGTGGTATTTACATCCACGTACACATCTTGAGGTAAAATATGTACCGCGTAATATTCTGCATTTGCAACGTTATTCCAAACAATGCTGGTATCGTCTGCCGCTTGTACCGCAGGCGTTGCCAATCTGTTTTTAATCGTCTTTTTACATACGCCACATACGCCATCCGCGCCTACTGCATGGTCGTCCGTTTTAGGAATAGAACGAGTTTCGGTGTGCGAAGTATCATTGCCACACACTCGAATTTGTTCCCCTTCAACTGCACAAGTAGCCTCTTTCGTAGTTTCCCATGCGCCATAGTTATGCCCAAGCGGAGCAAACTCACGGGTTTCTTTGTGGGTATTGTCAAATAAGCAAACGCGTTCTTCTACGCCTTTTTCTTCGCACGTTGCCTCTTTTGCTACTTTCCAAACGTCATAACTGTGCCCCGTCGCCTTGATAGGGCTGGTATGAACGTCTCCGCAATAATAACAAGTATAGGTCATAACGCCTTCATTTTCACAAGTCGGCTGTTGCGTAATAACCCCAACGCCGTACATGTGACCGCGCGCAGAAACTTCCGTATAGGTATTATACCCGCAATACGAGCACATAACGTACGCCAACCAACCCGCTTCTGTGCAAGTAGGCTCTTTTTGTTCATGAGAAACAATATCGTGCGAAATCATCGCAATTGTTTCCGTCTTCACTTCTTCACAATTTTCACAAAAATAAGATTTGATACCTTCATATATACACGTCGGTTCTTGCGTAATTTGCGCTTCGCCTCACATGTGAACGTGGTCGCTTTCAGGCAATCCGCAAACTGTACATTCTTTGTTGTAATAAACGTGGTCAACCGTCGCCACGCTTTCCGTACGCACTTCATCACACGTTGAACATGTATAGGATATTTCACCTACTTCTGTACAAGTAGCGGGAACCGTGATGACGCCTTCCCCCCAAGTATGCGTGTGTGAGGGAGTTTCGCTTGCGTCACTTTCCTGCTCGCTAGAGGGTAAAATGCTTACAAGACTGTCCTGCCCGCTATTTGTGTTTGGATTACCGCTATTGGGCGTAATTACCACCCCGCCGCTACCGTTCGGGTCAACGTTCACACCGTTACAAGCCGCGAAACCGCCTGCTCCAATACAAAGCGTCAAAACAGAAAGTAGCATTGTTGCCAATTTTTTGAAGCCTTTCATAAAGACACCTCCACATTTTTAATATCTAATGTATACATTATATAACGTAAAAATCTATTTGTCAAGGATTTTTTGTAATATAATGTAAATATTATCTAATGTAGAGGTGATATAATCATGAAATTGCGCATATTGGAGATATTAAAGGAAAAAGGCAAGAGTAAATATTGGCTGTATATTCAACTGGGTTTGAGCTACCAAAATTTCAACAAGCTTGTCAACAACCAAACCAACGGTATCAAGTTTGAAAATTTGAAAGCATTGTGTGATATCCTTGAATGTACTCCCAACGACTTATTTGAAGAATATCACAAGTAAAAGGCGACGGAAATCATCCGCCGCCTTTCTCTATTCAATACATATTACGGTCTTAAACCGCTGCCGCCTTGCAAGGTTATCGTTTCGCCCGTGACGAAGCTCGCTTCGTCACTGCACAAGAATACGCACATTCCGCCAACGTCCTTTTCAGGGTCGGCAAATCTGCCCATGGGCACGCCCTTAATCGTTTGCTCGTAACGTTCGGGGTATTCTTCCTTGAACTTCTGCAAACCTTCGGTCATGGCAAGGGGACAAATCACGTTCACGCGTACACCGTCAGGCGCCCATTCGGTTGCCGCAACACGCGACAGACCGCGGATACCTTCCTTTGCCGCCGCATAGGACGATTGTGCGATACGCCCAAACAAGCCCGCGCCGCTGGCGAAATTCACCACCGCGCCCTTGGTTTCTTTCAGGTAAGGATACGCCTTTTGCATGTAGAAGAAGGTCGCATAAATCCCCGAATAAATCGCCAAATCCAAATCCTCTTTGGTATGGTCGACGAGCATTTTGCCCGACGAGGATGCCTGCGCGTTGTTGATAACCGCGTCTATCTTGCCAAAACGTTCCACCGTCTTGTCGATAACGTTTTGAATTGCCGCCTCATCCGCGCCGTCTGCCGTCACGCACAATACTTCACAACCGTATGCCGTTTCCAATTTTTCCTTTGCGGAAAGTAAAGTCGATTCTGTTCTGCCCGTAATCACCAACTTCGCACCCGCTTTTGCAAAGGCTGTGGACAAACCGAACCCGATACCTCTGCCGCCGCCTGTAATTATAACCACTTTATCTTGTAAACTTATCATATTTATTACTCCTTAATAAGATTCAGTATCGTTATTATAGCACTATATTTTATATTTGTCAAGGGGTTTTAGAAAAATTTTTTCCAATTTTTGAAAAAATTTTAAACCGCGCCTCGTTTTCGCGAGGCGCGGTATGTCTTATCTAATAAAGTTAGTCCAAATCTTCTTTTCGGTTTCAGGAGAAATCCCTGCTTCTTTTCCGAGTTCAATACACTTCAACAACCAAGCCATATTGTTACCCAATACGCGCATAGTCTGCAAACCTTCCGCATCCTGCGCCGCTTCTTCCGCGGTATTGCCGTGAATTTCATTCCAATAATTGGACGCTACGATGGGCATATTGTTGATGGTGAAATACTTGTTTATAACGTCAAAAGTCGTGCTTGCGCCCGCACGTCTGCAACTAACCACTGCCGCCGCAGGTTTGTACGCAAGATGCTTACCACCACTGTAAAATACGCGATCCATGAAGCTAACCAACGCACCCGCCGCCGATGCATAATACACGGGCGAACCGAATACGAAACCGTCAAATTCCGCCGCCTTTTCCACGAACTCGTTCACACCGTCTTCAATGACGCACTTTTTCGTCTTTTTACAAATCCAACAGCCTTTGCAACCGCTGACCTGCTGTTTGCCAATCCAATAAATTTCCGTTTCCACACCGTTTGCGTTCAACGCCTTTGCAACTTCTGCAAGAGCGGTATAGGTGCAACCTTTTTCGTGGCAACTGCCGTTTACAAGTAATACTTTCATATCGTTCTCCTATGTTATATATTTTCTATTTTATAAAATCCGTAAAATGCATAGATGTAAGCAGTTCAAGAAACCGCGAGCACACCGACGGAAGCATACACAATCGTATGCGAGCAAGGTGCGCGGAGCGACGACAAAGAAATGCACCGCATAGACGCGTTTTATTTTATGTTATAGTTGTCCTTTAACCAACTAATATCCGTGACCCAACCCTCAACTCTATTGCGTTGAAGATATTCTTCGTTCGTCTGCTGTAAAGCGTCGTGAAAATCCATTTGCGAACATTGATTCACACGCATGAAATGCTCCATCGCATCCATACCCCGCCCCATCAATTGTGTACGGCTGATGTGCTTCACCTCGTGACATTCACGGCACAGCGCAATCACGTCTTCCAATTTCTGTAAAGCCCGCTCGTCGTCGTAACTCCACTTTTCATGCGCTTCCAACCTTCCCGACCGACCGCAAATCACACACCGACCCTTTGCACGAGCATACGCATCCTTGCGTACAATATCCCAATCAGCAGGTTTTAACACACTTCTTAAGTTACTGTACCAACATTCTTCAGGCACCATTTCAAAAGTCAATTTATAACTTTTCATACTTCTTTCCATATCCCCAAACATTGTTTAAACGCCGTGGGCAACGAGATGTTTTCTTCAATTTCATCCATGGTATAAGTGTCGAACGGCGCACTGTCCGCGCGCACCCAAACACAGGTAATATCCCACCGTATATGGGTGAAAATATGAACGTATTTTTTACGAGAAACTTCCGTGAACGCATACATGCCCCACTCGTTTAACACTTTTTCAGGGGTATCTTCTTCTTGTAAAACCTCAGAGGGAAGCTCGTTCATACCGCGCAAAACCCCTGCTTCGCGCCTGCGTATGCAAAACCCTTCGGGGGTTTCAATCAAGAACACCGCCACCCTTTCCTGCCGTTTGGCTTTCTTTTCGGGCATCACGGGAAACAACGCTTGCGTTCCGTTTGCATTCGACCTACATATATCCCGCAACGGACATTGCGCGCAATCGGGATTTTGCGGTTTACAAACCAATGCGCCCAACTCGAACAAGCTTTGCGTAAAAGCACTGCAATCTTCCCCCGACGAGGGGTAGATTTTCGACAATTTTTCTTCCAAATATCTGCGGTATTTCGGGTCGGCTATGCAGGTAGAATTCTCCTCCAAACGAGCCATGACACGAAAAACGTTTCCGTCCACCGCGGGGGCGGGCATACCGAACGCAATGGAAGCAATTGCCCCTGCCGTATAGCTGCCAATCCCAGGCAAATCCATCAAAGCGCGCAAATCACGGGGAAATTCTCCGCCGTAAAAATTTACCAATACCTTCGCCGCTTTTTGCAAATTGCGGGCGCGGCTGTAATACCCCAACCCTTCCCACAATTTCAACAGCTTTTCTTCCTCGCAAGAAGCAAGTGCAAACACGTCGGGAAGTTCCGCCATGAACCGCGCGAAATATTCCCTCACCGCTTCCACGCGGGTTTGCTGCAACATAATTTCCGATACCCACACCCGATACGGCGTTGGGTTTTCCCGCCAAGGCAGGTCGCGTTTATTCGCCCGATACCATGAAAGCAAGGGGGCAGGTATGCGTTGAAATAAAAATTCTGTCATAATTTTATCTATCCGCAGGCAATGCGTTGAGGTAAATAATACTCTCCATCACCGTAGGCTCATTGGGGTAAACGATGGGCATAGGCAACGTCAAAGACGAATCCTCGTTGACGTAGGTTACGTCCGCTTTTCCGCTTTCGCGGGTCGTCACAAGACAGTTACCGATACCGAGAAACGCACCGGGATAACCGGAGAAAATACTCCTGCCCAAATCCACCCCGCAAATCACGTCCACGTCAGGTTTGCGTATCAAAATTTCAAAGATATCTCGATATTCTTCCAAATCCCCATTTTTATTGCAATCGGGCAAATCGTCCAAACCGTCCAACACCACAAACAACCGAGGGTAGCCCTTTCCGTATTCGCGCATGCGAATTAACTCTTTTAAGGTCTCTATTGCCTGCGCCAAGTCCGCGCGTTCGCGGATATATGGTACAGTGAAATCCGCCGATACCAAGCGGAGCAATTCACCGTATTCTTGATTGGTGGACAGCACGAAAAAGGACGCTTCATCGCGATCGTACAAACAAGACAGCGTAATCAGCGTGCGACGGATAAAATTCCCCCGCCCATTCCCCGTTACACAGGTATTGCGAATTGTCAAAGGTTTTAACCTTTTCTGCGCCAACACAAGATTATCGCTCACATCTTTTCCAATCGGCATCCCCAATTTCAATTCTTCAAAACGATCGTTGTCTTGGGCTTCCCCCGAGATGGCTTTCATTAAATCTTCCGTACGCATACCATACCGTCCTTTGCTGTATTAAATATAGTATACTATACAATTTAGAAATTGTCAAGTACCCTAAAAGAAAAAGAGTGTATTCCGTGATAGAATACACTCGAAATCTTAATCATACGTGGTGAAATAGGCATCCTTGTCATAGACGATGGAAATAGTCTCCTCTATGCCGTTTGAATTGATGATTTTCAACTTTACAGTATCGCCTTTACGTACGCATAACAATTGGTCAATCAATTGATATTGTCTGGTGAAGTTCACCCATTCGCCGTCGTTAATGGAAATCGCCTTGATACGGTCGCCCGTCTTCAAATCCTTCCCCGCTGCATTCGCTGTCACGGACACAACCTCAAATTCTTCCGCGATACGCAAACGCCCGTTTTCATCGTAATAGGCGTTGGATTTTACGACTTGCACCATAATCCCCAAGGTCGCGACGCGCGCGCCCGAATACGCACGGTTTGCCTTGATATTGCCGACAAGGTTTTTCACCTGCGAGCTGGGCAAAGCGTAACCCATATTATCAATGTCAGAAGCTGCGTTTTTCGCATTGGTGATCCCTATCAATTCCCCTATGGAGTTGAATAACGCGCCACCCGAGTTCCCACTGTTGATTGCTGCGTCCGTACGCATAACACGGTACTGCAACACTTCACTGCCGTCGAAAGCGGTCATCTGAATATATTCCGATTCCACAGAGATAATCCCTTCCGTAACCGCAATACCCGCGCCGTCAGGGTTACCGATAGCAAATACCTTTTCGCCAACCTGCACTTCGTCGTCCGCGCTGAACGTCGCCGCCGTAGCAACGCAGGTCTTCAAATAATCGCTGGTTACTTCCAACACGGCGATATCATATTCCATCGCACCGCCTACGTAGGTCGCTTTCATACCGTTGCCCGTTTGATCGCCGTTTTGCGCGTCAAAACCGTTCAACGCACCGTAGGTGTATAAGTAAATCGCATCCGAAATACCACCCTTCGCGTTGCTTTCGCTGTCATAAATAACGTGGTAGTTGGTCACAACCAGCGCCGTACCCGTGGATTTATCCAAATCAATGATAACCCCCGCGCCCGCTGAGTAGTAATATTCTAACTGCGGTTCATAACCGCCTCCGCCAATCAAACCGCCGACGATACCGCCCATTCCGCCCAGACCGCCTACGTAAGTAGTCTTAGAAAATCCACTGTAAATGCTTACAACCGAAGTCGCGTTTTTGGCAATCATATCCACGTCGTTGTTTTCACGAACATCCACACCGAGCACTTCGCTGCAAAACTCAAGAAACGTACCCGTAAAACCTTCCGATACAGCTTCGTTGTACAAATCACGCGCGGTCAAGTCCTTACCGTCTTTACCATCTTTACCTTGTAAAGTGGTAAGCCATTCCTTTTCCGTACCTTTATATCCGTTTTGCACCGCAATTTGATACGCACTTGTTCCACAAGCCGTTGCGCCAAGCAAAAGCGTGGTTGCGAAAATCGTTGCAAGAATTGTCTTCGTTATTTTTTTCATCTTTATTCTGCTCCCAAAATTAAGATTTTTCCACTACATTATATAGTATACACATTCTTTTTGTTTATTTCTTAAAGGATTTTTGAAAATTGTGTGATATTAAAAGCATTCCAAATCGTCCAAAGTCAATTTCAGAGAAGGAATAAAATGTTCGAAGAAATATTCCACTTCGGGCATTTTTTTTGCATGCAAATCCGCTTCGATACTCTTTTTCGCCTTACTAAATTCACCGTTGCCTGAACGAAGTTCTTCCAAGCATTTGATATATGCCGCCAAACGATCCGCCGCCTTTACAAGCTGTCCTTCGATACAATCTTCGTCCGCAAGCACGTACGGTTCGATGCCAGGTTTCATTTCCTCGGGCAGAGTTGCGACAATCTTTTCGCAGGCGCTTTTTTCCAATTCTTTATACGCCCCGCGGATACTGCGGTTGTAATACTTGATTGGCGTGGGTAAATCCCCCGTCATCACTTCACTGACCTCGTGATACATGGCGTAAAGCACCGTTTTCAGTACGTCCGCATGACCGCCGTAAACGTCGTTGTGTATGGTGACAAGCGCGTGCGCAAGCACTGCAACCGATTGCGAATGTTCCATGATGTTTTCCTTTCTGGTCGAACGCATCAATTGCCAACGCTTGATATATTTCATTCTGTCCATATATGCATAAAAATCGTAACGCATTTTTTTCCTCTTTTTTTGATTGTAACCCTTGACAAACATATTTGCATATTGTATAATAACAATATAATTGGTTGCGCCGCAATATACGGTCAAGCCAAAATACAATTTAACATTCCGTCGTGGGTGCCCGATTTATCGGGCTGAGATTATACCATTTGAATCGGCAAGGTAATACTTGAGCGAGAGAACTGACGCTTTATCCCTTTGGATAGGGGTAGAAGCACCGTACACCCACACCATTGCGTTGGGTGTTTTTTTAGGCTATGTCACATAGAATGGTTGATTTTAGCTGAAATCTATTTTCAGCAATTTGATTTCAAAAATCAACCAAGTGAGGTGACATCGCCTCATGTTAAAGTCCGAACGGCGGAGAAGGAGGTCCTATGTTTCCCTATTCCCTTTTAAGCGGCTGGACGTGGTATTTCGCCTCGTTTGATACGCCCTTAAACACCGCGCGTTCGATCGCCATTTGGCTGTCCCTTGCGCTGTTCATCGCATACCTGGTATGCTCGTTTGTCTTAAAATCGGACAAACGGAAAACTTTTCACCGCGCTTTGCTACCGATATTTATCGTGTATGTGTGCGCGCTGTGCGGTCTGTTTCTGACCCTTAGTTTTTTGGAAGACGGGATTGAACCTATCTTGTTCATCCCCCTGCTTATCCTCTTGTGCTTGGTAGGAATGACCGCTGTCGTCATCAGCTTGCACCGCACAAGAATGCTGACGCTTATCCTTAGTATTGCCATTGGGTGCGCTTTTCTTACCACCCTTGTGTGTATGGGGATACACTTCGCATCGGGTAAAGCCGCCGAAAATAATTGGCTGACCAATGAGGACGTGCAATCGGTGGGTTTGTACCTTGTCAGCGGAATTTCCGCAATCGCATTGGTATGCCTTGCCTTGTTTGGTGATAAGCGCAGTAAAAAGGAATTTGATTCGAAAAGCGTTACCTATGCCGCGATTTGCATCGCGATGAGTTTCGCCCTTTCCTTTATGCGCCTCGCGCGCTTACCGCAAGGCGGTTCGATTACACCCGCATCGCTGTTGCCTTTAATGCTGTACGCCTACATGTTCGGTGTGCGTAAAGGAATTTTTGCAGGGTTTGTCTACGGCTTGTTGCAAGCATTTCAAGACCCTACGGTGTTACACCCCGCGCAATTTCTGCTCGATTACCCCATGGCATTTGCATGGATGGGGTTGGCGGGCGTGTTGGCGCAGTGTAAAGCTTTACGAAAATATCCGCAAGCGCAATTCGCTTTAGGCGGTACCCTCGCGGGACTTGGTCGGTTTTGCATGCACTTCCTTTCGGGCACGTTTGCCTTTGGTGCATTTGCCCCTGAAGGCACCCCCGCCGCATTGTACAGCTTTGTGTATCAAGCGGGGTACGTGTTGCCAGACCTTGCCATCGCAATCACCGTCGGTATCGCTTTGTTTTCCTCAAAAGCTTTCGTCAAAGAAAGCCGAAAATTTCACACTTTATTAAAAAAAGAAGTGTAACCTTTTGTTATGAAATACTCCTTCGCTGATAGCGGGGGAGTTTTATTTTACGGCGATTTGGTCAAATTTTTCCTTATTGACCACGATTTTACCGTTTTCCACGTCAAATTTTACAATAACACCATTCACGGACGGGAATAAAATTTCCTTGCCGTCCTTTTCCAAGGTGTATACGTCCGAAGAAAGATTGACGATATTTTTTACAGTACCGAGAAATTCGCCTGCTTCCGTTTCACATGCCAAACCGAGGATATCCACGATATAATGTCTGCCTTCTTCCAACGGGGGTGCATCTTCACGGTCCCCTTCAAGCTTCTTGCCACGAAAAAGTTCCGCCGCATTGCGGTCGGGAATCCCGCGCAAACCCATATACGCCGCTCCGTCGGGCCCCACACGGAAGGATAAAATTTTATAAGGCTTATCATCGATATATACCGTACCAAACTCCTTCACGTCTTCGGGAAAATCCGTGAACGTTTTCACCTTTAATTCCCCGCGGATACCTTGCGGTTTTAACACTTCGCCAATAATCAAACGATCCATGCCGTCTCCTTTTCTCTAATGGTAAAAAAAGGCTTTTATTTCAAAAGCCTTTTTTTCACCGTTTTTTCTTATTCTGCGTCTACAACGTTACCGCCGCGTTCGCAAATTTCAATCACGTAGCGTTTACTGCTTGCAGGCGTTGCCGAACGAACGATGGTACGCATCGCCTTGGCAATTTTACCCTGCTTGCCGATCACTTTACCCATATCGGACGGCGAAAGAATAATTGTAACCTCAATCACGCGGTCCTTTTCATTAACCACGTATTCAACGTTTTCCTTGTCTTCCGCAAACTGGCCGACAATGTATTTAATTAAATCCAGCATAGTATACCTCTATATTTATTTTGCGATATATAATGCGAGATTATTTGCTCTTTTTCGTTTTGGTCTTAGGAGTGCTGAGTTTTTCGCTCTTTTCCATTGCGCCAGTCTTAACAAGCAAGTTTTTAACGGTTTCGGTGGGTTGAACGCCCTTTGCAAGCCAATCCTTTGCCTTTGCTACGTCGATGTCAAGTTCTGCGGGTTCGCAGGTAGGTCTGTAGTGGCCAACGCAGTCGATGTATTCGCCCGTTGCAGCCTTTCTGCCGTCAACAACTACTACACGATAGATAGGGTTCTTCTTGTCGCCCATTCTGAAAAGTCTCATTTTTACCATAATAAATACCTCCAAAGTATCTTAAAATTTTTTTCTTTCTATATTTACGGTTTCCACCGCATTTAGCTTTTGTAAATTGTGTTCATCGCGTACATGGTACGGTCATTTTATTGTTTTCTTTAGAAAGGAAGACGGAATTTACCGCGCCCCCCCTTCAACTGTTTCATCAACATTTTCGTTTGGTCAAACTGTTTCAGCAACTGATTGATTTCCTGAACGGTCGTGCCTGAGCCTGCCGCGATACGGCGTTTACGCTTACTGTCGATGATGGAAGGATTGTCACGTTCTTGCTTGGTCATCGAAAGAATGATGGCTTTGGTACGTTCGATTCTCTTTTCATCGATATCTCCTTCGCCAACCTTCAATTTATTTGCGCCAGGCAACATGGAAAGCATTGCGGACGCGCCGCCCATCTTTTTCATCATTGCAAATTGCTCAAGGTAATCGTTCAATGTGAACGTATTTGCCAGCATTTTCTGCTGCATTTTCTTCGCGTCTTCTTCCGTAATCGCTTGCTGCGCTTTTTCAATCAAGGACAGCACGTCACCCATACCGAGGATACGCGACGCCATACGGTCGGGATAGAAGGGTTCGAGATCCCCCATTTTTTCGCCCACACCGATAAATTTGATGGGCTTGCCCGTAACCGCTTTAATCGAAAGACATGCACCGCCGCGGGTATCGCCGTCAAGCTTTGTCAAGATAACCCCCGTTACGTCCAACCTTTGATTGAAGGTGTCCGCTACGTTGACCGCTTCCTGACCGGTCATAGCGTCTACAACCAACAGCGTTTCCGTCACTTCGACTTCTTTTTTGATATTTTCCAACTCCTGCATGAGCGTGTCGTCAATTTGCAAACGGCCTGCCGTGTCCAGGATTACGGTGTCATAATTCATCGAACGCGCGTAGTCAATCGCTTGTTTTGCGGTTTTGACAGGGTTTTGCGTGCCCTTTTCAAACACCTCGACCTGCGCATTTTTACCTACCACCTGCAACTGTGTAATCGCCGCGGGGCGGTAAATATCGCCCGCCACCAAAAGGGGGCGTTTGCCTTGTTTTTTCAAAAGATTGGCGAGCTTTCCGCAAAGGGTAGTTTTACCCGCGCCTTGCAAACCGCACATCATGATGACGGTGGGAAGCTTGGACGAAACCTCCAACTTCGCATTTTTCGACCCCATCAAGTTAATCAATTCTTCATTGACAATTTTAATAACCTGCTGAGCGGGGTTGAGCGAGGACAAAATTTCCTGCCCGACCGCTTTTTCCGAAACGTCTGCGATGAATTGTTTCGCCACGCGCAAGTTGACGTCCGCTTCCAACAGCGCAACGCGCACTTCACGCATTGCCGTACGAATTTCCAATTCCGTCAGCTTACCGCGCTTGGTCAATTTTGAAAATATATGATTTAATCTGTCCGATAAGGAACCGAATAAAGCCATCTTACTTACTCCTCTTCGCGGAACACTTTACCTATAATCGCGCCGTCCGCAACCTCGGTTTTCTCCGCGCCGAATTGTTTTTGCACCCCGTCCAACTTTTCTTTCAATGCCGACAGCGGTTCAAAATTTTGTTTTTCCTTTTCCACAAAGCGTTCCACCTCTGTCATGTAGGCTGAATACTCGTGAGAAAGGTCGTCCAAAGCTTGTAAAAAGTGAAGTTTATCCTCGTACTTTTCCAATTGCTTTCTGCATTTTTGTAAGCAATCGGATACGCTTTGGCGGGACACCCCTTTCTGTTCGGCAATTTCACCGAGAGAAAGGTCATAATTGAAATAGAGATCGGTAATCTCTTTCTGTGTGGCAGTCAGCAAGGGGGAATACGTATCCCACAGCCGAAGAAAATGCAAATCGTCTTTCATTTTCTCGCCCTCCTACCCAATGTCCGTATGGTATTATACTCCAAAAGAAAACAACTGTCAAGCATTTTTACTTGACAGTCGCAATTTTTCTTAAAAAAGTTGTAAAATATCTACTAGAATCGCAAAACCGAACAAAACAACGATACCGATAAAGTGAATAATCGTTTCCACCTTGCGGTTGACAGGCTTTTTACGAATCCATTCGATGAGGCAGAAAATGACTTTACAGCCGTCCAATGCAGGAATGGGCAATAAATTAAACACGGCAAGATTCACACCGATAAAGGACGCAATATACAAGAAGCTGAACCAACTGCCCGTTGCACTGGAAATCGCACCAATCGTCGTCACGGGTCCGCCTACGGCATTCAACCCCAACTGTCCCGTCAGCAACTGACCCAACGTCTTCAAAACCGCCGTCGCCATCTCCCAAGAGTAGGCAAATGCACCGCCAATCGTCTCCCAGAATCCGCCCGGTAACGTGGTCGTATAGGTGTCATAACCCAGACAGCTTGCCAGCTCTGCTATTACACCGTCTGCGTCACCCATATCTGCAAACACGCCATCGGCGTATACTTGTACGGTAACGGTCTTTTCTTGCCACTTTCCGTCTTTCTTTCGAAGCACTTGCGCGGTGAAAGTGTCTCCTGCTTGCTTGCCCTTTAATACGTCCACGATATCCGTCATCATGGCAACCTTTTCACCATCCATCGACAGCAAGACGTCGCGTTGAGAAAGGTTTTCCACTTCCCATTCCGCATGCGGAACGTCGGTAGGGTTTTTCGGGTCATAAGTGGTAGGCATCATCATCAGTTTCGGTACCCCGAACGTTGCCACCATAATCAACAGTAAAATCATGGCAAACAGATAATTCATCGTCGCGCCCGCAATCAATACAATGATACGTTTCCAAGGCGCCTGATCGTTGAATTGCGCCCCCTGCGGTTCGGGGTATTCATCCTGAGGTTTTTCATTCACCTCAACCATGCCCCCTTCGTTTTGCGTTTCTTCCGTTTTCATTTCGCCAAACGGTTCATTTTCGGGGTCTTTGTTTTCTTCCTCTTCCTCCGTATAATCTTCGCCGTCGAACGCACAATAACCGCCCAAGGGAATCACACGCAAGGCGAACAATTCACCCGTTTTTTTACTGCGTTTTTTGAAGATAGCGGGACCAAATCCCACCGCAAATTCGGTGATTTTGAACCCTAAAATTTTACCCGCAACGTAGTGTCCAAACTCGTGCACGGTAACCATCACAAGCAAAATCAATACCGCCAACAATACACTGCCGACACTTTTCATCGCGCTTGCAAAAGACAATAAATTACTAATCATATACTCTTTCCTTATTTATACACCGCGCTGATATTTTCTCTCGCCAACGCACGTGCGCGCGCGTCCGTTGTTTTTAATATCTCGTAAGAATCCGTTTGCATGCGTTCGGTCTGTTCCAATACCGAGCGCATAACGTCCGCGATGGCGAGGAAGGGAATTTTCTCGTCCAAGAATGCGCGGACGGCAATTTCACCCGCACCGTTTAAGGCGCAAGGGTAATTGTCCCCCATCTCCAAAGCTGTCAATGCCAAGTCGTAACACGGGAAGCGTTTTCTATCCAATGGTAAAAAACGAATCGCGCCAAGCGCCTCGAAATTCAAGGGCTTTAACCCGCAATCAAAACGGTCGGGATAGGTCAGTGCAAGCTGAATGGGAAGTTCCATCGTGGGATAACTCATTTGCGCCATCACACAGCCGTCGTCAAATTCCACCATGGAATGGATAATGCTTTCCGGTTGTACAATCGTATGGATTTTTTCCAGCGGAGCATCATACAGCCAACGAGCCTCAATCACCTCAAAACCCTTATTCAAAAGCGTCGCGCTGTCGATGGTAATTTTCGCCCCCATTTGCCACGTGGGATGTTTCAACGCAGACATGGGTGTCACATTTTGCAATTGTTCGTTCGTATACGCGTAAAATGGACCGCCGCTTGCGGTGATAATTAAGCGACGAAAAGGTGCGTTTGCGCGAAAACTCAACGCCTGCCACAGAGCCGAATGTTCGCTGTCTACGGGCATTAAATCAATACCTGCTCCCTTGACTTTACCCATCACAAGTTCTCCGCCGCACACCAAAGTTTCCTTATTTGCAAGGGCGATATCCTTGTGAAGTTCCACCGCTTTCAAGCTGTATTTCAAACCCGCGAAACCCGTTGCCGCAACGAAAGCAACTTCGCCATAAGCAATCGCCTCTTCCGCCGCTTGCTCGCCATAGCCGAATTTTATCCCCGCAGGGATTTGAGAAGCAATCGCTTTGCCTGCTTCTTCGTCCGCCAAAGCGGCGTATTCAGGCATAAACTCTTTCACTTGCGCTAAGAACAAATCCGCAGAAGCGTTAGCAACGATGCTTTTAATCTTGAATTTATCGGGATGACGGCGTACTACTGAACAGACCTGCGTACCGATAGAACCCGTCGAACCAATCAATGCAATCGTTTTCATAACTTATACCACCAAACCAATGATTACAAACGCCAAGTACGCGATGATTGTGGAATACAACGCACTGTCCA
The DNA here is from genome assembly GCA_015069495.1 of Clostridiales bacterium. Lineage (GTDB taxonomy): Bacteria > Bacillota > Clostridia > Christensenellales > Borkfalkiaceae > Scatosoma. The sequence goes on from SVIN01000019.1 coordinate 20,029, forward strand.
AACGGTCAAGCGCACCGCCGTGCCCGGGCATGATATTGCCCATATCCTTCAAACCAAGCTTGCGCTTGATACAGCTTTCCACCAAATCGCCAAATGCCGTAGCCACCGCGCCAACCAAACCAATCGCCAAATACACGGGCAGCCAAATATACATCTGGTCAAACGAACCCGCCGTTGCGTTGTAGATAAAATACAACGCCGCCGCGCCGAGCATACCGCCCACCAAACCGCCGATACCGCCAATCACCGTCTTATTCGGACTGATGACAGGAGTCATTTTCTTAGGGAAATATTTCCGTAAGAATCTGCCGAACACATACGCAATCGAATCCGCGCAAGGGGAAACGACAAATACGAGCAATATCAACAATCGGGAATCAAAGGCAAATTTTTCCAACGCCTTGGGTGCAACCGCATGGTTGGCAATCACCATCAGCGCAAGCAATACGCTTGGATATACCGCTGACAAAAACGCCATACCTAAGCTTTCCAGCGAAGTTTCTTCGTGCTTCACCACCAACAGCGACAACAGCAACACCGACAACGCCAGTACCGCAACGCCTATCACGGTAAAGCCCCAACCTTTGAAATATTCGCCCAACGCACACGCGGGGATGGTCAGTGCGGAAAAAGCATAGACAATCCCTCGCCCCGCCTTGGTCGTTTTTTCCTTGGTCGCGCGGAGTATTTCAAACGTACCCAATAACGCAAAGGCATAAATCAAGGCATCGAAGTAAAAATCACCGTAAGGCAGGAATATTTTCAAGCAGAAAAATCCCGCCAACAGGGCAATATAACACGACCCCGAAATCAATCTTATCTTCATATTTTCTCCTTTTTCCTTGCGGAAAAACGAAGGGGCAACTGCGTTTTTTATAACTCAACGCATACCTGCCCCCTTTGTTTGTCTTATGTAAGCTGTTCGTCCGTCTTACCGAATCTACGTGTGCGGTTGGAAAAATCAATGATGGCTTTATCCAATTCCTTATCGGAAAATTCGGGGAACATTTTATTGGAAAAATATAATTCCGCATACGCCGCTTGATACAATAAGAAGTTAGACAAGCGCACTTCTTTCCCCGTACGGATAATCAAATCGGGGTCGGGTAAATCGCTGGTATAGAGCAGTTTAGAAAAACTCTCTTCCGTAACCTTTTCCCCATTTTCTATCGCCTTATTCACCGCGTGAATGATTTCATCGCGCGCGCCATAGGCAACCGCAATGTTAATCCCTCGCCCTTCGTAGTGTTCGGTGTCCTTTTCACTCTCACGCAAACCTTGCATGACGTCATCAGGCAACAAGGACAAATCCCCCAGCGTGCGCAAACGTACACCGCGTTCAAATATTTTTTGCAGTTCCTTTCGGAAATTATTACGGAACAAATTAAACAATCCGTCCAATTCCTCTTTCGGACGTTTTAAATTTTCCGTAGATAAAGCGTATACGGTGATATACTGCACCCCCAAATCAAAGGCGTGTTCCATCAACCCAATCATACGCTCCATCCCATTTTTATGTCCAAAGGAACGAGGCATCATACGTTTTTTCGCCCAACGCCCATTGCCGTCCATAATGATGGCGATATGACGGGGTATCGTTACCCCTTGTAACAGTGTATTCTTACGCATGGCTTAAATAGTCATCAATTCTTTTTCTTTTGCAGAAATAATTCCTTCCAATTTGGTCATGTAACCAGAAATCGCCTTTTCAACGTCTGCTTCACAGCCAGCCGCTTCATCTTCGGACAATTCTTTTGCGGTCTTCATTTTCTTAATCAAATCCATTGCGTCACGGCGGTGGTTACGAATTGCAACCTTCGAATCTTCCCCCATCTTCTTCGCCTGCTTTACCAATTCACGTCTGCGTTCTTCGGTCATATCAGGGAAAACAAGGCGGATTACGTTACCGTCATTGCTAGGGTTTAAGCCGATGTTCGATTGCAAAATTGCCTTTTCAACCGCTTTCAAAAGGGATTTATCCCAAAGGCTGATTTGCAAGCATTTTGCATCCAATGCGGATACGTTGCCAAGTTCAATCAACTTGCTCATACCGCCGTAAGCTTCCACTTCCAAACGGTCCAAAATACGGGGATTTGCTCTGCCCGTACGGATGGCGCCGTATTCTCTGTCCAATGCAGTTAAAGTGTTTTCCGATTTTTCTTCCAACTCAAACATCATTTCTTCAATCTTTTCGTTTTCAATCATGGTTATATCTCCTAATTTTTTTATTTCTCATTTATACCTCTATAAGGGTGCCGAGGCGTTCGCCGCAAACAGCGCGCACCAACGAGTTTTCTTCATTCAACCCAAACGCCAAGGTCGGCACGTCGTTTTCCATACACATCGTTGCCGCGGTAAAGTCAATTACCTTCAAGTTGCGGTTGATAATGTCGGAATATTTCAAAACGTCATACTTACGCGCCGCGGGATTGGTTTTGGGGTCGGAATCATAAATCCCGTCCACGTTTTTCGCCATCAACAAAATGTCAGCGTCGATTTCACAAGCACGAAGCGCGGCAGCCGTATCCGTCGAACAGTAGGGATGCCCCGTACCGCAAGCAAAGATAACCACTCTGCCCATTTCAAAATGACGAAGCGCCTTTCTCAAAATCAAAGGTTCCGCCAAGGAAATCATGTTCAACGCCGTTTGAACACGTACAGGCACGCCGTGTTGTTCAATCGCGTCCATCATGGCAAGCGAGTTCATCACCGTTGCCAACATACCCATTTGGTCAGCCGTCGTGCGATCCATTTTCGTACCCTGACGCCCGCGCCAAAAGTTACCGCCGCCGATAACCAAACCAACCTCAACGCCCATATTGTGGATTTTTACAATCTGCTCTACCACAGGCGCGATGACTTCGTGATTAAGCCCAAATCTTTGATCTCCCGCCAAGGCTTCGCCCGACAGTTTAAGCAATACTCTTTTGTATTTTGGCTGCATAAGTGATTTTCTCCTTCTTATTGCTGACGGCGAACGAACAAAAACATGGTTTTTCCCTTTGATTTTTGCCCGCAATCGCTCATTGTAACTATTATAGCACATTTTTTCAAAGAATGCTATACTATTTGCAAAAAAAATCGGTAAAAATCAAAACTTTTTTTCAGTCGATTTTTTACCGATTTTTTTTCTTAGGATTACCAATCTTGTTTTTTCAAGGATTTATCCTTTACGTCATCATAATAGGCAAAATATTTTTCCTTAAACGCCGCGGGGGTCAAGGGCATACTTTCGCCGTTATTGCGCATTTCTTCTAAGATTTCCTGCAATTCTTCAGGGGTGAAATCCCCCAGTTCGGTTTCTTCACCGTACGCTTGCATCAATTTCAATAAATCCAATTCCGACATTATAATTCTACCTTAATATGTTCTCCGCGGCAAGGCACAGTCAAATGGGTAAAGCCGATGCGTTTTAACATTGCCACCACTTCGTCCCACTTATCCAAAATCCGTTCAGGGAAATGGGAATCCGAACCAAAGGAAACTTTTCTTCCGCCAAGTTGGTAATATCTTTCCACAATATAATCAGCAGGCAAGGTGCGATTGGGTAACTGCTTGTTTGACGAGTTGATTTCTAAAATTTTATCCTTACGTATAATCGTTTTTAAGATATCGTCGATTTGCTCACCGAATTCCTCAAGGTCAAAATCTTTATTTTCAAAAGGCACGTAACGCGCCACGTAGCCAATATGTCCGACAATATCATAATGGTAAGGCACGTCCAAACTATTTCTCACCAGCTGCAAATATTCCCCGTAAATTTCAGGCTTCGGCATATTATTATCTCTATAGAAAAAGTCCAAACCATCCTTGCTATGCACACTGTTGATAACGTAGTCGGGACGGTACTTTTCATACGTCAACGCATACCTGCCCTGCACCTCTGCCTTGTCCGAGTATCCAAATTCTGCCCCGACAAGCACGTTGACAACACCCGCATAATCCTCCTGCAAGTGTCTAAGGGTGTGAAAACATTCTTCCTCGTCACCGTTTCTTGTACGCTTATATTCCGTCTCATCCATCAAGGAAATATCGTAATCATAATCAAAATGATCGGTAAAACCGTAAAAGGCAACCCCGCGTTTTTGCGCGCACGCCAACATTTCCGCAGGGGTATTTTGCCCATCGTGCGAAAACGTCGTATGCGTGTGTAAATCCATCGATAATTTATTCATAACATACCCTCTGTTTGATTTCTGTTACATTATAACACATTTTTTTATTTTCCGCAAGCGTTCGACAGCATTTTCATCATTTGGAAAATGCAGGATTTTCTGCCTTTTATCCCCTATTGACACGAAGTTGCATTGGCTTTATAATACCACCAAAGGCAAACCTTTCTTTGCCTCAGCTTATCCTTTTGCCAGTCTTACACTTTACATTCACCTCCTATCGGTAAAAGGATAGGCGATCTCACAGAGAATGGTTGATTGGAGCTCTTTAGCGAATGACGGGAAAAATACAAGAAAGACAAGCGGTTTGTGAGGGCGCATACCCTCAGAGGTCTATAACCGAATAAAGCACGTAGGATTTCACAGAATTTTCCCGTCAAAAATCAACCAGGTGATGTGACAGAGCCAAATAAAAAACAATCCCCCCCTTAGGAGAGTATTATGAAAAAAATGAAAACCGTGACAGCATTGATTCTGTCCTTAACCATGTTACCCACGCTGTTTGCGTGCAAGCCAAGCTCGGCGGTAACCCCGCCCGCGTCTTCCGTGATAGAAGACAGCGAAACCAGCCAAACCCCGCCTGAAACTTCCGAAGATATCTCTAGTGAAGTCCTTCCCGAAGTTCCGCCAGACAGTTCAGTAGGACCACCGTCCGACAGCTCGGTGGAAAGCCCGCCCGCAGAACCTGAACCCGCACCGCCCGTTTCCACCCCCACACCCCCTGCAGAACCCGATATCCCCGAAGAAAAACCTACCCTTCCGCAAGAAGCGAAATACATACGCTTGAGCGGTAATAACGTGAATTTACGCAAGGGTGCGGGAACAAATCACGCAGTGCTTACAACCTCAAAACAAGGCACCATGTATGCGTTGACGGAGAAAAACGGCAATTGGTACAAGACCTATTACCGCAATCAAGTTGCCTATATTCACGCTTCCTACGTGACGGTATTTACCCTTGAAAAGAGTAACAATGAGGCAGTGGAAGACGTAGTTGCCGAGGGATATAAACTGCTTGGCACACCCTACGTGTACGGTGCAGTGCGCTTCCACGACGGCAAGGGGAAATTGCTCGCAGGATTCTCGGTTCAGAAATTTGACTGTTCATCCCTTATACAGTATATTTTTTATAAAGGCGCGGGAAAGTTGCTCAACGTCAATACCCGCACCCAAGTCAAGCAAGGAAAATACGTCAAGCCAAGCGATTTACAGCGCGGAGATTGCATCTTTTTCACCAATGATGAACGGCAATACAATACGGGCATTGAACGGGTAGGACACGTTGCGCTGTACCTTGGCAACAATTATATCCTGCACACAGCATCCAATTATGCTTGCATTGAGCAAATTTCCGCAAAGCGTTGGTCTTATTATATTGAAGCGCGTCGGTTTCTGTAAAGTCGAAAGGCTTTAGACTCTATCGCTACGCTCCAGAGTGACATTATACCAAAACATTTTTATCCCCCCTAGTAGAACTAGGGATGTTAATTAAGTTAAAGTCCCCAACATAAAAGAGTATCGAAGCTTTTTCGATACTCTTTTTCCTTTATGCAATTTCGGCTTGTTTCATTTCCATGGATTCCGCCGCTTTTTCATTGACGGAGTTAGGGTCTTTATAGGTAGGAACGACCGCTTGCATCACTTCAATCAAGCGTTTCGAACCCAGTTCCATCTTAGAAGCTTCCACCGCGTCTAACAACGCGTTTAGCTTACTTTCCACCTGCAAGCGGGTCAACGGTGCATCCTTTTCAATGAAAATCATATCGTTTTCCGTCTTTTCCATTTTCTCGGTGGTCATCAGCAATTCTTCGTACAGCTTTTCACCAGGGCGCAAACCGATTTCCTTAATCTCGATATCCTCGTTCGGCTTATACCCTGACAGCTTAATCATATTGACCGCCAAATCGTAAATTTTGACAGGTTTACCCATATCCAATACGAACAATTCGCCCTTCTGTGCCATTGCCCCTGCCTGCATCACCAATTGGCTTGCTTCGGGAATGGTCATGAAATAGCGGATAATACGCTTGTCGGTAATCGTAATCGGACCGCCCATTGCAATCTGTTTTTTAAACAGCGGAATAACCGAACCGTTCGAACCCAACACGTTACCAAAACGCACCGCTGCGAAGTTGGTACGGCTGTCCGTACGGCACTGAATAACCATTTCGCAAAGACGTTTGGATGCACCCATGATATTGGTGGGATTGACCGCCTTATCGGTGGAAACCAAAATAAATTTTTCCACGCCGTATTTTTCTGCCATATCCGCGGTATTATACGTACCGATTACGTTGTTCTTTATCGCCTCGCAACCGCTTTGTTCCATCAAAGGCACGTGCTTATGTGCAGCTGCGTGGAAGACGACTTGCGGGCGATAGTTGGCGAAAATACATTCTAACCGCGCGCGGTCGCGCACGGAACCAATTTCTACACGCAAATCCAAATCTGCGCCGTACTTTCTTGTCAATTCTTGTTGAATGTCATACGCGTTATTTTCATAAATATCGAAAATAATCAAACGCTTTGGATGGCATTTTGCGACTTGACGGCAGAGTTCACTGCCAATCGAACCACCCCCGCCCGTCACCAAAACCGTTTTATCGGTGTAATAGCGGAACGATTCTTCATCGTTGATACTCAAAGGGTTTCTACACAGCAAATCCTCGATTTGGAACTCGCGGACGATACGTTTTTTCGCCTCGTTCGGGTCACCGCTTTCAAACGCGGGGGTGTCATACACCTTGACTTTACAGCCGAACCCTGCGTAGTATTGGTATAAGCGATTCAACTCTTCACTACTTAAATCGGGCAACGCGATGATGATTTCCGCGACGTTATATTTGTCGATGATTCCCCCCGCGTCGGCTTCGTCAAAAACGGGCACGCCCGCAATTTCACCGCCGATTTTCGTTTGATCCTTATCAATAAACAATACGGGGTTGGATTGAGATTTCGGGTTACACTTCAACTCATTCAACAGTAAAATACCCAATTGCTCCGCCCCCACAATCGCAACGTTTAACCCTGCGGTCGGCTTTGCATTTTGCACGTGTTTTCTCTTGTAAAGCAAGCGGTACACGAAGCGAATGCTTAAGCTGAACAATGCATTTAAGGCAACAATCAAACCGTACGCCCAATCTTCCGAGCTAAGCCCCAACAAAGCAAACAACAACACCGTAACAATGGTCGTGGATAAATCCGACAATACAATGTAAAGGTTGGCTTTCGTGCTGGTGAATCTCCACACCATATCATACACACCCCAAAGCCAACGCGTTACGAATAGTATAACAAAAAGAATCAACGCACCTTTCCAGTAGTTCTCCATTGCAATTTTAGGGAAAACGTCCACCAAATGGGTCACACCCAATCCAAAGACGGCGATTGCCATAAACCCTAATGCATCACACAGGAATAAGACAATTTTCCTCCAATTTTTTCCTAAAAATTTACTCCAATCCATAATATCTTTTGTTAAAAGCTCCCTTATCTTGCTATGCGCATTTGATAACTACTTTATTATACCACTCTTTTGTCAGAGTGTCAATACTTACAGTGATTTTTTATAGGAAAAATATTTTTCACCATAGCAAGCAAAAACCCTCGAGCGGTTTCGAGGGCTTTTTTCATCAAAGCACAATCGCGTCGATGTCATTTAATTCTTCCTGACTGAACTGTACGTTGTCCGTCATCTTGAGATTTTCAAGGATTTGTTCAGGCTTAGACGCGCCAATCAATACACTGGTAACCCCCGCACGGCTATACACCCACGCAAGCGCCATTTGCGCCAACGTTTGACCTCTCTCCTGCGCGATTTTATCAAGCTTCGCAATCTGTTCCAACCGTTCCGCAGAAAGGGATTTTTCATTCAAAAACCGCCCGTCCGTTTTCACACGGCTGTCTTCGGGGATTCCATTCAAATACCGATTGGTCAATAAACCTTGCGCCAAGGGACTGAAAATAATCACCCCTTTCTTTTTATCAATCGCGCTTTGCAACAGACCGTTTTTCTCCACCGTTCTATCCAAAATCGAATAACGGTTTTGGTTAATTACAAACGGACAGTGGAGTTCGTTTAAAATTTCCGCCGCCTTTTCCATGGTCGGTCCATCGTAATTAGACAGTCCCGCATACAACGCTTTACCGCTCTTTACAATATCCGCAAGCGCCCACATGGTTTCGTATAACGGAGTATCGGGGTCCATTCTATGATGGTAAAATATATCGACGTAATCCAAGTTCATGCGTTTCAAACTCTGGTCGATACTTGACATCAAATATTTCCTACTGCCAAAATCCCCATACGGACCAGGCCACATATAATACCCCGCCTTGGTGCTGATAATCATTTCGTCGCGGTATTGTGCCATATGGTTGTGGAGTATCTTCCCAAAATTCCGCTCTGCACTGCCTGCCGCAGGGCCGTAATTGTTCGCCAAATCGAAATGCGTAATACCATTGTCAAATGCGGTAAAACACATTTTACAGATATTGTCATAATCGGCATTATCCCCGAAATTATGCCATAAACCAAGGGAAACTGCAGGCAATTTCAACCCGCTTCCCCCGCATTTTTTGTATTCAATCGAATCATAACGACTCGCTTTTGCTTCGTATTCCATGCTTTATTGCTCCCATTTTTGTTTTATTATAACACATTCCCGCGCATTTTTCAAGAGGTAAAAGAAAAAAACATGGACAATATTATGTTCTTATCATACCTGTAAAAACACCAATAATAACAGCGCGTCAAAAGAGCTCTGTGCGCATCACCGCACAAAGCTCCGTATCGCTTATACAATATATATTATTTATCCAGTGCGAACAAAATCCACTTCAACGCATAAGATGCAAAACCATGGTTACAGCTTGCGGAAATGCCGTTATGTTCCCACAGCGTACCCGTGCGTTCTGCCATCGGTAAAAACAGACGCAGGCATTCATCCAACACCTTCGCCTTCTTCCCTTCGCGCATCAACAAGTCCACGCGCATATACAAACCGTATAACACGTTCGAAATACCGACTTCGGGTAAATATCCCTCGGCACGGTTCACGCCAAGACGTTCCATCAATTCTTCGTACAGCCAAGGATATTCTTCCTTGGTGATACAGTTGAACCAGAACGCATAATATTGGCAAACTTCCGTCAGTAAACCGCTTTGCCGTAAGTTCCCTTGTTCGTCGCGGATGAGGTTATCCACGAAAAACCTTCCATCGTAGGCATGCGTTTTGATAAAGGTGCGAATATTTTCCGCTTGCAAGCGTAAATCCTCATAACCGTACAAGTTCGCCATCCCTTCCAAACAGCGCGCATAGGCAATGTTGGATGGAATATTCACACCCTTAATATGGTCTTCATCGTTTGCAGCACTCCATTCGACAAACACCCAACCGTCTAAATTTTCCAACAAACCAAACTCGTTTTCCTTGCGTTTGAAATACCGCAAAACCCCGTCCGCTTTTTCCTTGGATTTTGCAATAATCTCATCCCTGCCCCATCTGTTTGCGTATTTTTCCAACTCCAAAATATACCACATCGCCCAGTTGGGGATATAGGTATCGTAGGGATCGGACGGATAGCACATAGGAACCATACCGTCGGGCAACCCCGTACAATCTGCGTACGCATAATTTTCCAAAAACGCCTTTTCCGCTTGGTTTTTACCAGTTAAAATATATTCCGCCTCGGAAGAGAAATAACTATCCGACAACCATCCCGCGCGCTCGCGAGAAGGGCAATCAGTCAATAAATCCACCGCGTTTTGTGCAAAGGTCGCCTTCGCCGCTTTGACGATTTTTTGAATGGATGCATCCGCACATTCCACCGTAAAGTCATCCGCGTTCGGATTTTCATAATCACGCAAAGCGATTTCCGCGTTCACACCCTCACTGCAAACCAACAGTGCGTAACGCATCAAATAGGGATCAAAGGTGGATACGTTGTATTGCCCGCCTTTGCGTAAAATAAATTTATGCACACTGGAGCAGGCATTGCGTTCAAACGCGACGTAGTTTTCCCCTTTCCCGCGTTCGTGCCACAGCAATTCATCAAAAATCACGTACACAACGCCCTCACGGTCCGCGGTGATTTTCAGTTCCGCAAACCCCGTCATTGCACGTCCAAAATCATAGGTTTGGTAAGACAATCCGCTAACCGCAGTTTTGTTAGGGCGATAGATAAATCGCGAAGCCGCTTCGGTCAAACGTTCTTCCCAATCGACCATTGCAAACCCATCCAATTTCGTTCCAACCAAGGTATGACTCCTATCCGTCCACACGGGCAAAGACGGGTCTACGTCCACACCGCCCTGTTCGATAACCGTCTGCGGATAATGCATTGTATACTTAGGCTCATCCACCCAAGAAGGCAAAAAGGCGGGGGCATGTACGCGTTGAGTATGTTTTTTCGGAAAATTAGACGTACCGCAATAGAGCGAAGTTCTATCCTCGTCCAAGCAATAGACCTCAGCAAAACCGCGTTGATAACTGTACCTTTGCACCCGCTGTACACGATCAGTAAGATGGTAGCAAGTAAAATTTTCCGCCGTATAAACTACCCCATCCGCAGACACTTCGCAGGCGAAAAACGGAGGTTGTTTAATCCAACAAAATGTATTTGCGAAGTGCGAATGCACTTCCACCACGATACGTTTTGCGCGCCCTTTATACTTGGCAATACGTGCGTAACCATGCGCCGCCCTTTGCGGGCCAAAAGCAAGAAACTGTCCATCCGCATAAATTTTATAACAATCCGCCGCTGCGATTGTCAAATCAAACGCTTGCGCTGTTTCCAAATCCAACGCAAACGCAAGGGTGATATTCATTTGACCTTGTAAGTCATTTGCCCATACAGCAACCATGGCTTTGCTCCTTTTCGCGTTCAATGTTATTTATCAAGCAATCCCAGCCGCGACAAGATTTTGATATTCGTATCGTAAACGATATCCTCTTTCCCCGATATCAATTTGCAAAATTCCTCAAGGCGCTCCCAAGACATATTCGGCGTCACGTCAAATTCGTACGAATGTCCCCACACGTAAAACAATTGTGGTTTCTCTGTTTTCAATTGGATAAATTCTTCCGCCATGCGGAATAAATTTTCCGTATCGCAAACATGCACCGAGGGGTCTAAGCGGTATACGTTTTTCGGCAAATCAAAGGAATAGGTCGAGGTAATGGTACGCGAAAAGCATACCCCCGTTTTTTCCTTGATAACCCCCGCCACGCGGTCGTCGTTGTTCACACCCCCGCAAGGGTACGCCATCCCGCGCACTTCATAACCAACCAATCGCGAAAGTTGTTTTCTATCCTCTTCCACTTGGTATTCTACCGTATCGTCGTTTTCACCCGTTAAGTTGGGATGAGTCAAGGTATGTACCGCCACTTCGTGCCCCGCGTAAATTTCCTTTACTTCAAAGGGCGAAACCTTGTTGTGGTTTAACCATTTTCCGCCTTGTTCCCAACCCCCTTTCAAACCAAATAAGGAAGAGTTTAAGTTAAAAGTGGATTTTAAACCGTACTTATTGAAAATTTCAATCAAACGCTTATCCTGCGTTACGCCGTCATCAAAACTAAAAGTAAAATATTTCATCATACACCGCCTTGCATTTTTTTGCGTGACTTTATTATAACACGGTCCAATGGTAAAGTCAATCCCTGCCGCTCATATTTCCACACGATTTTTTGCGCGTTTTGCCTTGCCAGATCTGTCTTTTTATGGTATAATAATACCCGACACCGATTCGCACGGAAGGTCGGGATTTGCACAGAAATTTTTGTTATACTATACACAGACAGGCGGTGGGGAGTATGGATTGGATTACGGGCATACAACAAGCAATCGATTATATTGAAACGCATTTAACCGAAGAGATTGCCTACGATAAAATCGCTTCCAAATGCTTTTCGTCCAGTTATCACGTTCAACGTATTTTCAGTCTGCTTTGTGGATACACACTTGGAGAATATATCCGCTTTCGCCGTTTATCAATGGCGGGCGAGGAACTTGCAAACGGTAAAGCCAAGGTCATTGACGTCGCGTTGAAATATGGTTACGACAGCCCTGACAGTTTCGGAAAAGCCTTTCTTAAATTTCACGGCATCACGCCGTCGCAAGCGCGCATGGACGGCAGCACGTTGAAATCATTCTCTCGCTTGTCTATTAAAATTTCTTTAGAAGGTGGTAGTACTATGAATTACAGAATTGAAGAAAAAGCAGCCTTTTACGTTTTGGAAAAGGTGGAAACGCACAGCATTGAAAACGGGCAAAATTTAACGAGTATCCCAGCATTTTGGAGCAGAGCCGCCACAGACGGCACTTTGACTGCATTGGAAAAACTCACCTGCGACAGCACGCATACGTTCGGGATTTGCTACAACAATCCCACGGAAAACGCTCAGACCTTTGATTACTCCATCGCGGTGAAGTGCAACGAGGAAACGATTGCCCCCGCTGGCTTTAGGAAAAAGCTGATTCCCGATAGAACTTGGGTTATCTTCCAATGCGTTGGCGCAATGCCGAACGCAATGCAAGATACGTGGAAGAAAATCATTTCCGAATTTTTCCCAACGTCGGATTATCAACCGACTTATGAAATGGATATTGAGTCCTATACACAAGGAGATATGGACTCACCCGATTACCGCAGTGAAATCTGGGTTCCCATTGCAAAGAAGTAATTCAAGCCCCCGCCTTTGGGCGGGGTTTTATCATATTCCCCCATACCATGTACGAGATGAACGCTCTTCAATGGTTTCAAAAGTAAGTATCCCCCACTAGAAGTGGGGGCTTTACTTTGCCCTAAAGGGCATTATACCAGCAGGTACTCAAGTACCGTCTAAAACTGCGACTGCACACAAGCAAGCTGTTTCCTTATTTTTTAGGTTT
>SVIN01000020.1 GCA_015069495.1 Clostridiales bacterium
CATCATCACCGCCCGTTTCTTCGCCTTCATTTATAGCGTAAACGTCAATTACACAGTCACCGTCGTATACGTAATATGCAACTTCTACGTAGATATCGCCCTTTTCATAACAATACCACGCATCACCGCCTTCATCGTAAGAAGTTTCGATAAAGGTATATCCGCTAAATTGAGCAAGGTATGCGTTGAAATCCGCTTGCGTATTGCCGTAGGTGTAGAAATTCACCCAAGTATACCCGTCTTCCCCCTCAAAAGTTTCTATATAATATTCGTTATTCGCAACGAATGGAAGCGCTTCCCCAAGATAAGTTTCGCAGAGTTGCTTTTCCGAAGGCGTGAAGGCATTGTACGTATATTTCTTCTCGTCTTCTTCATCTTCCATGCTACTGTTGGGGGCTTCCGTACTGCTGTTAGGGGCTTCCGTACTGCTGTTGGAGTCTTCCGTACTGCTGTTGGAGTCTTCCGTACTGCTGTTGGAGTCTTCCGTACTGCTGTTGGAGTCTTCCGTACTGCCGTCAGAGGTACTTTCTGTCAAACTATCCGACGCCGTTTCTTCCAAGGACGATGCTGTATTGCTGTTTACACCTAACTGTTCGAGCATATTTTGCACTTGATCGCACGCGCTAAAACAAAATACACTTGCCAAGACAGCTAAAATTGCCGATGTTTTCTTCTTCATGATATCACCTAAAAAAATAATATATTTTTTTCACATTATAACACTTGCAAAACGCTTTGTCAAGTCTTTTCGTAAAAACGCAGAAAAGGACGGAAGTAAATTATATCCGCCCTTTTCCGCTTACAATGGAGGTTAGTTTTCTTTTCTCTTTCTCAACACTAAATATGCGCCTGCCCCAGCGCCTGCAAGGGTAACTACGCTGAGTGACGTCGCCAAGATGACCGCGCCGCACCCACCTTCATTCTTTTTCGTTGCAGGGATTTCTTCCGTTTTGGTTTCACCGCATTCGCAGGTGTAAGTCTTTTCGCCCGCTTCTTTTTTCGTAGGCGGAGTGGTTATTTCGCCATCATTCCAATTATGTTCGGGTGTCTTTTCGATTTCTTCCGTTTTGGTTTCGCCGCATTCGCAAGTATACGTTTTCACCCCGAATTGCGTATGCGTAGGTTCCGTCGTCACCGCACCTTCATCCCAAACATGTACAACGTCTGCCTCGGTGATGTTAAATATATCCGATAACACTTTCATATCGTTGGTAAACGTAACTTCGCAAGCATATCGACCTGCAGTGCAAAGAGGTAACGTTGCCTGATTTTCCCCCGCGATAGCCTGAGGAACCCAACTGTTTACCGCGATTTCCACAACGGCACCTTCGCCCTCAATCAACAAATCGATATCATTCTCTTCCAGAATATACACATATTTACCATCCACCAACTCCAACGATTCTCCATCGTAAGGACCTACAAAGGTAAGCTCGCCTGAGATGGGGGTTACAATCAGAGCGTCATCTTTTTCCGCTTTTATAAAAATATTAATCGCGGAATATTCCTCGTCAGCCTTCCAAACGCCATCCTCGTAGTTTCCCGTCCAAATAAAAGTCGTCTCCCGCTCATTGGCATTAGGGTCTTCATCTACAACCTTGATTAACTCTTGCTCGTATTTATACCATTGATACCCAGTGACTTCTTCGGGATAATCCACCGTAATGCTGGGGTCTTGCGCCGTTGCTTGTTTCACGATATCCCCCTCAAAAGCAACCACTTCCGATTGGAACGTCTTTATTTCACCTTCTTGAGAAGTTGCGATACAAGCATACTTTCCCCCAAATTGATAATTCTGCAAAGCGGAATCTGTTTCCCCTTCCAATGCATTCATCAACGCATAGCTGTTCAGTAGGATTTCCACCTCTTCCGTATTCTCCTCGATATAGAGGTTGAAGTCCACGATTTCATCCGTTGTATTTTTCCAAGTGTATACCCCGCCGTTATTTTCCAACTCATAATAACCCTTGTAATCTTTGACACTTCCTGCAAAGTCTTCCGCAGGCTTCACAATAAGCTGTTCGTTGGGTTCAATCATAATACTTACGTCTATTTCCGTTCCCGTCCAAACACCGTCTTCAAACTCACCTTGATACACTCTGTGTACTTCTTTTTCACCCTCTCGCGTAGCAGAAGATACTAACGTAAAATCCATCATTCCAACCTCGTACCATTGGTACGTCAATTTGTCGGGATATGAAAGTTTAAACTGCGGGGCACCCGTTATCGGTTGTTCCATAATATAGTAATCCACGCAAATAATATCCGTTTTAATCGTCTCCGCGCCATCCGATATTTCACAAGCATACAACTCGCCTATCACAGGATTTTTTAATGCGGATTCCGTTTCATCCTCCAATACACTCGGCGTTAAGGTATAAATGCCCCATTCGAAGCTGATGGGTTTCTCTATTTCCAACCAAACAGTTGTATCATACAGTGCGTAGACGCTTTGTTCGCTAAAGAATAACAAGCCGTCAGACGATTGGATGCTGCACCTATCTTCCGCATTGTTTATCAGAAACATTTCCCCTGCATTCAGCTGAATCCCCATCGTACCATATTCAAACCATTCCAAAGGATTATCTGCAATAACATATCGAACACCATTCAATTCTCGACCAAACGCATCAACTATGGGATAGGTTTTCGTTTCCGCATTTTCCGTTCTTGTAATCTTCATTTCCATGGAAAATTCTTTCTTGTATGAAACAACATAGAAGTATGCCTTATCACAGTCGCGGTCTGCTTCGTACGTATAGGTATTGCTGGTTTCGTCATATTGCCAATAGCCGCCATCCAAGATATTTCCTAACCCCGGAAAACCTAATCCTTCCACTTCTTCCCTCGGGATGTCAAGTTTCACGGTAATTACGTCACCAATTTCAAAAGCCATATAGAAGACAAGATTGCTGTCAAAGGCATACCATACTCCATCCGTTTCTTCAACTGCCCTATTAGGGCCTTGCGTTGCGCCAATCGTACCATCTTCAAATGGCTCCAAAGGAATCACGTCCAAATCAACCGCAAAAGTTTTATCCATGCGATACCATTGATAGGCCGCGTCTTGCGCATCCGTTTCTACCTTAGGCAAACCGCCTGTGGGTTGTTGGGTAATTTCCAATGCTGACGCTCTATTCAGAGTCAACGCACCTGCCGTCGCAAAACCAAGCGTCAAACCAAAACCTAAACACAGTGCCGTCCATTTTTTCATACTATTTTTCATTTTTATACTCCTAATCATTTTTTTCTATTATATATGAAGCATTTCGCTTTTTATTCGTTTCACTGATACATATCCCCAGCAAATCCTCACCGTGTCGGTAATATTTGCATTGAAAGCAACCATCCTCTTTCGATTGCCCTTCATATCCCGCGCAAGCGTCCTGCATTTGCGTCACAAAAGGATAACCGTCCTTGGTATATTGAGGATGGACAAGAAAGTCGGGATAGATGGGAATGGGTTCATTGAACGGGCCATAGCGTTCTTTTTCGTCATAATAACCATAGTGAATTTCAAACGTTTCACCATATACGGTCATTATTTTGTATAAATCTCCCTCGCGTATTTTTTGGTTCATATCCGTACTCCTTTTGTCTGTATCGGCAAAAAAAATCTGCCATAACCGCCTTACAGTTGCGATTATAGCAGATTGCATTTGATTTGTAAACGTCTACAAAAAACTTTTTTGGCCATATTTTTTTGCCTGATTTTTACAAAAAACGGACAATTAAATGATGTAGGCGAACTCGCTTTTATCCAGTACGCCCGTCTTGTGAATGGTACGAACAATGGTCTGTTTGACGGTGGATTCGGACACGTGCAACATGTTTGCAATTTCCTTGATGGTATAACCAAACACCGTCAATTTTGCCACCTCGTGTTCACGCGGGGTTAAGTTGGTTGCAATGTATTTATTGCGCATTGCGCCCGATAATTTCGCCCAGCCGATACTGTACGTACGGTATAACTCCACCACAAGCGTAACCGCGTTTTCGTCTTGCAACGCAATACGCTCTTCCAATAACCCGTTAAAATGGCGGATATACTCGGTTAAAATACCATAAAGCCCATCGGGTAACGCCAAGGCAACCGCCTTGTCTATATGCGCGATTGCGCGGTCTTTTTGCCCTGAATTGTAATATGCCACCGCGCAGGACATGCGCAGATAAATTTCAGGAATCACCGTTTTGTCTACCACCGCTTGCGTAATAAGAGGCTCGATGGTATTGGGGATAATCTTCATCAGTGCTAGCCCCTGTATCCCTTCCAATTTGGCTTCCTTAGATGCAATGGCATATGCCGCCATGTACAGATATTTTATGTAAAACACCTTTGCCGCAGGGTGCGCATCCGCAGGTAAAACCTCAAAATTGCCGATTTGGAACCATGTGGGAAAATCTTTATTGTCATAGATAGAACTGTCGATAATCGCAAGTGTTAACGATACAATTTCACGTTCGGTATTGTTGGAACAGGGCGCTTCGCAAACGTGTTTCTTTGCCTCATTCCAAAGCCGAATATCCCCGCGCCAAATGGCGCAAAGCGCGAGCAGCATACCGCCGCCCAAGATGGCATAAAAACCCGAATGCGCGGATAAGAAGTAGCGCGCATGGTCGTACACTTTGTCGATTTCACCCCGCCGATAAGCAATTTGCGCGTTAAACAAGGCATACGCTTCGGGGTTATTTACCAACATCTCCGCACAAGCATCCGCTTCGCCTGCTCTGGAATATAAGTTGGTCATATCCAAAAACGGACTCTTTCTCGGCATGGGCATATGCGGTATTTCCCCTTTAGAGGAACTTGGCAACACAGCGCGGACGGGAATCATCCACGCACGGCCAAAACGTACCGCGCCCTTAATTTTGCCTTGACTGCATAAAATTTGTACCCGCCGAGGAGTCACCCCCCATTTCTCCGCAGCGGCTTTTACCGTAATCAATTCCATACTTCACCTATTCGCTTTTGCGAACTATCCCTCTTTTACACTGTTCGCTTTTGCGAACTCATACAGAAATTATATATCTTTTTTTATCGTTTGTCAAGAACTAAATGGAAAAAAATTACAGATTTAGAAGAATTTCCGCAGACTCTTTCGTGATTTCATATATGCCATGATACGGCTGTTCCAAATACCAATGCGAAATCAACCCAAAAAGCCTTTCGTCTTGGTAAAGATAAGTCGGAATGTATTCCTCTTCGCCTATAAATCGAACGCAATACACTTCGTCTGCATAAGGCGTATCGTTGACGGATTGGCGTTTGGTGGGCGTTGCTGTTTCGATAATGGATATGACTTGCTCAATTTTCCCATCATCCATAATCACTGTATGATTGGTCGCATCAAACCCCAAACAAACACTTACCCCTAACGCCGTTTCAGGTAAAATCGGCGCGGGTGCTTCCTCTGTATTAAGTAAAGCGCAGGATGAAAAAGTCAACAGCGATGCCATTGCCAATACACATAATTTTTTCATGCGATTATCCCCCTTTTTTATATTATAACATATTATGTGAAAGTTTGCAAGAAAAAAAGGATAGGCGCGAACCTATCCTATCCATTTAACCAAATTGTTCTACGTTGTCGTATTCGTTACGGGTTTGCTGGTATTTCACCTGATAAGATAACAGCCATTCCCATACGTTTTTATCTTGAAAAGTCGGCGTCCATGCGTTATGCCCTGTATTTTTGTAGAGGGTCAACTTTGCCGAACCGCCGCCCGATTGGATGACGTCTACCATCTTTTTGCTTTCCTCAGGATAAACACAGCCGTCTTCATCGCCGTGGAATGCCCATACGCCCATATGCACAAGCCGTCCTGCATTCCAATACATGCCGCCTCCGCAGATGGGGACAATTGCCGCAAACCATTCGGGACGCGCCATCGCCAACTGCCAAGTACCATATCCGCCCATACTTGCGCCAACCAAATATACCCTGGATATATCTACGCATGACCAATGGCGAGCGTGGTTGACAAATGCTTGCAACTGCTCGAAAATACTAAACCAAGAATCCTCGTAACATTGCGGGGCAACACAAACTGCACCGTCTAAATATTCTACCGTATCACTGAAAAAGGGGTGGGTATATATAATATCTAAATCACGACCGCGGCCGCCTGCGCCATGCAAATAAATCACCAACGGGTATTGTTTCCCTTCTTCAAACGCTTTGGGCATGCGCACCACATAATCAATTTGTTGAAAACGCTTTCTTTCCATGTCGATTAAAATCCTTCGCGGAATACTTTTAACCATTCTTCCGCAATCAATTTACCGCCTGCCACGTCGGGGTGTACTCCGTCGTAAAGGTAATGAACGGCACCGTATTTTGCTGCCGCTTCGTCCAATTTATCCTGCAAAGCCACAAACCCCGCGCCATATTCTTCCGCGAGTTTTTTCACCACTGCCGCGTATTTTTTCACTTCACAAAATTCTTCGTACTTTTCTTCCGTTGCCGTACCTTTCAAAACGAAGGGTTCGCAAAGGATAAATTTCACGTTGGGCAGTCTCTTTTTCGTATCCTCGATCATCATGCGATACACGCGTTCATAGCGTTCAAGATCCACGCCGTTTCCGCCGTAAATTTCATGCCATACGTCGTTGATGCCAATCAAAATACTGATAAGGTCGGGGTTGTGATTCCATACGTCCGCTTTAATGCGGGCGTACAAATCCACCACTCTGTGCCCCCCGATACCGCGATTGATGATTTCATAAGCTTGCGGATTTTCGTATTTCAAAGTGCTAGATACGCTATGCACGTAACCCATACCGTAACCAAACGCATTGCCGTCCATTTCACGGCTTCTTGCCATATCCGTAATGGAATCCCCAAAAAACAAAATTTTCATAATTTACTATCCTCTAATTGCATCCGCTACTTGTTGCGCGCAAACCGCAATCCCTTCTTCCGACAAGTGGATTTGATCCAAGCCGATATATTTGTACAAATCCTGCATCACCGTTGCATGCAAGTCATTGATTTCGATGCCCATTTCCTGTAACTTGGGTACAATCAATTCGTTATAACGCTGAATCACCGCGTTATTATTGTAAATATATTCGTTATGTACGGGCGTAATCGTTGCAAAAATAACACGCTTGCCGTATTTTTTGAGTATTCTTGCCGCTCGGAGCATATTTTCCACGTATTCTTCTTCGCTGGTAAAAGCTTCACCATCGTCAAACAAGCCAGTCGTAATATCCCAAAGCCCGTTGTTCCAATGGATAATATCGCTACCTTCCATTTGTTCCTTAAAATCGAACAACATGCGCAACGTATATTTCACAAAACGGCAGTTGTCCTCGGGTTGCCATACTTCATAACCTTCCCCAAGCAATTCGGGAACTCTTGTGCCATAGCCGATTTGTCGAATGGAATCGCCTAATAATACCACTTTTTTCATCATCGTTTCCTCTTTATTAAAATTCTTCACCCAATAAGGTTTTTAACAATACTTGCGCGTAAATTCTTACCCCGAAATCGTTGGGATGGTTTACGCTGTTTGCCAACAAGTCGCGCGTCTTCTTGCCTTGCGATTCCAACCACAAAAACGTGGAAGAAATTTTCGCAACGCCTACGTTATCGTATTGGTTGGCAATGTCAATCAATACCTGCTCGAACAAGGGTTGGTTGACTCTCCAGCCGATGGTTTGGCTGTTGGGCAATAAGGTCGAATACAACAGTACGTTGCCGTTGGGGTTCGCTTGCAAATATCCATCGATGATTCCCTTGATATTACGTTTGAAATGTTCGGGTTCGGTGTGGATATCGTTTGCGCCAAAACCGATACAGAACAAGTCCGCCGTTTCTACTTCCGCAGCGCATTTTTCCTCAAAACTGTCAATGCCGTTGATGGAGCTCCACCCACCGACTGCTTGGTTGCAAACCTCGATTTCCGCATTGTACTTTTTCTGCAAATACAATTTCATCAAGGTATTCCAATCAGGTTGATAAGGGCTGACGTTTCCGCCATATTGCGTACCCGTTGCATTGCACCCGACCGTAATCGAATCCCCATACAACAAAATTTTCGCTTTTTTCTTATCTTGTAAAGTCTTTGCAAACGCTTTCACGCGCGCATCCCCTACAATGAAATCCTGCGCAAGCGGTTTCTCCAGTTGATAGGAAATCGTGATATATCGGTCGATACAAGTCGCGCATTCGCCAAAGTAGATATATCTTTCTTCGGGGAAGGAAAACTCTACCGTGTCGGGGTTGGCGCGTAAAATAATCTGTGCGTTGGGCGTCTTACGGAAATATTCATCCACCTCAAAATAAGGCAAATCACCACCTTGCACGCGTTTGATTTGATTGCCGTCCACGGTATAATCCACTCCGTCTTCGTATAAAACGTCCCCGAAGATATTTTTCACCACAACCGTGCCTTTTATCGGCTGACCAAGCAAGGTAATCGTCCCGTCCGCACCCACCAAAAGTCCCGTTTCTTCCGTGATTTCACAACTATCCCATACGGGCGCGAGTAAACTTTCCAAGCGTTCTTCATTGAATTTTTCTATCTTTTTAAGCGTTTTCATTGTTTAATTCCTCGTCGAAATATACGTATACGCCTGCCGTCCACCCCATCATTTCTGGGGTATCGTATTCTGCTGATTGCCCGATATCACCGCTGACCGCATCGTATTTTTCCCACAAACGTCCCGTCTTAATAAAGTTTGCATCCACGGTATCGTTGTATTTTTTTGCAATACGCTTCGCATCTTCATTAAGCCCCAAGGTTTTCAATGCTTTGTAAATGATACACGTTGCCGCGGGCCATGCGCAAGGATAATCCCATTGATAATACACGTCCTCGCCGCGATACGGAGTAGGCGTAACGCCATGGTCAAATTCTAACCCCTTCAACACTTTTTTCAAGCCTTCCGCCTCGGTGGAAATACCGTACGCGTAAGGGTAAATGGAAACTGCGCTGGCAATTTGCGAGAAGGTGTTGTCTACAAAGTTATAATCCAAGTAAATCCCTTGGTCTTTATCGTAGAAATAGCGTTCGATAAGCGCCTTTCTCACCGCTCTGTTCGACGCAAAAGGTTCGGTATTTTCACCAAGAATCTGCAACATTTCCACTGCTTTGGATTCCATTTCATACAAGAAACAATTTAAATCCAAATGCAGGAAACTGCCCGCGTCGATTTTACTGCGTTCGGTTTTGAAACGCATATTGAAATCCAACCCGCTTTCCGCAATCGCCATAATATCCATCGCCAAAGCAAGCTGTTCCTCGCGCGTTTCGCGTTTTTCCAATACTCGGTCGGAAAGGTGGATATAATTGAGCATTTTAAACTCTTCATCCGCATTTGTCGAGAAGTTATTCAACCCAAACGAGGTCATGCGTTGTGTTTGCCAAAATTCGTACTCCTTACGGATATACGGCATGTATTTGGCGATGATGCTTTTATCTTCTTTATGCTTGTAATAATCGTACACCGCGCTACAGAACAAAGGCGGTTGCGAACGATCGGCAAGGGTATTGGCATTGGGCATATACCCCAACGTATCGATGAAATACGCCATATTGTCGAGGTTATTTTCCACCTGCTGATCGAATCCGTCTTTCATCAAACCCAAATTGACGAAATATACGTCCCAGTAATAAAGGTCGATATACATACCGCCAATGGACGGCGATACGTATTTTTTAGGCACGACAAAATCCCCGCGCATTTCGCTGGGGTCATGGAAAGTCTTTTCCCAGTTATTCAAAATATATTCTCTTACTTCTTTCATTGTAAGCTCCCTAAAATATCCGTTTCAAAATTTTCAGCCGTTTCCGCGCCTGCCCCGCCGTTGCTGTCCGAATTACGCATATAAACCGCCGTAATTTCATTGACAGGGTCCACCCAGAAATGTGTGCCGTAAGCCCCGCTCCACCCGAACGTGCCTTTAGGCAATTTACCATTATCATTGGTGAATAACCGCACGCCAAGCCCCCAAGTAACGCCCGTAGCTTGCGTGGGTACGTCCATAAGCTGAGGCGGGCAATAAGGTGTATACATATGTTTGAGATATTCTTCGCCAATCACGCGTTTGCCGTTGGGCGCAACACCGCCGTTCAACAGCGTTTCCGCAAACAAGGAATAATCTTCCGCAGTAGAAATCAACCCCGCGCCGCCGCAATAATAAGTCAAAGGATTGTTGCCGTAAATATGATTGTAATCGTCGGGCGCGTCCATTGCCTTACCATTCTTATCCAACATATGTTTTTTCACCATGCGTTGCCATTGTTCTTGGTTAGGTGTGAACGTAGTATCTTTCATACCGATCACGTCGGTGATATTCTCTTTTACATAGGCCGCGTAATCCATACCGCTGACAATTTCCACAAGCCTTGCCGCCACGTCAAAAGCAACGTGCGGGCCGTAGGATTGCGCCGTACCCGTTTCAAAAAATAAGGGTTTATCCGAGAAATAATCCACCACGTCTTTTAAAGTCGTCTTCTGAGCCTCGGTCATAGGCGCGGTAACCGCCGTGATAATATCTCCCATTTCAATACCGCTGGTATGCGAAAGCAAGTGGAATATGCGGATAGGCGTTTTGCTTTTCCCCACCGTTTTTAAAACGCCGTCTTCCAAGCGCGCGATCGGTAAATTTTCATACCCTTGTAAATAATCGGTGATAGGCGATTGCAAATCCAACCTGCCCTTTTCCACCTCTAACAACACCGCAAGCGTAGTGATGGGCTTCGTCATAGAGGCAATGCGATAGGTCAAGTTGCTCGGCAAAGGTTCGCCGTTTACTCCATTTGTACCAAATTCCGCTTGATATACCCTTTCCCCCGCTTGGTTTACAATGATTTGAACACCGCTGATTGTACCGCGTTCGATATCTTGTAAAGCGCGTTTCGCGAGGTTGTCATTTAATTTATCAATATTGATTTTTTGCATAAATACCTTATTTTTTAACTTTTTAGATTGACTAATCGCAAAATATGTATTATAATATAACCATGGCAAAAGCGCAGATACGCATTTCCCCTTTCCTATAAGTATATACGAAATGGAAGATATTGTCAAGATGATTTTTGAAAATTTTCACCAAAATAAATATTATACATAGTGAGGGTCATTATGTCGCAAGAAATCAGAGAATTGTCCTTTTTAACAAATGACGTTGAGTTTGCCACGCACTTAACCTATGACAAGGACGCCTTCATTCACTCACATAGTTTCTATGAGATTTTTTATATCACGGAAGGCCGTATCATTCATATCCAAAATGGTCAAAAGAGCGTTTTGCAAACGGGCGATATGTTTTTGTTGCGCCCGAACGATATCCATACTTTTGAGCGGGTCGGCGAATGTACTCACCGCGACATCATCTTTTCCAAAGACTTATTTGAAAAGGGGGCGAATTATCTTTCCCCCACGCTGTTCAATGAAATCAACAGCCGTGTTTCCCCTTTCCATTTGAAAATTACACCCGAACAAATCAGTTATTTAGAATCTCTTTTAAACTTCACCAAATACATGTCGCCAAGCGTTGAAAAGAACAAACCTTATCTTGTCAACAGCGTGCTGGCGCATCTGTTGGGATATCTTTATATCTCCGATCAAGAGGAAAAAATTCCTTATCCGAGATGGTTCCAAACCTTCCTCGCCAATCTCAACGATCCCGTACATATCAAAGCGGGGATTCAGAGCGCGATGACCGACATCAATTACAATTACATCTACGTCAGCCGTATGTTTAAAAAATACATCGGCGTTACCGTCAGCGACTATCTTACGCAAAAGCGTATGGAATTGGCGCAGATATATCTATCCACCACAAAAATGAATATTTCGAAAATCAGCGAAGAAGTCGGGTATCCGTACAGTTACCGATTCAATCAAGTATTCAAGCAATACACGGGGATGACCCCGAAAGAATACCGAAAAAAGAACTCAAAGCCGAGCTAATCCACACGAAGTCGATTAACTCGGCTTTTACTTAGGCTATATCACAGAGAATGATTGATTTTAGCTTTCAAGCAATTGACGAGAAAAATACAAGAAAGACAAGCGTTTTGTGAGGGCGCATACCCTCAGCGGTCTGTAACCGAATAAAATGCGCCGTATTTCAAAGTATTTTTCCGTCAAAAATCAATCAAGTGAGG
Source organism: Clostridiales bacterium (assembly GCA_015069495.1). GTDB lineage: Bacteria > Bacillota > Clostridia > Christensenellales > Borkfalkiaceae > Scatosoma. The sequence goes on from SVIN01000020.1 coordinate 12,124, forward strand.
TGATAGAGCCACTAATTACATGAATTCAACAAGAACAGCTTCACCCGCTTCCAAATGAATCCCCAAATGCTTCGTATTCATGGTAGAAGTTTTACCGCGCTGAATAATCTTCATTTCCTGCGCGTCGTTCAAATCAAGAACAACGTCCTGCGCGCCTGTATGTTGATAATTCACCACGTACAAAACCGTTCGTTTTTCGTATTCGAAACAACCAACCAAAGCATCACCGCGAATCCCTTTCAGCTGGTGGAATTCGTTGCCCTCAATCACCATAGAGTTGCCTTCAAATTCCGCCTTAATCGAATCGGACGGTAAAATACCTACGTTGTACGCATTCATCAAAATCTCGTCTACCGCTTCGATTTGCACGTTCATTTTTTGCGCGTAGTAATACCATTCGTTTACGTTACCGACCGAGCCAAACAAACTGTTTCTGGTGAAATCGTACGTACCGTTAGGCGCGTAAGCAAAGTGCAAGGGTTGGAAGCCCAAGAAATACTGAATGCCCTTTGCCCCGCACGCAAGCGAGGTGTTTACGTTCCAAATCAACTGACCTTCCGTAGGGTAAGCTTCAGGCAAGGATTCAAATTCAATCCCCGCGTCGTTCCATTGACCGCCCGCCTGAATGAATGCCCAATAAGGAATACCATAGTCTTCTGCCATACTCTTGATGATTGCCAAGTTATTGAAATAGCCTTTATAACTCTTGAAATCCCATACGTAGTGATCCCACGAGATATATTTTCCGTTCCCTTCGCGGAAGTATCTGCCAACATATTCTTCATACTCTATGTCTTCCGTACCCGAAGTATACTTCAAGGGACGTTCTTCCCATCTCGGCAACATATTGACGTAGGTAGAATATTTATTGTCAAATTCTTCGTTGATGACTTTGTTGACTTTACCGATATATTCAATCTGTTCGTAGTACGGTTCGTCTTTGGAATAGAAACCGACAAAGGATTTATATCCTGCAAATTCGGCAACTTGCTCCTTAATTTTATCCTCATTCAACGCCGAATAACCATGGGTCATACTCGTCACAGCGTAGTCGTTTACGTAATAACCAATGTTGTATTTCTCCGCAAGCGTTAATACCTTTTTGATACTTTCACGCGCTTGAGGATAGCTTTCGGGGCAGTAAGTAAACAAGTTTATCCCTGCATCCGCAATCATCTTGATATAATATTCATCGGTGAAGTTGGGCAACGTGTTCCCGTTCTTAGACGAGTTAGGGGTATAAGGACCAAAATACAAGCCAACAGGCATGACATCCTTACCGCCGATAATATCAAAGGAGTAGGTGTTTACCACGCGATCAGGGTAAACGGTGTCATATTCGTTGGAAGTTTTATTCTTTTTACATCCTGCAAAGGCCACCGAAGAAAGAGTTAAGGTCGCCGCAAGAATACAGCTTATTTTCTTTCTCATTCCTCTTTCCCTCCTTTCTTCATCATCAACGCCCCGCCTACCAACAGCAAAAAGTATGCCGAGGCAATGGAAGCGGTGCCCTTACAACCTTCTTTCTTCTCCGCAGGGGGATCCGCTTCGTACAGCGTTTCCGCGCGGTTATTCCATCTGTCTACATAAACGAAATCATCCTGTTCGGGAAACTTACTGGACACAAAATCCACCTCGACAAGATTTGCGTTCACATCTGTATTTTCCATCTTTAAGTTGTCAAGCCAGAAGTTTGCGCAATAGGAATCCAAGCCTTGACTCATATTATTTTGCACGTAATTGAAGTCATCGCCGTAACCCCAAATCTGCACGTAACCCAAAGGCGTATAACCAAGGTTATAATCAAACAGCTTTTGATAACGATTGACGGGTTCACCCTCGTATTTTGAAAAGACTTGCAATAGCCCGTCCTTCATTTCCACCTTAAGGTTTACCGTGCGTTCTTTCCCTTCGCCGTCTACCCCGTTTTCTACCGCGAAAAAGTTTTTATCCCCCGACACTGAAGTCGTTTTCAAGGTCGCGTAATTGTTGAGCAAAGAACAGCTCATCCCAATCGCCCTGCCGTTTTGATAAACAGGCATCATGAAGAAGAACAACGATTGCGCAACTGCCACGGACGAGTTGGTAACAACCGACGAACAGCCAATGGATACCCCCATCCAGTTGGTAGCGGGCGTAATCACGTTTCCCTCATCATCCAACACCGCTTGGCGTTGAATATGCGGAATATCGTAGGTCATGGTGAAGTTGGAATATTCCTGTCGCGTTGAAATATACCCAATCGCCGTAACGTTGTTAAATTTCAATACGCCGTTTTCACAAACAACGCTTTGCGGAGAATAATACCCCCCGCTTCCCCCTTCCGAATACAGCAACGCACTGTTAAAACCGTCCGAAAAGGTTTCGGTGAAGTTGGAATTGGCAGGTGTATCATAGGTTGCCGCGCGAATTTCTGCATTGTAAATTTCCACCGACGAAGGCGCGCTTTGACCGAACCCGAAATAACCGTTGGTAAGCACGCGTTTTGCGTTGTCGTGATTCAGCATAGAATCGCCATTGACCGACAACTGCATACTGCCCACAGAATAGACGTCAAAATCAATCGTCAATTCCGTTCCATACGCGTAGGCAGTTGCCGAAGTATACACCGTGCCGACATCTTCGCCTGCAAAGTTTTCCACTTTCACACCGATTTCCCCGCCCATATCGTAAAGGCAGATGGCGGATGCGGTATTCGCCTGCGAATACGGACGGCTTAACCCGAAGGCAATATAAAATTCCCCGTCTAAAACGTCCGTTATTTTCACAGTCAACCGACCGTTGACACAAGTGTCAATACCCATATCACGCAAATCGTTTGCAAGCACCGTACTGACGATTTGACTGTCCTTGCCCGTTTTGCTTTTTTCAAAGATAATCTTCCCTTCCTCGTGGGAAATATCACGCGTATATTCCCATTTTTGCTTGGAAAGCTGTTCTTTGTACATTTCCTCGGTAACGACTTTTTGTTCGGATTTCCCCGCGCTTGCGGTCACGGTAGGCAAAACGCCTACCATACCGCCTAAGCAAACGGCTGTCCCCGCCAAAAGCGCGATCCCGTTTTTTATTCTTTTCTTCATAAATACCGCCTTAGATTGTCTAAATTACTTCAAACCTGCGTTGCTCAAATAGGTATTCCAATTATCGTTGAGCGAGGTGGTTACTTCACCCCAAATCGCATCTGCCGATTTTGCGCCTGTTTGTTGGCTCATCGCGCTGACAAAGTTCACCGCGCCGTATTCCATTGCGCCGCCGCGGGTGAATGCAAGGCTTCTTCTGCCTTCTACAATACCAACGGTTGTATACTTATTGGCAAAGTCGCTCATTGTCTTTTCGAAGGTAGACCATACTGCGGTATTGGGCGCATTTTCTGTCTTATCAAAAGTAAGAGGCAAGGTCATGTGCGTTTTGTCGTTCATAATCATTTGCGCTTCATCCGAGAAGTAGAACGCCGCAAACTTCTTCGCACCTTCTTTCGCGGACGCATAGTTCGGGATACAAATTGCGTGCTGGCTGTAGTTTTCCCAAATCAAGGTTCTTGCTTCGTAAATAGTGTTCCAATCGCTTTCGCAAATGGTGAAATCACCGATTGCATACGTGCCGTCTGCCTGTTTAATATCATCAAGGGAAACTTCACCGTCCACCACCTTATCCACAGCGTCAATCACAGCGGAAAGTTTCGAATCACTGTTTACGTCCGTCAATTTATCTACGATTGAGCTAATAACAGGGGTGGGCATAATCGAGAAGTTTTTATACTCTGCATTGGACGTTTTCATTTCGTTGTTCATCCAAGCGCCGTTACACATCATAACCGCTCTGCCGTTCAAGAACTTCGTCTGTTGCGTAGTGTGGTCTGCGGAGTTAGACCCTGCAACAACGTACTGCGAATCCAATAAGGTTTCCATCACTGTCAACGCCTGATATCTGCCGTCTTTTTTGGTCAAAACCTCCAAGTTAGGTTTTTCATTTTCACTGCCCAAAACGGACGCCTCTTGTCCCAATGTCGAGAAGGTATTGTAGTAGTAGTCCAAACCATCGTATTGCACCTGCCACGTGTTGTAGAGATATTCCCAATACCCGCCGCTAAAATAGATGAATGGTTTGCAGTTTTGTGCATTGTAATCAGTGTAAAGATCCATAACGAGTCTTCTCAGCTCATCGGTCGTCTTAGGGATTGCATACCCTTCCATCAAATCTTCATTGTATACAAGACCGCACACACCGCCGCCATACGGAAGGGTATAATATTTTCCATCGTAGAATTTATAATTATTCAACAAGCTCGTCGAGATTTTTTCAGAAACCTTCTTACTTTCTCCTGCGTTTACCATATTCAAAACGTCGTCAAGGGGTTCTAAATATTGGAACAATGCATTGGAAGGCACGGGTTCAAAATACAAATCCACTGTGTTGTATTTTGCCCCGTTCATGATTTTATCGGGGATTGCCGTGTTGGTCGTTTCCGAGGTTATCTCTACGTTATATTCGGGGTATTTCGCCTCGAAAGCTTCCTCGATTTTTTGAATAAATTCGTCGCCCATACCCGAACGCCAAAATGTGATTTCGATATCGGTCGCAGAGTCGTTTGCGCCCTTGTTGTTACAACCTGCAGCGCATACCGTAGTCAATGCCATTACGCTCATCAGCGCCAAACTAATTATTTTTCTCATAAGATTTTTCTCCTTTTTATTCTTTAATCCCGCCAAGGGAAATATTACTCATCATAATATTGTTGAAACAGATAAATACAATCAACGTCGGGATGGACGAAACCATACACGCAGCAAACAACAAGTCGCGTCTTACGTAGTATTTCATGTCGAAATCAAACAAGTAAATACCAACCGACAGCGTGGGAAGTTTAGGTAAATACAGCAACTGCGCATCGTAACTGTTCCACGCGCCCATCCACGAAAGCAAGAACAACGCGCCAAGCATTGTCATACTCTGCGGTAACATTACCCTAAAGAATACCTGCCAATCGTTTGCGCCGTCGATATACGCTGCCTCAGCGTAACTCCACGATAGGTTTTTGAAAAACGCCGCGAAATACATGTACATCGCACCAAGCCCGCCAAACGCCGTGACGACAAACAGATAATTGTTGATTAAACCCAAGTTATATATCAATTTATACATTGCCCCGCCTGAACTGTAAATAGGCAGCAACATCACCACAAAGGATACGTAATAATAGGCTTTCGCACCGAAAAAGTTGTATTTCGTCGTTACGTAGGACAGCATAGCGCAAAGCAAAATCCCACCCGCTGCGGGTACTACTGAGAAGTAAATACTGTTAAACGTCATCTCCAAAAAGCTGGTTTTGTTGGGGGTGAACAGGGTAAAGACTTCTATAAAGTTTTTCCACTGCGCCACCTCGGGAAACGCAAACGGTTTCATAATGTTTTCATCGTGCGTTTTCAAGGATGCGACTACACCCCAAAAGAAAATATACAAATAGGACAATGCAAATGCCGTAAACAATATAAAAATGATGGTATAAATGATTTTTTCGGCGGTAGATTTTCTGTCTAAAAATTTAATTTTCATCCTTTCTACCCCCTTAATAATCCACGTCTTTGAACAGCTTGTTTTCTGCCCATTTCCCCAAAACAACCAATACCATCGATACCAAGGTAACCAAAATACCGATTGCCGATACGTAATTGTAAACAACGGAATTGGGGTTGTTTGCGTTGTTTCGAATCTGGATATACTGCCATGCGCTAAAGGTCATCGTGTCATAGTCACCGTTTGTCAACAAGAATACCGCGCCCGACGAACCGAATACCGCTGAAATCAACATAATCGCTTTCAATGCAAACGTAGGCCAAATCATGGGCAGGATAATCTTAACCAACTCCGTAACCCAATTCACCCCGTCGATTCTTGCCGATTCAATAACCCCGTCGGGAATGCGGGCAAACGACCCGCCCCAAATAATCATATCCCCGGGGAAAGACAGCCACAGCATATGTATCCAAACGAACGTATTTGCAAACCGAGGGTCCCCCAAAAGGTCAGGGACTTCTTGCAAGTCTAACATATTTTGTACAAGTCTCGCAATCGGGCCTTCTACACTGACAAAGTTTTTATACACGATAACCGTGATAATCCCATTGATGATGCTGGGTAAAAAGAATAAAATACGAAACTCTTTATACAGCGGGATTTTCTTGTACAAGAAGTAGGAAACCACAATCCCCCACGGGAAGATCACCAACTGAATCAAAAAGGTTTTAAAAGTATTGATAAACGCAAGCCGTATCCCGTTGGATTGATGCAGCAGATCGTCGAAAAACATTGTAAAGTTTTCAAATCCCCACTGTTTATTGAGTTGTGTATCGTAACGATAAAACGCCATTAAGATGCCGTCAAAGTTTACGTACACGTAGAATATCAGAAAGTTGATTGTGGGCAAGATAATGAAACTGATGATAAAGAAAACCCTTGCCCAGTTTGTCTTTTTGCCTTGTATAGATGCACTCATAACGTTTCCTCTATCATAAAAATTCCTTCGCCTGCGTTCAACGTAAATTCGCCTACGCAATCAAAGGTTCTTACCGACGGTTGCCCGTCTTTATAAATTTTTACAGCCGTAGGTTTTTTGAACGTGAGTTTTACCGCAACAGATTGATTTTTCGACGTGTCTTCGACGTTCACAAAGATAAACCCTTCCTTGCCGTCCTCGCCCTTAAACCCGCCTACCAAACAACGCGCGTTCGTTTCCACGCTTGCTATTGAAGTAAAGTGTTCAAATGCGCAACCGTTTTGTTTATTGAACAACGCCTCGGGGTCGGTTACGGTAGAATTTACACGATGACAGCTTTCCCACGAAAGCCCAAGCAACTCGGATTCAAACGCCTTGATTTCACCGTGAATTTTCTGCGCAAAATACCATCTTTCCGTGGGCGCGCCCTTATCAAATAAGCCTGTTTGCCGTTCGTAAAATTCGTTGGTGGTCGGCGTTTGGTAACAAAAATGCGTAAATCCTTTCGCGCCGTGCGCAAGATATCCGTACATTTGCAAACGCAAATCCGCTTCCGTAGGCGTACGATCGTTCCAGAAATTTTGATCGCCCCCATACGCCATGCTCTGAATGAAGAAATGAGGTTTCAAACCATACTTCTTCGCGATCACCGCCGTCGTTTCCATATCCCCAAACCAACCTTCGTGCAAGAAAAATTCGTAATCACGCGTACGATGCAGGGGGTAGTAATCTATCGACAGCCAACCGCCCGCACCCTCAAAATCATGCATGAATTTTGCAAAAATATCTACGTATTGAGGGTATGCGTTCATAATGGCGTCGTTGGGCGCATAGCTGGGATTTAAGTTGATATAAATTGGCTTGTGCGGGTACAGCGATTTTACCTTACTCGCAAGCGCGCGTAAGGGCTGTTCATGTTCATGTAAAGGTTCGTCGAATATATTAAACGCAACAACCGCTTCGCTGTTTACCAAAGGGTGATTCAAAATGGGACAATCCTCAATTTTGTTTCTTCCTTCCAACACAACGTCAAGCCCGTATTTTTCACAAAAGCCCACCGCTTTCGTTTGCGCTTCTATCCCCTCTGCATAATCGCCGTTTAAGAATACGGCGGTGATACCGCAATCGGCGAGCTGTTTGTAATTTTCCTCAGTTGCCGGCGGTACCTGCCATATTCCGATAAAGAACTCTTTTCCGTTCATAACCTACGCTCTGTGTTAATTTTTAATGTAAAGTACGCTGATTGCGCAATCTTCCGTTGCGGTCAGCGAAGTGATAATGTCGCCTTTCGCGTTCATGACTTTATAGGTATAGCCATCCTTCGCAAATTGCACAAAGTCTACCGCTTCCCCTGCCACCGCTTTCACGATGGTTTCCGTACCCGATGCGGATACGGTGATTTTGATATATTCTTTCTTCGCTGTACCAATCGTCAAATCCTGCGTAACGGGGGTTGTGAAATCATACTCTGCCCCGTTTACAATCCAGTATTCGTCTTCTGCCAACGCATAAGGCGCGGTCAACACAACACCGTCTTTTACAGCGTATGTTTCCTTTGCACGTCCGTAGGATTTTACCGTCACAAAATGCATGCCATTGTAGTTGACGTCACAATCCACGGTATTGTCCATCACCTTTGTTTTGCCAAGCATGATATCGCGGACGGATTGAATTTCTTCCGCGGTCACACCTGCATCCAACAATAAGTTTTCCGTCTTTTCCGCAAGCGTTTCTCCTTCAAACGTTTTCACGTAGGTAAGCAGGTTGTTGATATTGCCAAGCAAAGCGTCTTGGTGTTTTTCCCAACTGGAGATGTAGGCAAATGCACTGAGTAAATATTCGTTGACAATCGTCTGTTCCTCCACACCAAGCAAGCCGTTCAGCAAAGCCACGGCTGTCCCCGTACGGTCTCTGCCAACCGAACAGTGCATCACGATGGGATAATTATCCTTGTTTGCAAAGGTAGAGAAGATGGTCTTAATCGCTGCTTTCGATTCTGCCGTATTGATACCGTTTGCGTAAAGAGGCGCGGGCGTCGCGTTGACATAGTTGATTTCTAAAGGGTTGGGTTTGCCTTCGCCGACCGCCCTCAAATCCAAATCTGTTTTAATACCAAGTTCCATCGCGGTTGCTTTACCCGTTTCGGTTACATCGTCCAAACGCGCCGTACGATAAATCAAACCTTGCATCGTTTTACCATTGGGGGTTGCGTAACCGCCCACGTCGCGGGTGTTAGATACCCCATCGATATCCACTGTGCGCGCACCCGCTTTGGTTGTAAATTCGAAGATATCCGAACGAACCTGCGCAGTGCCGTTGTTTGCAATAACCTGCCAGTAGTAATCCGTACCTGAATACAAGGTGTTGCCAAGGTTTACCGAGGTGGATTCTACCGTTTCCGAATACACCACCTGCGTAAAGTTTTTGTCCAACGCCACGTTGACGGTGTAGTTATCCGCCTTGCTTGCATACTGCCAACGCAAAACGTTTCCAACGGGCGCGAAATCATCGCAAACGTTATAACATCTAAGAAGTTCTTCCGTGTCAGGAAGGAGTCCCGTTTTTGAAAATTCTTGCATTTCAGGGCGGAAATAGTAATATTTTGCGATTTCTGCCTGTGTGGGGTTGGTCAACGCCAAAACGCTTTCAATCCCCGAATGCACCACGCTGACCGTCGCACCGTCATACGGAGTCAATGCCGTGATTTCGCTGCTGAATTTCACCACGTCCATAGCTTCTGCGTTGCCTTGAATATTTGCGCAAACGGTAACGGACGTAATCGCCGCCAATGCCGTTGCGATACTGATTTTCCAATTATTCTTCATCGGATTCCTCCTTTTTACGCATAAGAGCGCATGCGCCTGCCGCACCGATCATCATCGTCAAACCGCCTGTAAGCAACGAACCCTTACAGCCTTTTTTGCCTTCATCGTTGCTGTCATTGTTGCTGTCCGCGCTGTCATTGTTGTTCGTGCTGTTTCCGCTGTTGTCACCGCCCGTGGTATAGGAGACTTCCAATTCGATATCTTCCGTAACGATGACAAAGTCGGTGGCGTCGCCATTCTGTTTTATAACCGTCGTTTTGCCTTCGATATCAAATATGCTAAGGTCAAGCTGTGCACCGTAAGTTACGTAAAGAATCTGCGTTTCACCTGCGAGGGTTACGGTAACTTTGTAATAAACGTCGCTCTTGATAAATTTCGCCGTCAATGCAACGTCGCTTGTGACGATATCATTGTCAAAATCCCACTTTGTATCGCCAACGTACCATCCGTCGAAGGTATATTGATATTTTTCCGTAGCATCCTTGGTAGGATCTGCGGGCTTTTCAATCTTTGCGCCATATACGTATTCGGTTGCGCTGGTACCGTCAAAGGTAACCGTATATCTCTTTTCAGCCTTCACGGTCACACGAACGGTTTCCGTAACGTAGTTGCCGTTGGCATCCGTTGCGGTGACAAGACAGTTCCAAACGCCTGCGTTCATTTTACCATCGCTGAATGCACCGTCGTCCCAAATAAATTCGGGTGTAAGTTCCGTCCAACCGTCACTCGCTTTCGCGTCAATTTCAGGCACTGCGTCCCCTTCGTTCAAGACGATTTCCTGCTTGCTGTAAATGGTCAAAATCGGGTCAAAAATATCCCCTTGCTTATAATCTTTCACCTTGGAGCTTCTGCCTGCGCTGTATACCAAGATACCGCCGCCAATGTAAGTACCTGCGGGGGTAATATCGTTGATTTCCAAAATCTTTGCGCCGCTGCCGCCAACCGTGATCGAATACTTACCATCCGTTTCTTTTACGGAAATTTCAAGTTGCATTTCCACACCGTTTGCAATACCGAAATCCGCTTCACCGAGCAAGATATGTTCGTCACCGCTCCCGCCCATGGTTGCATCGTAAACGTATACTTTGTTACCGATAAAGAAGATACGCCAGCCATCCCAAAGATTGGTGCTGTTAAGATATACCGCAAGACCACCGTAGGGCATGTAATTGAGAATCGCTTCATTGGTGGAATATACCATCTTCAAGCTGACGTCGCCATCAAAGCCTTCTACCGCCGCCAACATGCCTTCCGCACCGAGTTCATAACGGCTTTCCCCGATGATATCGGATACGGTTACGTAATCTTCTTCGGTGGGCATGGTTTCGCATTCGCCTACTACCCAAGTACCGCCAATCAACGAAAGGGTGATTTCGGGCAACCAATAATTTTCAAAAGGCGTTTCCGCTTCCACTTTCATCACCGTGATGGGATATTCTTCCGTGGGGTAAAGCGCCGCCGTCGGCAAATCAATCGCCATGTGGTTCGCGCCATGCGAATACTTAATGCTTGCGCCTTCCATATCGCTGAGTTTTACACCGTTTACGGTGATACCCGCCATCGTAATTGCGCTGTTGGAGTTGCTAACCGCGTCGCCAAGCATTTCCACATTAAAATCCAAAAGGGTCAATCGTGTACCCGCTTGCGTGAAAATATTATTATTCCAAGTATTTACTTCCGTAAACTCTGCAATGGGCTGAGGAGCGCTCCATTGACCGTTTTTCAGCTTCAGTTCGATATCTTCCGCAAATTCGTACACCGTAGAATTGTCACCGCCGATTGTAAAAATCGCGCCTGCGGGAATTGCAAGTGTGGAATTTGCTTCGGGCAGGGTTGCAAAACGCAGGACTATGCCGTTTTCCCAACCAATCCATCTACCGCAAACAAAGGAAAGATTGTTCGTATCTACGGGTTGACCGTTCAAGGTCATCTTGGCATACACGTCGCTGTAATCGCCGTTCAAGTCACCGCCTACAAGCCCGTCGATTTGCATGAACGTACAGTACGTTTCGCTGTAGAAGAAGTTGTTCCAAGTTTGATTTATCTTCGTAAGCGTTACTTCTTCCGTTTCCACGGGTTCGGGATCCACGGGAGGTTGAGGGTCAACGGGAGGTTGCGTGTTGTCCGCTACCCATGCCGTACCGTTGAAGGTAAAGGTCAAATCCGCAGGAATTTCATATATATTGGTATCTTCCCCGCCAATGCTAAATCTTGCCCCCGCGGGGAATACAAGCGTTGCACCCGCTTCGGGGGTGGTGACCATACGCATCATAAGACCGCCGTTTGCGCCTACCCAATAAGGACAGATGAAAGAGAAATTTGCCGTATCCAAGGGCTGATTGTTCAATTTTGCCTTTGCAAGCAAATCGCTGTAATCGCCATCCAACGCGCCATTGCCGATTCCACCGTCAAAATGGAAGAAGGTGCAATAGGTATTTTCATAGAAATAGTTATTCCACGTCGAATTGATATTGGTAAACGTTACCGACTTTGCGGGGGTGAAAACTTCCCACGCTGTACCGTTGAATTTCAAACAGATATCATTGGTCAATTGGTATACGTTGGTATCCGCGCCACCAACGTCAAAGGTTGCGCCCGCCTTGATAATCAATTCATCCCCTACCGTGGGCGCGGTTGCGCTGAACATAATTATGTAATTGCATGCTTGGTCAGGTCCCGCAATATAAGAAGCCGAGCAAAAATCAAAATACGAAGCCCCGCCGTTTATGGTCGTGTTCGCCTTGATATCCGACCAATCGTCGCCTTGGGTATAATAGCCGCTGGTCTGCACACCGTCAAAATGCAATACGGTATAGTGCATACCGTTAGCCATAATTTCCGTATTATTATTCCAAGAAGTATTGATATTCGTAAAGGTTACGGCGGTGGTAGCCACTTCAGGCTTTGTATTGATGATGATTTCATCAATGTAATATGCGGTCGCGCCACTCTTTACACGCGCACCTACCGCAATAGGGTTGGAGAGATAGCCGTTCGCATCCTTCATTTGCGCAATCGCCGCGGAGGAAAGGGTTATTTCCACCCAACTGGACATATCCACTACATCGTTTTGTGCCCAATTGCCCTCCACCAATGCAGCTCTGAAACTGTCGTTTGCGCCATATTCGGGGGAGTAAATTCTTACAACGATACTCTCGACCGCGCTTGCTTTCACCTGTGGAGCGCTTACCATAACGAATGCCGTTGATTGAGCGTTTTCATTGATTTTCAACACCGCGCCGTTTGCGCCTGCAATCCCTTCCACGTATTCAAACGTATTACCGCCATATTGACCTAACACGATTTGACCTTCATTGGTAAATTCCGTTTCAAAGGTCGTCCCTTCCGCGCTTGCTTTATAGGAAATCGCCTGAGCACCGCCCGCAGCAAAGCACATTGCGCTTACCGCTGTCAATACGGATAATGCGATTTTTCTTTTCATCTTTCTCATGATTTTTTCTCCTTAATCTCTCGTATAGCCACCTTGCGATAGGTGGCTATACATTGTTACTTAACCAACGATAAGCAACCAATCTTCCAACGAACCAAAGTTATCCTTGTCAAGCCCCGCAATCCAATCGTTGAGCGAGCCGTTATTATCGGTCGATTCCGTATACGGCAAAGACAGCACAAGTAACCGTTTCATCTGGTCTGCCGTGTAACCGCCGTTAGGATCGTTGTACGCGCGGTATGCTACCTGCGCAATCGAACGCGCATTGTCATTTCCGTTTGCGTAAAACTTCTTCTGTGTGCCGTCTGCGAACGTGACTTTTACAAACGCACGGCCTTCAAAGATTGTATTCAACTGTTCATCGGGTACTTTGGTCAATACCCCCGAAATCGTCCAAGCGTTTCCGCTGTAACCAAACTTTTCCTTGGAAATATCAATGGTCAACGAGCCTTCTTCCGCAGAAGAAATCACCGTCACACCATAATGCAAGTTGTCTGCACCGACTGCGCTTTCCACAGCCGACAACGAGTTTTTATCCACGTCTGCTGTCCATCGAATCGAATTTTCATAATCATTTGCGATACGAACAGACGCGCCTACGCGCATATCCATATCCAATGTAACCGCTGTCAAAGTCATATCCGAGCTTACGTTGCTAACGATATATCCCGCAGGGTAAACTTTACCGTTCGTTTCCCAGCCGAGGAAGAGTTCACCGTCCACAGTTTTTTCAGGAAGCACAAAACTTCCGCCCTTCGCAACCACCGTATTTTCCACCGCGCCGTTCGCATTCATGGTCACCGTATATCCGTCTTCCGCCTTAAAAGGTACGACAAAGATACCTTCTCCCGAAGACATGTTCAACGTCAAGCTGTTACCGCTGAGCGTTTCATCCGTGTAACCTGTACCGCGGTAAACGCGGACCTTGTCCGTATTGCCGTAAAAGTTCATCGTTACCGACGAGGTCGTGTTTCTCGTCGAATCGTTTGCGTTTGCGAGATAGTAACCGTTATACCCCATATCGTCTTCGAAACAGCCGACAAGGGTGGTTTCCGTGGACGTTACCGCGTTCAAGTTCCCCTTCGTTAAATTCTGTTTTTGGCGTTCAGAATAACTGTTCGCATAAGCGATTTCATTGGCAAACAAAGCATTGGTCAACTGACCGTAGCAATCTTTATTGTTATTGTTTGCGGCAGCAAATCTGTCGTAAGCCGTCCCCTTGGAAATGATTACCCCGTTCCAATCGAAGTTCATATACGCTTCGTCCATGGCATCAATGTTTTTGATTGCATTTTGCACGTATGTATAATTTGCCGTAGGCGTACCGTCTGCTTTCACCATTGCTTCGGACAAGAATGCATCTTCCAAAGCGGGCGTTTCATAACAGAAGTTGATGATTTGTTTCGCACCGAACGCCATGAAAATGCTGTATTGCATATCCACGTCCGCCTGCCCTTCCAAATTGCGGTAGCTGGGTTTATACGTGCTGTTTTGCGCAGGATTCATCGTCTGCGCGTAATAACTTACGTCCGCGCCATGCTGTTTCGCAATCACCGCCGTCGTCGCCAAGTCGGACAAGAAGGATGTGGTGATATAGTTTTTCGTTCCGCCATATACACGGCGCAAGGGATAACTGTCTACCGAGAGCATTTTAGGTCCCGTTAAATGATCCAAAACGGTGTCCGCGTAATATTCTACGTACGAAGCATAATCGTTTGTAAAAGTTTCCGACCAATAATAATTGGGCATCAAGTTTGCGAAGAACTGTTTCCCTGCAAACGCGCCTTCAAAGGCTTCGATATAGGTTGCGATTTGGTCGATTTGTACCGTGTTTATGGGCTCATCCCATATATCCGTACCAATAACACAATCACGGCTCCAACCGCTGACGTAGCAACCAAGTGCCTCCGACCAACTCCCGATGGCATCAGGGTTTGAGCCTTTGTTTGCATCCAGCAAAATCTTCATACCGTTTTGCTCAAAGTCGTCGAAAATTTGACCCAATCCGCTCCAATTCGTTACGGTATTGTTACCATTGAGACAGATGAAATCCAACCCCGAGTTTTGAAGCATTGCCACTTCCGCAGGGTTTGTAAGGTCGGGCGCAAAGAACCCGCCGACCATAAAGTTGGCAGTAGAAGCATACTGCGAATAATCACGAATGACATCCATTTTCCCATCCGCGCTTGCCGTTTGTATATTCACCGTAGGCGTAAGAAACGCCGCCGCGAACGCCAACGCAAACATTTTATTTAATATATTCTTTTTCACGTTGCGCCTCCTTACCATGCATCCCCGCCAGGTACCCAATCTCTATAATCGCCGTCGTTATCCACGATAGATGCGGTAACGATATCTTCTGCCGTCCACGCAATCATGCGGATATCAGGCGTTTCATAAGGCATTTTTTCTTTCATTTCACACCTCTATCAAACCCCTGCGATTTCTTCAAGAATCGAAAGCTGCATACCCGTATAATCCCCTGATGCAATCGCGCGGCTTGCTACCTGCGCAATCGATCGAGTCGTATCGTTTGCCGTTGCATAAATTCTCTTGCTTACACCGTTAGAATATGTAATATCCACATACCCGCGAGCGGTAAATGCGGTGTTGTAATACTGCGAATTGATATCAATCAACACGCCCGTATATTGGCTGTTTTCCACTTTCCAATTTTTCGCAGTGATATCAAAGTTCTCACCGAAACCGTCCGCGGAAAGTTCCGTACCGAACACGAAACGGCCTTGTGTCCAATATGCGATATTGTTAAAGCCTTCCGCATCGATATTCGTCGTCCAACGGATCCCGCTGGTTTCCGCGCTTGCAATACGGATAGACGCACCGTTTTCCGTGGTGAATGCACCCCAAAGCGCGATGAACGTCAAGCCCGTGCCGTCCGTCGTGTATTCACCTGCAGGAAGGAAAGTTTGCACCAACGCGCCCTCTGCCATTCTATTTTCAACGTAGCCGAGCAATACTTTACCCTCTCTTGTATATTCGGGCAAGGTATAAGTAACAGTACCGTCGCCATTGTCATAAGTCGTCAAGGTTTCTGCTTCGTAAGGATCCGATACCTTAATCACGGTATAGCTTACAATTGCAGGATTTGTCCAAGTTGTACCATTAAAAATAAGGATTACGTCACTTGTAATTTCATAGGTGTTGCTATCCGTACCGCCGATATTGAAGGCCGCGCCTGCAGGAAGAACAATCTTCGTACCAGCCGCGGGCATTTGTGCCAAACGCATCATGATACCGCCGCTTGCACCTACCCAATTAGGGCATCTAAACGAAACAACCGATATATCTGCGGGCTGACCGTTTACCGTCATTTTTGCAAGTAAATCACTGAAATCCGCATCCAAACCGCCGTTGCCGCTGATACCGCCGTCAAAGTGCAAGAACGTGCAATATGCATCATCGTAAGCATAGTTATTCCACGTCGAGTTGATATTGGTATACGTTACAGAGAGCATTTCAGGTTCTACAGGGGGCGTATACGGTTGCCAAACCGTACCGTTTAATTGCAAATACATATCCGCAGCAAATTCATAAACGTTTGCATCGGAACTGCCGTTTGTAAATCTTGCACCTGCGGGAATGCAGAAAATCGCACCTGATGCAGGAAGGGTTACCCAACGCATAACGATACTGTCCGCAGCGCCGTCAAGCCAAGCACGGCAAATAAAAGAAAGGTTTGCCGAATCTATGGGCTGACCGTCAATCGTCGCCTTTGCAAGCACGTCGGTATAGTTACCGTCGATGTTACCCGTTACAATACCGCCGCTAAAATTCAAAATTGAGCAATAGGTATCGCTGAATGCATAGTTATTCCAAAAAGCATTTATATCCGTAAAGGCTACCTTCGTCGTCTCTTTCATATTAACGGTAATACTGTCAATATAGAAATAATCCGAAACCGTACCCTTATCACGCAAGCCAAACGCAAACGAACCCAAGTTACCATCCGCGCCCGTAATCGTTGCGATGGGCAAAGCAACGTCGTACCACGTAGATAAATCGTGCGCGCCTACACCGCCCATCGAGCCGCTGATATTGTTAATTCTTAACTCATCCGCTGAAGTATAATCAGGGGAATATACTCTTGCAACCACGCTTTCTACCATAGACGCCGCAATTTTCGACGCGGTGAAATCAATATTTATATAGGGTGCACCGCCAGTTACTAAACTCGCAGCTTTTACAACTGCACCGTTGCAACCTGCGGGCAAGTCTTCTTCCTCACCGTTTACAAATGTATAAGCAAACGCAGTGTTTCCCGTGTAATACCCTACAACAAATTGACCGTTGTTGGTAAATTCATTTTCCAACGCCGTGGTTTCCGCATTTGCACGAATTGCCGATATCACGCCGCTCACTCCCGCAAACGCAGCGCCAAATCCTAACGCAATTGCCAATGCAACGTTCGTGAATCCTTTCTTAAATACTTTCATTTTTGATTCCTCCTTGTTGTATAGTGTGAATGACACTATTACATTATGAATTTTACCATACGCAAAAGTATTTTTTCAATAACAATTTTTAACCAATTTGCATTATTTATAAACTTTTTCGCGAGGAATTATTGGCATATTCTCCATTTTATTGTATTTTTTTAATCGATTATATACTTTTATAGCAGATGGGTATTTTTACAAGGAAGAAAAATGAATCCTCCACTCGTATTGAGTAGAGGATTGCCATTTAATTATAATCGTCTTCATCGTCTTTTTGCAAAGATTTAAACCCCTGCCCGCGCACTTCTGCAGAGTTGTTAATAATGATAAACGCGTGTGGGTCTACACTGTTCACCAATTCTTTCAATTGTGAAAGTTGATGATTCTTTACGCACGTAAGCAAAACGTTGTGATTCTTATGCGTATACATCCCCTGACCGTCCCACATCGTGATACCTCGCGGGCTGTTTTGCAGTAGGATTTGGGAAATTTTCTCCCCCTTATCCGAGATAATAATGCAAAGTTTTGATTTCTCAAAGCCCACCAAAATCATTTCCGAGAGTTTCGTGGAAAGGAAAACCACAATCAACGCATGCAACATATTTGCGGGATTATTTGTTGCAATCGAACCAACAACCACAATGATGCCATCCAAAAAACCAACGCAAACGGGAATGCTGAGGAATTTTACAAAGCGGGAAATCAAACGTCCCAACAGCTCGGTCCCGCCGCTGGAAAATTGATAACGGACAAACAATCCAATCCCAATCCCCTGACAAATCCCGCCGTAAATGGACGCCAATACCCCGTCATTCGTGATGGGATTGGTGAAGACGTATGCCAATAAATCGGTAATTCCGCCCAGCGTTGCAACGGTTATCAGGCATCGAACAATAAATCGCCAGCCTTGGAATTTTACCCCTAAAATCAAAATGGGTAAATTGATTGCGATTGAAATTAAACCGATTGGAATATTCTCGTTTATGTAGTTAAACAAAACGGCAAGCCCCGTTACCCCACCCGCCACGATTTGGTTTTTCGCCAAAAATAAACTGGTACTCATGGCGTAGGCAATACAGCCAATTATCATAAAAAAGTAACCTTTCAGCTCTTTTTTTACTTTCTCTTTCGTCAATGCTTTATATTTCCTTTTTCTTCTTTCTCATTTCGTTAAACTTATCCACAAAGCAAACCCACTTCACCGAAACTTTTCCTATCGGCTCTGGACACATCGTAAACAGCTTGCCTTCATGGTATATATCGATATGACTGCCCGGGGTGATGGGGAATGCGCCGATATTTTCCGTTTTCACCGTAAAATCAATGGATTCGCCGTGCACCGTACCCGACAGTTTGAAGACGTCTTTATCCATGTAAATTTCACCCGTACCCGCATCCAAATCCATAAAACCATCTTCCTTGCACGTACCGATGCGCACCTTAGTGGAAAGGGTTTCATTGTCAATATCAATGGAATTTTGTTGCCATTCGAACCATTCGTTGATACGGCTAAACGGTGCATCGTGCAAGCGGTAATACTTGTCCAAAGTCGCATCAAGCCCACAACTGCAACGAATGTGATCGCCTTCTGAAGTAATCGTATTTTCCTGCAAGCACTTCGGACACTTGAACAGAATTTTATCCACGCCAAGCGCCATGTGCTTGCCGCGGTATTCCACCCCTTCCATCGCCAATTCATCATCGTGTAAAATGGCGTTTGCGGTGATTTCCCTGATTTCATCCACGCCCTTTTGCGCTACTTCTTCAGCAGATAACAGCAATTTTACCGAGGCATTGATTTGTCCCTTTCGCGTATCCCCTTTTTCACGCCATTTCGGGAAGGTCAAGTACGCGCCCTCTGCTTTCCAAATATAAAGGTTGACGCCTAATTTTTTAATCAGTTCTGCCGTACCGTCCGTCACGGGTAAAGTATGCCCATAACAAGAAAGTCTGCCTTCGGGGAAAATCACCAATACAGCGTTTTCATTTTTCGCACGCATAATGTTACGAATTGTAGAAACGTCTGCAGAAAACATTTTTTTCGTGATTACGTGCATCATCTTCAACAGCTTTGCATTCGCTTTTTCATGAATCAAATGCTGGCTGACTATGTACGTAGGACGAACGGGATACAACGTCAACCCTGAAAGAATATGGTCTTCGTCGCACGTATGCGTTGCCACTACAATGGCAGGTCCTTTGATATCTTTTACAATAGCATTGTCATATTTAATGTTATACTTTCTGGTATATCGGGGTTTTAATACCCGATAAAAAATAGAATAAAGAAAAGGATTAACTTTACCTATTTCCGCTTTTGTACGTTTTTTACTCATAACGCCCCCATCTTTGCGTTTATTTTCTATCATCATAACACAAATCGCATACTATTGTCAAGACAATAACGCATTTTTTATCACAAAGGACGGGGATATGAATGTAAAATACACAAACACAAATAAAAAGCAGAATATCCCATCCGTCCGCAAAAAGGCTTTTATGTGATTAACACAAGCCCCCCGCCCTTTGAGAAAGAAGAAAAAGCGTTTTTTTCTATTAAAGTATAACGGTTCTATAATAAATGTTGGGGTATGAGAAAAATATCTCAACATTTATTATAGAACCTGCTTTTCTTTACGGGCAGCTTAGCTTAACCGCTATCAAGCGGTTTTCAACTATCACCTACCGCGCTCGTAAGAGCGCATCACGGACGGAACACAGCAAAAAAGGATAGGTATTTTACCTATCCTTTTTTGCTGGTGACCCGTACGGGACTCGAACCCATGTTACCACCGTGAAAGGGTGGTGTCTTAACCGCTTGACCAACGGGCCATGTTACCTTTCCCCCACAGACACCACCCTACGGGTGGTTCTCGGACAAAGCAAGGTGAACTTTGTCCTCGGTCACGCTCAATGCTACCTATCGCATTTCGCTTAACTCGCCCCTAAAAAGCATTATCAATGCTTTTTCTACGGGCAGCTCGGCTTAACCGCTTGACCAACGGGCCATGTTACCTTTCCCCACAGACACCACCCTACGGGTGGTTCTCGGACAAAGCAAGGTGAACTTTGTCCTCGGTCACGCTCAATGCTACCTATCGCATTTCGCTTAACTCGCCCCTAAAAAGCATTATCAATGCTTTTCTTTACGGGCAGCTCGGCTTAACGCTTGACCAACGGGCCTTATGTTTCCCTAAAAGGGAATATTATGTAAGACGAAATTTTCGTTTTTAGGCTTTTTGGTGACCCGTACGGGACTCGAACCCATGTTACCACCGTGAAAGGGTGGTGTCTTAACCGCTTGACCAACGGGCCATGTTACCTTTCCCCACAGACACCACCCTACGGGTGGT